>NZ_MWLO01000155.1:0-101268 GCF_002198735.1 Ideonella sp. A 288
GGTGCCCAGCACCGCCAGGTCGGCCGTCTGCAGGCCGCGGATCTGGCTGGTGGTCAGCGCGTAGAGGTCGGCGGTCTCGAGGTTCTGCACCTGCGTGGTGGTCAGCGCGGCGATCTGGCTGGTGGTCAGCGCAGTGAACTGCGTGGTGCCCAGCGAGTTGAGGCTGCTGGTGCCCAGGCTGGCGATCTGGCCCGAAGTCAGCGCCACCATCTGCGTGGTGCCCAGGTTGGACAGCTGCGTGGTGCTCAGCGCGGCGATCTGCGAGGTCGTCAGCGCGGCCACCTGGCCGGTGGCCAGGGCGGCGAGGTCGGCGGTCTCGATGGCGGCGATGGCCGTGGTCGACAGCGAGCGCAGCTGGCTGGTCGTCAGCGCGCCGATCTGCGTCGTGCCCAGGTTGGCGATCTGCGTGGTGCCCAGCACCGCGAGGTCGGCCGTCTGCAGCGCGCGCATCTGCGAGCTGGTCAGCGCGGCGAGGTCGGTGGTCTCGAGGTTGGCGACCTGGGTGGTGGTCAGCGCGGCGACCTGCGCCGTGGTCAGCCCCGAGAACTGGGTGGTGCCCAGCGAGTTCAGGCTGGTGGTGCCGAGCGCGGCCACCTCGGCCGTGGTCAGGCCGGCCATCTGGCTGCTGGTCAGGTTCGACAACTGGGTGGTGCTGAGCGCGAAGACCTGCGCGGTGGTCATCGCGGCGATCTGCGCGGTGCCCATGGCGGCCAGGTCGGTGGTCTCCAGCGCAGCGATGGCGGTGGTGGACAGCGAGCGCACCTGGGTGGTGGTCAGCGCGGCGATCTGGCTCGATTCGAAGGCCGCGATCTGCGTGGTGCCCAGCACGGCCAGGTCGGCCGTCTGCAGGCCGCGCACCTGGCTGGTGGTCAGCGCGTNTGGTCAGGGCCGAGAACTGGGTGGTGCCCAGCGCATTCAGGCTGCTGGTGCCCAGGCTGCCGATCTGCGCCGAGGTCAGCGCGGTGAGCTGCGTGGTCGTCAGGTTGGACAGCTGCGTGGTGCCCAGCGCGGCGATCTGCGAGGTCATCAGCGCGGCCACCTGCACGGTGGTCAGCGCGGCCAGGTCGGTGGTCTCGATGGCGGCCACCGCGGTGGTGGACAGTGAGCGCAGCTGGCCGGTGGACAGCGCGGCGATCTGGCTGGATTCGAAGGCGGCGATCTGCGTCGTGCCCAGCACGGCCAGGTCGGCCGTCTGCAGGCCGCGCACCTGGCTGGTGGTCAGCGCGTAGAGGTCGGCGGTTTCGAGATTGGCCACCTGCGTGGTGGTCAGTGCGCCGATCTGGCCGGTGGTCAGCGCCGCGACCTGCGTGGTTGTCAGGGCGTTGAGGCTGCTGGTGCCGAGACCGCCGATCTGGCCGGTGCCCAGCGCGGCAACTTGCGTGGTCGTGAGGTTGGAGACCTGCGTGGTGCCCAGCGCGCCGAGCTGAGAGGTGCCCAGCGCTCGTACCTGGGCGGTGCCCATCGCGGCGAGGTCGGTGGTCTCGATGGCGGCGATGGCGGTGGTGCCCAGCGCGCGCACCTGGCCGGTGCCGAGCGCGGCGATCTGGCTCGACTCGAAGGCGGCGATCTGCGTCGTGCCGAGCGCGGCCACGTCATTGGTCTGCAGGCTGCGCACCTGGCTGCTGGTCAGCGCATACAGGTCGGCGGTCTCGAGGTTGACGGTCTGCGTGGTCGACAGCGCGGCGATCTGGCTGGTGGTGAGCGACGAGAACTGTGTCGTCGTCAGCGAGTTCAGCGCGGTGGTGCCCAGGCTGCCGATCTGCGCCGTGTCCAGCGCCGTGATCTGCGTGGTGCCCAGGTTGGACAGTTGCGTGGTGCCCAGCGCCGCCACCTGCGAGGTGGTGAAGGCGCGCACCTGCGCAGTGCCCATGGCGGCGAGGTCGGTGGTTTCGAGGGCGGCGACGGCGGTGGTGCCCAGCGCGCGCACCTGGCCGGTGGTCAGCGCGGCCACCTGGCTCGATTCGAGGCTGGCCACCTGCGTGGTGCCCAGCGCGGCGATCTCGGAACTCTGCAGGCCGCGGATCTGGCTGGTGCCCAGCGCATAGAGGTCGGCGGTCTCCATCGCGGCGGCCTGGGACGTGCCCAGCGCAGCGATCTGGCCGGTGGTCAGCGACGCGAACTGCGTCGTGCCCAGTGCATTGAGGTTGGTCGTGCCGAGCGCGGCGATCTGCGCGGTGGTCAGTGCGGCCACCTGGGTGGTGCCGAGGTTGGCGACCTGGGTGGTGCCCAGCGCGCCGATCTGGCTGCTGGTGAGTGCGCGCACCTGGCGCGTGTCCAGCGCGGCCAGGTCACTGGTCTCCAGCGCGGCGACCTGCGTGGTGCCCAGGCTGGCCAGCTGGCCGGTGCCCAGCGCGGCGAACTGCGAGGTGGTCAGCGAGTCGAGGCTCGTCGTGCCCAGCGCGGACAGCTGCGCGGTGGCCAGTGCCCGCACCTGCGCGGTGGTCAGGTTGGACAGCTGCGTGGTGCCGAGCGCGCCGACCTGCGTGCTCGTCAGTGCCAGCACCTGGGCCGTGGACAGGGCCGCCAGGTCGGTGGTCTCGACGGCGGCCAGGTCCGTGGTCTCCATCGCCCGCAACTGCGCACTCGTCAGCGCCGCCACCTGGCTGCTGCCCAGCGCGGCCACCTGCGTGGTGGTCAGGGCGGTGATGCCGGTGGTGCTGAGCGCGCGCACCTGCGACGAGCCCAGCATCGCCAGGTCGCTGGTCTCGAGCGCGGCCACCGAACTGGTGCCGAGCACGCGCAGACCCGCAGTGGAGATGTAGGGCATCTGCGCCGTGGTCAGGGCCACGATCTGAGCCGTCGAGAACGCCGCCCAGTCCTGCGTGGTCATGCCGGCGATCGAGGCCGAGGTGAGGCCTTCGATCTGCGTGGTCGTCAAGCCAAGAACGATGGAAGCCATGGACGTGGTCCTTAAGTGCGTGCGTCTGTCGGGTCGGGATATCCGGTGGCGGTCGTCGGGCCCGGCCGGCGCCGACTGCGCGACGCCACGGGACAGGCCTTTCGATCAACCTTCGACGGGATATCGGGTCCGCACCCGGGAACTTGAATCGGCGCGGCGGGTTGGAGATGGCGCGTGCGTTTCGTCACAAGTGCGGGCGGGCGCGGGTCGATCCGTCGCCATGTCGCCAGGATGCCCGGGTCGGCAAGGTCACCTGGCACCGATGACCCGTCGTTTTCGCCGCCTTATCCGGACAACCGTTGCGCGGCCGACGGGCACCATCCTGGGGAGGGTTCCACCACACCATGGCCGACGCACAAGACCGCAACCTACCCGCCTCGGAACGCAAGCTCCGCAAGGCCCGTGAAGACGGGCAGGTGGCGCGCTCGCGCGACCTGGCGCACCTGGGGGTCGTCGGCGGTGGCGGTGCGGTGCTGCTGGCGGCCATGCCCTGGCTGCTGGACGCGACGCAGGACATCCTTCGCGCCGGCCTGCGCTTCGACGCGCACGACCTGCAGGGCGCCGAGGGCATGTTGCAGCGCCTGGGCGACCTGGTGATGGCCTTCCTGGGCATCGTCGTGCCGATGGGTGCGGTGGTCACGCTTCTGGCCGTGGGCGCGGGCGTGCTGTCGGGCGGCTGGAACTTCACCTTCAAGCCGCTGGCACCGAAGTTCAGCCACCTCGACCCGCTGGCCGGGCTGGGCCGCATGGTCTCGCGCGACCACCTGGGCAACCTCGTCAAGTCCTGCGTGCTGGCGCTGGTGGTCGGTGCCATCGGCGCCACCTACCTGGCCTCGCACCTGCAGGACTTCCACGACGCGCTGACCATGTCGCTGCCGGTGGCCCTGGCCCACACCGGGCAGGCGCTGATCGGCGGCCTGGGCCTGATGGCGCTGGCCCTGGGCGTGTCCGCGATGATCGACGTGCCGCTGCAGCGCGCCATGCACGCCCGCCGCCTGAAGATGAGCGTGCAGGAAGTCAAGCAGGAACAGAAGGATTCCGAGGGCAACGTCGAGGTCAAGGCCAAGCTGCGCGCCCGCATGCGCGAGATGGCGCAGCGCCGCATGATGGCCGCGGTGCCCGGCGCCGACCTGGTGGTGATGAACCCCACCCACTACGCCGTGGCGCTGAAGTACGAGGACGGCAAGATGGCCGCGCCGAAGGTGGTGGCCAAGGGTGCCGACCTGATCGCGCTGCGCATCCGCGACATCGCCCGCGAGGCCAAGGTGCCAGTGCTGCAGGCACCCGCGCTGGCCCGTGCGCTGTACGCCCACACCGAACTCGACCAGGAGGTGCCGGCCCGGCTGTTTGCCGCCGTGGCGCAGGTGCTGGCCTACGTGTACCAGCTGCGCGCGGCGCTGGACGGCCGCGGCGCCTGGCCGAACGCGCTGCCCGAGCTCGACGTGCCGCCGGACATGGACCCGCACCTGAAGCATGAAGGGGCCGGCGCATGAACCCACGCCTGATCCTGGCGCAACTGCAGGCCATGGTGGGCCCGCGGGCCGGCGTGCTGCGCGCGCTGATGGCGCCGCTGTTCATCGTCATGGTGCTGGGCATGATGGTGCTGCCACTGCCGGCGCTGGCGCTGGACGTGCTGTTCACCTTCAACATCACGCTGGCGCTGATGGTCATGCTGGTGGCCGCGCACATGCTGCGGCCGCTGGACTTCGCCGCCTTCCCGACCGTGATCCTGGTCACCACGCTGCTGCGCCTGTCGCTCAACGTGGCCTCCACCCGCGTGGTGCTGCTAGAAGGCCACAACGGCACCGGCGCCGCGGGCAAGGTGATCGAGAGCTTCGGCCACTTCCTGATCGGCGGCAACTTCGCCGTCGGCCTGATCGTCTTCGCCATCCTGGTGGTCATCAACTTCATCGTCGTCACCAAGGGCGCCGAGCGCATCGCCGAGGTCGGCGCGCGCTTCACCCTGGATGCGATGCCCGGCAAGCAGATGGCCATCGACGCCGACCTCAACGCCGGCCTGATCGACGAGAAGGAGGCCAAGCGCCGCCGCCTCGAAGTGGGCGAGGAGGCCGAGTTCTTCGGCGCCATGGACGGTGCCAGCAAGTTCGTCCGCGGCGACGCGGTGGCCGGCATCCTGATCCTGTTCATCAACATCATCGGCGGCCTGATCATCGGCATGGTCGACCACAACCTGTCGGTGGCGGCGGCGGCCAAGTCGTACATCCTGCTGGCCGTCGGCGACGCGCTGGTGGCGCAGATCCCGGCGCTGCTGGTGTCGGTGGCCGCGGCGATGGTGGTGTCGCGCGTCGGCAAGGAATCCGACATCGGCAGCCAGATCCGCACGCAGGTCTTCGGCAGCCCCAAGGCGCTGGCCATCACCGCCGGCATCATCGGCGCGCTGGGCACCATCCCGGGCATGCCGCATGTCATCTTCCTGCTCATCGCCGGCGCGGTGGCCTGGCTGGCCTGGTGGCTGGGGCGGCGCGCCCAGCGCGCGGCGGAAAAGCCCATGCCCTCTGCCGAGGCGCAGCAACCGGCGGCCAATGCCGAGGCCAGCTGGGACGACCTGCAGCCGGTCGACACGCTGGGCCTGGAGGTGGGCTACCGGCTCATCGCGCTGGTCGATGCCTCGCGCTCGGGCGACCTGCTCGGCCGCATCAAGGGCGTGCGCAAGAAGTTCGCGCAGGAGGTGGGCTTCCTGCCGCCGCCGGTGCACATCCGCGACAACCTCGAGCTGAAGCCCAGCGTCTACCGCGTGATGCTGCGCGGCGCGGTGGTGGGCGAGGGCGAGGCCTTCCCGGGCATGTTCCTGGCCATCAACCCCGGCGGCGCGACGGTGAAGCTGCCCGGCGCCGAGACCGTCGACCCGGCCTTCGGACTGCCCGCCACGTGGATCGAAGAGCGCCAGCGGGAGCTGGCCCAAATGAATGGATTTACGGTGGTTGATTGCTCGACCGTCGTGGCCACCCACCTTTCACACTTGATGCAGGTGAATGCGGCCAGGTTGCTGGGCCGGGTGGAGACCCAGCAACTCGTCGAGCACGTCACCAAACTCGCCCCCAAGCTCATCGAAGACGTGATCCCCAAAATGGTCGGCATCTCCACCATCCAGAAGGTCCTCCAGCTGCTGCTGGAAGAAGGGGTGCACATCCGCGACATGCGCTCGATCGTCGAGTGCGTCGCCGAGTTCGCCGCCACGGTGACCGACCCCGGCGAACTGGCCAAGCGCATCCGCATCCACCTGGCCCCGGTGATCGTGCAGCAGATCTACGGCCCGCAGCGCGAACTGGACGTCATTGCGCTCGAACCCGAACTCGAGCGCCTCGTCACCCAGGCCCTGACCTCGCCACACGGCGCGGCGCTGGACCCCGGTGTGGCCGACACGCTCACCCGCGAGGCGGCCAACACCGCCCGCCGCCAGGAAGACCTGGGCCAGCCGGCCTGCCTGCTGGTGCCGGACCTGATCCGCGCGCCGATGGCCCGCCTGCTGCGCCGCGCCGCCCCGCGCCTGAAGGTGCTGGGCCACAGCGAGATCCCTGAGACCCACTCGATCCGCATCGGATCGATCATCGGAAGTACGACATGAACGTCAAGCGATTCACCGCGAAAACCTCGCGTGAGGCCCTGGCCCTGGTGCGCAGCGCGCTCGGCGACGACGCCGTGGTGCTGTCCACTCGGCCCGGTGCCGATGGGGTCGAGGTGCTGGCCATGGCGCCCGACGGCATGCAGCAGCTCGAAGCGGCGGCGGCGCAGACCACGCTGGTGCGGGCCTCGACCAAGGCCGTGCCCACGCTGCGCGAGGAAGTGCCGGGCCTGCGCCAGGCCCACGCCCAGGCCCAGGCCGCCCAGCGCGCGCCGCAGCGGCCGACCGAGCAGGCCGTCGACGACGACGTGCAGACCCTGGGCATGAGCACGCTCACCTTCCAGGACTACGTGCGCGAGCGCATGCTCAAGCGCCGCCAGGTCGAGCTCGACCTGGCCGCCACCACGCGCGGCGATCGGCCCGCGGGGGCGGCGTCGCTGCCGGCCCGCCAGGCCGAGCCCGCGCCGGCGCGCATGGGCGCCACGCCGCGCCGCGAACTGCCGGTGCTGCGCGAGGAGATCCGCCTGGCCGAGGCTGACACCAAGCGCAGCGCCGGTGTCGCCGCACAGCGCGACCACAGCGAGATGATCGGCGAACTGCGGGCGATGAAGAGCCTGATCGAAGAGCGCTTCGGCATGCTGGCCTTCATGGAGAAGCTGCAGCGCAACCCGCGCCAGGCCGAACTGGCGCAGAAGCTGCTGGACACCGGCCTGTCGCCGGCGCTGATCCGCAAGATCGTGCAGGGCCTGCCGGCCGAAGTGAGCGACGAGATGGCCTGGGCCGCCTCGGTGCTGGAGCGCAACGTGCTCACCGACGAGCACGAGATCGCGCTCGAGGACTGCGGCGGCGTGTTCGCCCTGATCGGCTCCACCGGCGTGGGCAAGACCACCAGCACGGCCAAGATCGCCGCGGCCTTCGCGGCCCGCCACGGCGCCGCGCAGCTGGGCCTGATCACGCTGGACGCCTACCGCGTGGCCGCCCACGAGCAGCTGCGCACCTACGGCCGCATCCTCGGCGTGCCGGTGCACACCGCGCACGATCGCGCCTCGCTGGAAGACCTGCTGGAGCTGCTGGCCGGCAAGAAGATGGTGCTCATCGACACCGCCGGCATGGCCCAGCGCGACACCCGCACCCGCGAGCTGCTCGAGATGCTCTCGCACCCCTCGATCCAGAAGCTGCTGGTCATCAATGCCGCGGCCCAAGGCGAGACGGTGGAAGACGTGATGGTGGCTTACGGCGCCGCCGCCTGCCGCGGCGTGATCGTCTCCAAGCTCGACGAGGCCGTGAAGCTCGGCCCCGCGCTCGATGCGCTCATCCGCCACAAGTGCAAGGTCATCGGCGTGGCCAATGGCCAGCGCGTGCCCGAGGACTGGCACCGCCTGTCGGCCCAGGCCCTGGTGCAGCGCGCCATGCGCGGCGGCGGCAGCTCCTCGTGGCGGCTCGACGCCGGCGAGGTGAACCTGTTGTTCGCCGGCCGCCACGCCGTGCAACCGTCGGCTGCCGCGTCGGTCGCTCGCGCCTGAACGCCCACCACCCCGCACCGCGAGACCCCATGCGATCCTCCCCGTCCCACGCCGCCGCCCCGCGCGACCAGGCCCATGGCCTGCGCCGCATGTTCGCGGCGACCCGGCGGCGCTTCGTGCAGCTGGCGCACAACCCCTACGCGGCCTATGGCGGCGTGGGGATGGAGCGGCTGTGCGCCGCCTTCGCCGAGCGCCAGCTGCACACCCTGGTGGTCGACGCCGCCGACACCGCCTCGCCCGCGCACGAACTGGCCAGCATCGACCTGTCGGCCTGCATCGAGCCACTGTCGGCCAGCGTGTCCTTCATCGCCGCGCGCGGCCTGCCGATGCGCTGGCTCGACGCCCGCGGTTCGACCGCCGGCTTCCTGGCCGCGCTGGGCGAAGCCGTGCCGCGCGCCGACGTGGTGCTGGTGCACGCCAGCGCCTCCGATCTGGCGCGGATGTTCGCCGGCCGCACGCCCAGGCCGGTGCTGCTGGCCAGCGACCAGCCCGAAAGCCTGACCCATGCCTACGCCTCGATGAAGCTGCTGACGCAGCGCCTGGGCGTGATGGCCTTCGACCTGCTGCTCACCTCGGACGGCACCCGGCAGCGCATGGCGCGCATCGCCGAGCGCCTGACCGGCTGCGCCGACCGCTTCCTCGGGGCCGCGCTCGGCGAATGGGCCGTGGCCGATCCGTCGCGCGGCGACGGCGAGCCGCCCGATCCCGGCATCTGTCGCCTGGCTGCCGCGCAGCTGACCGGCGACGAGCCCTGCACCCCCTTGCAGCGACCGCCCGGCCGAATCCGGCCCGGCCTGCACGCCGGTGAAGCGAATTGACCTCTCTCCGGAGCCACCCCATGTACACCGCCAAAGGCAGACTCGACGCCAACGCGATGCTCAAGCAGTACAGCCCGCTGGTGCGCCGCCTGGCGCACCAGATGATCGCGAAGCTGCCGGCCAATGTCGAACTCGACGACCTGATCCAGGTCGGCATGATCGGCCTGTCCGACGCGCTGAGCCGCTTCGACAAGGAGCAGGGCGTGCAGTTCGAGACCTTCGCCACCCAGCGCATCCGCGGCGCCATGCTCGACGAGCTGCGCGGCACCGACTGGATGAGCCGCGGCGACCGCCGACACCAGCGCTCGATCGAGGCCGCGGTGCACCGCCTCGAGCAGCGCCTGGGCCGGGCCCCGCACGAGAGCGAGATCGCCAAGGAGATGGGCCTCACGCTCGTCGCCTACCAGGAACTGCTGGGCAAGGTGCGCGGCACGCAGCTGGTCTACCTGGAAGACATGACCGGCGACGACGGCGACGACGACTACCTCGACCGCCACGTGGTCGACGAGACCGCCAACCCGCTGGCCATGCTGAAGGACCTGCGCATGCGCGAGGCGCTGGTCGAGGCCATCAAGAACCTGCCCGAGCGCGAGCAGTACGTGATGAGCATGTACTACGAGCACGACCTGAACCTGAAGGAAATCGCCGCCGTGCTGAAGGTCACCGAGAGCCGGGTGTGCCAGCTGCACAGCCAGTCCATCGCCCGGCTGCGCAGCAAGCTGCGAGAGTGGTGATCCCCGTGCGCTGAACCGCACCGGGCGACCGGGCGCGTCAGCGGTGGCGCTGGCTCAGCGTGAACTCGAACCGGGCGCCCCGCCCGGGCCGGCCCGTCGCCGAGATGCGGCCGCCGTGCCGCTGCACGATGCGCTGGACGATGGTCAGTCCGAGGCCGGTGCCGTGGTATTCGTCCTGCCGGTGCAGGCGCTGGAAGGGCTTGAAGAGCCGCTCGGCCAGGTCTTCGTCGAAACCGGCCCCGTTGTCCTCCACCGCCAGCGTCAGCAGGCCCGCGGCGTCGCGCCCACCGTCCACGCGCACCCAGGGCCGTTCGGTGTGGCGGGTGAACTTGGCGGCATTGCCCAGCAGGTTGTGCAGCACGATGCGCAACTGCGACGCACTGGCCCAGGCCACCAGGCCCGGCTGCACCTGCCACTGAACCGGCGCCACGCGCTCGATCGGTGGCAGCTCGCCGATCACCCGCTGCGTCAGGGCGCTCACGTCCACCTCGTGCCGTTCGATGCCCTCGGTCGATGAGCGCGCCAGGTCGAGCAGGGCTTCCAGCGTGCCGAGCATGGTGGTGGCCGCGCGGCGCTGCAGATCGAGCAGCTGGCGGTCGTCGGTGCCCAGCCGCTCGCCCAGCTTCAGGGTGAGCAGGTTGGCCAGCCCCTGGACTTCGCCGATCGGCGTGCGCAGCTCGTGCGCGAGGTGGCGCGCGAAATCGTCCAGGTCGTGGTTGGCCAGTTGCAGCTCGCGCGTGCGGGAGGCCACCGCATGCTGCAGTTCCTGGTTGTGCTTGACGAGCATCGACTCGGCCGCCTTGCGCAGCGAGATGTCGCGTCCCACGCCGTGATAGCCGACGAAGTGGCCGTCCTCGTCGTGCCGCGGCGCCCCCGCCAGTGAAATCCAGACGATGCGGCCGTCGTCGCGCCGCATGGGGAACTCGAGCGCGCGGAAGGGACGCCGCGCGTCGAGGTCCTCGCGGTGCGATTGCCATTGCGGCGCCGAAATCGCGTCGGGGTAGGCCTCCCAGAGCGTCTGCCCGGTGCAGCGGTGGGCCAGCGAGCCGAAGCGGCGCAACTGTTCGGCATCGGGCGCCGGGCAGCGGTGCTGCGCATCGGTCGACCAGTACCAGTCGGACGACAGCCCGGCCATCACCGCATGCCGCTGCTCGCTGTCCTTCAGTCGCTGGTAGGCCTGCTTGGGCTCGGTGACGTCGCTGCCCACGCCCTCGTAGCCGCCGAAGTGGCCATCGCGCCGCCAGCGCGGCCGCCCCGACAGGGCCACCCAGCCGTGGGCGCGCCCGGCCATGCCGGCGACCTGCACCTCGACATGGCGGAAGGTCTCGCGCCGGCCCATGCGGGCGTGGAAGGCGTCCCAGCCGCCCTCTGGCGCCTGCAGAAAGTCGAGTTGGTCGTGGCGCCGGCCCAGCACGTCGCCCAGGGCCCGCCCGGCGGGCTTGATGATCGGCGCATCGGCCGACATCGACGACAACCGGCCGTACTCGTCGGTCTCCCAGAACCAGTCGGACGACAGCTCGGCCCGGGCACGCCAGCGGCGGTCGGATTCGCCCATGACGCCCTCGACCTGCTCGGCCAGGTCGGCGAAGGCCGAGGGCATCTGCCGCCGGGCCGGCCGGCGCAGGATGTCCACTGCCGATTCCCAGGCGCCGCGCCGCAGGTGGTGGGCGGTGTCGCGCAGCGCCTGTCCGGCTTGCCGCTGGCGACGCCATTGCCAGGCCACGGCCAGCGCCAGGGCGGCCAGACAGCCGGCGCCGGCGGCCAAGCCCTGCCACAGCGCGGCGCGCTGGGCCCCGCCGACCGCGCCGTCGACGAGCACCGGCAGCAATCGCCAGGCGGCGATCAGCGCCAGCAGGGCCGACAGGCCCAGCAGGCCCGGCCACCAGGCCGAAGGCCGCTCGGTCGGCGTGGCGGGCAGACCCGAGTCCGGGCTGGTGTCGAGGGCGAACGGCTGGGTTTCAGCGGTCGGTCCGGGCCGCAGGCCCGGGCGCAAGCGGCGGGGCGCCCGGCGCGCGCCTGCGGGGTCGTCGGGACCGGTGTCGGCCCGACCGGCCCTGGCGGCGCTCGAGAGGTGCTGCGATCCCAACGCGAAACCTTGTCCGGTGCCGGCCCCTGGGCGGGGTCAGCGAATGAAACGCCTGTGCCTGAATGTGTTCAGGTGGCGGCAGTGTGCCCCCGCGATCAGGGGGCGGTACCGCCCTTGCAGGCGCCGCTCCGGGGCCTTGTGTGGCATTTCGCACGGGCAACGGCCATGTGGGCATCCGGTCCGAAGGTATCGGGTCGAGATGCCCTGCCAGCCCTGTGGGGCGAGGACTGTGAGGCTGAGCGTGCAGACCGAGGCACGCGGGCCGCGACCGCTGGCCAGGTGCCGCGGCGACGGACCGTCAGGCGCGCAGCATGCCGCCGCGCGTGGACGACGACTGCAGGCCGTTCGACGCGTACAGGCCGGCCGACACGTGCGGCGCGGGCATCAGCACGTCGATGGCGCGGTCCAGGGCGGCCGTGGCACGGGCCAGGCTTTCGCGCTGGCGGGCCACCGTGGCACTGGCGCGGGCCAGGCGGCGCCGCAGCGGTTCGGGCACGCCGCCGTGCTCGGCCACGTGCATGAAGCACTGGACGGCATTGGCCAGGGCCCGGTGCAGTTCACCGGCTTCGTGTTCGATGGCCGCGCCATCGCGCTCGCGCAGGGCGTCGGCCAGGGACACCAGCCCCTGCTCGACGTGCTGGACGACCTGCTCCAGTTCCACGGTGCGTGACGACGGCGAACCGGCGGTGGACGAGGCAATGGACTTGGCAGGAGGGGCCATGGTGGCGTCAGGCCTTGCGGCCGGGGCTGAGCAGTTCCTGGGCGTTGGCGATCAGCTTGTCGGCGATCGCGTCCGCGTCGATTTCGTACTTGCCGTCGCGTATCGCGTCGGCGATGCGCTTGACCTTCTCGGCGTCGAAGACGGCATCGCCGCCCCCCGCGCCCATGAGCGCCGTGCTCGACAGTTCGACCTTGGCACTGGGCTCTGCTCCTGTCCCGGCGGGCGCCGAGGTGGACTTGCGCTCAGTGACTGCCGGACCGACCGCAGCCTTGTTTTCGAATTGACCGATCTTCATGATGGACTCCAGCGGGGCGGGTCGCCTGACCAAACCCTTGCGACATGCTCGGTGTATCGGCCGCTCCGGAGCGCGACTTTAGTGCTTTCCAGATGTAAATGCACCGAACCCCCGGTTCCGGGGATCGGGCCGTCGGTCTCGAGGCGCCCGGCGTGGCGTCCCTGCGTCACAGCGGCACCTCCACGCGGCGGTCGCCGGCCGGCATGCCGGTGAGGATGCGGCCCGATTCGGTGCGCACCCGCGCCGGCTGGCCCTCGAAGCCCGGGCCCATGGCCTGGCCGTCGGCGCTGACGGCAAAGCCCGCGCCCTGCGCGACGATGCGCACGGCATCGCCGGCGGCGAACCACTGGCGTGGCTTGAGGTCGCCGCGGCGCACCGCCTCGCCCGCGGCCAGTGGCCGGGCCAAGGTGCGGCCGACGATGGCATCGGCGTCGCCAAGGGCCGGATCGGGGCTGGCCGCGAGGTCCACCTCGGCCTCGGCCAGGTGGTGCACGCGCAGCACGGTGCCGGCGGGCAGCGAGGTGCTGGTCACCAGCGAGCGGGCGATCACCTTCACCGTCACCGGGATCGAGACGTTCCAGCGCGTCGGCCCCTGCAGGCAGCGCAGGCCCATGCGGCTGCGGCCCAGCAGGCGCGTGCCGGCCGGCAGGTAGGGTTCGATGCGCTGGCAGGGGGCCAGCGTGAGGCGCGGATCGAGCTGGCCGACCTCGACCTCGATGCGCGCCGGTGCCTGGGTGGGGCCCCAGCTGGCGCCGGCCGATTCGCGCGCCAGGCGCTGCAACTGGCCGGCCAGGGTGGGATCGAGGGCGGCGCTGGCGTTGGCAGGTTCCACCGGCGCGGTCAGCACGGCGGGCGCCGACAGCGTCAGCAGGCCCAGCACCGCGGCCTTGGCCAGCAGGCACAGCACGGCGCCGAGCGCGGCATCGCGCAGTTCGGACGGGGCAGGGGGACGGACGGGGGTCATGGTCGACATGGTGTCCGGGCGGGGCCCGGCCCGGTGGTTCGAAATGACCGGCAATGGTCCCCTTGTTCGCGCTCATGTTCGCGGCAGGCCCTGCCCACAATCCCGAACACCGGGACCATGCCGCCATGGCCCCCTGGCAGAGGTGCCGCGATGCAACGACTGACCCAAGCGCTCGATTTCCAGGCCAATGCCCTCGTGCTGCGGGCCGAGCGGCAGCGCCTGATCGCCAGCAACATCGCCAACGCCGACACCCCGGGCTACGTGGCCCGCGACATGGATTTCGCCCGTGCGCTGCGCGAGGCCACCGGCGCGCAGCGCGTGGACGGCGCGATGGCCACCACGCAGGCCGGGCACATGGCCCTGGCGGCCGGCGCCCGCGACGAACCCGACCTGCTGTACGCCAGCCACGCGCAGGACAGCGTCGACCGCAACACCGTCGACCTCGACCGCGAGCGCAACAGCTTTGCCGACAACGCCGTTAAGTACGAGGCCACGCTGCGCTTCATCAACGGCAGCGTGCGCTCGATGCTCGACGCCATGAAGAGCCACAACCAGGGTTGATCGCCATGACGATGCTCAAGATCTTCGACGTCTCCGGCAGCGCCGCCAGTGCGCAGAGCCAGCGGCTCAGCACCGTGGCCTCCAACCTGGCCAATGCCGACACCGTGGCCGGGCCCGACGGCCAGGCCTACAAGGCGCGGCAGGTGGTGTTCCAGACCACCCTGATGGGCGAGGTGGGCGCGGCCGGGGTGCGCGTGTCCAACGTCATCGAGGACCAGACCCCCGGCCGGCGCGTGCACGACCCCAAGCACCCGGCCGCCGACGCGCAGGGCTATGTCACCTACAGCAACGTCAACCCGGTGGAGGAGATGGTCAACATGATCTCGGCCTCGCGCTCGTACCAGAACAACATCGAAGTCATGAACACGGCCAAGAGCCTGCTGCTCAAGACCCTGCAACTGGGCCAGTCCTGAGCCCTGCTGATCGGACACCGCCATGGCCGTCACCGCCACCACCCCCACTCCCACCACGCCTGCCTCGCCGTTCGCGGCCTTCAGTACCGCCACCAACGGCGACAAGTCCACCGCCGCTTCGGCCAGCAAGTCGGCGCAGGAGCAGAGCGACCGCTTCCTCACGCTGCTGGTCACGCAGATGAAGAACCAGGATCCGCTGAACCCGATGGACAACGCGCAGATCACCACGCAGATGGCGCAGATCAGCACCGTCAGCGGCATCGACAAGCTGGCCGCGTCGGTCGGCGACATGAACGGCCTGCTGCTGCAGATGCAGTCGCTCGAGGGCGCCGCGCTGGTCGGCAAGGACGTGCTGGTGGCCGGCAAGCAACTGGTGCCGGGTGCCGAGGGTGCCACCACCGGCGGCTTCGACCTCAACGGCTCGGCGCGCAACGTGGTGGTCAGCGTCAAGGACGCCGGCGGCAAGGTCATCGACACCATCGACCTGGGCCAGCTGCCCGCCGGCCGACACACCTTCGACTGGACCGCGCCCGACCCGAAGGCCGTCGGGCTGACTTTCGAAGTGAGCGCACTGAACGGCGCCCAGCCGGTGACCAGCACGCGGCTGATGGCCGACCGCGTGCAGGCCGTGCATACCGAGGCCGGCCAGCTTACCGTCGAGCTGCTGCGCAGCGGCAACGTCAAGTACAGCGACGTCAAGGCCGTGTCCTGACGCGCCTGCCCATCCCACACGACCCCGTTTCGACCCACACAAGGAGCCCACCATGGCCTTCCAGCAAGGACTCTCCGGACTCAACACCACGTCCAAGAACCTCGGCGTCATCGGCAACAACATCGCCAATGCCAACACCTACGGCAACAAGTCCTCGCGGGCGGAGTTTGCGGACCTCTACGCCACGTCGATGAACGGCAGCGGCAGCAACGGCATCGGCATCGGGGTCAACCTGACCGGCGTGGTGCAGCAGTTCTCGCAGGGCAACATCACGACGACGCAGAGCACGCTGGACATGGCCATCAACGGCAACGGCTTCTTCCAGCTCGACAACAACGGCACCAGCGTGTACTCGCGCAACGGCCAGTTCCAGGTCGACAAGGACGGCAATGTCGTCAACGCTGCCGGCCACAAGCTGCTGGGCTACGCGGCCAACTCCGATGGCCTGATCATCCCGTCGACGGTGCAGGCGCTCAAGCTGCCCACCGCCGGCGTGGCGCCGCTGGCCACCTCGGAGGTGCGGCTGGAGTACAACCTCGATTCGCGCGAGAAGATCAAGAGCCCGGCTGGCGCGGTGGCCATCGACTTCCAGGACCCGGACACCTACAACAGGGCCACCTCGATCCGCGTCTACGACGTCAAGGGCCAGGAGGTGGCGCTGACGATGTACTTCCAGCGCACCGGCGACAACACCTACGACGTCTACGCCACGGCCAACGGCAAGAACTGGCCGGACCCGGCAAACCCGGCCACCGCCCTGGTCACCGGCCTGGAATACGACGTGGCCGGCACCACGCTGGTGAACCCGCCGCCGAACGCGCCGTTCACCATTCCGGGCGGCATCCAGTCGGTGCCGCTGCCGGACGGCGGCAATTCCATCCCGATCGATCCGATCACGATCGACTTCTCCAAGTCCACGCACTTCGGCAGCGGCTTCTCGGTGACCGACCTGGCGCAGAACGGCTACGCGCCCGGTCAGCTCACCGGCATCAACATCGACAAGACCGGCGTCATCAAGGCCCAGTACTCCAACGGCGAGAGCACCAATGCCGGCCAGGTGGTGCTGGCCACCTTCCGCAACCCGCAGGGCCTGCAGCCGCTGGGCGGCAACGGCTGGGCGTCCAGCTTTGCCTCAGGCGATCCGATCGTCGGCGCGCCGGGCCAGGGCAACATCGGCAGCGTGCAGTCGGGTGCGCTGGAGGAATCGAACGTTGACCTCACCGCCGAGCTGGTCAACATGATCGTCGCGCAGCGCTCGTACCAGGCCAACGCGCAGACCATCAAGACCGAGGACCAGGTGCTGCAGACGCTGGTCAACCTGCGCTGACGCCGGCCCGGCCGACGATCGCTGACACGCCACCGGACCGCCCCGCATGGACCGCCTCATCTACCTGTCGATGGCCGGTGCCAAGGCCACGATGCAGCGCCAGGAGGTGCTCGCGCACAACCTGGCCAATGCCTCGACCACGGGCTTCCGCGCCGAGCTCACGGCCTTCCGCGCCGTGCCGGTGCTCGGCGACGGCGCCAGCACGCGGGTCTATGCGCTGGAATCCACGCCCGGCTACAACCCCGATCCGGGCCCGGTGGCGGCCACCGGCCGCAACCTCGACGTGGCGATGAAGGGCAACGCCTGGCTCGCCGTGCAGGCACTCGACGGCACCGAGGCCTACACCCGGGCCGGTGCGCTGGACGTCAACGCCGAGGGCCTGCTGGTGACGAAGAACGGCCTGACCGTCGTCGGCGACGGCGGCCCCATCACCGTGCCGGCCAATGCCGAGGTGCTGATCGCCGCCGACGGCGGCATCAGCGCCAAGGTGGGCAACGGCCGGCCACAGGGCATCGGCCGGCTCAAGCTGGTGACGCCCGAGGCGCCGCTGAACCGCGGCACCGACGGCCTGTTCCGCGCGGCCGAAGACCTGCCCGCCGACGCCACCGCGCGCGTGCAGGACGGAGCGCTCGAGGGCAGCAATGTCAGCCCGGTCGAGTCGATGGTGGCCATGATCAGCGCGGCGCGCCAGTTCGAGCAGCAGATGAAGCTGCTGCAGACCGAGCAGGAGAAGGAGCAGTCGGCCACCCGGCTGCTGTCCAACCAGTCCTGATCGCGCGCCCCGCACGCCAGAGAAGCGCCGCTCCTGCGGCGCTTTTCGCTTCATGGGCGGGCTTCAGTTGGTTCGATCATCGACGCATCAACTGCCAGGAGTGCGGCCATGATCCGCTCGCTGTGGATATCGAAGACCGGGATGGAGGCCCAGCAGACGCAGCTGGACGCCATCTCGCACAACCTCGCCAACACCGCCACCAACGGCTTCAAGCGCGGCCACGCCGTGTTCGAGGACCTGATGTACCAGAACCTGCGCCAGTCGGGGGCCAACACCTCCGAGCAGACGGCGTTGCCCACCGGCCTGCAGATGGGCCTGGGCGTGCGCTCGGTGGCGATGTCGCGCAACTTCACGCAGGGCGCGCTGCAGCAGACCGGCAGCAAGCTCGACATGGCCGTCAAGGGCACCGGCTTCTTCCAGGTGCAGATGCCCGACGGTACCGTGGCCTACACCCGCGACGGCGCCTTCCAGCGCAACTCGCAGGGCCAGTTGGTGACCAACGGCGGCTACCTGGTGCAGCCCGGCATCACCATCCCGGCCAATGCCGACCCCGAGTCGCTCACCGTCTCGTCCGACGGCACGGTGCAGGTGATGCTGCCCGGCCAGACCGCGCCGCAGGTGCTGGGCCAGATCCAGCTGGCCGGCTTCATCAACCCCGCCGGCCTCGAGCCGCGCGGCGAGAACCTGTTCAGCGAGACCGCGTCGTCCGGCACGCCCGCCGGCGGTGCCCCCGGCACCAACGGGCTGGGCCTGCTGTCGCAGGGCTTCGTCGAGACCAGCAACGTCAACGTGGTCGAGGAACTGGTGGCGATGATCCAGACGCAGCGCGCCTACGAGATCAACTCCAAGGCCATCAGCACGGCCGACCAGATGCTCTCGCGCCTGGCGCAGCTGTGATGCCACGAGACCCGTCATGACCGGATCGATGTGTTTCGCCGCGCTGGCCGCCCTCGCCCTGCTGGGCGGCTGCCAGTCGATGAGCCGCCTGCCCGAGGTGGAACTGGTGCAGCCCACCAGCGCCATCGGCGTGCCCACGGTGATGCCGCGGGCCAAGTCGGCCAACGGCGCCATCTACCAGCCCGAGCGCTACCGCCCGCTGTTCGAGGACTACCGCGCCCGCCTGGTGGGCGACACGCTCACCGTGCAGATCGCCGAGAAGGTGAGCGCGGTGCAGCGCTCGACCAGCAAGGTGGAGAAGGCAGCCACGGTGGATGCGGCGCTGACCGCGCTGCCGCTGTTCAAGAGCAACTCGTTCGGCAAGGCCGCCGCCGGCGGCAACCAGAGCAACAACTTCGAGGGCAAGGGCACCACCGAGAACAGCAACGACTTCTCCGGCACGATCACCGCCACCGTGGTGCAGGTGCTGCCCAACGGGCACCTGGTGATCTCCGGCGAGAAGCAGATCGGCGTCAACGCCAACGTCGATGTGCTGCGCTTCTCGGGCCAGGTCGATCCGCGCGCCATCGCGCCGGGCAACAACGTGCAAAGCACGCAGGTGGCCAACGTGCGCATCGAACAGCGCGGCCGCGGCCAGCAGGCCGAGGCGCAGTCGATGGGCTGGCTGGCCCGCTTCTTCCTCAACATGATGCCCATCTGACCATGACCACAACCCCCCCGGGCCGCCCGTCCCCGATCGTGCCCCGCAGCGAACGCCTGGTGCGATGGCTGGTGCTGGGCACGGCGGTGCTGGCCAGCGCCGCCGTGTGGTGGCCGGTGCAGGCCGCCCGCATCAAGGAGGTGGCCAGCGTGCAGGGTGTGCGTGCCAACCAGCTCACCGGCTTCGGGCTGGTGTTCGGCCTGGACGGCACGGGCGACCAGTCGACCCAGTCGCCCTTCACGCCGCAGGCCTTGGCCGCCTTCCTCGAGAAGAACGGCATCGCGCTGCCGCCCGGCGTGACGATGCAGCCGAAGAACCTGGCCGCGGTGGTGGTGACGGCCGAGCTGCCGGCCTTCGCGCAGCGCGGCCAGCGCATCGACGTCAATGTCTCGTCGGCCGGCAACGCCAAGAGCCTGCGCGGCGGGATGCTGCTGTCCACGCCGCTGCGCGGCGCCGACGGCCGCGTCTACGCCATCGCGCAGGGCAACCTGATCGTCGGCGGCGCGGGCGCCTCGGCCGGTGGCTCCAAGGTGCAGATCAACCACCTCGCCGCGGGCCGCGTGCCCGAAGGCGCGATGGTCGAGGAGGTGGTGGCCACCTCGCTGGGCGAAGACGGCGTGCTGCAACTCGACGTCAACGCCAACGATTTCGCCACCGCCCGCGCGGTGGCCGGCGCGATCAACGAATCGAAGGGCGCCGGCACGGCGCAGGCCATGGATGGCCGCGTCGTCAAGGTCAGGCTGCCGGCAGACGAGTCCGAGCGCGTGGGCTTCATCGCCGACCTCGAGAACCTGCCGGTGACGCTGGCCAAGCCGGCGGCCCGCATCGTGCTCAACGCCCGCACCGGTTCGGTGGTGGTCAACGAGGCGGTGACCCTGGCCGACTGTGCGGTGGCCCACGGGGCGCTGTCGGTGACGATCAACGCCATGCCGGTGATCAGCCAGCCCTCGCCGCTGTCGCAGGGCGGGCAGACGGTGGTCAGCGAGAAGGCCGACATCACCATCCAGCAGCAGGGCGGGGCGCTGATCCAGCTGCCGGCCGCGGCCAAGCTGTCCGACGTGGTCAAGGCGCTCAATTCGCTGGGTGCGACGCCGCAGGACCTGCTCGCCATCCTGCAGGCCATGAAGGCCGCCGGGGCGCTGAAGGCCGAGATCGAGGTGATCTGACCATGGCCAACATTTCACTGCAGCGACAGAACAGCGGCCTGGCCGGCGACGTGCGCGGCCTGGACAGCCTGCGGCACAGTGCCGCCAAGGACCCGAAGGCCGCTGTGCGCGAGGCGGCCAGGCAGTTCGAATCGCTCTTCATGCAGGAGATCATGAAGAGCATGCGGGCCACGACCATGAACTCGGGCCTCACCGACAACGAGGCCACCAAGCTCGGCACCGAGATGCTCGATTCGCAGCTGGCCACCAAGATGGCCGGGCTGCCCGGCGGCCTGTCGGACGTCATCGCGCGGCAGCTCGAGCGGCAGATGGGCTTGTCGCCCGGGCCGATCCCGTCGACCACGCCGGCCAACCGCAGCCTGCCGCTGGTGTCCACGCCCGGCAGCACGCCGAAGATCCCCGAGAAGAGCGCGGCCGGCTTCATCGACCAGCACGGCGCCGCGGCCAAGGCGGCCGAGCAGGCCACCGGCATCCCGGCCACCTTCATGCTGTCGCAGGCGGCGCTGGAAACCGGCTGGGGCCGCAAGGAAATCACCGCATCCGACGGCACGCCGTCGAACAACCTCTTCGGCATCAAGGCCGGTGCCAGCTGGAAGGGCGCGGTGGCCGAGGTCATGACCACCGAGTACGTCGGCGGCAAGGCACAGAAGGTGGTGCAGCGCTTCCGCGCCTACGGCAGCCACGCCGAGTCGTTTGCCGACTATGCGAAGCTGATGAAGGACAGCCCCCGCTACCAGGGCGTGGTGGCCGCCGGCGCCGACGCCAAGGGCTTCGCGCAGGGCCTGCAGCGCGCGGGTTACGCAACCGACCCGGCCTATGCCGACAAGCTGTCGCGGGTCATCAACACCACGCTGCGGCTGCAGCGCAGCCAGAGCTGACGCTCGGGCCACAGGGAGGCTGAACCATGTCGATGCTGATGTCGCTGGGCACACGGGCCATGTTCGCCGCGTACGCGCAGCTGAACACGATCGGCCACAACATCGCCAACGTGAACACGCCGGGCTACTCGCGCCAGCAGACGCTGCAGGCCGCGACCGAAGGCCAGTTCACGGGGTCGGGCTACTTCGGCCGCGGCGTCACCGTGCAGACGGTGACGCGGGCGACCAACATGTTCCTCACCCAGCGGGCCGAATCGGCGCGCGCGGGCGCGGCCGCCGACGGCGTGCGGCTGGACATGCTGCAGCAGCTGGAGAAGGTCTTCGGCACCGGCGAGGCGGGCGTGGGCCATGCCGCCACGCAGCTGTTCAATGCCTTCAACGACCTGGCCGCCTCGCCCGCCGACCTGTCGGCCCGGCAGGCCGTGCTGGCCCGCGGCGAAGACCTGGCGTCGATGATGCGCTCGTACAGCGACCAGATCGACGTGGTGCAGGCCAACGTGCGCAGCGACGTCGAGAACTCGGTGCGCGAGGTCAACACGCTGGCCGACGAGGTGGCCGGCCTGAACCTGCGCATCATCGACGCGATGGGCTCGGGCAGCACCCCGAACGACCTGCTCGATGCGCGCGATCACCTGGTCAGCCAGATCGCCGAGAAGATCGAGGTGCACACCTTCACCTCCAGCGACGGCAGCATGAGCCTGTTCGTCGGCGGCGGCCAGAGCCTGGTGCTGGGCGGCAGCGCCAACCACTTGGTGGCCGCACGGAACGAGTACGACCCCACCCGCTCGTCGCTGGGCATGCTGGTGGGCGGGCAGGAATCACCGCTCGACGCCGGGTCGCTGTCCGGCGGCTCGCTGGCCGGGCTGATGGCTTTCCAGGACGACGACCTCGTCGAGGCCCGCAACCGGCTCGGCCAGATGGCCGCCGGGCTGGCCGAGGCGATGAACCTGCAGCAGTCCTTCGGCATCGACCTGACCGGCGCCACCGGCGCCGACATGTTCGGCATCGGCGACCCGGTGGCCCTGCCGGCCGCCAGCAACGACAAGGTGGCCGGCGCCTTCGTCGCCAGCGTCGATCTGGCCATCGTCGACGCCACCGCGCTGAAGGCCAGCGAGTACACGATGGTCAACGACCCGGCCAACGCCGGCATGTTCATCGTCACCCGGCTGGCCGACGACAAGGTCTTCCAGCCGGTGGCCAGCGGCGACGTGATCGACGGGTTCTCGATCACCGTCGGCGCGCCGCCGCCGGGGCCGTCCGACCGCTACCTGCTCAAGCCCAGCAGCGCCGCTGCGTCCGGCATGGAGCTGACGATCGGCAACCCGCGCGCCATCGCCGCCGCGGCACCGGTGACGGCCGTGGCCGCCATCGCCAACACCGGGTCGGCGTCGGTGGCCTCGCTCACCGTCGTGGCCGCACCGGCGGCGGCGTACCAGGCGCTGACCCTGAACTTCATCGACAACCTGGGCGGCTACGAACTGCGCGATGCCGGCAACGCCGTGGTGGACGCGAACACCTGGACCGCGGGCACGCCCATCAGCTACAACGGCTTCGAGCTGAAGCTCGACGGCCGGCCGGCCCAGGGGGACGTCTTCACGCTGGCGCCCACCGCATTCCCTTCGGCGAGCAATGGCAACGCGCTGGCCTTCGACGGCCTGGCCGCGCGCCTGCTGGTTGACGGCCAGAGCTTCACCGACGCCTACGCGCAGACCCTGTCCGAGGTGGGGGTGCGCGTGCAGGGCGCCACCGCCGCGGCCGACACCAGCGGCGCCGTCGCGTCCCGTGCCAGCGAGGCCCTGTCCAGCGAGACCGGCGTGAACCTCGACGAAGAGGCCGCCAAGCTGATCCAGTACCAGCAGGCCTACCAGGCCGCCGCCAAGATGCTGCAGACCGCGCAGAGCGTGCTCGACACGCTGCTCAGTCTCGGCGGGCGCTGAGCCCCCCCATGTTCTCCAACAGGCGCTGATCCCCCATGAGAGTCTCCACCGCCAGCCGCTACGAAACCACCGTCGACAGCCTGCAGCGCCGCCAGGCCGACCTGAGCGAGGCCCAGATGCAGATGGCCAGCGGCAAGCGCGTCAACCGGCCCAGCGACGACCCCACCGCGGCCGCGCGGGCGGAGCGCGCGCACATCGCGCAGCAGCGCCTGGTGGCCGAGCAGCGCTCGGTCGACGTGAGCCGCAACGCGATGGCGCTGGCCGAGGCCGCGCTGGGCCAGGCCGGCGAGGTGATGCAGCAGGCCCGCGAGTCGATGGTGGCCGCCGGCAACGCCAGCTACGGGCCGGGCGAGCGCGCCGCCGTGGCCAAGCACCTGCAGCAGATGCGCGGGCAACTGCTGTCGCTGGCCAACCAGCACGACGCCGCCGGCGGCTACACCTTCGGCGGCCAGGGCAGCACCTCGCAGCCCTTCCTCGACGCCATCGGCGGCGTGGTCTTCGCCGGCACCGCGGGCCAGGCGCAGGTCTCGGCCAGCGAGCAGATGCCGGTCACCGTCGACGGCGAGAACATCTGGCTCGGTGCGCGCAGCGGCAATGGCGTCTTCGTCACCGGCGCGGCCGCGGCCAACACCGGCAAGGCCTGGGTCGATGCCGGTGGCGTCACCAGCCCGGGCGCGCTCACCGGCGACCCGTACGAGATCGTCTTCTCCGACAGCGGCGGCGGCGTCATGGTCTACGACGTGCTGCAGAACGGCGCGCCGACGGCCATCGTCGGCGCCCCCTACACCTCCGGCGCGTCGATCACCGTCGACGGCATGAGCTTCGACATCAGCGGCACGCCGGCGGCCGGCGACGTGTTCACCCTGGACCCGGCGGCCCCCGGGCTCGACGTCTTCGATGCGCTCGACCGCGCCATCGCGGTGCTGCAGGACGGCACCTCCAACGGTGGCGAGGTGTCGCAGGCGGTGAGCAACGGCCTGCGCGACCTCGACGGCGTGATGGGCCACCTGCAGGCCGCGCGATCGGTGGCCGGCTCGGCGCTGTCGCGCCTGGATTCGATCGATTCGCGCAACCAGGATCGTGCGCTGTGGGCGAAGTCGGTACAGTCCGATGCAGAGGATCTCGACATGGTCCAGGCGGTGTCCGATTTCCAGAACCAGCAGACCAGTTACCAGGCCGCGCTGCAGACCTACGCCATGGTGCAGCGCCTGTCGCTGTTCGACTACATCAAATGAACGCCGCGCACCGCGCAGCGGCTCGGGGAGAACGCACGTGGGCATGAACGACCATCCGGTGCTGGGGCAGGTGGCCCTCGGCTACTCGCCGATGATCGACAAGCACCGCGCCATCACGGCGCTGCGCCTGACCGTGTTCCCCATGCGCCCGGACGTGACGCCAGACGCGGTGCACCTGCTCGAGGCCCTGGGCGAGACCTGGCCGGCCGACGCCGGGCGGGTGTCGCTGAACATCGTCGGAGAGTCGCTGCTGCAGGGCCTGATGCAGGCCGAACTGCCCACCAACCTGATGGTCGAGGTGCCGGCCTTCATGGCCGCCGACCCGGTGCACTCC
This sequence comes from Ideonella sp. A 288, assembly GCF_002198735.1. GTDB lineage: Bacteria > Pseudomonadota > Gammaproteobacteria > Burkholderiales > Burkholderiaceae_C > Pseudaquabacterium. The sequence goes on from NZ_MWLO01000155.1 coordinate 24,556, forward strand.
GAGGCGCTGCAGACGCTGTACAAGCGCGGCAATACGCTGCTCGTGAAGGGCCGGCCGACGGCGCCCCTGCCGCGCGAGGTGCTGCCCTGCTTCGCCTACTCGATCATCGACCTGGCCGACGAGCGCCGCGACGGTCTGCCGCCGCCTGGGGGCGTGTCGCGCACCATCCCGCACGTGCAGGCCGGCGTGCGCACGCTGGTGGAGATGACCGAGGCCTTCGGCCGCGGCGCCATCGCCGTACTGGGCTGGCCCATCGACGACGCCGTGGCCTCCCGCAGCAAGGCGGCCGGCCAGCCGCAGATGCAGACCATCGTCGAACTGATCAACCGCGTCGACCGCGAGGAATCGGGCGACCGCATGGAGGCCGTGCTGCGCAACGACCCCACGCTGGCCTTCAAGCTGATGCGCTACATCAACTCGCCGGCCTTCGGCCTGTCGGTGGAGATCTCGTCCTTCCGGCATGCGCTGATGATCCTGGGCTACCAGCGGCTCAAGCGCTGGCTGGCGCTGCTGCTGGCCTCCTCCAGCCGCGACCCCGACCTGCGCCCGGTCATCTTCGCCGCGGTGCGCCGCGGCCTGCTGATGGAAGAACTGGGCCGCGCCAGCGGCGCCGACGACGAGCACCGCAGCGAACTCTTCATCTGCGGCGTGTTCTCGCTGCTCGACCGCATGATGGGCCAGCCCTTCGCCCAGTTGCTGGCCTCGATCCCGGTGCCCGAGGCGGTGCGCTCGGCGCTGGCCGATGGCGCCGGGCCGCATCACCCCTATCTCGAACTGGTGCGGGCGGTGGAGTCGGCCTCGGTCTACGACATCCGCGGCGCCGCCGAGGTGCTGATGCTGGGCGTGGCCGAGGTCAACCGCGCGGTGATGCGCGCGCTCGCCGCGGCACGGCAGCTCGATTGAGCTGAAGCCCGATCTGCACGCCGTCGCAGGGCGTGCGCGCCGCTAAACTCGGCGGCATGTCCGTGCTCTCGCGCGCTTCGGCCGCCCCCACCCATGCGCAGCTGGGGGCGCTGCTCGACAGTGCCGACGAGGCGCTGGTGCTGGTCGACCCGCGCCACCGCGTCACCTACGCCAACCGCGCCGCGACGCGGCTGTTGGGCTGCGAGGCAGGGCAGGGTCTCGACGTCGCCTTCGCCCGGCTGGCCGAGCCGCAGCGCAGCGAACTGCGCGACGCCGCCGCCGGGTCGGCGGCCTGGCAGCGCGACGCCACGCTGGTCGACGGCCACCCGGTGCACCTGGCGCTCGCCCCCGGGCCGGGCGGCATGCGCCTGCTGCGGGCCCGCAGCGGTGCCTCGCTGTCCCAGGCGCCCCGGCTCGACGCCCGGGCCACCGGCGAGGTGGTGCGGCTGCTCTGGGACGCGCCGCAGCCGCTGATCGTGCAGGACGCCCGGCACGTCATCGTCGCGGCCAATCGCGCCTTCCTGACGGCGCTGGGCCGACCGCTGCCCGAGGTGCTCGGGCACGACCCGGTGGAGTTCGTGCCGCCCGAAGACCGCCCTGAGGTGCGCGCCGCGCGGCTCGAGCGGCCCAGCCTCGGCCGGCCCGGGCAGACGCTGCCCCTGGTGGAGCGCCGCCTCAGCGACGCGCAGGGCCAACTGCGCTGGTTCCGCGTGCTGCCCCGCGAGGTGAGCGCCGACGACGGCAGCCCGCTGCTGCTGTCGGTGCTGGTGGACATCACGCACGAGCGCGAGGCGCGGGTGCGCATCGACCGCTCGGTGCACGAGCTCGAGCACTGGTTCGACCTGAGTCCGGTGGGCATGCTGGTGTACGACCAGACCGGCCTGGTGCTGCGCAGCAACGCCGCCTTCGGTGCGCTGGTCGGCCGGACGCCGGTGATGCTGCACGAGGCCGCCGCCGACCTGCGCCAGCTGCTGGCCTGGGAGGGCGACCGCCCGCACGCCGAACTGCGCGTCGACGGCCCGACGCTGGAGGTGCGCGCCACGGTGCAGGCGCCCGACGGCCGCATGCCGCGCCTGCGGGCCCGGCTGCGCGCCTTCCACAGCGACGACGGCCCGATGCGCGTGATGGCCGTCGTCGAGGACCGCAGCCTCGAGGACGAGCGCGACCTGGCCCAGCTCGAGATCGGCGCGCTGATGGACACCGCCGGCGTCGGCGTGGCCACCTTCGAGGCCTCGCGCGGCTGGCTGCCCAGCCGGGCCGGCCCCGGCAAGGGCAGCTCGGGGCTGCAGCCGGGGCTGCAGTCGATCCGCCGCGAGCAGGTCGAGCCCTCGTCGCTGCCCGAGTTCGAGCGGCTGCAGCAGGCCCTGCGCCATGGCGAGCGGGTGCAGGTGCGCTACGAGGTGCGCGCGCCCGAGCTCGGCCGGCGCTGGCTGCTCACTCGGGTGGAACCCGGCGAGCTCACCGGCGGCCGCACCGCGGTGTCGGTGGTCACGCTCGACATCACCGAGCAGGAAGAGTCGCACCGCCGCAGCGAGCAGCTGCTGCGCGAGCTGTCGGCCATCCTCGACGGCACCAGCGCTGGCATGGCCTACCTGCGCGGCGAGCGGCTGGTGCGCTGCAACCAGCGCTTCGAGGCCATGCTCGGGCTGCCGGCCGGGGGGGCAGCCGGCGCCACGCTGGAAACGCTCTTCGCCGACCACGCCGCGGCCCTGGCGGTGGCGCGGCGTGCGCTCGGCATCGAAGGGCGCTTCGAGACCGAACTGCACCTGGGCGAGCGCTGGTACTCGCTGTCGATCAGCCGCGCCGCGTCGCTGGGCGAGCCCGAGGCGGTGGCCGTGCTCACCGACGTGTCGCGGCTGAAGGCCCAGCAGGCCGAGCTCGAGACCATGGCCCGCGAGCGCGAGCTGATGTTCAACCTGTCCGACGTGGGCATCGCCCATGTTCGCGACGGCTGCATCGGCCGCGCCAACGACGCGCTGGCCCGGCTCACCGGCCGCCGCGCCGACGAGCTGGCCGGCCTGCCGCTGGCCGAACTGTTCGAAGACCCGCAGGCGCATTCCGTGCAGTGGGCCGAGCAGGAGACCGAACTGGCCCGCACCGGCCAATGGCTGGGCGAACGGCGGCTGCGCCGGCGCGACGGCTCGATGCTGTGGGTGCAGGTGACCAAGCGGCGGGTCGACGGCGGCGACGACCAGGCCGGTCTGATCTGCTCTTATGTCGACATCGACGAGCGCCGCAGTGCCCGCGAGGCGCTGCAACTGCAGGCCGAGCGCACGCGCGCCATCCTCGATTCGGTGCTGGTGGGCATCGTCACCGTGGGCGACGGCGGCATCGAGTGGATGAACCGCTCGGCGCGGCGCATGTTCGGCGGCGAACTGACCGATTTCGTCGGCGCGCCGATCGCCACCGTGGCCACCGACGAGCCCGACCACCCGTTGCGCGCCACGCACTACCGGCGCTCGCTGGCCGAGGGCCAGGCCGAGACCTTCGAGTGCCGGCTGCGGGCCCGCGACGGCCGCGAGTTCTGGGTGGTGGGCAATGCGGTGGTCACCGGCCGCGAATCCACCGGCAGCCAGATCACCTTCGCGCTGCTCGACATCGAGCGGCGGCGCCAGGCCGAGATCAGCATCGCGCAGGCGCAGGCCTCGCTGCAACGCATCATCGACACCGCGCCGCTGGCCATCGCGCTGTTCGACGGGCCCAGCGGCCGCGTGCTGCGGCTCAATGCGATGGCCGGGCTTTATTTCGACCAGCCGGTCGACGACCTGCTGGAGCGCACGCCCGAGCAGTGCTTCGATGCGGGGCAGGCCGCTGCGCTGCACGCCGACCTGCGCGCGGCGCTGGCCAGCGGCGAGGTGCTGCACCGCGAGCGGCAGCGGCCGTCGGCCGACGGCGCCGGCTCGCCGCGGGTGTGGGACACGCGCATCGTGGCCATCGGCTCGGCCGGCGAGCCGCAGTTGCTGCTGGTGGCCAGCGACGTGACCGAGCAGCGCGCGGCCGAGCAGGCCCGCTTCGATGCCGCGGTGTCGCAGCGCGAGATGCTGGTCAAGGAAGTGCACCACCGCATCAAGAACAACCTGCAGGGCGTGGCCGGCCTGCTGCAGCAGACGGCGGCGCGCCGGCCCGAGGTGGCCGCACTCATCAGCGAGGTGGTCGGCCAGGTGCAGGCCATCGCGCAGGTGCACGGGCTGCAGGTGGGCGTGACCGGGCCGCTGCGCATCAGGCCGCTGGTCGAGGCGGTGGCCGCCTCGGTGCAGCGCACCTTCGGCCGGGCCGTGGCGGTGCAGGTGGGCGGCAGCCCGGCGCACCGCTACGCGTTGCCCGAGGCCGAATCGATCCCGATCGCGCTGACCATCAACGAGCTGCTCACCAACGCGATGAAGCACAGCACGCCGGGCGACATCACCTGCCGGCTGCACTGCACCGACACCGAGGTGAGCTTCCGCATCGACAGCCCGGGCACGCTGCGCGAGGGCTTCTCGCTGGCCCAGGTGCCGCCCGGGGTGTCGGGCCTGGGCCTGGTGCGGGCGCTGTTGCCGCGGCGCACGGCGACGATGACGCTGGCGCAGGACGGTGCCGTGGTGGCCGCCGAAGTGCGGTTGCGGCCGCCGGGCTTCACGGTGCTGGAGCCCTTGTAGCCCGCGGCCTGGGCGACAATGGCGTCTGATCGACGGGGCAAATGGCGATGGCCGGCAAGGGCAGCATCCTGGTGGTGGACGACGACCGGCTCGTGCTGGCCACGCTGACCCACGGCCTGGCGCAGGCCGGCTACGACATCATCGACGCCGACAACGGCGACGACGCCATCCTGCTGGCCCGCGAGCACCTGCCCGACCTGGCCCTGCTCGACATCCGCATGGAAGGCAAGAGCGGCTTCGACGTCGCCGCCTACCTGCGCGAGGTGCTGCACATCCCCTTCATGTTCCTGTCGGCCTTTGCCGACGAGGACACCGTGCGGCAGGTGCGCGCGCTGGGCGCGGTGGCCTACCTCGTCAAGCCGCTGGACATCGGCCAGATCGTGCCCACCGTCGAGGCGGCCTTTGCCAACCTGCCGAAGCGGGCCGAAGGCACCCTGATCCGGCCTGCCTCGGCGCCGGGAGCGCCAGGCGCGGTGCCGGGGATGGCCATGCCAACGCCGGGCGCCGGGATCGACATCGTCTCGGTGGCGGTGGGCGTGCTGATGCACCGCTATTCACTGCCGCGGGCCGAGGCCCTGGCCCGCCTCACCCGGCTGGCGGCCGACGAGCAGCGCGGGCTGGCCGACCAGGCCGGGCGACTGGTCGACGCGGTGGAGTTGCTGGCGCGGCCCGGGCGCGACTGATCGGCCGCCGGGTCGGTCGCCGGGTCGGTCGCCGAATCAGCCGCCGAGCGTGAAGTAGAAGCGCGCGCCGCGCCCCACTTCGGCTTCGGCCCAGATCTCGCCGCCATGCCGGCGCACGATGCGCCGCACCGATGCCAGGCCCACGCCCGAGCCCTGGAACTCGCTGCTGCTGTGCAGGCGCTGGAACACGCCGAACAGCCGGTCGGCGAAACGCATGTCGAAACCGGCGCCGTTGTCGTGCACCACGAACACCGGCCGCCCGTCCTGCACCGTCTGCTCGAAACCGATCTCGGCATCGGCGCGGCGCGACGAATACTTCCAGGCGTTGCCGAGCAGGTTGTCCAGCACCATGCGCAGCAAAGTAGGGTCGCCCTGCACGCCCAGACCGGGCTGGATGCGCACCGCCACGCTGCGCTCGGGCGCGCCGCTGCGCAGGTCGTCGACCACGTACTTTGCCAGTTGCGACAGGTCGACCGGCTGCCGCAGCAGCGGCTGCATCGACAGTTTCGACAGCGCCAGCAGCGAGTCGATCATGTGGTTCATGCGCGCCGCGGCAGCCACCATGCGGTCGAGGTGGTCGTTGCCGATGCGGTCGAGCACGTGGCCGTAGTCTTCTTTCAGGATGCGGCCGAAGCCCTCCACCACCCTCAGCGGCGCCCGCAGGTCGTGCGAGACGGTGTAGGTGAAGGCGGCGTGCTCGTCGGCCAGGGTGGCGGCGTCGGGCTGGCCGGAGGGCGCGGCCGGGGCCGGGGCGGGTGCTTCGACCACCGCCGCCATCGCGACGGCGGTCGGCTCGGGCCGGGCCACGCCCAGGTGGCCGGCGAAGCGTCCCTGGCTGTCCAGCCTGGGCAGGCCGCGCATGCGCCAGGTGGCGCCGGTGCCCTGGGTGGCCGCCACGGTGGTGTCCGGCACCTGGGCCTGTGCCTGCAGGCGCCCGGCCAGCGCGCCCTCGGCATCGACGAAGCGATCCCAGAGCAGTTCGCCACTGAAGGCGCCGCCCGCCCACGACGACGCCGGCGCACCCAGCGGAGGCTGCCAGCGCACCAGCCGGTGCTGCGAATCGGTCTGCCAGACCCAGGCATCCGACAACTGCATCAGCAGGTGCTGCTGCTGGCGGGCATCGGCCAGCCTGTCGGCCACCTTCTGGCGGTGCCACAGGGCCCCCGCGGCGGTGCAGGCCGCGGCGGTGAGCACCAGCGCCAGACCGGCCAGCACCCCAGGCAGCGCTGCATGCGTCGCCAGCATGGCCGCCACGATGGCTGCCGCCGCCAGGGTCAGGGGCACCACGGGCAAGGCGGGGCTTGCCAGCTTCGCGCCGGGTTCACGGTCACGCGACATGCGCGGCATTGTAAGGACGGGGTGTACCGTCGTTGGCCAGGGGCGGGGTGGCCACGGACGCGCCGGATCCGGCCGGCGCCGGCCCCCCGGGCTGGCCCGAGGGGAGGCCTGCCCGGGGGCCGGCTCGGTCGGCCACGCGAGCGGCACGCCGACAGGGCCTTGGCGGGCCGATTCGGGGCGGGCGACGTGGGCCCGCGGCGGGCTCGCCGGGTCCCCCTGCAGGTGTGGTGTTGTCGCATCACCGCCGCAAGCGGTGCGAGGCAGGTGGTCGAAGGGTGCGGTGTCCTGCACGGTGGCCGCCATTCGTCGACTTCACCCGCTTGACTGGGACGCTGCGGCGCACCATGCTCGGCTCGATTCCATCCCATCCCACAGGTTGGGCCTTGCGCGACATCCGCTCCCGTCCCGAACCATGACGATCGTTTCAGTGGCCAGCTTCGAGGACGAGTCCGAGGTGCTCGATCGCACGTCGCTGGCCAAGCTCGCCCAGCTCGATCCCTCCGGCCAGAGCCGGCTGGTCGAGCGCGTGCTCACCACCTACCAGGGCTCGCTGGCGCGGCTGCGGCAGCAGATCGTCGTCGGCGGCGTCGGAGCCGATCCGTCGGCGCTGCGGATGGGTGTGCACACCTTGAAGTCGTCGTCGGCCAGCATCGGTGCGCTGCAATTGTCGCAACTGTGCGCCGAGGTCGAACAGACGCTGCGCGAGGGCCGCACCGAGCAGCTGCCAGGGCTGGTCGCTCAGCTTCAGCGGGAGGCCGACCGTGTCGATGCGGCCGTTCGCCGCCTGATGGCCGTCTGATCGACCGCGCCCATGATCCTGCCCCACGCCTTCGACACCGATGACATGCCCGAGCGGCCGCGGGTGCTGCTGGTCGACGACGACGAAGTCAACCTGATGCTCACGGCGGTGGCCTTGCGCGACCGCGGCTTCGACATCACCGAGGCGTCCAGCGGCGAGCGCGCGCTGGCCCTGCTGGCCAACTGGTCGCCCGACATCATCGTGCTCGACGCGATGATGCCCGGGCTCGACGGCTTCGACACCTGCCGGGCCCTGCGCAACCAGGCCGCCTTCGAGAACATGCCGGTGCTGATGCTCACCGGCCTGGACGACGACGCCTCGATCACGCGGGCTTACCAGGTGGGCGCCACCGACTTTTTCGTCAAGAGCCCGCAGTGGAGCCTGCTGGCCGGCCGGCTGCGCTACCTGCTGCGCTCGTCCAACACCCGGCAGGAACTCGAACGCAGCAAGGCCAAGCTGGCCCGCGCGCAAGATCTGGCCCGCATGGGCAGCTTCGACTGGCGCCTGCCCACGCCGGCCCACCGCGGCGGCCTGACGCTGGCGCCCGAGGGCCTGCGCGTGTTCGGCTTCGGCCCGCAGGATCAGGTGTCGCTGCGCCGCCTGCTGCGGCTGGTGCCCATGCCCGAGCGCCGCGGCATGGTGCGCATGCTGCACGACGTGCTGGCCCACGGCTCGGTGCTGGCCATCGACGTGCCGGTGCAGATGGAGCAGTCGCGCCAGAAGATCGTCCACGTCGAGGCCGAGCCCGAGTTCAACGAACAGGGCCACGGCATCGGCTACACCGGCATCGTGCAGGACGTGACCGACCGCCGCGTCGCCGAAGACCGCATCCGCCACCTCGCCAATTTCGACGCGCTCACCGGCCTGCCCAATCGCCGCCAGCTCATCTGGCGCACCGAGCGGGCGCTCGACCACGCGCGGCGCATGGGACACCAGGCGGCGCTGCTGCTGATCGACCTGGACCGCTTCAAGGTCATCAACGACACGCTCGGCCACGCCTCGGGCGACGAGTTGCTGGTGGAAGTGGCGCGTCGCCTGCGCTCCTGCGTGCGCCACTCCGACCAGGTCAGCGACACGGCGCTGGACACCATCGCCACGCGCTCGCACCGCTCGCTCGAGGCCGTCGGCCGGCTGGGCGGCGACGAGTTCATCGCGCTGCTGCCCGAGATCGTCGACGTCAGCGATGCCGAGCGGGTGTCGCAGCGCATCCTCGACGCGATGCGCGAGCCCATCTTCGTCGGTGGCCAGGAATGTTTCGTCACGGCCAGCGTGGGCATCGCGCTGTTCCCGCGCGACGGCGGGTCGGTGGCCGACCTGATGCGCAATTCCGACGTGGCCATGTATTCGGTCAAGTCGGCCGGTCGCAACTCATCGGCCATCTATGCGCCCGAGCTCGCCGGCCGCGGCCGAGAGAAGCTCGAGCTCGAGAGCGCGCTGCACAAGGCCATCGAACGCAACGAGCTGGTGCTGCACTACCAGCCCAAGGTCGACGTGCGCGGCTCGCGCATGGTGGGCGCCGAGGCGCTGATGCGCTGGCAACGCGGCCACACGCTGGTGCCGCCCGGCGACTTCATCCCGCTGGCCGAGGAAACCGGCCTGATCGTGCCGCTGTCCGAATGGGCCCTGCGCGAAGCCGCCCGCCAGGCCAAGGTCTGGAGCGTGAGCTTCGGCTTCAACGACTCGATCGCGGTGAACCTGCCCAACCGGCTGTTCGAGCGCAGCGACCTGGTCGAGCACATCCACCAGTCGGTCTCGGCCTACGGCGTGCCGCACCGCGCCATCCAGCTCGAGATCACCGAGACGGGCCTGATGAAGGACCTGCAGAACGTCATCCCGTCGCTGCACCGGCTGAACGAGATCGGCGTCGAGATCTCGATCGACGACTTCGGCACCGGCTACTCGTCGCTGGCCTACCTGACCACGCTGCCCATCTCCGAGCTGAAGATCGACCGCAGCTTCGTGCGCGACCTGGGCATCACGCCGCAGAGCTCGGCGGTGGTCACGGCCATCATCGCGTTGGCCCGGTCGCTCGGTTTGCGTGTCATCGCCGAAGGCGTCGAGAACCTGCGCCAGATGGAGGTCCTGCACCGGCTGGGCTGTGGCGTCATGCAGGGCTTCCTGTTCAGCCGGCCGATCCCGCCCGACGAACTGGAACGCTGGCTGCAGCAGACCGTGCTGCCGCGCAAGGCGCCCTGGATCGCGCAGGCCGGTGCCGAGCCGGCCATGGAAGCCCATCGCCCCGGCGGCCGTCGGGGCTGAGGGGTCGGTTTGGCCGAGACCCCGCAAACCGCTGGCGGTGCGCCGGCTGCATTGGCCAAGGGCGCGTTGCGCCGCCTGGCTGCGGCCAAGCTGGAGCCCACGCCGGCCAACTTCGCCCGCGCCTACGCCGAGGAGGCCGGCGAGCCGCCCTCGCGCAACGAACCGCTGCCGGCGCGCGCACGGCCGCTGGTCGAACGCCTGGCTGCCCGCGCCACCGACGACCCCGCGCTGCGCACCGACCTGGCCACCGCGCTGCTGGAGGGCCGCTACGACGACCTTCAGCGGGCGCTGGACCGCGGTGCCGATGGCGCTGCCGCCCAGGCCCAGGCCTGGGCCTCGCTGATCGAGCGGCTGTCGCGCGCGCTGGATCGCGGCAACCGCCAGTGGACGCCCGGCCGCAAGAAGGAAAGCCTGCAGCGTGTGCTCGACGGCAGCCGCAGCGATGCACAGCGGCTGCAGCAGCGCCTGCGCCAGTTGATCTCGGCCTGGGAAGAGGGCAGCGAGGACCCCGGCGCGCCCGTCGACGAGCATCCCCGCATCGCCGGCTCGCTGCAGCAGGCGCTGCGCGCCGGGCTGCCGCCCGATGAACCCCGCGCGGTCGAGCTGGCCGACGAACTGGCCGTGCTGGCCGACCGCATCCACGACGAAGGGGCTACGGTCGACCTGGCCCAGCAGGTGGCCGCGGTGTGCGGCCGCGCCGAACGCCTGTTCGCCCACCGGCATCAGCTGGTCGACGAGCTGATGCAGCTGTGCCGATCGCTCGGCGACGGGCTCATCGAGCTGGCCGAGGACGGCAGCTGGGCCCAGGGGCAGGGGGCCAGCCTGCGGGCGCGGCTGGACGACACCGCCAGCGTGCGCGCGGTGAAGGCTGCCCGCGAACTGCTGGACCACACGCGGCAGCGCCAGCGCGAACTGCGCGTCGAGCGCGACCGCGCCCGCGACGCGCTGAAGACGATGATCCAGCACATGCTGGTCGAACTGGGCGAGCTGGGCGACGTCACCGGACGCTTCAACGACCGCATCGCACGCTATGCCGGCGTCATCGAGGCCGCCGACACGCTGGACAGCCTGGCCGGCGTGGTGCGCGAGATGGTCGGCGACACCCGCACCGTGCACGAGGTGGTGGCCGGCACCCGCGAGCGCCTGGCCGCCGAGCACGCCCGTGCCGGCGAGCTCGAGTCGCGCGTGCGCGAGCTCGAGGGCGAACTGCGCCGCCTGTCCGACGAGGTGTCCACCGACGTGCTCACCCAGGTGGCCAACCGGCGCGGCATGGCCACGGCCTTCGAGGCCGAGCGCGCGCGGGTCGAGCGCGATGGCGCCACCCTGGCCGTCGGGCTGATCGACATCGACAACTTCAAGAAGCTCAACGACACGCTGGGCCATGCCGCCGGCGACGTGGCCTTGAAGTCGCTGGCCGCCCGGGTGAAGGAGTGGCTGCGCCCGGTGGACCACATCGCCCGTTTCGGGGGCGAGGAGTTCGTGGTGCTGCTGCCGGCCACCCCGCCCGACGAGGCCCAGCAGGTGCTGACGCGTTTGCAGCGGCGGCTGACCGCCAGCCTGTTCATGCACGACGGGCGCGAGGTCTTCGTCACCTTCTCCGCTGGCGTCACGGGCTATCGGCCAGGTGAGACACTCGATCTCGCGCTCGAACGCGCGGACGAAGCCCTCTATGAAGCCAAACGCACCGGCAAGAACCGCACCTGCATTGCCTGATTCACCGTCGCGCGGCGCGCGACGAGCCCGCTGGTGGGCCACCGCCGTGGTGGCGGCCGTGCCGCTGGCCCTGGCCACCGGCTGCGCCAGCCTGGTGGGCACGCCGCCCGACACCTTGATCGACGTGTCCACCGGCCGCCACCTCGACCGCGACGAACTGCTGCGCCGCCTGGCCGCCGCCGACGTGGTGCTGCTGGGCGAGCAGCACGACAACCCAATGCACCACGCCCGCCGCGGCGAGATCATCGACGCGCTGCGGCCCACGGCCGTCGTCGCCGAGCAGATGCCCAGTGGCGCCCCGCGCCGGCTCACCGGCGACCTGCGCGCGGCGTTGGTCGACGCCGGCTTCGATGCCAAGGCCTGGGGCTGGCCGCTGCACCAGCCGGTGTTCGCCGCCGCCGCCCGGGGCGACGTGCCGGTGCAGGGCGCCAACGTCACGCGCGACCAGGCCCGCGCCATCGCCCGCGGCGGCGAGGCCGCGTGGCCGGAGGCGCTGCGGTCCACGCTGGAACGCGCCCCGCTGGACGACCGCTCGCGCGAGGCGCTGGACAAGGACCTGATCGCCGGCCATTGCGGCCACCTCGGCCCCGATCGATTGCCAGGCATGCGCGCGGCCCAGCGCGCACGCGACGCGGCCATGGTGCAGGCGCTGCTGGAGGCACCGGCCGGCCGGCCGGCCGTGCTGATCGCCGGCAACGGCCATGTGCGGCTGGACTACGGCGTCGGCCAGTTGCTGGCCACGCTCAAGCCCAGCGCTCGGGTGGCCAGCGTCGGTTTTGCCGAGGCCGGCAAGCCGCTGCCGAGCCCGATCCCGTTCACCTACGTCTGGGTGACGCCCGCGGTGAAGCGGGTGGACCCCTGCGCGGGGTTCACGATGCCGCCGCGCCCAGCCAGCCCGACCTCGGCCGCCGCCACCGTGCCGCGCACCTAGGCGCGGGCGAGCACCCTCTGCCGCCGGGCCAGCCCGCTGCGGTGGGGGCGGCGCGAGGCCGCGTCGTACAGTGCGATCCCCCCCTGTGACGAGCCGACCGCGGTGTGCGGGCGGGCATCGATCACCACCTCAACACCGAGAGGGACCCCATGTCGTCATCCCCAACCTCCACCGCCCAGCGCGCCGTGCGCTGGTCCGGCCTGGCCCTGGCCGTGCTGGCCGCCGTGGGCTGTGCCCAGCTGCCGCCGCCGGGTGCCGCCGCGGTGCCGACCGCCGCGCCTGCCAACACCAATGGCCCGGCGGGCGACGGCGTCAACAACCTGCTGGTCGGGGCGGTGGCCTGGAAGCAGACGGCCGCCGAGTACCGCGCGCTGTACCACCAGGGCTTCAACGTGGCGCGCATGCATGTCGAGGCCGCGCTGAAGGCCCGCAAGCCCGGCGACAGGCCGCTGGCGGTGGTCACCGACATGGACGACACGATCCTGCTGCCGCTGGCCTACTGGGGCCACCTGATCGAGCGCAACAAGGACTTCTTCGACGACGCCGTCTGGGACCAGTGGGTGCCGCGCAACCAGATCGTGCCCTCGCCGGGCTCGCAGGACTTTCTGCGCTTCTGCAAGGACAACGGCGTCGAAGTGTTCTATGTGACCAGCCGCGACCAGGGCGAGCGCACCTACGAGTACGCGATGGAGCACCTGAAGCTGCTGGGCGCGCCCTATGCCGACACCGCCCACCTGACGGTGCTGCGCGACAGCAGCAACAAGCAGCCGCGGCAGGACGAGATCGCCAAGGCCTTCGAGATCGTGGTGTACCTCGGCGACAACCTCAACGACTTCCGGCGCAAGTACTACACCAAGAGCGTCGACGATCGCCTGAAGCTGATGGAGGAGGACCGGGCGATGTATGGGCGCAAGTACGTGGTCTTCCCGAACCCCACCGATGGCCACTGGATGCGCGCGATTTTCGGCGATTCCGAGCCGCCGCCGAGCAACGACAACCGTGCCACGTTCAAGCGCGCGGCCACGCGCAACGCCTGGGACGGCAAGTAGGCTGAGCCGAACGGTCGGCGGCGGCGCGGGGCCGTGTGCGACGGTCTCAGCCGTAGGCCTCGAATCGCAGGTCGCAGGTGAACTGCGTGAGCACGGTGCCCTGCGGGCATTTGTCCCAGGTCAGCTGATAGGCCTCCCGCGGCCAGTTCAGGATGTTGACGATGGCGTTGTCCGGACCGCGGTTCCAGTAGGCCTTGAGCCGCTGCCAGTTCGACAGCGACCTGAATGCGAACGCGGCCGCGTCGTCGTCCAGGTTCAGGGCGCGAGGGGGTGCATAGGCGCCCATCGCGTCGAACCATGGCGTGGCCTCGGTGCCGTCGGCGGGCTGGCTGACAAGGGGCGGCGGCAGCCGATCGATCGGGCGTCCTTCCCTGGGCGGGTGCTGCCGCACCCAGGCCGCCAGCGTGTCTGCGCTGTCGAACCCGTTCAGTCGCAGGACGTAGTGGATGTCGTGGCGCCAGTAGGCCACCTGGAAATGGTCAGCGAGTTCCCGCAGCTGCGATGCGTCCAGGCCGTGCAGCGGCCCCGGCTGGTGATACCGCATCGTGCGCCGCGACAGCAGGCGCTGCAGCACCCACGACACCGCGGGTTCGCCGATGCCCACCAGTTCGATCGTGTAAGCCTTGTGGTGTCGGCCGGCTTGGACGACCTGGGCTTCGACCGCGTCGTGCACCCAGCGCGGCAGGCCGTGGGTGGGCGGGAAGGCACGGTCGGGACCGGTGTGGACGGGCTCGCTCAGGAAGCGCTCGAGCAGGCGTCCCTCGCCCGTGCGCACGATCTTGCGCTCGGTGCTGAACGCATGCGATGGCACGGCCAGCGCAAAGTGGCTCTCGAAGAGGTCGCCTTGAATCTGACCTGTCGACAGCATCACCGCCAGGTCGGCGCGACCGTTGTGCAGGATGGGGTGACCCATGGTGGGCTCCAGTCGGATCGATCGCCCCGCCCGTCCCGGACATCGACGATGGCAGGGGCCATGTCAGGCGATTCGAACCGTGCACTCCAGGCGCACCGGCGTCACTCACTGCGGGCGGCATCCCTTGCGGCACTGTCCGCAGCCCCGACCCGGGCCACCTCACCATGCGTGCGCGACCTCGGATCACCTCTGCGGAGGAGCTTCGCCGATCACGGCCGGTCGGGAATTGAGTTGACCCAATGATTCGCGCCGGTCGGGTGGCGGAAGCGGTGTCCGCATCCGCCATATCCGATGGCGTCTCAGCGCACCGCAAGACTGCATGAAATCGCGGCAATCTTGCTGCTAAGAAGTCCCAGCGCTTGATTTAACCCGTCGCAGGCCATAGCATCCTGTCACAACCTCTATGTGGGGTTGTTTGGGGGGATGGATATGCCGCGAATCGCCAAGGAACTCGGGCCGCTTGCCGTCAAGGCGCTCACCACTGCCGGACTGCATCCCGTCGGCGGCGTGGCGGGCCTGATGTTGCAGGTTTCGCCTACCGGTAGCCGCTCCTGGCTGCTGCGCGTGAAGGTAGGCCACAAGCGGCGCGAGATTGGCCTGGGAGCGTTCCCTGGCGTCACGCTTGCGATGGCCCGCGCGAAGGCGCAGGAAAAGCGCGACGACATAGCCAACGGCATCGACCCGGTGGCGCAACGGGCAGCGGCGCGGCAGAGCATCGTTGAGCAACAGCAGGAAGCGAAGGCGCTGGCCTGGACGTTCAAGCGCTGCGCCGAGGCGTACATCAAGGCCAAGAAGCCCGGTTGGCGCAACGCCAAGCACGGCACCCAGTGGGAGAACACGCTGGCCACCTATGCCTATCCCGTCATCGGCGACGTGCTGGTGCGCAACGTCAACATCACGCACATCACGAACATCGTCGAGCCGCACTGGGCGACGAAGAACGAGACCATCAACCGCGTGCGCAATCGCATCGAGTTGGTGCTGGACTGGGCCACGGTGCGCAAGCTGCGCAGCGGCGACAACCCGGCACGCTGGAAGGGCAATCTCGACAAGTTGCTGGCCGACCGGAAGACCGTGGGCGCTGTCACCGGGCACAAGGCAATCGCATCATGCGACCTGTACGGGTTCATGCAGGCACTGAAGGCCGTATCAGGTACGTCTGCACGTTGCCTGGAATTCGTCGTGCTGACCGCCTGCAGATCTGGCGAGGCACGACTGGCCACCTGGGCCGAGATCGACATCAAGACCAAGACATGGTCGATACCGGGCTCGCGCATGAAGTCAGGCCGGCCACACAGCGTGCCGCTGTCTGACGACGTTGTGGCGCTGCTGAAAGTGCTGCCGAGGCTTGAGGGTTCCGATCTTGTTTTTCCCGGCGCCAAGGAGGGCAAGCCGCTGTCCGACATGAGCTTGACCGCTGTCATGCGCCGGATGGGCGTCGATGCCGTTCCGCATGGGTTCCGTGCCAGTTTCTCAAGCTGGTGCGCGTCATCGACTGCCTACCCCTCAGAGGTGCGGGAGATGGCTCTGGCGCACGCCATTGGAGACGGCACTGTGGCGGCATATCAGAGAAGTGACCTGTTCGAGAAGCGGCGCAACCTGATGGCCGATTGGGCCAAGTTCCTCTACACCGCGCCTGCCGTCGGCGACAACGTCGTGTCGATGCATAAGGCGGCGTGATGGCCACCAGACCCCCCCAAGCAAAGTCGCATCGCAAACCGCGCCGAATACCGCTTTTGGCCAGCGAGGCAGAGCGATCGGCCATCATGATGCGATGGGTTCAGGAGGACGACGACCAATTGGTCCTGCTGGCCGAAGAACTTGGCATCGCCGATAACCCGAGCCGCTGGTATCTCCTTGCGCTGGCTCTGGCGCGCAAATACGAGCCGGCATTCAGGGAGCAGCGCATTCCGCAAACTAAGTGGACTTGGCTGACACGTGGGCTGCTAGTCGTTGAAGTTGAGCGCCTGATTGCCGACAAGCGCCTGGCTGGGAATGAGAAGTGCCCTGCGAATCCGGGCCACACGGCAACATGGGCAGCGGGAATCCTAGCGAAGCGCCCAGAGTGGAAGAACTACCTGCATGGTGGAAAGGACCCTGCCGAAGCGCTGCGGATCCAGTACAGCAGGTTTCACAAGGACCCGAGGGCACAGGCAGGGCGCGATTGGTTCAGGTATCACTTGCTCTTGAAGACCGTCGCTGAGTGGGACGAGCTTCTGCACGACGCACTAGCACGCGATTAGACAAAGGCGTGAAATCGCCTCCCATTGCCGTTTTCATGCTCAGAATTAGAAACCTCAATTGCAGTCGGATCGGCGCGCAATTAGGGGTCGCATACCGCAACCCCGGCGCGTCGAAAGGACTGCGGAAGGGGTTTCGATGGCACAGCGAGTTATCCGTATCGCCGACCTGGCGACCACGAAGGGCAGAAGGGGGCGCCTACCGATAAGCCCGGCCACGGTCTGGCGCTGGGTGAAGGAAGGCAAGTTCCCGGCACCGTTCAAGCTGGGGCCAAACACCACCGTGTTCGATCTCGACCAAGTCGAGGCATTCCTGGCGCAGCAGGCCGAGGTGCAATCTTGAGGGCCGCCGTCATGGCGCTGGCGCTGCGCATCTGGTGCGCCACCCCGAGCACTTGGTTTCGGAGGGCCGCAAGATGAACGTACCCAAAGAAGTGGGGGGCGGCGATTGCGGCGCCAACCCCCCGAAGACATACCAAGAATCACAGCCGAATTTTGCCAACGACGGCGACTCCGGTAAAGCGCTGGCCACGATGAAGGCGCGTGCCGCACTCTGCGGCTGCACGCTGCACGAACTGTCCGATGGCGCGTTCCTGGTTTGCCGCTGGAACTACAGCAAGGCCGTGCCGTGTCTTCGGGCCGTGGGCGACCTGCTGCGCCAGATTGGAGGCCGCTGATGGTGGCCGACACATTGTTGTCTCGCTTGCAGCGCGTGAGGCGCACCGGCCCCGGAAAGTGGATCGCCAGTTGCCCGACCCGTGAGGACAAGTGCCCGTCTCTGGCCATCCGCGAGATGGACGACGGCAGGGTGCTGCTCCACGACTTCGGCGGCGATAGCGTCGAGGCCATCCTGGCCGCTGTGGGCCTGTCGTTCACTGACCTGTACCCTACCCAGCCCGGCGCCGCCACGAAGCCCGCCAGGAGGCCGTTTAGCGCGTCCGACGTGCTGTCGCTGGTGGCGTTCGAGTCCACGGTGGCCGTCGTCGTCATCTCGGACGTTGTGAACGGCAAGGGCGTGACCGAGCAGGACTTCAATCGCCTGCTGGTGGCCGCGAGGCGCCTGGGCAACGCTGCGGAGGTCTGCAATGGACCGCGTTGATCCCGTCGCGCTGGCTGCCACCGCCGACAAGTTGGAATCGATCATCCGCACTGACGTTCGCCAGCAGTTGCCGATGACGCAGCCGCTTCGCGCGTTGAACGTCATGCAGTTGGGCGCGCATCAGTTCCCAGAGCGCGTGCAATTGCTGGGGCCGTTGATCCATGCCGGTGATCTGGCAATGGTGTTTGCCGGGCGCGGGGTGGGAAAGACTCAAGTGTGTCTTTCCATCGGCGCGGCGCTGGCCTTCGGTGCCGTGTTCCTGCGCTGGAAGGCGGCGCAACCGGTCGGCGTGCTGTATCTCGACGCCGAGATGGCCGGCGCCGTCATGCAGCAGCGCGTGGCGTCGTTCATCCCGGCTGACGCGGGCGACGACCTGGCCGAAAACTTCCGTCTGTTCACACCGGACCTGCTGCCCGAAGGGCAGGCGCTGCCGGACCTGTCCACCGTAGCAGGCCAGCAGATGGTCGAGCCGCTTATCGACGACAAGACCCGCGTCATCGTGATCGACAACCTGTCGGCGTGGTGCCGCACTGGCAAAGAGAACGAGTCCGAAAGCTGGACCCCGGTCAGCAATTGGCTGCTAACTTTGAGAAGGCGAGGCATTGCAGTGGTGCTGGTGCATCACGCTGGCAAGAACGGCGAGCAGCGCGGCAACAGCAAGAAGGAAGACCTGCTCGATATCGTCATCCAGTTGAAGCGCGCGGGCGACTATGACCCACGCACGGGAGCGGCGTTCACCTGGGCCGTGACCAAGGGCCGGCACCTGCACGGCGACGATGCCGCCGAACTAGACCTTGTGCTGACCATCGACGACGGCGTGGCGCGCTGGACGTTCAAGGAGGCAGAGGCGTCGAGCGCCGAACGCATCATCGCGCTGGCCGACGAAGGCTTGACGGGGCCGCTGATTGCCGAGGAACTGGGCATCAACCGCAGCACCGTGTGGCGGGCTTTGAAGAAGGCAGGGAGGTTGCCGGCCAAGACCAGCAGCGTGCGCAAGACCCCGGAGGCGCACTGATGGGCCTGCGTGATCGCTACCTATCGGCGCTCGCTTCGCGTTGCGTCGTTGCAGTACCTAGGCCATGCAACACGCAACAGCCCGCCAAGTTGTTGCGCGTTGCAGCACC
The DNA here is from genome assembly GCF_002198735.1 of Ideonella sp. A 288. Classification (GTDB taxonomy): domain Bacteria; phylum Pseudomonadota; class Gammaproteobacteria; order Burkholderiales; family Burkholderiaceae_C; genus Pseudaquabacterium. Next base: position 43,245 of record NZ_MWLO01000155.1, read on the forward strand.
TAAGGAAGTGCAACACGCCACGAACGACTACGGGCCGGCAATGCCCGCGACCGTCACCCGGTTGCACGCAACAAACCACGCAACGGCCACGCAACACGCGCAACACGCTGACCACGAAGCCAAGGTCGAGCGCAGTGCCATCGTCAGCGCCGACGGCGCGCCCTACTGGGTGGCCGACGACCTAGCGGGCCTGCCGGCCTGGACTGATGCCGAGATTGTTTCGTTCGAGAAGCGCGTGGCGCGCAGCACTTGGCTGGGCTACCCCGAGGCCAAGGGGCGCGCTGAGAGGCTGCTGCACCGTGACCGTGGCGCAGACGACCGCCGTCTCTGCGTTGAGTGCCAGCACGCCGGGCCTGGGTGGCGTTGCGCGCAGCGCGGGGCGTTCCTGCTCGACCAATTGCAGCGCTGCCCGATGTTCAAGGAGAATCCTCTATGACCAAGCCGATAGACGACCGTCAGAAATCCGGCGACCGTGGCCCCGGTGGTCGCTTTGCGCCGGGCAACAAGGCATCCCCTGGCCGACCGCCTGGACGTGGGCCGGTGGCAGAGATGCGCGCCACGCTGGCGACGGATCTGGACAAGATCATCGACACGCTGAGGTCGCAGGCACTGGCCGGCGACGCACAGGCCATCCGCATCATTCTCGACCGCGTGTTGCCAGCGCTGCGTCCGGTGGACATGCCGGCGACGCTCGCGCTGCCGACGGACGGCACGCTGGCCGAGCAAGCCCGCGCTGTCGTGCAAGCCGCAGCAGACGGCGAACTGGCACCGGCGCAGGCTGCACAGATCATCACCGCGCTGGGCGGCGTGGCGAAGATCATCGAGGCAACGGAGCTTGTGGCCCGTATCGAGGCATTGGAGGCGCGCAGCGCCGTGGCAAGGGGGAGACCATGACTGCGTCGATCAATTTGCGCCTGCGTGCGCTGGAGCGGCCATACAGCGGGCCGTGCGCGTCGTGCGAGCTTGAACGCCTGAACCGAGCGGCTGCAAAGCAAACGGAGCGGCCGGTGATCTGCACACATTGGCCGCGCAGAGATGCCGCCGAAGAACTGAGGGAACTCAACAGCATTGGAAGGGTGAAACCATGACCAACACCGTCGAGAAGCGCATCGAGGCGCTAGAGGCCCACCTTTGCGGAAAGGAGCCCATCACCATCATCCGCATCATCACGCTGGCGGAGGACAAGAACGCCGAGCCCGCCAGAGCCGATGTGCGCGGCGAATCGTTGGAGCGCGAAGACCACGAAACCGTCGAGGCGTTCCTGGCGCGAGTGGAAGCTGTGGCGAGGCTTGCGGCACTCCCCGGCCGCATCGGCACTGCGCTGGTTTGGCCCGAGATGGAAAGCGGAGATGGTGACTAGCGGCGGAGCGATCCTCCGCCATGTTTACCTATGGGAACAGCGATCGGAAACGGTCCAACCCATCAACCAACCCACCATCCCGAAACCGGACCAAGTCCGTCGCGGCCGCCATCGCCAACGTTGAAGGGTTGGCGGAAATGGTGATGTTCGAACCCTGGCGTCTCATCCAAGCGCAGATTTTTTGGCGGGTTCTATGTGGGGTAGAGCCAAATTGCGCGCCATCTTCATAGGTGAAATGGCGGAAGCGGTGAGATTCGAACTCACGGACGGGATGAACCGTCGCCGGTTTTCAAGACCGGTGCCTTAAACCGCTCGGCCACGCTTCCACTGTTGACGGCCTGATCGTAGCGCCGGTTTTGCCTGCACTCACATCGCAATGCGATATGAGTTCCGGCGCAGCGCCGGTGGCGCTGAGCAAGACCGGTGCCTTAAACCGCTCGGCCACGCTTCCAACGGGAGAAGCGGATTGTGGCCCAAGCCGGCGGCGCCGTCGCCGCTGGCTCGCACTCGCCGGATTTGCCGACGGCCGGTTGGCTGCGGCCCCTCGAATGAGGGGTGGGTTGACCCGCAATGTTGACATCCGTCAAGTTGGAGTGCGACTTCTGCACGGATGGCCCGCGGCTTTGGGGTTCAGTCTCCATTCAGAATCGGCCGCGTCGAATGGCTGTCTCTGGAGTTGTCGCATGAAGTCCTATCTCAGCACCGCCACGGTGGGCGTCGCCATCCTGATCGCCCTGATGGTCGCCGGCGTGCTCTGGGGCAGCGCGGTCACCCAGTCGGGCGTGGAGCGCGCCGTGCGCCAGAACTTCACGGCCGCAGGACTGTTGTCGCGGTTGCAGGTCGAAGGCGAGAAGATGCGTCGGTTCGAGAAGGAGATGTTCATCTACGTGGCCCAGGGTGACCGCCGCGCCGCCTACGTGAAGGAGTTCGACGGGGCGTACTCCCAACTGCTGGCCTTGCTCGACGAGATGCTGCTGCCGAGCAGCAAGGTGTTCACCGACGATGAGCGCGACGCCGTCATGTCGTGGAAGAAAGCGGCGGCCTTCTACGCCGCCGAGTTCAACCAGCTGGCGTTGAAGGCCGACTCGACGCCGCCCCAGGGCCTCTCGGCCGAACAGCGCGGTGGACTGACGGTGGTCTACAACGATGCCATCAAGGCCGGCAAGGACCGCTTCCGCGAGTTGCTGGTCGGCACCGATCGCATGCGGCGCGCCAAGGAGCAGGCGGCGCAGCAAATTGCCGTGGACATCGATGCCACGTTCTTCAGGCTGCGGTTGGGTGTGCTGTTTGGCGGCCTCGTCGTGGTGGGCACGGTGCTGATTGCACTGCGCGGTGGCGCGTCTTCGGCGGTGCCCGGCACCGCGCACGTGGCGTCGCGGATGGTTTGAGCGGCGTCGACGCGTTCGGCCTGTCCGGGGGCGGATCATTGCGGTGGCGGCCGATGGGCCGCGGCCTGGCCGCACGGGCCTTTCGCTGGCTTGGCGCCGGCGCTAAAGTGCCAGGTGATCGACCGGAGGACCACCGACATGCTCTCACACGTTCCCCACGCCATGCCACCGTCCCCTGCCGTTCGCGCGGCATCCTGGTCGCGCCGGCCCTGTCGTCCGCCGGCCGCCGCGGTTGGCGGGCTGGCGCTGATCGTGGGCCTGCTGGCGGGTCCGCCGGTGCGGGCGGCTGACCCCAGGGTGGGCGTGGGGGCCGACTTCCTCGTGGTGTCGCGCACCGATGGCACCGCCTGGGCCTGGGGACTGGGCAACGATGGGCAGTTGGGCGACACCACGCGCACCTCCAGCAGCCGCCCAGTGCGGGTGATCGGCCTGACCGGCGTCGTCGACGTGGTGGCCGCCGACGGCGTGGCCGCGGCCCTCAAGGCCGATGGCACCGTGTGGGTCTGGGGCTCGGGCGCCAACGGCATCTTCGGCAGCACGCAGGCCGACAACGCGATCCGCGCGACGAGCCCGGTGCAGATTCCCGAGTTGACCGGCATCCGTGCGCTGGCGCTGGGCCGCAACGGCCCCAGTGCGCTGGCCGTCGACACGGCGGGCCGCGTGTTCCAGTGGGGCAACAACTTCAGCGGACAGGCCGGTGACGGCACGTCGGGCAGCAATGGCGAGGTGCGCAAGCTGCCTCTGCCCATCGCATCGCTGACCGGCACGGCCGCGCTGGCGGCGGCTGACACCAGCTTTCTGGCGGCCAGCAGCAACGGAGCGGTGTCCGCTTGGGGATTGAACCCGCAGGGGGGCCTGGGCACGGTGTCGCGGACGACCCCGGGTGGTGCGCCGCTGGCCGTGCAGGCCGTGGCGGCCACCGGCGACGTGGTGGCCCTCGCGGTGGCCGACATCAACGACAACGCCCACTTTGCATTGCGCCGCGACGGCAGCGTGGCGGGCTGGGGCACCAACTCGGGCCTGCACGCCGGCTGCGGGCAGGTGTCGCAAGGCACGCCCACATTGACGGCCCCACGCACCGTCACCGGGTTGACGGGGGTGGTCGGCCTGGCGGCGGGTTCCGCACACGCGCTGTTCCTGAGTGCCGGCGGCGAGGTGTCGGGGTGCGGTGCCAATGCCGGCGGTCAACTGGGCGACAACAGCACCACCGGTGTTGACCTGGTCAAGCCGGGCCCCGTGCGCGCGGCGCTGGCGGTGGCGGCACAGACCGTGGGTGCCGGGCGCCAGATCAGCGCGGCCATCGGCCGCGACGGCAGCGCCTGGGTCTGGGGCTCGGTGGCCAATGGCGCAGCCGGTAACGGCGGCGCCATTGCCGGTGCGTCTGCCCAGCGGGTGATCACCGCGCCGCAGGCCGTGGTGGGCGAGGGCACGCGGCCACTCTTCGACGCTGGCGCCGTGGCGAGTGCGCCGCCGCTGTACGCGGGCACGCAGACCGGGCCGCTGTCGGCTGCCACTGTCAACGTGGGCGTGGCGCCGGTCCCGGCCGACGTGGGTCGGGTCGGTCGCACCTATCTGGCGGCATTCCTGCCAGACGGGCAGATCTATGGCTACCAAAGCGGCGCCTGGGTGCTGTTTGCCGGCGGGTTGCTGCCGCCTTATTCGGCCGGGCCCTTGCCCCGTCACCAGCCGATGCCGCTGTTCACCGGGGCCGACCTCCGGTTCGTGTCGGGCGTGCGCCTGTTCACCGGCTATGGCGTCGGCGACACCGATGCGGCGGCGCAAGACGATCTGCTCGGTCGCCTGCACTACGGCGAGGCGCTGCTGCTGCAGTGATTTGCGGCGGCGTGCCTGCAGGCCGCACCGCAGGGCGCTCAGTTCGAGGCGCCCGGCGTCTGGGCCCGATCGCAACGCACCTGCGTCACCTCGCGGCGCCCACCGTCCACGCGCACGGCGGTGAGCGCGCCGCCCCACACGCAGCCGGTGTCCAGCGCCAGCAGGTCGGGCTGGTTGCGCAGGCCCAGCGTCGACCAGTGACCGAAGGCGATGGGCGTGCCTTCGGTGCCGCGGCCGGGCACCTCGAACCAGGGCATCAGGCCGGGCGGCGCGGTGTCGGCGCCTTCCTTGGCCTTCAGATCCATCGTGCCATCGGCGGCGCAGAAGCGGATGCGCGTGAGCACGTTGATGACGAAGCGCCAGCGGTCGGGGCCCTGCAGCGCCGCGTCCCAGCGCAGCGGCTCATTGCCATACATGCGGCGCAGGAATGCTGCCAGGTCGGGCCCGCGCAGCAATGTGTCCACTTCGGTGGCCAGGGCCAGCGTCTCGGCGGCAGACCATTGCGGCACCACACCGGCGTGCACCAGCAGCCAGCCGTGGGCGCTGTCCGCCATGCGGCGGTGGCGCACCCAGTCGAGCCAGGCTTCCCGGTCGGGCGAATCGAGGATGTCGCCGATGGTGTCGGTGCGGTGCAGTGGCCGCACGCCCTCGGCCGCGGCCAGCAGGTGCAGGTCGTGGTTGCCGATCAGGCAGGTGGCCGACTGGCCCAGGCCGCGCAGGCGCTGCAGCGTGCGCAGCGATTGCGGCCCGCGGTTGACCAGGTCGCCCAGCACGTGCAGCGAATCGCGCGACGGCGAGAAGCCGATTTCCGCGAGCAGGCGGTCGAATGCGTCGCAGCAGCCCTGCAGATCACCGATGAGGTAGTGCATGGGCCGATTCTGCTACGCTCGTCTGCTTGTTTTTCTCTCTGGGGCGCCGGCAGCGGCGCCGGCGCATGGACGTAGCCCTGCTGGTCTTTCTGATCCTGATCAACGGCTTGTTCGCGATGTCGGAGATGGCCCTCACGGCCTCTCGCAAGGCGAGGCTGGCCGTGATGGTGGAAAGCGGTGAGCGCGGCGCCCAGGTGGCCATGGACCTGCATGAGCACCCGACCAAGTTCCTGTCGACCGTGCAGATCGGCATCACCTCGATCGGCGTGCTCAACGGCATCGTCGGCGAGGCCGCGTTCTCCAGCCCGCTGGCGGCCTGGCTGCTGGGGGTGCTGCCCCTGACGCCGAAGGTGGCCGACGTGACGGCCACCGCGCTGGTGGTGCTGATCATCACCTTCCTGACGATCATCTTCGGCGAGCTGGTGCCCAAGCGCGTCGGCCAGATGCACCCCGAGACGGTGGCCCGGCTGGTGGCCACGCCGATGGAATGGCTGTCGACCGCGACGCGGCCCTTCGTCTGGCTGCTGTCGGCCTGCACCGAGGGCATGCTGCGCGTGCTGGGCATGCGGCACGCGCCCTCGCGCAGCGTCACCGAAGAGGAGATCGCCGCCAGCCTGGAAGAAGGCCTGGACGCCGGCGTGATCGAGGCCCAGGAGCACCAGATGGTGCGCAATGTGTTTCGACTGGACGACCGGCAGATCGGCTCGATGATGATCCCGCGCGCCGAGATCACCTGGCTCGACCTCAATGCCCCGCTGGAGCAGTTGCTGTCGCAGATGTCCGAAGAGGGCCACTCGCGCTACCCGGTGTGCCGCAACGGGCTGGACGACGTGGTCGGCGTGGTCGAGGCGCAATCCCTGCTGGCGCCCTTGGCCCGCAACGAGCCGCCGGTGCTGGCCGATCTGATGAAGCAGCCGGTGTTCGTGCCCGAGACCCTGTCCGGGATGGAACTGCTGGAGCATTTCCGCGCCAGCAGCACCGAGCTGGTGTTCGTCGTCGACGAGTACGGCGCGGTGCAGGGCGTGATCACCGTGCGCGACGTGCTCGAAGCCATCACCGGCGAGTTTTCCACGCCCAGCGCCGACGACGCCTGGGCCGTGCGCCGACCCGACGGCAGCTGGCTGCTCGACGGCCTGATCCCGGTGCCCGAGCTGAAAGACCGGCTCGAGATCCGCGAACTGCCGGAAGAAGACCGGGGGCGCTACAACACGCTGGCCGGCATGGTGATGCTGCTGCTGGGCCGGCTGCCCCGTACAGCCGATGTGGTGGAATGGGATGGTTGGAGATTCGAGGTGGTCGACCTCGACGGCAAACGCGTGGACAAGGTCCTGGTCTCCCGCCCCGAACAACCCGAGGAATCGACTTCATGATCAACGAACAGCTGCACAAAAGCCCCGCGGCGCTGGACCGCGTCAAGCACCGCACGCTCAAGCTCGACCGCAACGCGCGCGACATGTCCGCCCTGAAGAAGTTCAATGCCTTCTTCGTGACGGTGGGCGAGTTTGCCGAAGCCTGCAAGGACTTCCCCGTGGTGTGGGTCACGGCCGGAAATGGCGCCAACGGCAAGCCGCAGGTTGCCCCGCTGGCCCTGTTCGGCCTGCACAACCAGGAGAACCTGTGCATCGAGGGCGACGAGTGGCGCGTGCGCTACGTGCCCGCGCTGCTGCGCTTCTACCCCTTCGCTGTGGCGCGCACCTCGCCCACCGAAATGGTGCTGTGCATCGACGAAGCGTGGCAGGGCCTGGGCCACGAGGTCGGCGATCCACTGTTCGGTGCGGACGGCGAGCCCACCGAGCTGACCGTCAACATCAACAAGCAGCTGCAGGAACTGGAGGTCGACATCGAGCGCACACGCCAGGTGGGCGAGCGGCTCGGCGAACTGGGCCTGTTGCGCGAAATGCGCTTCGATGCCACCTTGCCCGATGGCAGCAAGATCGGCGTGGACGGATTCCTGACCATCGACGAGGAGAAGCTGGCCAAGTTGGGCGATGCCCAGGCGCTGGAACTGGCCCGCAACGGCCTGTTGGGCATCATCCATGCGCACCAGATTTCGCTGACCAACATGACGCGCCTGGCCGAATGGCAGGTGGCGCGCTCGGGCCAGGGCACACCGGCCGCGACCCCGGTCGCCTGACTCGACGCCGACGGCCTGACCGGCCGTCGGCCAGCGCCGTGTCCTAGGCTCGGCGCCGGCGCCCCTGCGGCATCTGAGCGGCGAGCAGCCGATCGAACAAGTCGCCCAGCAGGGCCTGCTCGTCGACCGAGAGCACGCCGAAGATCTCCTGGTTGCGGCGCTCGATCAGGGCCATCACGCGCCGGTGCAGCGGCCGGCCGGATGGCGTCAACGACAGCTGCACGCCGCGCCCATCGGCCTCGCTCGAGGCCTTGGCCACCCAGCCGCGATCGACCAGCACCTGGGCCGCGCGGCTGGCCTGGCCCTTGTCCAGGTTGGCCAACTGCGCCAGGTCCACCACCGACAGCGGCGCGAAGGCGCCGATCGCCGCCAGGCAGCGCGCCTCGCCGAGGGCCAGGCCGCACTCGGTGGCGTAGGTGTCGGCGCTGACGCGATCGGACCACTTGTGCAACTGGTGCAGGCGATAGGTGAGCGTGCGGTCGAGCGGCAGCGCAGGGGTGGCGGCAGCGCGGCGGGGCATGGTGGTCTTCGTCGAGGTGGTTGCGCGCGCAACCAAGTTCGGCATAATGGATGCGTGCGCAACCAGTTTGCCACAGGCCATCGACCGATGCCGTGCAGCCCCACTGCCTCTCGACCCCGCAGCCCGTGGCGCCGGCCCTGGGAAGGGTCGGGCTGTGAGCCGTCCGGTTGCCCTGTCCCCGATTCGCCCAGGACCCTTCCAGATGCACCAGCCCCACGCCCAGCCCCGCGCATCCATCTACTACCGATACGAAGTGTTCCCCGCCGCACCGCGGCCGGATGTCGAGACCCATGTGCCGGTGGTGGTGGTCGGCGCCGGGCCGATCGGACTGCACGCGGCGCTCGACCTGGCCCGTCACGGCGTGCCGGTGCTGCTGCTGGCGGCCGAGCGGCAGGTCAGCGAGGGCAGCCGGGCCATCGTCTACACCCGGCGCTCGATGGAGATCCTGCACACCGTCGGCGTGGCCGAGGCCATCGAGCGCCGCGGCCTGTCCTGGCGCCACGGCAACTCGTTCGTGCGCGGGCAGTGCGTGTTCCGCATGGAGGCGCCGCACGACGACGACGAGCGCTTCATGCCGATGACCAACCTGCAGCAGCAGTTCCTCGAGCAGACCCTTGTCGAGGCCGCGGCGCGCCAGCCGCTGGTGTCGATCCGCTGGGGCCACAAGGTCATCGGTGTGTCGCAGACGGCGCGGGGCGCGGTGCTCGAGGTCGATACCGCCGACGGTCCGTACCGGCAGCCCTGCGACTGGGTGGTGGCCGCCGATGGCGCACGCTCCACGCTGCGCCAGCAGCTGGACCTGCGCATGGAGGGCGCGGCCTACGAAGGCCGCTTCGTCATCGCCGACATCCGCATCGACCTGCCGTACCCCACCGAGCGCCGGGCCTACTTCGAGCCCGACTGGAACCCCGGCAACACCGTGCTGATGCACCGCGAGCCCGAAGGCATCTGGCGCATCGACTACCAGTTGCCCACCGGCGAGACGCCCGAGCAGGCGCTGGCGCCCGAGTCGCTGAAGGCGCGAATCGACGCGCAGCTGGCGATGATCGGCCACGCCGGCCTGCCGTGGCAGATGGATTGGTGCTCGGTGTACTCGGCCCGCGCGATGACGCTGCCCGACTACGTGAGCGGCCGGGTGATCTTCACCGGCGACGCCGCGCACCTGCTGCCGATCTTCGGCGTGCGCGGCGCCAACACCGGCTTCCAGGATGCGCAGAACCTGGCCTGGAAGCTTGCCGCGGTGGTCAAGGGACAGGCCGGGCCGGGGCTGCTGGCCAGCTACAGCCACGAGCGGGTCGGCGCGGCCCGGGAAATCATCGACGAGGCGGGCAAGAGCACCCGGTTCATGACCCCGCCCACCCGTGGCTATCGCCTGCTGCGCGACGCGACGCTGTCCTTGTCGCTGTCGCAAGACTTCGTGCGGCCGCTGTTCCACTGGCGCACCTCGCGGGCCCATGTGTATGCCCGGTCACCCTTGAACTGCCTGGACGACGACGACGGGCGATTCACCGCCGGCCCGGCCGTCGGCGCACCGATGCTCGACGCGCGGCTGTCGCCCGGTGGCCACCTGATGGACGGCTTTGCACCCGCAAGCCACCTGTTGGTGTTCGGTGCCGGCGCCGTGGCGGCGGCTCGCGACGCGGCAGCCCGCACCGCGCTGCCGGTGAAAGTGTGGGCCGTCACTGCCGATGGCCGGGCCGCCGGCGCCGACCGCGGGGTGGCCGACCCGGAAGGCCGCCTGGCCCGCCGCCACGGCGTGCCGAGCGACGGCGCGGTCTACCTGATCCGGCCCGACCAGCATGTGGCCGCGCGCTGGTTGCAGGCCGACAGCCCACGCATCTCGGCCGCGCTGCGGCGCAGCCATGGTCATTGACCGGGAGCCCACGACGATGAGCACCACCTCTGACACCACCGCCCCCGAGGGCCTGCGCCTTGCCGATCTCGAGCAGGTCTACGATCACCTGGCCGAAGCCCTGGACACGGCCGGGCCGGCGCATGGTGAACTGTTCCTGGTCAAGCTGGCCTTGCTGCTGGCGCAGCGCCTGGGTGACGCCCACGCCTTCGACGAATGCGTGCGGCAGGCGCTGGTCGAACTGCCCGGCTGATCGGGCGCGATTGGGGCAATCGCCGAATCGCGTGCGCTGCCCGGCGGCCCACAATGGCCGGGCAACACGCCCTGCGGCGAGGTCGATCCTGTCGGCCGACAGCTCGGCCCGGACCGACGGCGGACAGCGAAGCGGGCCATCGGTCGGGCGCTGTGGCTCGGGCCGACGCTGTTGCTGATCGACGACCCGATCGAAGGCCCGGTGGCCATCGTTCATCCCGCAGCATGACCATGATCCCCGGAGACACGCCATGACCGCACGAGCCACCCCCCCGTTTCGCGCCGACCATGTCGGCAGCTTCCTGCGCCCGAAGTACCTGCTCGACGCGCGCGAGCAGTGTTTCGTCAAGAAGGAGATCAGCGCCGAGCAACTGCGCGCGGTCGAAGACCGGGCGATCGCCGAGATCGTCGCCTTCCAGCAGGACGTGGGCCTGCAGAGCATCACCGACGGGGAGTTCCGTCGCACCTATTTCCACATCGACTTCCTCGAGCAACTGAGTGGCGTGCAAACCGACATCCCGGTGACCGTGACGAAGCCCGACGGCACCGAGGAACTGGCCCCGCCGGTGATCCGCGTGATCGACAAGGTGCGCCACGCCAAGAACATCCAGCTGGCCGACTTCGAGTACCTGAAGTCGCAGGTCCGGGCCGGACTGACGCCGAAGGTGACGATCCCGTCGCCGACCATGCTGCACTTCCGCGGCGGCCGCGCTGGCATCAGCCGCACCGCCTACCCCGAGCTGGACCCCACGTTCTACGACGACGTGGCCAAGGCCTACGGCGAAGAACTGCAGTCGCTGGCCGACGCCGGCTGCACCTACGTGCAGATGGACGACACCAACATGGCCTACCTGTGCGACGAGAAGATGCGCGAGGCGGCGCGACAGCGCGGCGACGACCCCAACGAACTGCCGCACCGCTATGCCGGCTTCATCAACAAGGTGGCGGCGCACAAGCCCGCCGGCATGACGCTGGCCATGCACCTGTGCCGCGGCAACTTCAAGAGCACGCACGCCGCCGCCGGCAATTACGAGCCGGTGGCCGAGGCGCTGTTGGCGGAGATGAACCTGGACGCGTTCTTCCTGGAGTACGACGATGACCGCTCGGGCGACTTCCGGCCCTTGCGCTACCTGCCCAAGGGCAAGATCGTGGTGCTGGGCCTGGTGACCACCAAGTTCGGCGAGATGGAGAGCAAGGATGCGCTGAAGCGCCGCATCGACGAGGCGTCGAAGTACGCGCCGCTCGACCAGCTGTGCCTGAGCCCGCAATGCGGCTTCTCCAGCACCGTGCACGGCAACAACATCGCGGTCGAGGCGCAACGGGCCAAGCTGCGGCTGGTGGTGGAGGTGGCGCAGGAGGTCTGGGGTTAAATCCCGTCATCGATCCCAACGAAGGAGACACCCATGTCGGAACCCCTGGTCCTGATCACCACCGATGGCCCGGTGCGCACGCTCACGCTCAACCGCCCGGCCGCGCTCAACAGCTTCACCGGCGCGATGCATGGCGAGTTGCTGCCGGCATTGGAGGCGGCGGCCGGCGATGCGGCCGTGCGCTGCGTGGTGATCACCGGGGCGGGACGGGGCTTCTGCGCCGGCCAGGACCTGAACGACCCCGACATGGGCTCGGCCGATGGCGGCCCCCCCGACGTCGGCAGCGTCATCGACCGCCTGTACCGGCCGCTGGCGCTGCGCATCCGCACGATGCCCGTGCCGGTGATCGCGATGGTCAATGGCGTGGCGGCCGGGGCCGGGGCCAATTTCGCGCTCGGGTGCGACGTGGTGCTGGCGGCCCGATCGGCGAGCTTCATCCAGGCATTCTCGAAAATTGGACTGATCCCCGATTGCGGCGGCACCTGGCTGCTGCCGCGGCTGGTCGGTCGTGCCATGGCGCTCGGACTGGCCATGACCGGCGACAAGCTGCCGGCCGAGGAAGCGCAGCGCATCGGCCTGATCTGGCGTTGCGTCGACGATGCCGCGCTGGCCGACGAGACGCGAGCCCTGGCCCTGCGCTTGGCGGCCATGCCGTCCAGGGCCCTGGCCGCCACGCGCCAGGCCCTCGACGAGGCGATGCCGGCCAGCTACGCCGAGGCGCTGGGCATCGAAGCGCGTGTGCAGGGCGCACTGGGTCGCGGCGGCGACTTCGCCGAGGGCGTGTCGGCCTTCCTGAACAAGCGCGCACCGGTCTTCCGCGACCGCTGAGCCGCCCTGCGACGGGTTGCCGGACGGCAGCTGCCGATCCCGTTCAGCTTGGCGGGAAGGACTGGCGCGACGATTGCTTTCCCTGCTGCACCTGCAGGAGGAGTACCGACAATGAAATTGACCCAGATCAAGCCTTGGAGTCAAGCGGCGGTTCGAGGGGCACTGGTTGCCTTGATGTTCGGTTCGGTCATGACCGTCAGCGCGGACGTTGATCTGCCCACCAAGTTCGACAACGCGCGGAGCATCTCGAACACCCGTCACAACCTGACCCAGCGGCAGGCCGCAGGTGGTCCGGTCAGCACGACGATGGACCGCTTCCGCAACGACTACGGCGAAGTCTGCGTGTACTGCCACACGCCGCACGGCTCGAACGCCAACGTCGTGCTGCCGCTTTGGAATCGCACGATCAAGGCGACCACCTACAACACCTACGACCAGCTCGGCACGTCGACCATCACGCAGCAAGTGTCCCAGCCCGGGCCCAACTCGCTGTCGTGCCTGTCCTGCCACGATGGTCAGGTGGCGGTGGATTCCGTCATCAACATGCCCGGTGCCGGCGGCTATCTGGCGGCGCAGGCCACGGTGCAGAACAACACCTTCCTGAACGCTTGGACCAACCCCAGCGGCATCGACGCCACGGTGCACGTGGGTCTCGATCCTGTGGTGGCCAATGGTTGCCTGTCCTGCCATTCCGCGGGCGCTGGCATCAACGGAACGGGCGCCACCGACTTCGCCGCCTTCGTCATCGGCACCGACCTGCGCAACGACCACCCGGTCGGTGTGCGCTTCCCCACCCCCGGGCCGGGCGTCGACTTCAACACGCCAGGCGCCACGCGGCCGGGCCTGCGCTGGTTCGACAACAACGGGAACAACTTCCCCGATCCGCGCGAGGTTCGCCTCTATGACAGCGGCGAAGGCTTCGAGGTGGAATGCGCGTCCTGCCATGACCCGCACGGCGTGCCGTCGGCAGGGGTGGGCAGTTCATTCAACCCGTCGTTCCTGCGTGTGTCCAATGCAGGCAGCGCGGTCTGCCTGACCTGTCACACGAAGTAATTGCCACCGTTCCCGATTCCGGGAACGGTGGATCGCGGTTCCCCCTACAGAGAATTTCTGGGCGCGGCGACACCCTGAGTGTGGGAAATTTCAAGGCATGCACCTTGCTCAAGGGTCGGGTCAATCCCTAGTTTGACCCCAACCCCAACCAAGGAGTGCTCCCATGAAGTCGATTTCTGTTGTTGCCGCGGTCGCGGCAGTGCTGCTCAGTCCGGTGGCTCAGGCCGCCGACGGCAAGGCTGTTTACGAGGCCACCTGCGTTGCTTGCCATGCCAGCGGAGTGGCCAATGCGCCCAAGCTGGGTGACAAGGCGGCCTGGGCGCCCCGCGTGGCCACCGGCAAGGATGCGCTGGTCAAGTCGGTGCTCACCGGCAAGGGCGCCATGCCCCCGAAGGCCGGCAACGCCAACCTGAAGGACGACGACATCAAGGCCGCCGTCGACTACATGCTCGCCAGCGTCAAGTGACGCTTTGGCCGCAGACCGTCCGCGCCTGGCGCGACGGGCTGCGGCGCACTGCCCCGCCGCTCATCGTGTCGGGGCAGTGGTCCTGGGTCGCTTGCGGTCTGATTCCGCCTGTTCGACCATGCGCTGGCCTTCGGATTCTCCGACGGGCCGCAGCACCTCCACCTTGTTGAAGAACTGATCGACGATGTAGACCCGTCCGGTCTCGTCGACAGCCACGCCATGCGGCAGGCCGTAGTGGCCGGGCAGGTCGCGGCGGCTGCTGCGGCCCAGCGCGATCAGCAGTTCGCCGTCCGGCGAGAACACCTGGACATTGCCGAACGATGCATCGCTCACGTACACCTGGCCCTGCGGGTCGCAGGCGATGCCCCGCGGTCTGGCGAACTGGCCGAGGCCGGTGCCCACCTGTCCGAACGCGCGGATGAATCGGCCGTCGCGGTCGAAGGCCTGCACCCTGAAGTTGCCGGCATCCAGCACCCACAAGCGGTTCTGGCCGTCCACGGCGCCCTGCACCGGGATGTTGAACTGGCCGTTCTGCTTGCCACGGGTGCCGATCTCCTGCAGGCGCTTGCCGGTCGCGTCGTAGGCGATGACCCGGTGACGGTCGCCCTCGACATCGCCGCGGTCGATCACGTACACGCGCTCGCCCGAGGGCTCCACGGCGACGCCGGTCGGGCGCTCCAGGTCTTCGGGCGCGCCGATGGCCCGCTGGAACAGGCCAAGGCTGTCGTAGACCATCACCTTGCGCAGGGTGGCGTCGGCCACATAGACCTGCCGATTGCCGTCGACAGCCACCGAGATCGGTTTCTGCAGCGTGCCGGGCGTGCGAAGCCCCATGGCGAAAACCTTTCGACGCGGCACGTCGAACACAATGATGCGCCGTTGCACGCTGTCGGCCACATAGATGCGGCCAGCCCGCGCGGCCACGGCGATGGGCTTCTCGAAGGCCGCCTCGCGTGGCACACGCTCGCCTGCCAGCATGCGCACCGTGCGCGAGCGCTCATCGTTCTCGAACAGGTCGCCCACCGTGCGCAGGTCGGTCTCCCAGGCGTAACGCGGACGCTCGGGCGGGCGCGGCCAGAGGCGGTCACCCGTGTCGTCGACGGGGGGCTCGGGCGCTGGGGGGGCCGCGCAGCCGGCAGCGGCCAGAGTCACTGCCAGCGCGGCGTGGCGCCGAGTGAGGCCCATGGGGTTTGCCATCGCAGTCACGCCCCCTGGATCGGATGGAAGACGCGGTGGATGTAGGCCACCAGGGCGTCGATGTCGCGGGCACTCAGCACGTGCTTCCAGCCAGGCATGGAGGTGCCGTCGAGGCCCTCCTGGATCACGCGCACGAGTCGCTCGCGGGTCATCGTCGACATGGCCGCGGGGTCGGTCAGATCGCGTGGATGCGGTTCGAGGAACCGGCCGATCCAACTCTTGGCCGTGCCGTCGGCGGCGTGGCAGAAGGCGCAGTTCTGTTGATAGAGCGATTCCCCCAGGCGCTCGCGCGCAGTCGCCTTGGCCAGAAGAGGCGGCGTGTCGTGCACCCGGTAGGTGTTGTCGGCGCGCACGGCGGACGCCGCCCGGCTGCCTTCGAAAGCCCCGGCGGGCGTGTTGCGCACCGGCGGATGGCCGGCGGGTGGCGGCGTGGTGGGGCGCTTGCCGCTGCCATCGGCATGGTCGTGGCAACTGGTGCAGTAGGCATCGCGTGGATAGCTCATCGCCCGCGTTTCCCAGACGGCGCCGGGCTGCTCGACCCGCCCGTGGTCGTGGCACGTCACGCAGGCGGTGAGGAACAGGCGCTTGCCACGCTGGTGCGCCTCATCGAGTTGCTCCCATGGCGTGTCGAGCGCAACCTCTCCACGTGCGAACGGGAAAGCCTCACGATGACGGTCGTGGTCGGGCCAGCCGTTCTCGGGGGTGTGGTAGCGCGTGTTGGGGGCCCGCGATTCGATGAACTCTCGACGCAGAAAGGCCGCGACGGCACGCACTTCGTCGGATCGCAGGATGCCATCGAAGCCCTTCATGGCCGTTCCGGGTTTGCCGTGGCTGATCACCTGCACCATGGCGTCCATCGACAGGGCGTCGGGCGCCGTCCGCGTGAAATCGCGGGGCGGCGGCTGCAGGTAGGTGGCGGCCAGCGTGCGCGCGTCGCCCGAATAGCCGTGGCAGAAGTAGCAACGGAAATTCCAGATCTTGCGGCCGAGTTCATGCTGCGCAAGGTCAGCAGGCGCCATCACCGCGACCGCGGCGCTGGCGGAACTGGCGGCCACGGCACTGGCGGTCGCTTTGGCTGGAGCACTGGCGCTTGACGCAGCCAGCGGCCCTCTGGCATCGTCCACCGGGCCAGCCGGTTGGCAGCCCGCCAGGGCCAGCAGCGCGTACGCCGCCAGCCCTGCCCACTGCGCGAGGTTCATGGGTTCTTGCGCGTCGCCACCCGCGCCGTTCCGGCCGGCTGCACGAAGGTTTGGAACACGTACTCCGAGACGTTGGCCATTTCCTGTGGTTCGAGCACCTTGCTCCACGCGGGCATTTCGGTACCCAGTTTGCCGGCGAAGACCGCGGCATAGATCGCCGGCCGGTTGAACATCGCCCGACTGTCGGCCGAAATGAGGATCCGCGGCTTCGGGTTGATGAAGTAGGCGCGTGGTCCCTTGCCATCGCCCTTCACGCCATGGCAGGTGGCGCAGTTGGCGTCATAGAAGCGCCGGCCTGCGGCCGCATCGCCCACCAGGCCGGATGGCAAGGGCAGGCTCATGTCCACCTTGACCGGACGTGCCGGTGCGGTCATCGGTGCCGCCGCGACCGGCGGGGCTGCGCCGGCGGTGCTGCCGTGGGCCTGCGTGCCCGAAATGCCGACGTCGCTGTCCACGCGCATGAAGGCCAGACGGATGTAGTCGACCACGGCTTCGATTTCGGGGGCCTTGAGCTGCGTGGCAAAGCCAGTCATCGCCGTGCCGGGGCGGCCCGCGGCCACCGAGGCGATCATCCGGTCGCGCGTGAGTTCGGCCTGAGCCTGCGGCGTGGAGAAGTCTCGGGGCGCGGGGCGCAGGTTCGAACTGGCCCAGACCGAGCCGGTGCCGCGATCGCCATGGCAGACGGAGCACGTGCGGGCGTAGATCTGGCGCCCCCGACTGGCATCGGCCTGGCTGCTGGCCTTCATGAAGCGATCGCGGACGTAGTCGACGACCGCTTCGATCTGCTTGTCGTCGAGTTGCGAGCGCCAGCCCACCATCGCGGTGCCGGGAACGCCGCCCTTGACGGCGGCGATCATCCGGTCGCGGGTGAGTTCGGACAACGCCTGTGCGGTGGTGAAGTCGCGCGGCGGCGGGTTCAGGCTGCCGCGCGCGCGGCTCTGGCCGTCGCCCTTGTCACCATGGCAAACGGAGCAATAGTTGTGATAGACCGCAGACGGCGGTGAATCCTTGCCCGACCCAGGGGTCGCCGGTGCGGCCCAGGCGCCGACAGCCAGCAACAGCCCGCTGAACAGGCAGGCCAGGGTGTGTCCCCATCGATCAAAACCCAGCATCGTTTGTCCCGAAGATGTACTGGGTCGTTCGAGTGCAGGTTCCGTGCCATCGGAGTGCAGCGCAGTGGCGAGCGCGATGGCATGCCTCTTGCGTTTTACCGCGCTGTCGCCGCGTACCTCCTTGACAGTGCGGCGTGGAGGACAATGCTGATCGAACCCACTCTCCCGCGTCGGCATCTGCTGCTGGCGCCATTGGCCCTGGGCCTGCTGTTCCAGGGATGTGCCGAGGCGCCTCGGCAGGCCAAGCCCATCGAGCCACCGGCCTTCCCGCCTCCTCCCGAGGCTCCGCGCTTCATTTTCGAGCGAAGTCTCTACAGCAGCGCCGACGTCATGCCCGACGACAAGGACGGGGCCTTTCGGCGCCTTGTCACTGGCGAGGTGCGCACCGGGGAAGGCTTGGCCAAACCCTACGGCGTGGCCGTCCGGCAGGGCAAGCTGTATGTCGGTGATACCGTCAATCGGCACGTCGTCATGTTCGATCTGGCCGGCAGTCGATTCAAGCGCATCGGCGTCGACGAGCCCGGCGGCCTGCGGATGCCCTTCGGCATCGACATCGACGACGAGGGTCGCGTCTACGTCGTCGATGGCACGGCCAAGCGCATCCAGGTCTATGACGCCGAGGGCGTGTACATCAAGACCCTGGCCCAGGATCTGAAGTGGAGTCGGCCCGCCGGCATCGCCGTCGACACCGTGCGCAAGCGCCTGTACATCACCGATGCCGGTGGGGTCGGCACCGACGATCACCTCGTGCGCGCGCTCGACCTCGAGACCGGAAAGATGCTGTTCGACATCGGCCGGCGCGGCGACGGGCCGGGCCAGTTCAATCTGCCGCGTGACGCGGTCGTGGCCAATGGCGGGCAACTCTACGTGGTCGATGGCGGCAACTTCCGCGTCCAGGTGTTCGATGCCGATGGCAAGTTCGTCAAGACCTTCGGTGCGGTCGGTCGGCAGAGCGGCCAGTTCTCGCGTCCCAAGGAGATCGCTGCGGACAAGCAGGGCAACCTGTACGTGGTCGATACGGCCTTCGGCAATTTCCAGATCTTCGACGCCGAAGGTCGACTGTTGCTCGACGTGGGCGTGCGTGGCGCGAGCGACGGTCCCGCGCGCTTCATGCTGCCTTCGGGCATTGCGGTGGATGTCGACGGGCGTGCCTACATGGTCGATCAATTCTTTCGCAAGGTCGACGTCTTCCGGCCCGCGACACTGCCCGCAGGCAGCCCGTACGGCGCGCGCTGATTCCCGATTTGTGATCTCTCGAATGGGAACATTGAAAAGTCGGACTTCCCGCTTTCGGGAAGGGTGGGGCGCAAAGTTTGAGGTAGATCAATCTTCACGCCCTGCCGGATGCCATTCAGCCCGTTCAGCTCCATGGCACGCAACCTGCAGAACAGACATCGCGTCTTCGCAATTCACCCAAGGAGAGAGCGACATGGGAAAGTGGAAATCGTGGAGTCTGGGCGGGAGCGGACGCTCCCGGGCTGCGGCAGTCGCCGTCGGCCTGCTGATGACGGTGGGGGGCACCTTGGTGTCCATGCCGGCTGAAGCGCAGATCACAAACACCAAGCACAACCTCGGCACCACGCCGGGCGGCACTGGTGTCAACAAGTTCAGCGGCACGGCCGAAATCTGTGTCTTCTGCCACACGCCGCACGGTGCTGACACCAGCGCTGCCGTGCCTCTGTGGAACCGCACGCTGCCGGCCCCGGCATCGTTCACCACCTACGACAGCCTCGGCACCTCGACGCTGGACGGCAAGGTGGCGCCGGTTGGTTCGGTGTCCATCGCCTGCCTGTCCTGCCACGACGGCGTCACGTCGATGAGCGCGGTCATCAACGCCCCGGGCTCCGGCACGACGGGCGATGCCGCCTGGCAGGCCGGCACCTGGACCGGTGCCAATCAGGTCGCGGGCAAGATCGCCCCCGGACTGATCACCAACATCGGCACCGACCTGAAGAACGATCACCCGATCGGCATTCAGTACGGCGGCGGTGGCCTCAAGGTGAGCGCGCCCTCCGGTGCCACCACTGACCCCGACTTCAAGTCGGCCACCAGCCAGGTGATCGGCTCCAATCGCGTGTGGTGGGTCGACACCGAAGCGGCGCCGAATGGCACGCGTCAGAAGACCGACATGGTGCTGTACACCCGCGCCGCCGGTGCTGGCAGTGGCTACACGGGTCAAACCGAGGCCGAGCCGTTCGTCGAGTGCGCCAGCTGCCACGATCCGCACACCGCCAACGCCACGTTCCTGCGCATCTCCAATGCGGGTAGCGCGGTCTGCCTGGCCTGCCACGTCAAGTAAACCAACCCGTACGCCTCGGCACTCATCAGTTGTTCGCCATGACCCATTCGAATCGCCCTACCGTTCACACCGCGTCCCCGCGCAGCGAATCGTCGCCGCGCCCCTGGCGTTGGTCGTTGATCGGCGTGGCGTTGACGATGGGCTGGTGGATGCTGGTGGTGGCCGAGGCGCGCGCGGCCGACAAGGACGGTGCCTCTGCTGTCTTTGCCCGCGTCGGCGACGTCGTGATTTCGCAGCAGGCCTATGACCAGGCCTATGCGATCGCGGCGCGCAACAAGTTCTACCATGGCAAGCCGCCCGAGCAAGAGGTGGCGCGCCTGCAGCGCGAGGTGGGTGATTCGCTCGTCAATGAAACCTTGCTGATGAAAGAGGCGCGTCGGCGCAAGCTGCAGCCCGACCACGCCGACATCGCCAAACAACTCGATGTGTACGAGGCGCGATACAAGAGCAGCCCCATGTGGCAATCGAACAAGGCCACGGTGCTGCCGCCGCTGAAGAAGAAACTCGAGGACACCAGCATCCTCGACCAATTGCAGGCCTCGGTTCGAAAGGTGGCCGAGCCCACCGAGCGCCAGATCGAGGCCTATTACGACAGCCACAAAGAAAAGTTCACCGAGCCCGAGCAGGTGAAGATCTCGGTGATCCTGCTGAAGGTTGATCCGTCTTCTCCGCAGGCCAAGTGGAATGGTGCCTTGGAAGAAGGCACCGCCATTTCCAAGCGCTTGCGCGGTGGTGCCGATTTTGCGGCCCTCGCCCATCTGCATTCCGGCGACGATTCCGCCAGCAAGGGTGGTGCGATGGGCTACACCCACCGCGGCATGCTGCCCGAGCCTGCGCAGCAGGCCATCGACAAGCTTCAGCCGGGTCAGGTGTCCGACGCGGTGGCTTTGCTCGAAGGTGTGGGTGTGTTCCGGCTGGAAGATCGCAAGTTGCCGAAGCTGAATCCGCTGTCGGCCGTCCGGCAGCGGGCGAAGGATCTCTTGCAGCGCGACATGGCCGATCAGGCGTGGACCGATTTCCTGGCGCGCCTGCGCCGCGAAACGCCCACTCGCATCGATGAAACCCGCTATCTGCCGCTGGCCACCCCAGTGGCCAATGCCCGGCCAGCCAGTAAGTAAAGGGCATGGGCGGTGCGACGATCGCCTGCTTGGGTTCTGCTGTGCTCGGTCGCTTCCACTGCGTTCGCTCAGGTCGAGAGCCCTCAGCCCCCCGCGGCGCCGGTCGCGCCGCCACCGGCGCCTGTGTCGTCGTCGGGCGCAGGCGCCATTTCGACCACCGCAGCGCCTGTCGAGCCCGTGGGTGGCGGCGTGCGGTGGCAATTGCCGCCCTTGCTGTGGACCGGGTCGCTGGCATTCGACATCCGTCGGGACCAACTCGACACAGAAGGCGTTCGGCAACAGCGGCTGGTGACGGCCACGCTCGGAACGGCAACCTACCTGTATGCGCCTTGGTTGGCGATCGTCAACGGCACGGTCGGCCTGACCCGTGGCACTGTCCAGGGCGATGCCCCCGACGATTCATCGGGCGGCAGCCGATTTGTCACCGGCAAGCTCCAGTTGTCCCTGCTGCCGCGCAGCCGGTTCCCGTCGGAGTTGCGCTACGAGGTGTCCGACAGCCGCATCGACAGTTCACTCGGCGGCGGCGTGGACTATCGGTCGCGCAACGTCTCGGTGCTGCAGCGCTATCGCCCGGTCAATGGCGAGTTCTCTGTGTCGGCAAGCTACGAACGGCGATCTCAGGACAGCGCCGACTTCGGCCAGGACACTCAAGACTCCTTTCTGGCGGACTTCGCCAGCCACTGGAAGCGGCATCAGCTCACGGCCAGCCTCACCCGCAGCGCCAATCGACGCGGCAGCACGGGAGAGGAAAGCGATTTCACTTCGCTGGTGGCGCGCCACAGCGCCGCCTGGGCGCCTGCGTTGTCACTGGAAAGCTCTGTCAATTGGGCGCGCTCCGACGACCAACTGCGCTTCGATGGCAGTGGACTGACCGGTCGGCGCAGCACCACCTTGGCCCAGGCGTCGAGCCTGGCCGTGTGGCGTGGCGACACGGTGCCGCTGACGGTGACCGGAAGCCTGCGCGCCTTCACCTTCGATGGTGGCGGCGAGAACAATGGCACCACCCTCGCGGCGGGCCTGGGCGCAACCTACGAGTTCAGTCGACAGGCGCGGGTGAATGCGTCGCTCACGGCGACGAGCATCGACGGCAACACGTCGATCACGTCGGTGGGGCAGGTTTCTGGCACGTATCAGGGCGATCAACGCCAGTGGGGCACTGCCCAATGGAGCTGGTTCAGCAGCGCCGCGGTGGGTGCCGCGCGCACCGACGCCCGAACCGATGCCAGTGTGTCCACCCAACTCGGCCACAACCTCAGCAACGTCTGGCTCATCGGGGGCTCCAGTTGGGGCGTCAGCCTGGCACAGACGGGCAGTGTGGCGGTGGCCAACCAGACGGCATCGCCCGAGCAATTGCTGCCGCCGGATCGCTTGTCGCGTGCCTTGACGCAGACGTTGGCCTTCACCTGGACCAAGCCGGGGGAGCAGGGCAGCGCGTTCAGTCGACTCTCATTCACCGACGCCCGCCAGTTCGACAGCGAGAAGTCGCACTTCAGCTTCGTCAACTTCCAGGTGTCGGGGACGCACGAACTCGATCGGCGGCGCAGTTGGACGGGCGATCTGACCTGGCAAAGGTCGGTGCAAAGCTCGACGCCGCTGCCCACGGTCACGGTGCCGGACGTGTCGCGGTTCACCCAGAACCAGCGCAATGCCAGTGGCGAGCTCACTTGGCGGCACTTGCGGGTGTTCGACGTGCCTCGCCTGAACTTCACGTCCAGGCTGCGCGTCGCGCTCAATACCCAGCGACAGAGCGACGAGATCCTGGCGCTGCCGGATCGCGAAACCGCGTCGTGGGAAAACAGGCTCGACCATCAGGTCGGACGGCTCGAGAACTCGTTCTCGATGCGCGTTTCGAAGGTCGATGGGCGTCGCAACGTGTTCCTGATGTGGCGACTGCAACGCAACTTCGGAGGATGACCGCCTGAGCCGCATGCGATGCAGCCACGGTGAGATGACCATGACAGCTACTCAATCGACCCCTTCCATTCTGCGCCGCTGGCGTTTTCTGGCCGCCATGGTCAGCCTGTTGCTGGCCTGTCTGGCCGGTACGGCCAATGCCGAGTACGGCGATGTGGTGATCAACAACTACTCCGACGCGGCCGGCATGCGACCGGTGGTGTTCCCTCACTGGTTCCACCGCATACGCTACCGCTGCAAGGTCTGCCACGCAGACCTGGGCTTCAAGTTCAAGGCCGGTGGCAACGAGATCAACATGGTCAAGGTGATCGATGGACAGTACTGCGGTGCCTGCCACAACGGCGATGTCGCCTGGTCGATCGAGAACTGCAACATGTGCCACTCCGCGAAACCCGGCACGCCAACTCAGGTGCACGAGAGCACCACGCATGCACTGGTCATCAAGGGCGCCGCGCCGGCGGCGCCTGCCGCAACTATCGCGGCTCCGACCGCCCCCCCGGCCTCGGCGCCTGCGCGCAAGTGAAGGCAATGCCATGAACCGTTTCCTCAGCATCCTCTCCACCCCGGGCCTGCGTACCGGCCTTGGCGCCGCAGGGCTGTTTCTCACGATGGCTGTCGGCGCTGCCGAGGATCCCCTCGGAAAGAAGACCTACGACAGTGCCTGCGCCGCCTGCCATGCCAGCGGCATTGCCGGCGCGCCAAAGGTGGGCGATGCAGCGGCCTGGGCACCGCGCATCAAGACGGGCATCGACGCGCTGGTCAACAGTGCGCTCAAGGGCAAGGGCGCGATGCCCGCCAAGGGTGGGCAGACCGCACTGCCGGATGCAGCGGTGCGCGCAGCGGTTGTTCACATGACCCAGTTGTCGTCGACTGCGGCCGCCGCGGCTGCTCCGGCGGCGGCAGCGCCGCCCGCGGCGGCTGCTGCGTCGGCGCCCGCAGTCGTTGCCACGGCCAACACGTTCAACCGCCTGATGCGTGCCCCGGGCCGTCGCAACCTACCCCCTGCCGAGGACCTGATCCACGACCCGACCAACGACGGTACCCTGCAGTTGCAGCCTCCGCTGGCGGCGTTCGAGGTGCTGCCACGCAGCAACGCCGGCAATCGCGTCAACTGGGTCAAGGCCATCGGCGAATCGCACATTCAGCCTCGGGCTGACCGGCTCGATCCCAAGGTCGCCCCGATGGTGATGGACCTCAACATCGTGCGAGAGGTCAAGGGGTCGATGCCCGACGTGGTCTATCCCCACAAGCAGCACACCGAGTGGCTCGATTGCTCGAACTGCCATCCCGCGATCTTCATTCCCCAGAAGGGCGCCAACCAGATCAGCATGGCGTCGATCCTGCTCGGTCAGCAGTGCGGCGTGTGCCATGGCAAGGTGGCGTTTCCGGTGTCGGAATGCCGTCTGTGCCATTCCAAGCCCAAGCCCACGCCGGCCGTTGCCTCGGCGTCGAGCCCTGCCAAGTGAGGAGTCGCGTCATGTCGATGTGCAGTCGTTCGATCATTGCCGTGGCTGTGCTGGCAGCGCAGGGCGTCTTGGCGGGCGGGGCGCTGGCTCAGTCTCCGGCCGAAGACGCCCGCGTGACGTCTCCCCGCCCAAGGGCCGCCGAGGTGTCGCCCCGCGTGGTCGACCAAAAGGCCCAGATGGTTGAAAAGATGCTGTTCAACTCACCCGTGGCTGCACGGGTGGCGGGCAGCCAGAACGAGGAGGCGCGTCGGCATCTGACCAACGCCCGAGAGCTGTACACGCACGGTCGGGCGTTGGCGGGCACGGGACAGCTCCGCGGTGCAGACGGCCTGCTCAACGAGGCGATCTGGGAGATCGGTCGGGCCCAGCAATTGGCACCCGACCAGACGGCCAAACTCGTCGATGAACGTGCGCGCTACGACCAGCTGTCGGGCAGCGTGTCTGCGCTGTTGCGCACTTACCAGCTCGGCGTGTCGGGTCCGGGGGCCATCACGATGCGCCCCGAAGCGACGGGCGAGCGCGGCGTGACGCAGGCCATGGCGGCGGTGGAGCAGGCACGCGTGCTGGCGGATGCCGGCAAGGTCACCGACGCCAACCGCACGCTCGACCAGGCCTTGTCCTTGCTGCTCAAGGACGCGCTCCAGCGGGTCGATGGGCAGACGCTGGTCTACGACCGACGTTTTGCCAGCTCGCGCGAGGAGTTCGCTCACGAGCTGGCACGCCATCGCAGTTTCGATGGGCTGGTGCCGTTGGCGGTGCTCGAGTACCGGCCGTCCAAGGAAGCGCTGGTCCTGATCGAGCGCTATGTGCGGCAGGCTCGTACGTTGCGCGAAAAGGCGGAGTCGCAGGCGGCCGCGTCCGATCTGCAGACTGCATTGCTCAGCCTCGCCGAAGGCATCGACCACCTGCAGCGGGCGCTGCAGGCGGCCGGCCTGTCCGTGCCACAGACCATGGGATCACAGTGAACACTGAATCGGATATCACCCTGGGCAGTATGTCCACGCGCCTGAGAGCGCTGTCCCTGGCTCTGTTGCTCGGCAGCGGTGCCGTGTCGGCCTGGTCACAGGCGGCTTCGGCACCGCCGAATCGCGAGCAGGTCGAGCGGCGCGTCACCAGCACGGGCTCGCTGATCGGCCAGAGTTCGGCGGCCAAACAAGTGGAATCCAGCGGCAATGTCGATGCGATCGCCACGCGCGACCGCGCCAAGGCCCTGCATGCCAGAGCACAGGCCTCGCTTGCCGAAGGCGACGTGGCGGCGGCCAACCGCTTTGCCGATGCCGCCGCCCGCACGATGATGGAAGCCGTGCGTCTGGCGGCGCCCGACCAGGTCAACGAGCGCAAGGAACGCGGCGATTTCGAAACGCGCCTGAAGTCCACGCGGTCGCTTCTCGAGGCGCAGCAGCGCATCGCCACCGAGAAGGGCAGCGGCGCACGCAATGCCGAACTCACCCAGCGCATCGAGGCCATGCTGGTCGAAGCGCAGAAACTGGCCACCAGCGGCCACTTGCCCGAAGGTCGCCGCCTGCTCGACCAGGCCTATGGTGCGTCGCGTGCCGCCATTGGTGGCATGCGCAGCGGCGACACCCTCGTTCGCTCGCTGAACTTCGCCAACAAGGAGGAAGAGTACGCCTACGAGATCGATCGCAACGACACCCACCGCATGCTGGTTCAAGTGTTGTTGCAGGATCGTCGCAACGCATCGAACGATGCGATGGTCGAGAAGGCACTTCAGGCTTCGTTGGCCCTGCGTCGCCAGGCCGAGGAACAGGCCGCCCGTCGCGAGTTCGACGTCGGCGTTCGCACACTCGAGGAATCCACCCGCGAATTGGTCCGCGCGATCCGAAGCGCCGGTGTCTTTATCCCGGGCTGATGGACATGTGGACCGCGATGGCCAGGCGTGGCGCCATCGGGCTGCTCCTGACCTGTGCACTCGTCGCGGTCGGCGTGGCGGCGGCACGATGGCTGCCTCTGGCCAACGATGGTGTGCACGACCCGACCAGTCCGGCCATCGGGGTCCTGCAGGAACCGGCCGAGGCCCTGTCGGCGCTGCCCCCCGACAGTGCAGGCAATCAGGTGCGTTGGGTGCAGGCCCTCGACCAGGGGTACATCACGCCCCGAAGTCAGATCCTTGCTGGTACCCAGGTCAACCTTCGCGCCACCGATGTGCTGTTGAAGAACACTGGCGAGATGCCGATGGTTCGCTTCCCCCACCGGCAGCACACGGCCTGGCTCGATTGCACCAACTGCCACGACAAGCTGTTCGAGCGCAAGGCCGGCGCGACCAAGATCAACATGTTCCTGATCCTGCAGGGCGAGAAGTGCGGGCTGTGCCACGGCGCGGTCGCGTTTCCCCTGACCGAGTGCGAACGCTGCCACAGCGTGCCCCGCGGCAGCGAAGCGGCACTCGCCTTCGGCAAGGGCCTGGTCCTCGAGCGATGAAGCGGTTCCTGCTGCACGCCTGCCTTGCCGTGAGCGGCATGCTGCTGGCGGCGGCCGCAACGGCCGAGTATGGCGACGTGGTCCTCAATCGCCGCGCCGAAGCCGAGGGGGTGCGACCGGTCGTGTTCCCGCACTGGTTCCATCGCATCCGCTTTCGCTGCAAGGTGTGTCACAGTGAGCTGGGCTTTCAGATGCGGGCGGGGTCGAACGTGGTGTCGATGGCCGACATCATCGACGGCAAGTTCTGCGGCATGTGCCACAACGGGCAGGTGGCCTGGGGCCCGGATCGGTGCGATCTCTGCCACTCCGGCAAGCGCGGCCAGGCGTCGGGCATCTACGGCGGCAGCGAGACGAAAGGACCAGGCAAATGGTGAATCTGCCGCGACGTACCGGGCTGGCCGCGTTGGTGGCCCTGTTGGCTGGGGGGTGTGCGGAAGCGGACATGGCCACGCCCAGCAAACGGCCCGTGCCCACCGCGCTGCTGACTCCCTGGCTCAGCCTCGCCGGCGGGTGGGCCATCACGCCTGAGCCCGGCGGCTTGCCGATGCCGGCGTTGCCGCCGGGCTTTCCCAGGGCGCCGATCGGTGGTCGGCTCAATTTCCAGTTGCCTGTGGCGCTGGCGGCTCGCGACGACGTCGTCTGGGTGGTCGACGCTGGACTGCGGCAGTTGCTTCGGCTGGAACGCTCGCGTGACAGTGTCGCGGTCGTGGCCGCCGTGTCTGCCGACATGGGCTCGGCACTGCAGGCCTTGCCCGACGGCACGGCCTGGTTGGCAGAACCGGCCAGCGGCCAGGCCCGCCAGTTCGATCGCAATGGCCGTGTGCTCAGAACCTTCCGAGACGACCGATTTGCGGCACGACCGGTCGCCGTGGCCTGGGTGCCGGAGGCGGGAGGCGACGTGTTCGTGGCCGATGCGCAGCTGGCTCACATCGCGGTCTTCGACACGTTCGGTCGGGTCATTCGCCGCTTCGGCCAGGGGCGCCTGCAGTCGGTGGCGGCGATGGCCATCGGACCGGCCGGCCTGTACGTGGTCGACCGGCTGGCTCAGCAGGTGCATGTGTTCGGTCGGGACGGCCAATGGTTGTCGGCCATGGGCGACGACAGCCTGGTGATGCCGCGTGCCGTCGCAGTCGATTCGGGTGGAAGGGTGTATGTCGGCGACGAAGCCGACGGCGCGGTCCATGTGTTCATCGATGGCGAGCCGGTGGCACGTTTCGCCGGTGCCGGTGCGCTGCGGCTGGGGCGCATCGATGCGCTGGCCGCCGATGGGAATCTGCTCTATGTGGCCGACGGACTGAGCGCGCGGGTACAGATCCTGCTGATCACACCGGAATCACTCCGTCGTCCCTCCCCTTGAACGCCATGCGCCTGGTCCTTGCCACCCTTCTGATCTGCCTCTTGGCCGGCTGTGCCAGCGAGCCGGTGGTCATGCGCTGGGATGCTGCCAAGGAAGACAAGGCCAGCGACGGGCGGGTCTGGCCGGCACCGCAGACCCAGGAGGTGCCGCGCTACCGCTACATCGGCCAACTCACCGGAGAGGCCAACTTCAAGCCGGCCAACGCCTCGCGCAGCGGTTGGCAGCAGGCCTGGCAACTGATCACCGGGCTCCTGGAGCGCGCGGAATCTCCCACTGAATTGCAGCGGCCCCTGTGCGGTACGGTCGACAGCCGCGGGCGGGTCCTGGTCGGTGATGTCAGCCGTGGCGCGATCTTCGTGTTCGACGAGGCTGGCGGCAAGCTCGAGGTGTGGGACGAGGCAGCACCGGGCGTTCGCTTCATCTCGCCCGTGGGCATCGCCACCGGCCACAACGGCGAAGTCTGGGTGGCCGATGCCGAGTTGGGTCGCGTGTTCCGTCTCGATGCTGCGGGGCAACCGCTGGGTGAGGTCGGGGCCGGGCTGTTGCGTCGGCCCACCGGGTTGGCGCACGACCCGGTGCTGCGGCGCTGGTTCGTCTCCGATGGCCCGGCGCACGACATCAAGGTGTTCGACGATGCCGGTCGCCTGATCGACCGTTGGGGTCGCCAGGGCGAAGGTCCGGGCGAATTCAACCTGCCCACCCACCTGGCCTATGCCCAGGGGCGGCTGTATGCCACCGATGGCCTGAATGCGCGCGTTCAAGCCTTCGACGAGCAGGGTCAGGTGCAAGCCAGCTTCGGCAGACGCGGGCTGTACGTCGGCAATCTGGTTCGGCCCAAGGGTGTGGCCGCCGACGATGAGGGCAATGTCTATATCGTCGAATCGATGCACGACACCTTGCTGGTATTCGATGGACAAGCCCGCCTGCTGATGTCGTTTGGCGGCACGGGCAGTGAGATCGGCCGTTTCTACCTGCCTGCGGGCGTGTGGGTGGATGGCCGCAACCGGGTGTTCGTGGCCGACATGTTCAATGGCCGCATCGTGGTCTTTCAGTTTCTCGGGGGCGCGTGATGCTGTCGTTTCGAGCCCTTCTGGGGGTGTGCTTGCTGGGTTTGGGGCTGGGGGTCCTGCACGTGGGTGAGGCGCGCGCCGCGCGGGTGGCCGACGTCAGCAACACGCCGCACAACCTGTCGGTCACCGGCCCGGGCACCCTCAAGGCCACCAGTGAATCCCAGATCTGCGTGTTCTGCCACACGCCTCACGCGGCCGAGGCCATACCGCAAGCGCCACTCTGGAATCGCAAGCTCTCGGCCGCCACCTACACCACCTACACCTCCAGTTCCATCGAGGCGAGCGCCGCCGAACTGGCGGCCGGCCCTGGCGGCGCCTCGAAGCTTTGTCTCAGCTGCCACGACGGCACGATGGCGATCGGCAATGTCAACGTGTTGGGTGGGCGGCCCAACGTCAGCGTCACCCTGCAGGGCACCGGCCCCGGCGGCACCATGGCCCCAGGCGAGGGCACCAGCACGGGCTTCACACGCAACCTGGGGGTCAACCTCACCAACGACCACCCGATCTCTTTCACCTACAACGCGGCCCTGGCGTCGGCCGATGGCGAACTGCGGGTTCCCGATGGCACCCTCGTCGGCACCCGCGTGGCCGGGGCGCCTCGGCCGAAGCTGCCGCTGCAGGACGGACAGGTGCAATGCACGACCTGCCACGACCCGCACTTGCGGGAAACCGATGCGTCCAAGGGGTCGGGCAAGTTTCTGCGGCTCAACCGCTTCCAGGAACTCCCGCCCACGGGCGGGGCCTTTGCCGAGAATGCCGATCTCATCTGCCTGGCGTGCCATGACAAGGCCGGCCAGGCCTGGGCCTTCTCGGCGCACGCCCATCCTGACGTGGCCAACGAGACCTACAACGCATCGGCGGCTGCATTGCGCGGCTTTCCGCTCAACCAGCCGGTGTGGAAGGCCGGCTGCCTGAACTGCCACGACACGCACACGGTGCAGGGCGCGCGCCGACTGCTGCGCGAGGGCACCGACAGTACGGCGACACCCAAGAGCGGTGGCAACCCGGCGCTCGAGCAGACCTGCTATGCCTGCCACTCCGCCTTGGGACAGAGCGCCTTGAACAGCGTGGCCTCCGTGCCCAACATCAAGGACGACTTCGCCCTGCCGCGCCGCATGCCCATCACCGACATCGATCAGGGCGGCCCCGAGGTACACGACATCGGCACCGGCGCTGGCACGCAGCGTGGCAAGGACCTGGTCGAGTCGAACGTGTTGCTTGGCAAGGGAGCGCCGCAGAATCGTCACGTCGAATGCACCGACTGCCACAACCCGCACCGTGCGACCAAGAAGCGGCTGTTCAATGCCGATGCGTCCACGCCGGATGCGGCGGGCACACACGATCACGGCACCGGCCACACCAACCTGGCCTCGGGTGTGCTGCGTGGCGGCACGGGTGTCGAGCCCGTGTACGGCAGCGCCACCTTCGGCAGCGAGCCGATCGCCTTCGACTTCAAGCGCGGCGACGGCGGCGTGGGGGCCAGCACCGCCGCTGGAAGTCCATGGGTGACGCGCGAATACCAGATCTGCCTGAAATGCCACTCGAACTACGCGTACGACACACCGCCCAACCTGGGTGACAGCGGCGGCGGCACGCCGTCGGGCACCAATGGGCTCACCCAGTACACCAACCAGGCCATGGAGTTCCAGGCGCCCCTGGCGCACAAGGGTGAAGGCACCACGCTCAACAGCGGGGCCTTCGCCGGCACGCCGCCGGGCCGCGCCTACACCGTCAACTTCCAGACCAACAACCACCGCGGCTGGCACCCGGTGATCGACAACACCGGCCGCACCAATGCGATCCGCGGCACGGTTCCTGGGGCGTTCCAGGTGCCGTGGGGCGGCGCGGCCGATGTCGGATCGCAGACGATGTACTGCACCGACTGCCATGGGTCCAGCACCGCTGCGAACACCGTGGTGCCCAACGGTGGAGAGGATGGCAACCCGTGGGGGCCGCATGGTTCGACCAACAACTTCATCCTCAAGGGTGAGTGGAGTGCGACCACCGGCACCAACTCGCGTGAGGGTGGGTTCACCGCTAATGCGCTCTGCTTCAAGTGCCACAACCCGAACAACTACGCCGACCGCAATGGCGTCGGCAGCATCAGTGACCGAACGACCGGCTTCTTCAACAGCAGCAAAGGCAACCTGCACGCCTACCACACGGACAAGATCCAGCGGCTGCGCTGCACCTGGTGCCACGTGGCCGTGCCGCACGGCTGGAAGAACAAGGCCCTCCTCGTCAACCTCAACGACGTCGGCCCCGAGGTGGGGTTGCCTGCTGGAACGCAGGTGAAGAACAACACCGGTACGCCCTATACGAATCCGCCGTACTACCTGAACGCGGTGCTCAAGGTGCGCACCTTCGCCACCAGCGGCAATTGGGTCGATACGAACTGCGGCTCGGTCGGTGCGCCTGGCAACGGTGCATCGGGTCGCGACTGGATGCGTGACTCGAGCGAGAACTGCGCGAACCTGCCATGAAGCGCGTGGCCCTGTCGGTGGTTCGTCGGGTGGCGTCCCTGCGCCTGACCGTTGCCATGTTCATTGCCTTGGCCATCGTGGTGCTGGCCGCGCAGAACGACACCCGCGTGCCCGCGTGGGCGGTGGCCGTACCCCAACTGGTGCTGGCAATCAACCTGGCCGCCTCCCTGGCCACCCACCCTGCGCTTCGCCGCGGCGGTCTGGCCATGTTTCACGTGGCTTTGCTCGGCTGCCTGGTGCTGCTGGCCTGGGGGCGCCTCACGCACTTCGAGGGCAAGGTCGAGGTGGCGCAGGGCGGCACGTTCGACGTCGCGGCCGTGGAGCCATCGTCGGTGGGCCCGTGGCATGGTGATCGGCTGCGCAAGGTGCAGTTCGAACAAGGGGCCTTCAGCGTGAAGTACGCGCCCCGGCTCAAGCGGGCTCACACCCACAGCCAGGTCACCTCGAGCGATGCAGACGGCACCCGCACCCACACCGTGGGGGACGATCGGCCGCTGCTGTTGTCGGGTTTTCGCTTCTACACCACGCACAACAAGGGATTTGCACCCCTGCTCACCTGGACGGCACCCGGCGCGGCCCCGTTGACCGGCGCAGTTCACCTGCCGTCCTATCCGCTGTTCGACTGGCAGCAGCGGCAACGTTGGACCCCGCCAGGCGGGCCCGAGGCGCGCCTGTGGCTGCGCCTGGATCAGGGCGTCGACGAGCAGAAGGCCTGGCAGTTGAGGCCCGACGAGGTCTCGGCCGTGCTGGTGATCGAACTGGCAGGGCAGCGCCACGAACTGAAACCCGGCGACGTCGCGACCGGCGCGTTTGGCAGCATCCGGTACGAGCGCCTCATCGGTTGGATGGGCTACACCATCCACTACGACCCGACCTTGACGGCGCTGTGGTGGCTGGCGTGCCTGGGCGTGGCGGGCCTGGCCCTGCACCTGTGGCCGATCCAGGAGCGCAGCCGTGCGCCGCGCTCCGCCGTGGCGTCGATGCGATGAACGCGCTGTCGATGGAGGTCGCCTGGCTTTGGTCGGGCAGTGGACTGTGCATCGCCGCGGCGGTGCAGGCGTGGGTGGCGGCGCTGCGGACCCGTGCCACCGACGATCGCTGGCCGTTCCGCATCCTGGCCGTGGCCGTGGTGCTGGTGGCCGTGGGCATCGGGCAGCGCTGGGCGCGGCTGGGCCACGGGCCGTTCCTCGACATGTTCGAGATCCTCGCCAGCAGCCTCTTGAGCCTGGGCCTCGTGCTGCTGTTCGCGCAGCACCGGTGGCCCGTGCTGCGGCGGGCCGCCCCCGTGAGCCTGAGCATGCTGGCTGTGCTGGCGCTGTGGTTGCCGATGACCGACGCAGGCGACACCTTCTTTCCGCCGACCTACGAGACGCCGGTGCTGTGGTTCCATGTGTTGTTGGGCAAGCTCTTTCTCGGCTGCGCCCTGCTGGCGCTCGGACTGGCCGGCACCCAGCTGCTGCGGGGTCATCTGGCCTTCGTCGACCGTCTGCCCGGGCCGCTGGCCGTCGATGCGCTGTCATGGCGCCTGATGCAGGTGGCCCTGCTGTTCGAGACGATGATGCTCATCACGGGCGCGCTGTGGGCTCAGGATGCCTGGGGTCGATGGTGGGCCTGGGACCCGCTGGAGACCTGGGCGTTCCTCACCTGGCTGACTCTGGTGGGGGCCTTCCACGCCAGGCGGCGCTGGTCGATCGGGCCGCGCGCCGGTGCGCTGATGATCGTGGCCGTGTTCTCGTTGGCGTTCCTCACGTTCTTCGGGGTGCCCTTCGTCAGCGTGGCGCCGCACAAGGGGGCGGTGTGACCTTCCAGACCGGAGCGGGCAACGACCTGCGGCCCGAAACCGATCGCCTGCCACGGCGCGCGTGGGGCGGCTGGACTTGGCGCCGCATGCTGGCGCTGGCCGTTCTGGCCGGCGGAGCGCTGTTGGTGGCGCAGTCGCCTCCGCCGCCAGCGCTCGAGCCAACGAACCACAGCAAGGAGAAATCGGCGGCCGAACTGCGGCAGCGCTTCGACCAGGCCGTGGTGATGCTGCATGCGAAGGAATACGACCACGCTGCGGCGGCCCTGCAGCGCGTGCTGCAACTGGCGCCTCGGATGCCGGAAGCGCACGTCAACATGGGCTTTGCAATGCTCGGCCTGCAGCGCGGAGGCGAGGCCGTGGTGGCCTTCGAACGCGCCATCGACCTGCAATCCACCCAGGCCAACGCCTACTACGGGCTGGCGATGGCGCTCGAACTTCAGGGTGACCTGCCGGCGGCTCTGGGCGCCATGCGCAGTTACCTGCATCTTTCGTCCAAGGACGAGCGGTTCCATGCGAAGGCCCGGGCCGCATTGTGGGAATGGGAGCAGCGGTTGGGACGCCACGGACCCGCCACAACGCCGCCGCCGGCACCGTCGCCGCGTTGATTTGAATCGCCGCGAAGCCGCGCAGCAGAAGTGACCCGTCATTCCCGGATGCGGGAATGTCTTGAGGTCACTTCCTGTGGGCGGGAAGGCGGAGGCGAGATCGATCGGGACCAGTGGACACCCAAGTTCAGGTGTCTTTCCCTGGGCATGGCACGCGTCGAGGCGTCGTCGATCGACCGCTCGGTGGATGCCGGGCTTGCATCGTCCGATATGGCACATTGGCGATGGCACGGACGATGCTTTAGTTCCTCCCCATCATGGGCCCATCGCACTGGAACCACCTGAACGCCGATGCTCTGCGACCGGCTGTCGGAGGGCGCTGAGGTGACCGCCTGGCAGACGCGCCACCGGCGCAGGGCCGTTATGTTTGGCGTGATGGCCGCGCTGTCGGCTGCGGTGGTGCTGGTGCTGGAAGCCTTCGGCAGCAATCAGGTGCCATTTTTCACCCCGTCGCAGGTGGCCCAGCACGAGGCCCCTGTCGGCCAGCATTTCAGGTTGGCCGGCGTGGTCGAAGAGGGTTCCGTGCACCGTCTCGGCGACGGAGTCGGCGTGCGCTTCATGGTCACGGACACCGCACAGCGCATCGCGGTGGTTTATCCGGGTTTGTTGCCCGACCTGTTTCAGGAGGGCCGAGGCGTGGTGGCCCAGGGACAACTGGATGCGGCGGGGCTGTTTGTCGCACACGAGGTGAATGCTGATCACGATGACCACAACACGCGTCCCGAGGCCGCTCTGGCACTCGGCAAGTCCGGAGTCCGTCCATGATTGCTGAACTCGGCCACCTGTGTCTCGCACTGGCCTTCGTCCTGTCCATCGTCCAGGCCATCGTGCCGCTGTGGGGCGCCGCGCAGGGCGATGCGCGGCGCATGTCGGCGGCCGCGTCCATCGCCCAGGGCCAGGCGGTGTTTGTCATCCTGGCCTATGCGAGTCTGACCTGGATGTTCGTGCAGAACGATTTCTCGGTGAGGGTGGTGGCGTCGCATTCCAATTCGGCACTGCCTCTGGCCTACCGCATTGCCGCGGTGTGGGGTGGGCACGAGGGGTCGATGCTGCTGTGGGTGCTCATGCTGGTTGGCTGGACCTTGGCGGTCACCCTGTTCAGCCGTCGCCTGCCGCTCGAGGTGGTGGCGCGCGTGATCGGCGTGATGGGTTGCATCTCTGTCGGCCTGCACGCCTTCCTGCTGTTCACCAGCAACCCGTTCGAGCGGCTCCTGCCCGCGGTGGCCGAAGGCCGAGACCTCAATCCTCTGCTGCAGGACCCGGGCATGGTCATTCACCCGCCCTTGCTCTACATGGGTTATGTCGGGTTCTCGGTGGCCTTCGCGTTCGCCATCGCGGCGCTGTTGGGTGGGCGACTCGATGCCGGATGGGCGCGCTGGTCGCGTCCGTGGACGACCGTGGCCTGGTCCTTCCTGACCATGGGCATCGCCATCGGCAGCTGGTGGGCCTACTACGAGCTCGGCTGGGGCGGGTGGTGGTTCTGGGACCCGGTCGAGAATGCCTCGTTCATGCCCTGGCTGGTGGGTACCGCGTTGATCCACTCGTTGGCGGTGACCGAGAAGCGAGGCAGCTTTCGCAGCTGGACCGTGCTGCTGGCCATCTTCGCGTTCTCGTTCTCGCTGATGGGCACCTTCCTGGTCCGGTCCGGCGTGCTGACCTCGGTGCATGCCTTCGCCACCGACCCGAAGCGCGGCGTCTTCATCCTGGCCTTCCTGGTGGTGGTGATCGGTAGTTCGCTGGCGCTGTTCGCCTGGCGCGCCCCGCGCATCGGCTTGGGCGGCAGTTTCGACACCAGTTCGCGTGAATCCCTGCTGCTGGCGAACAACGTGGTGTTCTCGGTGGCCACCGCGGCGGTCATGCTGGGCACGCTCTACCCGCTGGCGCTCGACGCCCTGGGTCTGGGCAAGATCTCGGTCGGCCCACCTTACTTCGAGCGTGTGTTCGCGCCGCTGATGGCGCCGGCCGTGTTCCTGATGGGCGTGGGGCCTCTGGCCCGATGGAAGTCGGCGCCGGTGCCCGATCTGGTTCGGCGCTTGCGCTGGGCCGCCATCGTCACCGTGGTGGCCGCCGTGGGCGCCTGGATGCTGGCGCCGCAGCATTCGCCCTGGGTGGCCATGGGACTCGCGCTGGCCACCTGGGTGATGGCCACCAGCGTTGCCGCGGTGATGGACCCGCTGCGCCATGCCGCAGGTCGCCGTCTGCAGGCGTTGGCCGCTCAGCCCTTGGGCTGGTGGGGCATGGTTCTGGCGCACTTCGGCATCGGCGTGTTCATCGTCGGCGTCACGATGGTCAAGGGCTTCGAGGAGGAGAAGCAGTTGCGGATGGGGCCTGGAGACACCGCCCAACTGGGCGGCTACACCTTCCGGTTCGAGCGTTCGGCCGAGTTCAAGGGCCCGAACTACAGGGGCCTGCGTGCCGACATCCGCGTAGAACGCGACGGCCGCGAGGTGGCCTTGATGCAGCCTGAGAAGAGGCTTTACTTCAGCAGCGGCATGCCGATGACCGAAGCAGCCATCGAGGCGGGCATCACCGGCGACGTGTATGTCTCGCTGGGCGATGCCGTGAGCGACAGCGACTGGGGCATTCGGCTGCAGATCAAGCCGTTCGTCAACTGGATCTGGGGTGGCTGCATGTTGATGGCGCTGGGTGGATTCCTGTCTGCGTCCGATCGCCGTTATCGCCTGCGCTCGCGCGAGAAGGCCGCCGCCCTGTCGTCGGCCATGGTGACGCCATGAAGCGTGCGCTGTGGCCGCTGGTGCTGTTCGTGCTGTTGGCCGTGCTGCTGGGGGTGGGGCTGCGACTGAAACCCCGCGAAGTACCGTCGCCGTTGGTGGGCAAGCCTGCGCCGGCTTTCAAGCTGGCGCAGTTGCACGAGCCCGAGCAATTGCTCACGCCGGAGCAGATGCGCGGCAAGGTCTGGATGCTCAATGTCTGGGCGTCGTGGTGCGGTGCGTGCCGTGAGGAGCATCCGGTGCTGGTGGGCTTCGCGCGCAACGCTGCGGTGCCCCTGATCGGCCTGAACTACAAGGACCAGCGACCAGACGCCCTGGGGTGGCTCGAGCAGCACGGCAATCCCTACGTGGCGTCGCTGGTCGACCGGGATGGCCGCACGGGCCTCGACTACGGCGTCTACGGGGTCCCGGAAACCTTCGTCATCGACCGCCAGGGCGTGATCCGATTCAAGCAGATCGGCCCCGTGACCGACGAAGTGCTGCGCACGCGCATCCTGCCGCTGCTGAAGGAGTTGGGCGCATGAACGATTGGCTGCGCACGCTGTGTTTGCTGGTCTGGCTGGCGATGGCCGGGCCGATGGCCTGGGCCGCCGATGCCAAGCCACTGGCCGAAGACCCGGTGCTCGAGGCCCGTGTCAACGGTCTGGCAGAGGAACTCCGGTGTCTCGTCTGCCAGAACCAGACCATTGCCGATTCTCATGCGGGCCTGGCGGTTGACTTGAAGAACCAGATTCGCGAGCAGTTGAAGGCGGGCCGGACCGAACAGCAGGTTCGCGACTTCATGGTCGAACGCTTCGGTGACTTCGTCCTGTACAGCCCGCCGGTCAAGGCGAGCACGGTCTTGCTGTGGGTGGGGCCGTTCGTGCTGCTGCTGGTGGCCGGCTGGGCGCTGCGCCAGGCCATGCGCCGGCAGCGGGCGGCCGTGGCCGCGGTGTCGGACGACGTCGATCAGCGGGCGCGGGCTGCCGCGCTGCTGGATAACAAAGGTTGAGGAAGGGCTGCGCGCATGCTGGCTTTCTGGGGCACTGTCGGACTGCTGATCGCAGCCGCCTTGCTGTTTGTGTTGCCGCCGCTGCTGCGGAGACCCGAGTCTGCGCCACTGGGCGAGGTGGCCGATCGCCTGGCGCTTGCCGTCCATCGCGAACAACTGGCCGAACTCGATGCGGCATTGGCCCGTGGCAGTCTGTCTGCGCAGGAGCACGCCGAGGAGCGGGCACAGATCGAGCGTCGGGTTGCCGAAGACCTGCCCATGTCGTCCTCGGACGCGCCGGCGGCACCCGCTGAGCGCCCGTCCACCGCGCGCCGCGAGGCGCTGGTGCTCGGTGCGGCGGTACCGGCTCTGGCGCTGGCGGTGTACGGCGTGCTCGGTCATCCCGGGCTGATGCAGGCCACTGCGCCTCAGGCGGCGGCCGCAGCGGCATCGGCCCCGCACACCCTGACGCCTGAGCAGATGGCCGTGATGGTCGAGCGCCTGGCCGAGCGCCTGAAAAGCAACCCGAACGACGCCGACGGCTGGCACATGCTGGCGCGCTCATACGTCGCTTTTGGCCGCTATCCGGATGCCGCCGTGGCTTACGACAAGGCGGCTGCGCTGTCGCCTCGCGACACGCAGGTGCTGGTCGACTATGCCGACACGCTGGCCTTGGTCAATGGTCGAAGCCTCGAAGGTCGGCCCACTGAGTTGGTGCAGGCCGCCTTGGCCATCGACCCGAACAACCAGAAGGCCCTGGCCCTGGCCGGCACGGCCGCCTTCAATCGCAAGGACTATGCGGCCGCATTGAGCCATTGGCAGCGCCTGCAGAAGGCCATGCCACCCGAATCTGATGGTGCCAAGCGCCTGGTCGCCAGCATCGCGCAGGCACAGGCTGCCCTGGCCGGAGGCGGGACGGCCGTGGCGGCCAGCACGTCCAATGTCGCACCGACGAATGCCACTGCCAATGCGGCGCCCGGTGCGGCCCCCGTGGCCGGCGCCGAGATCACCGGCGAAGTGCGTGTGGCAGAAGCCTTGCGCGCCCGCCTGTCGCCTGGTGCCACGCTTTACGTCTTTGCGCGCGCCGTCGAGGGCCCACGCATGCCGCTCGCGGTGTCGCGCACCGCGGCAGGCAGCTTCCCGTTCCGTTTCGTGCTCGACGATCGCAGCGCGATGTCGCCGCAGGCCCGCCTGTCCAGCCAGTCCCAGGTGATGCTCGGCGCGCGGCTGTCGGCCAATGGCAGCGCCACCCCCAGCAGTGGCGACTTGATGGGTACGCTCGGGCCAGTCAAGGTGGGCGCGCGCGATGTGGTGCTGGTGATCGACGGCGTGGTGCCATGACGGCCGATGGGCGATGACGCCATCCGCCGAGCCCGGGCACCCGGGGGCCGATGCCTTCGGGCTGCCCTGGGGCACGGGTGTCGCCGCGCTCGCTGCCGTGACGATCCTGGGCGTGGCCTTGCAGGGCTCGGGTGCCCTGCATCCCGGGTTGCTGGGCAATGCCACGCTGTCGATGCACCTCAGTGTGGCGGCCGCCAGCCTCTTGGCGCTCGCCACGGTGCTTTACCTGGTCCTGGACGACGCGCGGATCGATCGCCTGGGTCCCTGGGCCTCGCGGTTGGCCCTGCTGGGGGCCCTGGGGCTGCCGGCCGGGTCGGTGTTGCGGGCGGTGGAGGTCGGCATGCCGATGCTGGTCGATTTCGAGTACCACGCCGGCTTCGAGGCGCCGGCACTGATCGCCGGTGGCGCTGTGCTGGCCTACCTGCGCATCGAGCAGGCCTGGCGCACTCGCCGGGCAGGTGCGCTGGTGCTGGGCCTGTCGCTCGCTGCGCTGGCGCTCGATGCCTGGCTCATGTCGGTGGCCGAAGGCGTGCCTTCTTCCCTCGGCCAGGTCATGGACGGCCACCTGGTGGGCCTGTGGCACCTGGGCGGCAAGGTCGGCGTGCTTGCGTCGGTGGTGCTGGCGCTGTGGACTGTCCTGCACACCCGGACGAACCAGGTGGCGTCGGTGCCTCTCGAGCACGCGCTGCGGGTGGCCATGAGCATCGGCCTGTCGGGCTTCACCCTGGCCTTGCTCAGTGCCATGGCGTTGACCGTGCTGCCCGGACCCACCCCGCAAGCGCTGTCGCGCGGCCTGGCAGGTGGCATGGTGTGGGTGTGCTTCGTGGCCCTGTACCTGGTGTGGCAGAGGGCGCGCGTGGCCGCGCCGGTGCTCAGCGCCTGGATCGCCGGTACGTTGATCCCGGCAGCCGTGGCCTATCACTTGATCGTCGGCCCGGCCTGGTCATGAGCTCGCCGGCGCACCCGGATGACGACTTGGTGGGCCGGTCACCGGCAATCGCTCGACGCCGGTGGATGTTCGCCGGGCTCGGGCTCGGAACGCTCGCGATCTGGCAAGGTCGCCGGATGTGGCCGGGTGCTGTGGACGAGGCAAAGCATGCTGGGGTGCCGTCGTACTTTGCCGACCTGCCGGTCGCCCGTCTCGATGGCACGCCCGACCGGCTGACCGCTTCGGCGCCGGGATTGCGCGTGGTGAACTTCTGGGCGCGCTGGTGCGGTCCCTGCCGCCGCGAGCTG
This sequence comes from Ideonella sp. A 288, assembly GCF_002198735.1. Lineage (GTDB taxonomy): Bacteria > Pseudomonadota > Gammaproteobacteria > Burkholderiales > Burkholderiaceae_C > Pseudaquabacterium. Next base: position 83,509 of record NZ_MWLO01000155.1, read on the forward strand.
CCGAGCCTGCAGCGCCTGGCCGATCGTTTGATGCGCCACCGCATTGCCCTGTGGACCGTCGCCCTCGACGATGACGCGTTTGCCTTGCGCGAGTACCTTCGCGGCCTCGACCTGCCTCGCTTGCCGGCCTGGCGACTGGCACCCGAGGACGCACCTGCCGCGCTGTCGCTGACGAGCCTGCCGCAAACCCTGGTGCTGGGCCGCAACGCCCGGATCCTGGAGCGGCTGGTGGGCGCTCGCGAATGGGATCGCGACGACGAGGTGGCCCGACTGATGGACCTCGACCGCCGGGACGCCGCCGGCGCCTGAACATGCACACGGCGTCGCGCAGGACCTGGCCCTCGGCGGCGCCCCCGCCCGCAGCACCTCCGCCGTCGCAGCCGCAGCCGCCGGCTGAATCGCCGATCGGACTGCGCCTTCGCCACAAGGGCCTGCTGGCGTTGTTGGCGGTGATCAGCCTGATCGCCTTGCTGTTCTCGCTGGTCCTGGCCTACCGCGCGAGCATGGAACAGGATTTCGACCGGCTCGAACGCACGCGGCGGGCTGGCGTGATGGCGGCTGACCTGGCACAGACCCAGGCGCTGGCCTTGAGTGAACTGGGCACCCAACTGGGCGGCAGCCAGGGCGACACCATCGACGTCGATGCGATCGAGCGCTCTCTGTCGCGTCTGGCGGCCCAGGCGCACGCGCTCGAGGCGGCCGGCTTCACCAGTGGCATCGAGGATGCTGCCCTCGTGCGCGCGCGGGAAGACCTGCTGCAACGGCGCGATCGCGTGGCGCTGCTGGCCCTGCGCGCGCAACTCGAGGCCGCCCTCGAGTCGACGGGACGGCACACGCAGGCCCGCGAAGCGCTGTCGGCCGTTCAGGTGGCGCGCGTGCACGAGCGCGGGCGGGCGGTGGCCGTGACCCTGGCCGCGGCAGCCATCCTGGGCACGGCGCTGGTCGGCGTCGTGGTGGTGTTCTTCTTCACGAGGCTGAGCAGCGACATCGCCCGCCTGAGGGCCCGCGCCCTGGCGGTGGTGGCAGGTGATCGGCAGGCGGACCGCACCATCGAGCGAGACGACGAGCTGGGCGAGCTCGGCTCGGCAATCGACGTCATGGTTGCAGCGCTGGCCGCCCGCGAGCATGACCTGGGCATCGAGCGGCGGAATGTTTTCCACCAGGAGAAGATGGCCACCATCGGTGCCCTGGCCGCGGGGGTGCTCAACGACATCGGCAATCCGATCGCGGCCATCGATGGCCTGGCTCGTGCGATGCGGGACGAGCGCGAAGCCGGATCCCTGAGGTACGACAACCCGCTGTGCGACCCCGAGAACATCCTTCGCGAGACGACCCGGCTGCAGATCATCACGCGCCAGATCGCCGAACTGGCGGCGCCGCCGTCCAGCCGCACCGAACTGCTCAGCCTGAACGACGTCGTGCGCAGCGCGCTGTTGTTGGCACACTTCGATCCGCGCGTCAACGGTGTGCGCATCGACACCGAGTTCGACCCCCAGCTTCCCGCGGTCGACGGCGTCGGGGACCGTCTGCTGCAGCTCGTGCTCAACCTGCTGGTGAATGCCGCCGACGCCGTGCGGGGAGCGGTCGCCGGCTCGCCGCTGATCTCCATCAAGACACGTCGGCATGGGCATGGCGCGGAATTGCTGCTTGCGGATAATGGCTGCGGCATGGACCCCAACACCCTCGCACGCGCCTTCGATCCGCTGTTCACCACCAAGCCCGCCGGCCAAGGCACGGGCTTGGGTCTACCCCTTTGCCGAGAGATCGCCCAGCAGCATGGCGGCGCGCTGTCGATCGAATCGACGCCCGGCTTCGGAACCCAGGTGACCTTGTACCTTCCCGGCCCCGAGGCCGGGGCATGAGCACGCCGCGACGTTCTCGAGCGCACCTCTCGAAGCGCGCCGTGCGCAGGGCCGTCCGATGAGCCGGGCGCCCGCCACCTCACCCGACATCGATCGCGCGGTCTGGTGCCGGCGATCACAGCCATCATGAGTTCGCTGCAAGTCCTCGTCGTCGACGATGAACCGGCGATCCGGCAGATCATCGCGGCGAACCTCACGCGGGCCGGCCATTCCGTGGCGCTGGCCGGGGGTGGGCACGAAGCCTTGAAGCGCTTGATGAAGGGCGACGTCGACGTCGCCCTGTGCGACCTGAACATGCCCGACCTGACGGGCATCGATGTCATCCGCCAGGCCCGCAGCATGGGGGTGGAAACGACCTTCATCCTGATGACGGCCTACTCGTCGGTCGACACGGCCATCGAGGCCATGAAACTGGGCGCCTTCGACTACATGATCAAGCCGGTGCGCAGCGAGGAACTGCTGCAGCGGCTCTTGCAGATCGGCGAACTTCGGGGACTGAAGGGCGAGAACGACGCATTGCGAAAGCTCGTCGTCGGTTCAGGCGACGACCTTTGCCCGTCGGCCTCGCCGGCCATGCGCGCCGTCGACCGGCTCGTCGGCAAGGTGGCGCCGACCGACAGCACCGTGCTCATCACGGGCGAGAGCGGCACCGGCAAGGGCGTGGTCGCCCGTCGCATCCACCAGCAGAGCCAGCGGGCAGCGCAGCCGTTCATCCCGGTCAATTGCGGCGCAATCCCCGAGAACCTGATCGAAAGCGAGTTCTTCGGCCACACCAAGGGGGCCTTCACCGGGGCCGACAAGGCACGCAAGGGGCTCTTTCTCGAGGCCGACCGCGGCACGATCTTCCTCGACGAGATCGGTGAGTTGCCGCTCGGTCTGCAGGTCAAGCTGCTGCATGTGCTGGAAGCGAAGGAGATCAGGCCGCTCGGCAGCGAGCAGGTCCGCAAGGTGGACGTGCGGATCGTTGCAGCCACCAACCGCGACCTCCGCACCATGGCCGCAGAGGGTCGCTTCCGCGAGGACCTTTACTTCCGCCTGTCGGGTTTTCACATCCACGTGCCGTCCCTGCGCGAACGACCCGACGACCTTCCCGCGCTCGTGCGCTTCCTGCTGCAACGCGGCGCCTCGCGCTTCGGCCTGACCCCGGCCCCCCAGCCCGACGCCGAGGCCGAGGACATCCTCGTCAACCACGACTGGCCCGGCAATGTGCGCGAACTCGAGAACGTGCTGCACAGGGCGATGATCCTGGCCGAGGACGGGCGCATCACCGTGGCAGACCTGCCGCCCCAACTCACGCCGGTGGTGGCGGCCGCACCTGCCGCCGGCGTGCCGGGCCTGGCGCCACCGCTGATCGACGGTCCGCTGCGCGACCAGGTTCGCCATTTCGAGAACAGCCTGATCCTTCGGGCCATCGAGGACAGCGGTGGCGACCGGCGCCTGGCGGCGCAGCGGCTGGGCATCGGGCTGTCCAGCCTCTACCGCAAGCTCGAAGAGTTCGCCAACAGCCCGCCGACGATTGCGCCGTAGGTGGGCTGTGCACCGCCCGTGTGCGATTGGCAAGCTTCTTGCCTGTTCGATGGCATGAGATCCATGACCCGTATCGCCTGCCGCCTCGGCCTGCTGCTTGCGCTGGCCTGCAATGGTGCGATGGCTCAGATCGACGCGAAGGCCCTGACCGAACGTGCCGAGGCCGCATTTCGCACCGGAGACCTGATCGTCGCCATGGGCCTGCTGCGGCAGGCTGCCGATGCCGGACACGGTCCTGCCCAATCGCGTCTGGCCGACATGCTCGATGCCGCCGAGCAGGATGCAGAGGCCGTGGTCTGGTATCGCAAGGCCGCGGCGCAGAACGACGCGCATGGCGAGTATGGGCTCGGCCGCATGCTGGCGCACGGCGAGGGTGTGGCCCGCGATCCAGTGGAGGCCGTGCGCTGGTATCGACTGGCCGCCGAGAAGAATCATGTGTTCGCGATCGAAGCTCTGGCGCGCGCCCACCGCAGCGGCGATCTCGGCATAGAGCGCAACCTCGCCGAGGCCGATCGTCTGGAACAGCGCGCCAAGACCCTGCGCGACGCAGCCAAGAAACCGTGACGGCGGTCGATCGAATGACCCGGCGAGTCCCGAATCCGGTGGTCGGCACCCGCGCATTCCTGAGAACGGGAATCCTGCTTTGGTTCGGCATTGCAGCGGCGGCCGGCGCTGCGCACGCCGCCGATCCCGGCAAGGGCCGATCGCTCTACACCTCACATTGCATGGTCTGTCACGGTGAGCGCGGCGAGCCGGTGTGGCCGGGGGCACCGGATTTTCGCCGGCCCGGTGCATTGCTCAAGACCGACGCGCAGTTCCTGACTTTGCTGAGACAAGGGCGTGGCGTGATGCCCGGCTACATGGCCGTGATGCGGGATCGCGACATGCTCGACCTGATGGCTTTCCTGAGGACATTGAATTGATGAATTCCTACGTAGCGCGCGCCGTGGCCACCGCTGCCACGCTCCTCGCCGCCGCTGCCGCCTGGGGCCAGCCGGCGTCAGCGCCTTGGCGGGTGGTCGACAGCTTCGAAGTCGGACCGACGATTTACGTGCGTTCGCTGAAGGCCGAGCCCTCCAAGGGCGCCATGTGGGTGGGCACCTCGGCCGGGGTCCATGAAGTCGACCTGACCACCCTGAAGCCACGCAACACCTTCACCCGCAAGGACGGGCTGGCCAACGAGTACGTGTTCTCGGTTGGCATCGACCATCGGGGCAACAAGTGGTTCGGCACCAATGCCGGAGGCGCTTCGCGGTTCAAGGATGGCCAGTGGAAGACCTTCTTCCCGATGCACGGCCTGGCCGACTACTGGATCTACTCGTTCGCCTCGCAGAAGGACGGAACACTCTGGATCGGCACCTGGGCGGGTGCCAACCGCGTCGATGCCAAGACCGGCAAGTTCACCACCTATGTCAAGCAACTGATCAACGAGTGGGTCTATGGCCTTGGTGTCGACTCGAAGGACCGGGTGTGGTTCGGTACGGAGGGCGGCGTCACCTTGTACGACGGCAAGACCTGGAAGAGTTGGACCCACAAGGATGGGCTCGGCGCCCCGAACGACGATCAACTGCCGTTCTCGGCCAACACCGGCCTCGGCACACGCACCCGGCATGACCTGACCACCTCGCTCGAGGGCAAGGCCACCTACAACCCCAACTACGTCTTCTCGATCCACGTCTCGCCCGACGACAACGTCTGGGCAGGCACCTGGGGTGGTGGCGTCTCCCGCTACGACGGCAAGCGTTGGACCAACCTCAACAGCAAGAATGGGCTGGTCGGCAACATCGTCTACTCGATTGCCCAGAGCCCGGACGGAGCGATGTGGTTCGGCACCAACAAAGGTGTCTCGCGTTACGACGGCAAGGTTTGGCAAAGCATCACCAAGCAAAACGGCTTGCTGGAAGACAACGTTTATGCGCTCGAGATCGCCCCGGGCGGCGAAGTCTGGGCCGGCACCCGCCGCGGCGTGACGCGCATCGGGCGCTGAGCCCTCACCGCATTCGCATTGCACAAGGGCACGAGGAGGCCCATCGCCATGGAACTTGGACATAAATCGCTCGGCCTGTTGGCCATCGCTGCAGCGGGCATCGTCGCTGGGGCCTACAGCCTCGGTCAGCAAAAGGCCGCAGCCCCGGCGGCCGCGCCGGCGACGGTGGCTGCTGCGCCTGCCGCGACGGCGGCACCCGCAGCCGCGGTGCCGCCCGCCAACGCCCCGTCGCAGGCAGCCCTCGCCGACGGAGCCGTGCCGCCCGCGGGGCATCCGCCCATGCCCCAGGCTGCCGCAGCCGCGCCTGAACGGGAAGGCAAGGTGCAGGTCGATCCGAACGCGAAGTTCGTCCACTTCAGGGTCGGAAACCGCAACGTCAAGGACATCTTCAGCGATGGCGACACGCTGTGGGTGGGCACCTCGGGCGGCGTGATCCGCTACGAAACCAAGACCGACCAGTACAAGCTGTTCGACACCCGCAGTGGCCTGTTGTCCAACGGCGTGTTCCACGTCAGCCGGGTCGATGGTCGTTTGGCGGTCGGCACCTACGGCGGTGGCCTCAGCTTGCTCGACGAGAAGACGGGGCAGTGGGAAACCTACAACATCCCGGATGGACTGGGCGACGCCTTCGTCTACGACCTGCTCAAGACCAAGAACGGCGACCTCTGGATCGCCACCTGGTCTGGCGTCAACCGCATCAAGGGTGGCAACCTCAAGGACCGCTCCAAGTGGGAGTTGCACACGGTTGAAAGCACCAAGGGCGGGTTGCCGAACGACTGGGTATACGGCCTGGCCGAAGGCAAGAACGGCGAGGTCTGGCTGGCCACCGAGGGGGGCTTGGCCCATTTCACGGCCGGCAAATGGGAGAACTGGAACCACGCCAAGGGTCTGGGCGCCCCGTACGAAAAGGTCAAGAACGACCTGGCCTTCAAGAACGACCCGGCCAAGGTGTCGAGCCACCATGCCAAACAGAAGCAGGAAATGGGTCTGCAGGGCATCGACGCGGCCTACAACCCGAATTACATCGTATCCCTGGCGGTCGATCGCGACGGTGTGGTTTGGGCCGGCACCTGGGGTGGTGGGTTGTCCCGCTACGACGGCAAGGCCTGGAAGCACTTCACCGTGGCCGAAGGCTTGCCGGGCAATCATGTCTTCATGCTGCACATCGACGACAAAGGCACGATGTGGATCGGCACCAACAACGGGCTGGCACGCAGGGAGGCCGACGGCAAGTTCACCGTGCTCACCACCGCTGACGGACTGTTCTCGAACACCGTGTTCTCGATGGCCTCGAATGGCTCTGGCAACCTCTGGGTGGGCAGCTTTGGCGGCGTGGCGCACCTGACTTCCGTGAAGTGACGCGAGACGCCCACCGACCCAAGGTGGGTGATTTGCCCCGTTCAGGGTGGGCTGTACACCCGTTTTCCTGATCTAGCGCAATTCTTCACGCGCTGTGCCGGGCAGCGGAGTCCGGCAGGGCTGGCACAGATACCGCTTATGTGCAGCCATGGATCTCGATGACGACCTCGTAGGGCTGGTGGCTCGCTGCAAGGCGGGTGACCAGCGGGCATGGGCCACGCTCGTCAAGCGCTTTCAGAGGCTCGTGTATGCCATCGTCTGCCGCATGGGTCTGGACGAGCATGTGGCGGCCGATGTCTTCCAGACGGTGTTCGAGCGTCTGCACCAGCACCTGCCGAGGCTGCAGGACCCGTCGCGCCTGCAAGCCTGGATCGTCACGACGGCCAAGCGCGAGGCCCTGCTGCAGCGCCAGCGTGGCCAGCGCCTGGTGTCCACGACCGTGGCCGACGGCGATGACGGTGAAGGTTCTGCCGAATGGGATTTTCCGGATGAAAGCCCGGTGCCCGAGCAGGCGCTGTCCCACCTTCAGCAACTGGATCGTCTGCGCCGTGCACTCGACACGCTGGACCCCAAGAGCCGTGCCCTCATCGAGGCGCTGTTCCGGGACGAGGACGAGCGCCTGCCCTATGACGAGGTCGCTCGCAAGCTGGGTATGCCGATCGGCAGCCTCGGGCCGACCCGACAGCGGTGCCTCGAGCGGTTGCGCCGCCTGATCGCGTAACACAACCACACATCGATGTATTTACCGCCGCGGTGTCTGCTCTGTGGGGCAATCCTTAGCGCGAGCACGACACCATGGAGTCTCTTCAACACCTGTCCGACGATGACTTGTTGGTGCTGACCCAACAGGCTATGGCCCTGCCGGACGCGCCGAGTGCGTGGATCCAGCGGGCTGTGGCGGTGGGTCAGGCACCTGCAGAGTCGCGCGTTGCCACCACGGCGCGGGCTGTGGTCAAGCACCTCGTCGCTGCTCTGGGTTTCGACAGTTGGAGCACGCCGCAGCTGGCGCTGGGCCTCCGGTCGATGCCGGATCGGACCCGGCACCTGCTGTTCAGTGCCCAGGGTCGCGACATCGATTTGCGGATCATCCCGACGGCCGAGCACTTTGCGATGGCTGGCCAGGTGCTGGGCCCGGACGATGGCGGCACGGTCGAACTGGTGCACCGGCCGCTGCCGCTCGCCGGCGACGAGCACAGCGGGCACGAAGCGCACATCGCGTCGCTCGACGAACTCGGCGAGTTCCGCTTCGGAGACCTTCGCCAGGGCACCGTCTCGATCGTCTTCCGCCTCGGCAAGGATGAGGTTCACCTTCCGCTGATCGACGTCGGAGAGCGTCGGGTCTGACCGCCGTGCTGACCCGGGGCCCCACTCAGCAGGATCAAGTCGATGCCCAGGTGGCGCGGCTGCTGGCTGCGTGCGGCCGTGCGCCGCCCAGCATGTCTGCGGAGGAGCGCTTGTCGCTCGCCTGGGGGCTCAAGGATGTCTGCCACTCGGCCTGGAGCAGTGAGCCCCAGCGCGCCGTACGCGCCGCCGAAGCCTTGCGTGGGCTGCTCGAAGCGATCGACGATTCGTCGATGGACGATCGGATCCGAACTGAACTTGTGGCACTGTCGTGCTGGGCCGATGCGATTGCCGACATCATCTGCGGCCGCATGACCGACGCCGAAGCGGGTCTGGACCGTGCCGATGCCGGGTTCAGGGCCATCGGAAAGCCAGGCCATGCGGCCCAGACGCAGGTGCCCAAGATCATGGTCCTGGGCATCCTGGGAAGGCACGCCCAGGCGGCCAAGTGTGCCGAGAAAACCAAGGTCGAGCTCACCCGGCTGGGCGACCTGCCCACCGCGGCCAAGGTCAGCCTCAACCTGGGCAACCTCCAGATGGAGCGTGACGCTTATTCCGACGCAACGCGGAACTATCGGGAGGCCGCCGTGCTGTTCTCGCGCGCCGGTGATCGAGAGCATTCGATCATGGCCGACATCGGGCTGGCCGATGCGCTGACGGCGACTGGCGACTTCGCTGAAGCGAGCCGCATCTTCGCTCGCGCGCGGATGCGCGCCGCCGCGCACGGGCTGCCCGTGTTGGAGGCCCTGATCGAGGGCTCCTCTGCGCTGCTCGATCTATCTCGCGGCAATTACCGCGATGCGTTGCGGGGTCTGGAGCGATCCCGCCAACGCTGGGAGCAGATGGAGATGCCCCAGAACCTGGCCATCTCGGAAAAGCAACTCGGTTACGCCTACCTCGAGCTTCGCCTGCTGCCAGAAGCCATGGCCCTGCTCGACGATGCGGTCGAGAAGTTCGAGCGCCTGGGCATGGCGGTCGAGCAGGCGTGGGCACTGAGTCAGCGGGGCCGGGCTTTGGTCCTTCAAGGTCGACGCGCGCTGGCCTCCGATTCGCTGGTCGCGGCGGCCCAGCTGTTTGCCGAGCACGACAGTCCGGTGGGCGGGGCTGCGGTGGCGCTGGTGCGAGCCGAACTGGCACTGGCGAATGGCGACCCTCAGGAAGCGCTTGCATTGGCGGAGACTGCGTCACAAGCATTTGCCGATGCCGGCCAAGTGCCCGGTCGCACGGGGGCCGAAGCCGTCGTCGCTGCGGCCCTGTTGGATTCCGGGCACGTCGCGGCCGCCGGGGCTCGATTCGAGGCCTGTCTCGAGTCCGCCGAGACGCTCCAATTGCTGCCGGCCCAGGTGCGCTGCCTGACCGGCCTGGGCCGTGTTGCACGAGCCGAGGGGCGGATCGCGGCGGCCGCCGAATGGTTCGAGTCGGCCGTCGAGCGATTTGAAGACCAGCGTCGAGCCCTGCCGGGGGACGACATCCGCAGTGCCTATCTGACGGACCACCTTCAGCCATATCAAGCGCTGCTTGGCCTGGCGCTCGAAGCGCCGGAGTCGGCCACGGATGAAGGTGCGAGTGCCCGTGCAGCACGCGTCCTGTGGCAGCTCGATCGCATGCGCGCCCGGGCGCTGGCTGAGCGCATGTCGCACGGCAACGAACGCGAAAGCGACGAACCGGATGCACTGGGCGAACTTCGCACCCGGCTGAACTGGCTCTACCGTCGTGTCGATCCATCGGCAGAGGGGGCCGATGGTTCGGCTCACTGGCAGGACGAGATTCGCCGTGCCGAGCAGACGCTGCTCGAGCGCGCACGCCGCCAGCGTCTGGCTGCTGCCAGCAGCGTGGAAGTGGTCGGTCTCGATGACGGATTCAGCGTGCCGGCCCTGCAAGCCCATCTGGGCGAGGGCGACGCACTGGTCGAGTATGGCGTTGTCGGCGACGAACTGTTCTGCTGCGTGGCGACCGCGTCGCGAGTGCAGTTGATTCGAAACGTGGCTTCGTGGGCCGTTGTGCAGCAGGCCGTGCGGTCCACCTGCTTCCAGATCGAGTCGCTGCGTCATGGCGCTGCGCAGATGTCGAGCCACATGGCGCAGCTCGAGCACCGTGCCCGCATTCGCCTCACTCAATTGGGGGGGCTTCTTTGGGCGCCATTGCGTTCGGCCCTGGCCGGCATTCGCCGCGTGCTGGTCGTTCCCCATGGCGAGCTGGCGAGGGTGCCGTTCGGTGCCCTGACCGATGGCGACCGATACCTCGCCGACACCATTGAACTGGCAGTCGCGCCCAGTGCGCGCGTGGCGCTCTACGGTCTGCTCCGCAAGCCGGTGATCCCGGAATGTGTCTTGAGTCTCGGCGAATCCAGCCGCCTGCCCCATGCGGGTGCCGAAGCCGAGCTCGTGGCGAGCCTCTTTCCTCGCGGCCATTCGCTCGTCGGCTCGGCGGCCACCGTGGCAGCGCTGCAGGAGATGGCGGGTTCGGCCGATGTCTTGCACTTGGCGTGCCATGCGCAGTTTCGCATCGACAGCCCGATGTTTTCGGCGCTGCAGCTCGCCGATGGCGCGTTGACCGCCGAACAGGCTGAGGCGCTTTCGCTCAAACCCGGTGTCGTTGTCCTCAGTGCCTGTGAAACCGGGTTGGCCGGCGACAATGTGGGTGACGAGATCATTGGGCTGGTCCGCGCCTTCATGGTGGCCGGTGCAGCGCGAGTGGTCGGCAGCCTGTGGCCAGTCGACGACCGGGTCACGTCCGATTTCATGACCCATTTCTATTCAGCGCTGAAGAACGGCGACTCGCCTGCGACCGCCCTCAGGGGGGCTCAACTGGCTGTGCGGGCAACACACCCGCATCCATTTCATTGGGCAGCATTCACGCTGCATGGCGGCTGGTGAGCCGCGCAGGTCCACGAGGTACCGTCATGAAGAGCTTCATCGCCAGTTTTTCTGGCATCGCTGCCGCGATTGCAGCGTGCCTGACCATCGTGACGATGCCCGCAGGTGCGGCGCAACCGGGCGACGTGGTTCCGGGTGAAGTTCTGCTCAAGCTGACCAGCACGGCTGCGTTGGGCCCATTGCTTCAAAAGTACGAGCTCAGCCTTTTGTCCTCATTCGGGGCGAGGCCCATCTACCGTGTGAAGGTCATTGGCGGTGCGGTGGTGGCTGACAAGCTTGCCGCACTTGGATTGGAGCCCACCGTGCTGCTGGCCGAGGAAAACCGACTGACGCAGTCGCCGGAAGCCACCAAGATTCGTCCCTGGGCCATCGGCACCGAGACCGACTATGTGTCTCAGTGGGCCTGGCCGTCCTTGCGCCTGTCCTTCGCCCACCGCATCGCCACCGGCAAGGGCGTGCGCGTGGCCGTTCTCGACACTGGCGTCGATCGAACGCATCCTGCCATCGCCGCCCGTTTGGCCCCCGGTCAGGATTTCGTCGATGGCGACACCGATCCTACGGAAGGCGGCACGTCCCTCGACGTTTCCTTTGGGCACGGCACCCACGTCGCCGGCATCATCGCCCGCATGGCGCCTGGCGCCACGATCATGCCCATCCGTGTCCTCGATCCGCAGGGCCTCGGCAATGTGTGGACACTGTCCGAGGCCCTGTTGTATGCCATCGACCCCGACGGCAATCCGGACACCGACGATGGCGCGCACGTTGTCAACCTCAGCCTCGGCAGTCCGGTGCGCACCCGGTTGCTCGATGCGGTGGCCAATCTCGTCAGCTGTGGCCTGCCGGACGCTGCCGATCCTGTCACCGACATGACCGATCCGGGTTACAACGCCGACCGCCAGCGCTGCACGCGCAGCGCGGGTGCCGTCATCGTGGCGGCTGCTGGCAACGATGGCAGCCGTGACCTTCGCATCTACCCCGCGGCCGAGGGCGCCTACGGATTGATCTCGGTGGCTGCAAGCACCTCGGCGTCGAAGCTGGCGGACTTCAGCAATTCTGGCGACTGGATCAGTCTCGTGGCCCCTGGGGACGGCATCACCAGCGCGGTGCCGGGCGGCTATGGCAGCTGGAGCGGCACGTCCATGTCTGCCCCGATCGTGGCCGGCACGGCGGCACTGTTGCGGCAGATTTCGCCGACCATGGAGCCCAAGAAGCTGGCCCGCTGCCTCGACCGCACCAGCGCGGCGATGGTGGGCACGAAGATTCGGTCGGTCAGCCCGTACCGCGCTGTCCTCACGCTGTCTCAGTACCCCGACTGCAATCCCTGACGCCGGGCAGGGCACCTTCGGGTTGCCCGCGGCGCCACTCGTCCGCGGCGAGGTCCATCGGGTCCATTGGCAGTGGCGTGCTGTTTGGGTGAGACAGACCAGGGTGAGACAGACCAGTGCGAGACAGACCAGGGTGAGTCAGACCAGGCGTTGAAACTCGGCGCGCGTGCGGGCGAAGCGCAGTTCGAGTTGATCGATCATCGACGCCAGTCCGGTGAGGTCTCCTGCGGCGATGTGCCGCTCCATGCGCACACACACTTCCGACATGCCTGTGGCGCCCAGGCTGGCGCTGATGCCCGCGAGCTTGTGGGCCTTCTGTGCAAGCCGCGACGCCTCGCGACGATCGGCAAAGCGCTTGATCTCGCCGATCGTGCCAGGTGTCTCGGCCAGATAGTCCAGCAACAGGCTGCGCAGCAGGGAAGGCTGGCCAGGCTCGTCGATGGCACGGAGTTCACCCACGATGCGCTGGTCGATCAGCGGCACCGAATCGGGCTCGGTCACCAGGGCGGCCTTGCGGCCACTGCCCACTGTCCGCTCGATCAGCGCCTGCACATCCACCGGGAGGATGGGTTTGGCAATGTAGTCGTCCATGCCGGCTTCGAGGCAGCGCTCGCGATCACCCGTCAATGCGTTGGCCGTCATGGCCACGATGCGCGGCCGATCCAGGGGTGGCATCTCGGCGACGATGCGACGGGTGGATTCGAGGCCATCCATCTCCGGCATCTGCAGGTCCATGAACACCAGGTCGTAGGGGCGCAGCTTCACCAGCTCGAGCGCCTCGGCCCCGTTGCCGGCGACGTCGCAGGCATAGCCCAGCTTGGCCAGGATGCCCACGGCGAGTTTCTGATTGATCGCGCTGTCCTCGGCCACCAGGATGCGCAGCGGCAGGCGCTGGCCCATGGTCGGATCGAGGCGCCGCGAGCTGTCGATCGGCCCTTCGTGCCCGGCGTCGGCCTGGAGCACACGGGTCAGCGATTCGAACAGTTGCGTGTGCTTCACCGGCTTGGCCAGGCGCGCCGCGAACAGGCCTTCGGCCGGGGCGCTGCCTCGGCGGTGCGTGCTGGACGACAGCAACAACAGGGCCGGCAGCGAGCCCGGGCACAGCCAGCGGATCTGCTGGGCCAATTGCACGCCGTCCATGCCGGGCATGTGCAGGTCGAGCACCGCGGCGTCGAACAGCCGGTCCTTGTCGAGCATGGTCAGCGCCTCGGTGGCACTGGAGGCCGATGACACCTCCATGCCCCAGCGCCGGCATTGCGTCTCCAGGATGTGCAGATTGGTCGGGTTGTCGTCGACCAGCAGCACCCGTTTGCCGGTGAGTTCGGGGCTGGCCTGGCTGGCGTAGCGGGGCCGATGGGTGCCCGAGGCCGCCTCGGCCGCGATCGTGAAGAAGAAAGTCGAGCCCTGTCCATCGGCGCTCTCCAGCCCGATGACCCCGCCCATCAGCCGCACCAGCCGCTGGCAGATCGCCAGCCCCAGGCCCGTGCCGCCGTACTTGCGGGTGGTCGACGAATCGGCCTGGGAGAAAGCCTTGAACAACTGGTGCTGCTGGTCGGCCGGGATGCCGATGCCGGTGTCGCGGATCGAGAACTGCAGGCGCAGGTGATGATCGTTGCGGTCGATCAGCCCGGCAGACAGGCAGACTTCGCCGCGCTCGGTGAACTTGACGGCATTCGACAGCAGGTTGACGAACACCTGGCGCAGGCGGGTGGCATCGCCGACGATCCACGGCGGCACGTCGTCGGCCAGCACGTACAGCAGGTCGATGCCCTTCTCGGCGGCGCGAGGGGCCAGCATCTCCACGGCCTCCTCGATGCACGCGCCCAGTTCGAAGGGTCGGTGCTCGAGTTCGAGCATGCCCGAGTCGACCTTGGAGAAGTCGAGGATGTCGTTGATCACCGCCAGCAGCGCGTCGCCGCTGGTGCGGATGGTCTGCACGTAGTCGCGCTGTTCGGCGTTGAGCGAGGTCTCCTCCAGCAGCGCCGTCATGCCCACCACCGCGTTCATCGGCGTGCGGATCTCATGGCTCATGTTGGCCAGGAACCCGGCCTTGGCCTCGGCCGCCTGCAAGGCTTGTTCGCGCGCAGCGACCAGTTCGCCTTCGACACGGCGCCGCTCGGCCACCTCCTGCTGCAGGGCGGCATTGGTGCGAGTCAGCACCTCGGTGCGTTCGGCCACGCGCACCTCCAGCAACTCCCGCTCGCGTTGCAGGGCCAGCGAGGCCTGGTGCCGTTCGGTCACGTCGCGCAGGATGCCGAGATAGCGGCCGTTGCCCAGCGCCACGGCGGCAATGTCGGCCGTGCAGTAGGTGCCGTCGGGGCGCAACAGAACCACCTCGCCCTGGCTGCGGCCGGTCTCGACGACCCGCCGGAAATGCTCGGTTCCCGCGTGCACGTTGGTGGGGTCAGGTGCCAGCGTTTCGCCGATCGTCATGCGCAGCAGATCGGATGGCGACCGGCCCAGCAGACCGGACGCGGCGGGGTTCACCTCGAGGTAGCGGCCGTCGCCGTCGACGACGATCACGCCGTCGAGCGATTGCTCGATGTACGAGCGCAGCTTGCGTTCGCTCTGCTGCAGCGCCTGCTCGGCCAGCCGACGTCCGGTGATGTCGCGCACGATGCCGGAGAAAAACTGCACGCCGCCGATCTGCATCGAACTGACGCCGAGATCGAGCGGGAAGCAACTGCCGTCCTTGCGTTGCCCCGTCACCTCGCGCCCGATGCCGATGATGCGGCGCTCGCCGGTGGCCAGGTAGTGCTGCATGTAGCCGTCGTGCTGCTCGCGGTCTGGCGAGGGCATGAGCAAGTGGACGTTCCGGCCCATCACCTCGGCCTGCGTGTAGCCGAACAGGCGCTCGGCAGACGGGTTGAAGCTCTGGATGGCTCCTCGTTCATCGATCGTGATGATCGCGTCGAGCGCGTTGTCGACCACTGCACGCGTGCGCGATTCGCTGGCTTCGGAGCGTGCCAGCGCGGCCTGCAACTCGACGGTGCGCTCGGCCACCAGGTTCACGGCACGGGCGCGCAGGTAGGCCATCGTGCCCACCAGCCCGCCCAGCAACAGGCTCACCAGCGATCCCGCTACCAACACGATGCTGGGCTGGTCGGACTCGACCGTGGCCAGGTAGCCGGGCAGGGCGACAAAGTGCATCGTCCACTGTCGTTCGCCATAGCGCAGCGGTATGTCGCGGACGAGCATGGGTTTGAAGCCCCGAGACACCTCCTGGGTCATCTCGGGACAGGTGAACAGCGGCACGGCCCCATCCCGAGCCCTCAGCCCGATGAGCTTGGCATCCGCACCCAGTGAGGAGCCAACGGTCTCCATCGGATGGAAGGCCTCCACCACGAAGCCCATCAAGGCCCGCTTGCGGTCAGCTTCGGAAACCAGTTTGTCGTCGCCGCCATACACCGGCACGAAGATGCCCCACACCTGGTCTGCCTCCGACTGGCTGCGCGACCAGCGCAAGGGGCCGGACATGATGGTGCGCCCTGTGCGAGCGGCCAACGACATCGCCTCGGCCGCCACCGGATCGTCCGCCAGGTCTTCGCCCAGGGTCACCGTGCCCGCCGGCAACGCGCGGTCGATGAAGGCCAAGGGCGAGTAGGCCCCGCGGTGAGCGCCACCGATGCTGGTCACCTTGTAGCCGGCCAGGCCGTCCCGGCGAACCTCGTCCTCGTGGGCGCTGCGCTCGTTGAGCGGCACCCGCGGTGCATAGCCGATGAGCAGTCGACCGGGGTACTCCTCGATGACGGGCGCTCGCTCGAAATAGCGCCGCCACTGCCCGCGGTCGAAGCCTTCGCGCACGCCGATGAACCCGGCGATGCTCTTCAGTGCTGTTTCGTAGCTGTCGAGCCGATGCGCGAGTTCCTTGTGGATGCGGTCGGTGCGGTACTCGAAGCGCGCTTCAGCCACTGCGGCGGCGCGCATGGCAGCGTCGCGCCACAGCGCAGCGGTGACCAGCAGCCCGACCATGGCGACAAGCATTGCGGGCACGATCCCGGGCCGCTCCCAGGGGCGGCTCGGGGCAACCAAGGGCGGTGGCACAGGGGCGTGTTCCTGGTGAAAGACGGTCGACATGCACTCCGGATGCAGGCAGCCCAACAATCTTCGGCCGGGCTGTGCAGTTTACCGGCTCGACCAAAGCCGGGTGATCACCCGGAACAGCGTGCGGCGATATGCCTCACTCGCCAGCGAGCGTCAGCGGGTCGTTGGCGTCGGCAAAGTCGGCTGCGGCTTGCGGCGTCACCGCTGGGCGCTCGCCATAGAAGGCTCGGCATTCAACTTGCGGACCGCACATGACGATCTGGGCAAGCACCGCCACGGAATCATGATCGAATGGTTCGGTGTGCAGGGGAATCATCAGCGTGCGCCCGCGCAGTGCCGTCGGACGAGTGCGCAGCAACTGCACCATCGTCATGGCCGCAGAAGCGACCACACGCACAGGCTTGACTGCCGCCGCGGCCATGTCGAGATGACGCGGCTCGTCGATGGGAAGAACGCGCGCCAGCGACGAAGACTGCAGCACACACGCCACATGCTGATCCAGGTTGTACCAGCAGTTCCAGATGGGGCCCACCGGAGAGGCCCACAGGGGACTGGCCCACAGGAGGCCGATGACAGGCAAGAGGCGGCGCGCGGGGATCATGCGTTGTTGTCGGCGCTTGAGGCCGGTACTTGAGCGTGGCGCGCGCATCATGAGACGGAGTTTGGAAAAGCTCGGCGGCAATGGTCGCATGCTTTGGACGCGTCGGTTGTGTGTTCTTGTCCGCTTGACAAAGATCACATTCAGGTTCCGGTGTGTGAACCCGCGCTGGGAGGCGTCTCGACAGGCCTCTGAGGGGTGAGCGCGACAAAGGTCGGCATCCTTTCTCACACTTTGGCCGCCAAGGTTCAAAACACGACCTTTGGCCTGGCCGTACGCACTATGCTGCTGCCAGTGGCCCACCGGGCGTTATCCAGCAGGCGCAAGACAAGGTTCTACCGATGAACGACAGCGGGTTGTGGTGGATCGTGGGGGCGGCGCTGGCCGTTTTGGCGCTTTGGCAGTGGATCTCTTCGCGCCGACGTGCCCGGGACCGGACGCTGGAGGAGGGCCAGGCATCGCAGGGCGGACCCACGCTGGGTCCGCCGATCGAAGGACCCGAGGCGGACGATGGCCAAGCCCGCGAGGCCGCGGAAGCCCAGGCGGCCCGCGAGGCCGCGGAAGCCCAGGCGGCCCGCGAGGCTGCAGAAGCCCAGGCAGCCCGCGAGGCAGCAGAAGCCCAGGCAGCCCGCGAGGCCGCGGAAGCCCAGGCGGCCCGCGAGGCCGCGGAAGCCCAGGCAGCCGGCGAGGCTGCAGAAGCCCAGGCAGCCCGCGAGGCTGCAGAAGCGCAGGCAGCCCGCGACGCTGCGGAAGCCCAGGCAGCCCGCGACGCTGCGGAAGCCCAGGCAGCCCGCGAGGCTGCAGAAGCCCAGGCAGCCCGCGAGGCTGCAGAAGCCCAGGC
>NZ_MWLO01000155.1:101287-227479 GCF_002198735.1 Ideonella sp. A 288
GCGCAGGCCGCCCGCGAGGCTGCAGAAGCGCAGGCCGCCCGCGAGGCTGCAGAAGCGCAGGCGGCTCGCGAGGCTGCAGAAGCCCAGGCCGCTCGCGAGGCTGCAGAAGCCCAGGCAGCCCGCGAGGCCGCAGAAGCCCAGGCCGCCCGCGAGGTTGCAGAAGCCCAGGCCGCCCGCGAAGCTGCAGAAGCGCAGGCGGCCCGCGAGGCTGCGGAAGCCCAGGCAGCCCGCGCGCCAACATCGCCAGCCGAACTGCTGGTGATGGTGGCCGACGACTCGAAGGTCGTGCGGGTGAAGACCAATCGGCTCCTGGCCCAGCACGGCTTCCGAGTCGTGTTGGCGGAGGATGGGGCCGATGCGATGCGGAAGATCGCCATCGAAGCGCCTCACGTGCTGGTCACCGATGTCGAGATGCCCGAGGTCGATGGATTCGAACTGACCCGGCACGTCCGACAGCATCGGCCCACGGCAGACATCACCGTCATCATGATCACCTCGGCCGACGACCGCCATGCTGCCGCGGCCGCCGCCGCCGGGGTCAGCGTGCTGCTCGGCAAACCCTACCCCGAGGACCGGTTGGTGGCGCTGGTGTCGGCGGCGCTGGTGCCGGCCGCGCAACCCGCCTGAGCCGTCCCAGGCGCTCCGCGACGTCGGTGCCGGGGGTGGGCGGCGAACGGGCCGCCGCAGGAACGCATATTGCGTCGGGCAGAGCCCGACGCATCCTCTCCAGGACCACCGACCATGCAATTCTTCAAGCGCAGGCGCACCGCGAACGCATGGCAGGCCACGCCCGGCGGAGGCTTTCGCCTGATGCGTCTGTTCTCGATCGCCGGGGCGGTCGCGATCGGCGCCTTCAGTCTGGTGATGGCGCTGCTGCTCAGCCGCTTCATCGAAGCGCGCATGCTCGAACGCGATGCAGCGCTGAGCCGCGACTTCGTGCAGAGCGTCAGCAACACCCAGCGCGTGGCGCAATCCATGCGGACACGTGGCAACCTCGACAGTTCGAACTTCGTCGAGTTCTGCACTCACTTGTCGGCGATGCCCGATGTGCAGCGCGTCAACGTCTATTCCACCGATCGGCGTGTGTTGTGGTCGAGTCGTCCCGAGATCATCGGCCAGCAGTTCGGCGCCAACGAAGAGCTCGACGAGGCCCTGCAGGGCAGGCTCGTCATCCACACCGAGGCCGGCCCCGAAAAGCAGGACAAGGCAGAGCACGTGTTGCTGCCGTCGCGGGACAAGCGGTACGTGGAGAACTACGTGCCGGTGTACGACGAGGCGCGCAATGAGCTCGTGGGGGTGGTCGAGCTGTATCGCGAGCCGGCGGCGTTGTTCGATGCCATCCGGTCGGGTCGGCGGCTGGTCTGGACCGGATCTGCCCTGGGTGGGCTGTGCCTGTTCGCCACGCTGATCTGGTTCGTTCGCCGTGCCGAACAGCAATTGCGCGAACAGCGCACCCAGTTGATCGAGGCCGACGCACTGGCGATGGTCGGCGAGATCTCCGCCGCCGTGGCCCACAGCATCCGCAATCCGCTGGGGTCCATCCGCAGCACAGCCGAGTTGCAGCACGAGATCCTCGGCGATTCCGACACGGCCTACGCCGACATCGTGCGCAACGTCGACCGCGTCGAGCACTTGGTGCGCACACTGTTGACCTGGGTGCGCGATCCCGCCGAGCGCCTGGGCAGCGCCGACCTCAACACCGCGCTGGCCGATGCGGCGGCCCGATTCGGGCCCGAGCTGCAGGCCCAATCCAAGCCGTTCCGCGTCGAGCTGGGTCAGTCTCTCGGAGCCGTGGCCGCCGATCCGGTGCTGTTGGCGCAGGTCCTGAACTCGCTGCTGGCCAACGCCGTCGAGGCCACCCGCTCGGGCGACACGGTCACCCTCAAGGCAGAGAGGCTGGGGGCGAGGGTGCATGTGACGGTGGGCGACACGGGCGTCGGCATCGAGCCTGAGCGCCTGGGGGAGGCCTTCAAGCCCTTCCAAACCGGCAAGCCGCGAGGCCTGGGTCTGGGACTGGCCCTCGTGAGGCGTTTCGTGCAGCGCATCGGCGGCGAGGTCGAGCTGACCAGCGAACCCGGCCGCGGCACACAGGTGCAGCTGCGCCTTCCGATTCACGGCGGGTGATCCGCCGCGTGCAGCTCGGGGGATTTCCCCCTGCCGCGACCCGGGGGAAATCCCCCGAACACCAAGGCCCATGCCTGCCTTGCGGGTGCGGCGGCCTGCCGCACGGGCTGGCACAAGTTTCGCGTACGGGTGGACACAGCCCTCGGTTTGGAGGGTGCGCTCACCCAACCAGCAGACCCAATGGCCGAACTCGCTACGCCGTCACCGATAATTGCCCGCAACGCCGGCCCCCGCCTGGCGAAGGCAAGTTTGCACATGGGACGAGCCGTCCTGATCATCGACGACGAAGAGACACTGGCCCGAAACCTGGCCGTCTACCTGGGGCGGATGGGCTACGAGGTTCAACTCGCCGGTTCTGCCGAGCAGGGCCTGGCGATGTACACCGAGTTCAAGCCCGACGTCGTGCTGCTTGACCACAACCTGCCCGGCATGAATGGCCTGCAGGCGCTAGAGCGCATGCGCAGCGGCGACCCGCAGGCGCAGGTCGTCATGATGACCGGCTTCGGTGGTGCCGAGTTGGCGGTCAGCGCCATGAAGGCCGGTGCGGCCGACTACCTGGCCAAGCCCCTGGCGCTGAGCGAACTCAAGCTCCTGCTCGAGCGGCTGATGAGCCGCAACCGGCTCGAGACGGCCGTCAGCTACTACAACCGGCGCGATGCCGAGGCCAGCGGCGTCGACCGCATCCTCGGCGAGTCGCCGTCGATCGAAGCCCTGCGCCAGCAGGTCCGGCTGCTGCTGGAGTCCGAGCAGCAGCTCGACGACGGCGAGGCCCCGGTCGTGCTGATCCAGGGCGAGACCGGCACAGGCAAGGAGCTCGTCGCCAAGGCGCTGCACTTTGGCGGCGCGCGCGCGGCGCTGCCCTTCGTCGAGCTCAACGTCGGCGCGTTGCCGGCGCAACTGGTCGAGGCCGAATTGTTCGGCTATGAGCGCGGTGCCTTCACCGACGCACGCCAGCGCAAGGCCGGCCTCGTCGAGACGGCCGAAGGTGGCACGCTCTTCCTCGACGAGATTGGCGAGGCCGAGCCGTCCACGCAGGTCAAGCTGCTCAAGCTGCTGGAAGACCGGCGCTTCCGCCGCCTGGGCGGCCTGCGTGACCAGTCGGTCAACGTGCGCATCGTCAGCGCCACACACCGACCACTCGACCAGATGGTCAAGGCCGGACAGTTCCGGGCCGATCTCTACTACCGGCTGCGCATCATCGAACTGAAGGTGCCGCCGCTGCGCGAGCGTGGCACCGACATCCTGCGCCTGGCCAACCATTTCCTGAAGTGGCACGGCCAGCGCTATCGCAAGGGCGATATCTCGCTGGCGCCGGAAGCCGAGTCGGCCATGATGTCGCACCGCTGGCCCGGCAACGTGCGCGAGCTTCGCAACGCGATGGAGCAAGCCGTGCTGCTGTGCCAGGGCACCCAGGTGGGCCTGCGCGAGCTCGGCTTCCTGTGGGCCGCCACCCCGGATGCCGAATCGGCCGTGGTGCCCGACGACGACGGCGGCGACCTCAACCTCGAGCGCACCGAGCGCCGGCTGATCCAGCAGGCCCTGTCCCGCACCAACGACAACGTGACCCAGGCGGCGCGCCTGCTGGGCGTGTCGCGCGACACCTTGCGCTACCGCCTCGAGCGGCTGTCCTTGCGCGTCAACGGCGAAGCCGGCCGGTGATCGCCTGAGTGGCCCGCGGGCCACTCGGTGCCGGGTTCGCCGCCAACGCCTCGGGCCTTCAATGGCCTCCTGACAGCACCACCGGCACCTCGGTGGCTGGTGGCGTGTTGCGGCTGCGCCCGCAGCGCACCAGGCCGTCGATCATCACCATGCCCACGCCGGGGATGTCCCCCAGTTGCACGCTCTCCAGCAGCGTGCGGCCCGCAGAGTGTTGTGCCCGGTCCATGAAGACGAAGTCGGCGTCGCGGCCGGGCTCGATCAGGCCGCAGTTCAGCCGGCGCAGCCGCGCGGTGTTGCCGGTGGCAAAGCAGAACACCAGTTCGGCCGGGATGCCGCCCAGCGACGACAGCAGCGCCACCATGCGCAGCATGCCCAGCGGCTGAACGCCCGAGCCGGCGGGGCCGTCGGTGCCCAGGATCACCCGGTGCGGGCACTTCAGCTGCATCGCGGCCTGCGCGGCGGCGATGGCCACCTTCTCGTTGCCGTTGTGCACGATCTCGATGGCGCGGCTGCTCTTCTCGCACAGCTCGCACACATGCGCTTCGGGCAGGGCGGTGTGGCCGCCGTTGATGTGGCCGATGACGTCGGCATCGGCCTCGAGCACCACGTCCTTGTCGATCAGGCCCGAGCCGGGGATGCTGGGCCCGCCGGTGTGGATGGTGCTCTGGATGCCGTGCTTGCGGGCCCAGGCCACCATCTGCTGCGCCTCGTAGCCGGCCTTCACCGAGCCCAGGCCCACTTCGCCCAGCAGGGTGACGCCGGCCGCGGCCAGCTCGGCAAAGTCCTGCTCGGTCATGCCCTTCTCGATGATGGGCGCGCCGGCCAGCACCTTGACGCCGCCGGGGCGGAAGTTGTCGAAGGCGCGCTGCGCGGTGATGGCCAGTGCCTTCAGGCCGACGATGTCCTTCGGGCGGCCGGGCAGGTGCACCTCGCCGGCCGAGATCATGGTGGTGACGCCGCCGTTCATCGTGCTCTCGATCCAGCCGAGCTGGTTCTGCCGTGGCGTCCAGTCGCCAAACACCGGGTGCACGTGGCTGTCGATCAGCCCGGGTGCGACACAGGTCTGGCGGGCGTCGATCAGGGTGGTCGGCTGCGCGGTGTCGCAATCCTTCTCGCGGCCCACCGCGGTGATGAGGCCGTCGACGACGACGATGGTGTCGGCGTCGAGCACCGGCCGGTCGATGTCGCCCGAGAGCAGCAGCCCGATGTTGCGGATGACGACCTTGCCGGACTTGCCGCCGGCTGCCACTTCGGCCATGGGATCACTCCTGTGGAATGCGGTTGTGGGGCGCGAGCAGGCTCGCGATGCCGAGCGGTCGCGCGTCGGTCACGCGTCGTTCAGCGGATGCAGCATCGTGAACTTGACGATGCCGGGTGCGAAGCCGTCGATGGCGGCCAGTTCGCGGTAGCCCAGCGCCCGGTAGAAGCGCGGTGCCTGGAAACTGAAGGTCTCGAGGTAGACCTGCGTGCAGCCGTGCCGGCGGGCCAGGTCTTCGAAACGCCGAACCAACTGCGCGCCCAGGCCCTGCCGGCGTTGCGAGGCGTCCACCCAAAGTTGCTGCAGTTCGCCGCAGCGGCCCCAGCGCCGGCCCACCGCGCCACCGATGACATGGCCATCGGCCTTGTGCACGAAGCAGGACATCGGCCGCACCTCGTGCAGCGGCGCGGCGGCCTCGTTCGCATCGCCGAGGCCCTGGTCCACGACGAGGCCAGGCTCGGCCGGCACGCTGTCCTCGTGCTCGTGCCAAGTCAGGCGGGCGCTGTCGTCCATCGCGTTATTCTGCGTGCAGGCGCCGTGGGGCGCCAGAGCCGGCGCAGCAATCGACATGGCACTTCCCACCCAGGCCCGCGTGGTCATCGTTGGCGGCGGCATCGCCGGTTGTTCCACGGCCTACCACCTGGCCAAGCTCGGCATCACCGACGTGCTGCTGCTCGAACAGGGCAAGCTCACCAGCGGCACCACCTGGCACGCCGCCGGGCTGGTGGGGCAGATGCGCCCCAACCGCAACATGACCCGGATGAGCACCTACGGCATCGGCCTGTACGCGTCGCTCGAGGCGGAGACGGGACTGGCTACCGGCTGGAAGGCCTGCGGCAGCCTCAACGTGGCGAGCACGCCCGAGCGCATGCAGGTGCTGCACAAGCAGGCCGCGCTGGCGCGCAGCTTCGGCATCGAGGTGCAGGTGCTCACGCCGCGCGAGGCCGGCGACCTGTACCCCGTGATGCGCACCGATGACCTGCAGGGCGCGATCTGGATCCCCGGCGACGGCAAGGCCAACCCGGCCGACCTGTGCATGTCGCTGGCCAAGGGGGCGCGCCAACGCGGTGCCCGGCTGTTGGAGGGCATCGAGGTGACCGCCGTGCTGGACGAGCAGGGCGCCGACGGCCGGCGCGTGCGGGGCGTGCGCGTGCGGCCGACCGAGGGCGACGGCGAAGAGGCAGAGATCGCCTGCGAGGTGCTCGTCAACTGCGCCGGCCAGTGGGCGCGGCAGTTCGGCGCGCTGGCCGGCGTGAACGTGCCGCTGTATTCGGCCGAGCACTTCTACATCGTCACCGGCCGCATCGAGGGCGTGCACCCCATGCTGCCGGTGATGCGCGACCCCGACGGCTTCATCTACTACAAGGAAGAGGTGGGTGGCCTGCTGATGGGCGGCTTCGAGCCGGTGGCCAAGCCCTGGACGGTGGACCCGATCCCGGCCAGCTTCCAGTTCCAGTTGCTCGACGAGGACTGGGACCAGTTCGAGCCGCTGATGAAGACCGCGATGCACCGCACGCCGTGCCTGGAGACGGCCGAGATCAAGATGCTGCTCAACGGGCCCGAGAGCTTCACGCCCGATGGCAACTTCATCCTCGGCGAGGCCCCGGGGCTGAGCCACTATTTCGTCTGTGCCGGCTTCAATTCGGCCGGCATCGCCAACTCGGGCGGCGCCGGCCGGCTGATCGCCGAATGGATCGCCGGCGGCGAGGCGCCGTCCGACCTGTGGGACGTGGACCTTCGCCGCTTTGGCCCCTTCATGGCCAACCGGCGCCTGCTGTCGCAGCGCACCGGCGAGACCCTGGGCCTGCACTATGCGATGCGCTGGCCGCGGCAGGAGCTGGCCAGTGCGCGGCCGCTGCGCACCTCGCCGCTGTACGACCGGCTGGCGGCTCGGGGCGCCGAATTCGGCTCCAGGTTCGGCTGGGAGCGGGCCAACTACTTCCGCCCGGCCGGCCAGGCGGCGCCGCCGCACGGCCTGGGCACGCCGGGCTGGCTGCCCTGGGTGTGCGCCGAGATGCGTGCCACCCGCGAGGCCGTGGCGATGTACGACCAGAGCTCCTTCGGCAAGCTGCTGCTGCAGGGCCGCGACGCGCTGGCCGTGCTGCAGCGCCTGTGCGCCAACGAGATGGACGTGCCGGTGGACCGCATGGTCTACACCGCGATGCTCAACGAGCGCGGCGGCTTCGAGAGCGACTGCACGGTGATCCGCCTGGCCGAAGATCGCTTCCTCGTCGTCACCGGCTCGGCCCAGCCCACGCGCGATGCCGACTGGATCGGCCGCCACATCGGCGCGCAGCAGCAGGCGGTGCTCACCGACGTCAGCCCGCTGTGGAGCCTGCTGTCGGTGATGGGCCCGCGCTCGCGCGAACTGCTGCAGCGGCTGACGCCCGACGACCTGGGCACGCTGAAGTTCTCGCACAGCCGTGAGATCGACCTCGGCCTGGCGCGCGTGCGCGCGGCGCGCATGGCCTACGTGGGCGGGCCGGGCTACGAGCTGTACGTGCCGGTGGAAGTGGCGCGGCACGTGGACATTGCGCTGCGCGAGGCCGGCGAGGACCTGGGTCTTGTCGACGCCGGCTACTTCGCGCTCGACGCGCTGCGCATCGAGGCTGGCCGCCGCGCCTGGGGCGCCGAACTGGGCCCGGACGAATCGCCAGTGGAGGCTGGGCTGTGGGCGGGCGTCCGGCTCGACAAGGCGTCGTCCTTCATCGGCCGAGAGGCCCTGTTGGCCAGGCGCGATCAGCCGCCCGCGAAGAAGCTGCTCACCGTCGTGCTCGACGACCCGGCGCACTGGGTGTGGGGCGGCGAGAGCCTGCTCGTCGACGGCCAGGCGGTGGGCGAGTTGTCGTCCGTGGGCTGGAGCCTGAAGGCCGGCGCCTGCATCGGCATGGGCTACGTGCGCGGCGAGGCCGCCCGGCACACCCACGTGGGAACGCCGGTGCAGATCGACCTGTGGGGCCAGCCCGTGGGGGCCAGGGCCTGGGACCGCTGGGCGTGAGGCGCGCCGCTGCGATCAATGCACCCATTGCTCGCGCAGGCGCTGCAGCTTGCCGGCGTACATCGCCTGCAGGCGTTGGGTGCTGCTGCCCTCCTTCGCCAGTTCGAGCTGTTTCGCCGCGCCCGCCACATCCCCCAGCTTGGCCAGCGCCTGGGCCAGCCAGAAGTGGAACTCGTGATAGTCGCCGCCGCGGCGCAAGGCCTGCTCGAAGCGGCGCCGCGCCAGAGCGTAGTCGCCCCGGTCCATGGCCTGCCGACCGTGGTCGAGCAGGGCAAAGGGCGTGGTCGGCTGCAGGAGCGCCAGTTGCCGGGACACGACCTCGGCCTCGGCGGTGCGGCCTTGCTGCAGCAGCGCGTGTTGCAGGTTGCCCAGGGCATGTGAATTGGTCGGTTCCAGCGACAGCACGTGGCGCAGCGCCGCTTCGGCCAGGGCAGGGCGGCCCCGGCGCTGGTGCACGACGCCGAGCGTGTTGACGGCGCTGACGAAGCTGCGGTCCTGTCGCAGGGCCTCGCGGGCCCACCAGTAGGCCTCGTCGACCTGGCCGCTGGCCAGCGCCTCGACGGCCTTGTTGTTCATGTACATGGCCAGGATGCGGGCCTGGTCGATCTCGGTGCTGCGCTGCCGCGAGAGGTCGGCATTGGGCAGGAAGTCGATGGTCAGCCAGTCGCCAGGGCCATCGAGCACGCGCTTGCCCGGCAGGCTGCGGCCGAGTGCGAGGTTGACATGGCCGACGAACAGCACCAGATCGCCGTCGCGGCCCCAGGTTTCCTCGACCTCCACCGACTGGAAGCGCACCGACAGGCCCAGCTCGCGGGCCAGCGCCGCGGTCATCAGCACCAGCGACAGGCAGTTGCCGCGGCGGGCGTCGAAAGCCTCCGCCGCATTGCGGGTGAGTTCGGTGTCGTAGAGGAGCTTGAGGTTCTTGTCGTCGTAAAGCGCCTCGATGACCCGCTGGTGCGACGCGAGGCGGCCCACCCGCGGCTCGATCACCTCGCGCAGGTAGGCCTTCATGCGCGGGCTCGGCGCCAGCACGGCGGCGGGATCGATCGGCACCGTGGGTGGCGCCACGGCGGCGTCATCGAACAGGTGGTCGATCGATCGATCGGTCGGCGGCGCCGTGGCACAGCCGGTCAGCCACAGGCAGCACAGCAGGAGCAGACGCAGCATGGTGGGTTGGCCCTTTCGAGGAAACGCAGCTCAGGCACCGTCATGGGTCCCGCGGGGACGGGCGCCGCAAGGCGTCCTCGGGGCACTCATTTCGACCGGCATGAACCGCCGCGCCAATATCGCGCCGGCCGTGCGCCGCGTCAATGACCCCGGGCGCCTGCCGGCGCGGGCTCAGCGTGGCCGCCAGCGCGTCAGCAGCAGGGCGTTGGAGATCACGCTCACGCTCGACAGCGCCATCGCCGCGCCGGCCACCACCGGGCTGAGCCAGCCGAAGGCGGCCAGCGGGATGCCCACCGCGTTGTAGGCGAAGGCCCAGAACAGGTTCTGCCGGATCTTGCGCCAGGTCTGGCGCGAGATGTCGATGGCATCGGCCACCAGGGCCGGATCGCCGCGCATCAGCGTGATGCCGGCGGCGTGCATGGCCACGTCGGTGCCGGTGGACATGGCGATGCCCACGTCGGCAGCGGCCAGGGCGGGCGCGTCGTTGATGCCGTCGCCGACCATCGCCACCGGCGCGCCGGGCCGGCGCAGCGAGGCCATCAGCTCGGCCTTGCGCGCGGGCAGCACCTCGGCTTCGACCTGGTCGATGCCCAGTTCGCGGCCGACGCGCTCGGCGGCGCCGCGGTTGTCGCCGCTGATCAGCACCGTGCGGATGCCCTGCGCCTTCAGCGCAGCGATGGCGCGGGCGGCGCCCGGCTTGAGCGCGTCGCCGAAGGCCAGCAGGCCCAGCAGCCGCGGCAACGGGCCCAGCTCGGCCAGCCACGACACCGTGCGTCCTTCGGCCTGCAGCGCCGCCGATGCCTCGGCCAGCGGGCCAAGGTCGACGCCCAGCTCGGCCATCCAGCCGCCGCTGCCCAGGCGCAGCGCGCGGCCCGGGGTGGGACCATCGACCGACAGGCCCGACACCCCGCGGCCGGCCACCGCCGTGATCTGCCCGGCCGGCTGCACCGCGATGCCGCGGGCCTGTGCCGCGGCCAGCACGGCCTTGGCCAGCGGGTGCTCGCTGCCGGCCTGCAGCGACGCCGCGGCGGCCAGCAGGGCGGTCTCGTCGCCGTCGACCGCCCGGGCGCCGACGAGCTGCGGCCGGCCCTCGGTGAGCGTGCCGGTCTTGTCGAAGGCCACCACCCGCAGCGCATGCGCCACCTCGAGGGCCTGCGCGTCCTTGATCAGGATGCCGTGGCGCGCGGCCACGCCGGTGCCGGCCATGATGGCCGCGGGCGTGGCCAGCCCCAGCGCGCAGGGGCAGGCGATCACCAGCACCGACACCGCATGGATCACCGCCTCGGCCCACAGCCCGGTGCCCAGGCCCCAACCCAGCAGCGTGAGCAGCGCGATGCCCATCACCACCGGCACGAAGACGGCGCTGACGCGGTCCACCAGGCGCTGGATCGGCGCCTTCTGCCCCTGGGCCGACTCCACCAGCCGGACGATGCGCGACAGCGTCGATTCCGCGCCCACCGCGCTGGTGCGCACCAGCAGCAGGCCTTCACCGTTGACGGCGCCGCCGGTGACGCTGTCGCCCACGCGCCGCGCCACCGGCAGGCTTTCGCCGGTGATCAGCGATTCGTCGACATGGCTGGCGCCTTCGGTCACCACCCCGTCGACCGACACGCGTTCGCCGGGCCGCACCCGCACCAGGTCGCCGACGCGCACCTCGGCCAGCGGCACCTCGTGCTCGCTGCCGTCGCGCAGCACCCGGGCCGTGTCGGGGCGCAGCGCCTGCAGTGCGCGGATGGCCTGGGTGGTCTGCCGCTTAGCGCGCGCCTCCAGCCACTTGCCCAGCAGCACCAGCGTGATGACCACCGCCGACGATTCGAAGTAAAGGTGCGGCGCCATGCCCTCGTGTCCGCCGTGGGCGAGTAGCAGGTAGACGCTGAGGCCGTAGCCGGCCGAGGTGCCCAGCGCCACCAGCAGGTCCATGTTGCCGCTGCCGGCGCGCAGCGCGTGCCAGCCGGCGCGGTAGAAGCGCGCCCCCAGGACGAACTGCACCGGCGTGGCCAGCAGCCATTGCACCCAGCCGGGGGCCATCAGGTCGATGCCGAAGGGCATCGCCAGCATCGGCAGCACCAATGGCAGCGACAGCAGCGCGGCCACCAGCACCGGCCACAGCGGGGGGCCCGGCGGGGCGCTGGCCGGCGCGGCGTCGGCATCGCTGCGCGTGTGCGCACCGTAGCCTGCGCGCGTCACCGCGGCCACCAGCGCGGCCGGGTCCACGTCGCCCAGCACACGGGCCGAGGCGGTTTCGGTGGCCAGGTTCACCGTGGCCTCGAGCACGCCGGGCACGCGCTGCAGCGCGCGCTCCACCCGCGCCACGCAGGACGCACAGGTCATGTCGTCGATCGACAGCGCCACGGTGCGCTCGCCGACGGCATAGCCGGCCTTCTGCACGGCCGCCACCAGCACCGGCACGGTGACGTCGGCCGAGGCTTCGACGCTGGCGATCTCGGTGGCCAGGTTGACGCTGGCCCGCTGGACGCCCGGCACCCTGGACAGCGCGCGCTCGACGCGGGCCACGCAGGACGCGCAGGTCATGCCCTCGATCGGCAGGGTGCTGAGCGTGGGCGGGGCGGTGGTGGCTGTGGGGGAGGTCATGGGGCGCCAGTGCGGCGCCGACCGGAACGGCAAGGTCAGCGGAGGACGGTGGACCGCGCCATCATGGCACGGTCGGGCCAATCAACGGATCACTTGACCAATCGCATCTCGACGCGGCGGGCATCCTGCGGGCTGCCGCCACCGACGGTGGCTTCGGGCCGGCGCAGTGCGATGCGGATCGGGTCCACGCCGGCGGCCTCGAGCGCCGCGCGCACCGCCTTGGCTCGCGCCTTGGCCAGCTCGGCGTTCTTGGCGGGGTCGCCACTGGCGTCGTGGAAGCCCGACAGCACCACGCGCGTGTCGGGCAGGGCGGTGAGCGTCTGCAGCACCTTGGCCAGTTCGGTCTGCGCATCGGCGGGCAGCTCGGCACCCCCGACGCCGAAGTACAGCACCCCGGCCAGCGCGCCGGCATTGGGGCCGTCGAGCAGGCCGTCCTGGGCCGGTGCCAGCACCTCGGCCGACATGCGCGCCGCGACGACCGAGGCCGCCTGGGCCGCGGCCGAGGCGGCGGTGGGCGGCTCGGCCGGCACCGCCGAGGCGGCATCCGGCGGGATGATCACGATGTCGGCCGCACTGGCTGCGACGGCCACCTTGGCCACGGGCGCCGCCTTGCCGTGCGCCTGTCGAATCGCCAGACCGGCGATCAGGCCAAACAGCAGCAGGGTGATCACGCCGATCACCACCCACAGGCCGATGCCAGCGCCTTCGTCTTCCTTGTCGAACATGTCGTTTCCAGGGTTGTTGACAGAACAACCCGGAATTCTAGGTGGCGGTCCCTTGCCGGACCTGACGGCAATAGGACGCAGCCGCCAGCAGGCGGCTCTCAGCCTCTCAGCCGTGCAGCGCCGTGCGCGCGGCCTCGGGCGGCCGTGCCAGGTGCGCCATCGACGGGGTCGATCCCTCCAGCGCCACCGGCGGCCGGCGCAGCGGGGCCGGCGCGTGGAACGGCAGCGGACTGCGCAGCGCGCCCATCATCGGCGGCAGCTCGGCCACCAGGCGGGTGATGTCCTCGATGCGGCGCACGCCGAACTTGGAGCGCAGCGCCGCCACCTGGGTGCGCACGGTGGACACCGCCACGCCCCTGTTCTTGGCCAGCGCCGTCACCCGCTCGCCGGCCAGCAGGCTGGCCAGGACGGACTGCTCGGCCGAAGTGAGGTCGACCAGCCGCCCCAGCATCTGCACGGCCAGGTCCGGGCACAGCTTGCGACGGCCCAGCAGCAGCACCGATCCAGCGCTCGACCCTGGCGTGCCGCGCGTCGGTTGCACCGCCACCATCAGGCGGCGCGAGCCGGTGCCCAGGGGCACGAGTTGCCGCAGCCCGTTGACCGCTGCGTTGTGCATCGCCCGCTGCAGTGCCACGCTGGGGCTGCCGTCGACCGACAGGCCGCCGTCGACGTCGAGCTGGAGCACGCCGCCGCCGGCCAGTTCGCGGCGGGCCGCCTCATTCACCAACTGCACGCGGCCCATGGCGTCGCACACCACCACGCCGGTGTCCAACTCGTCCAGCACGTCGGCCAGGTGGCTGCCCGACGGTGCCGAGGCGCTGCCCCGTTCGGCGTAGGCCGACGCGGGCATCGGCGCGCTGGCGGGCCTGCCGGCCCCCAGCCCCGCCAGTTCACGTTCCAGCCGGGCCAGGCTCGTTGAGATCATCGATTCGACCATGGTGGTCCTCCTTCATTTCGTGGATGCACTGTCCTTTGGGATGGTGGTCGGCGTCCTTTGGCGCTGCTAAGCGTTCCTAAATGTCCGTGGCGCAGGTAAATTCGCGTCCGAGTCAGTGCGCCCCCAATGCGGACGACTGTCGTGCGTCCATCGCGGCGATGAGAAGACTCGGGGGCGGCCCGTCGTCTTCTCACACCGCAATGCGGCTCTCCCACTTTCCTGGGTTCCCGCGGGGGACGGGCGCCGCAAGGCGGCGTCCTTGGGGCGCTCGGAAGCGCGTCCCGGACGCGTCACTCACTGGAGAAGGAATCACTCACGTGCCCACCCGCCTGCGCTTCGGCCGCTGCGAAGTCCGCCCCGACGAACGCGTGGTGCTGATCGACGGACGCCCTGCGATGCTCGGCGCCCGTGCGTTCGACGTGCTGCTCGCACTGATCGAGCACCGAGACCGCGTCGTCGGCAAGGCCGAACTGCTCGACATGGCCTGGCCCGGGCTCGTCGTCGAGGAGAACAACCTGTCGGTGCAGATCTCGGCGCTGCGTCGCGTGCTGGGCGCCCAGGCCATCGCGACGATCCCCTCGCGCGGCTACCAGTTTGCCCAGGTGGTCGAGGCGCAGCCGCTGGCGGCTGCGCCGCTGCCGCTGCCGCCGGTGGCCGATCCGGTGCAGGCCACCACCGATCTGCTGGCGCTGGTGCTGCGGCGCGACCGCGTGCTGCTGTGCGCGCGGGTCGGTGAGGCGGTCGATGCCGCGTCGATGGCGCAGTTCGCCACCGACGCCGCCGCCTTCCTCGCCGACCGCGGCGGCCGCTGGCTGTCGCGTGCCGAGCGCCTGCTGACGGCCGAACTGCCGGAGGCGCGGGCGGCCGCGGCCTGCGCGGGCCGCCTGCACCAGCTGGCGCAACGCCCGCTGGCCGAGCTGAGCCTGGGCGTCGGCATCGTCGGCGCCGAGGCCTCGGCCTCGCTCGACCTGACAGCCGCCGAACGACTGGCCACGCTGGCCCGCGACGGCGAGACCCTCGTCTCGGCGGCACTGGCCGGGCAACTCATCCCCTCGTTGGATGGTGACCTGCACGACCTGGGCGAACAACATCTGGACGGTGTGCCCACCCCCATCCGCATCCATCGCCTGACACCCGTCGGTGCCGATGGCGACCTCATGTCCGGTCCGCGCGGCCCCGACAACCTCCGGCCCACGGTGGCGGTGATCCCGTTCGCGGCCTATGCGAAGGAGCCAGACGGGATGGTGCTCGGCGATGTCATCGCCGACCAGGTCATCGGCGTGCTGTCCAGGAGCGATTCGATCAATGTCATCTCCCGCCTGTCCACCCTCGGCTTCCGCGACCGCGACGCGCCGGTGGCGCAGATCGCCCGGCTGCTGGGGGCGCATTTCGTCGTCTCCGGCCGCTACTGGGTGGCGGGCGGGCGGGTGCAGGTGCACGCCGAACTGGCCGACGCGGCGTCCAGCCGCGTGCTGTGGACGCACACCGTGGCCGACCAGGAACTGGCCGTGCTGCACCCCGACAGCCAGCTCGTGCTCGAACTGGTGGCGGGCATCTCGCGTGCGGTGTTTGCGCACGAGGTGCGCAGCGTGCGCAGCATGGCCCTGCCCAACCTGGAGAGCCACACGCTGCTGCTGGCCGCGATCAGCCTGCTGTACCGGCTGGCGCCGCGCGATTTCGACCTGGCCCGCCAAGCGCTCGAAACCCTGCACGAGCGCGCGCCGCGCCACGCCGGCCCGTTGGCCTGGCTGGCGCGCTGGCACCTGTTCCGCGTGGTGCAGGGCTGGACGGACGACCGCGAGGCCGATGGTCGCCAGGCGCTCGATTGCGCCCACCGCGCCATCGATCTCGACCCCGACTCGTCGCTCGCGCTGACCATGCTGGGCAACGTGCACACCAGCTTCGTCAAGGACCTCGACCTGGCCGAGACGTACTACGACCAGGCCTTGTCGATCAACCCCAACGAATCGCTGGCCTGGCTGCAAAAGGGCAATGCGCGCAGCTTCCGCGGCGACGGCGCCGGGGCGCTCGAGCACGTGGATCGCGCCGTGAGCCTGTCGCCGCTCGACCCGTCGCGCCACTTCTACCTCAGCATCCAGGCCAGTGCGGCGCTGTCCGCGGGCCACTGGTCACGGGCCATCGACTCGGCGCAGACCTCGCTGCGGCTCAACCACGAGCACGTGTCCACCCACCGCGTGCTGGCCATCGCGCTGGCCATGGCCGGCCGGCTGGACGAGGCGCGGCAGAGCGTGCGGCACGTGCTGCGCCTGGAGCCGCGCCTCACGGTGGCCGAATTCATCGCCCGCTCGCCGGGCGCCCGGTATGGGCTGGCCGAAACCTTCGGCAAGGCCTTGCACGATGCCGGGCTGCCGCTGGGTCCGATCGAACTGCAATGAACCACAGGGGAACGACATGAGCACGCAAGACGGCTGGGATGGCTGGGACGGCTGGGATGGCGGCAACGCCG
This sequence comes from Ideonella sp. A 288, assembly GCF_002198735.1. Taxonomy (GTDB): domain Bacteria; phylum Pseudomonadota; class Gammaproteobacteria; order Burkholderiales; family Burkholderiaceae_C; genus Pseudaquabacterium. The sequence goes on from NZ_MWLO01000155.1 coordinate 117,215, forward strand.
GCCGCGGTGGCGGCACGGCCCTGGCCACCGAGCGCACCCGCGAAGCCCTGGTGATCGGGATCCCGACGGACACCGCACTGGCGGCACTCGACCGCCCGGACGGCTGGCCGGGCACACGCGCCGACGACGCGCTGGCGGGCCTGGCGGCCAACCCGCGACAGCAGGTGATCGTGATGGACCTGATCCAGGGCCTCTCGCTGGTGCCCAGGTCGGCCACCGCACTCAACGTGGTGGTCAACGACAGCGGCGCGTCTCATCCGCTGACGGCGCCAGCCGCCGAGGCGTTTCGCGATGAACTGGCGCAGGTTGAACTGGCGGCAGACCTGCGCGCCGAACGCGCGGCCGAGATCCAGGCCCAACTCACCTTCAACCCGGCGTTCTGGGCCAACATCCTGCCGCTCAGCGGCCGGCGCACGCCACGCACGCTCGAGCTGATGCGGGTGGTCGTGTCGTACGGCTCGTTCGTCGTCCAGCGGGCCAAGGTCATGCTGAACCTGCCGCGGCCGCACGAGTTGTCGCCGCGCATCCACCCGATGGTGCCCACGCCCGGCTTCTCCACCTACCCGAGCGGCCACGCCACCGAGTCGCAACTGGTCAGCCGGGTGCTGTTCCATCTGGTGAAGAGCACCCAGACCGCGCACAAGGTCGACCCGAAGACCGGCGCACTGTCGGCTGCCGCCGACGCCTGGCTCAAGGCCATCGAACCGATGCTGGGCGACCTGGCCCATCGCATCGGCGAGAACCGCGAGGTGGCCGGCCTGCATTTTCCGGTCGACAGCAAGGATGGTCGCGAACTGGCTGACTTCCTGGTCAGGGCCCACCTGGTGCCCCTGGCCCAGACAGCGAATCGGGCCGCCGGGGCCGAGGGGGCGACGACGACCATGTCACCCCAGCCGCCCAGCCCCTTCGCCTGGTTGTGGGCGCAGGCGGCCAAGGAATGGGGGGCGCCGTGATCTCGCCGCCGGCAGACACCACGCTGGACGACCTCCAGCTTGGCGGCGAGCGCTGCGTGGACGCTTACCTTGCGTGGGATGTTCTCAGCGGCCATGCCCGCCATGGCGGCGACGAGCGGCCGCGGCACCTGCCGGTGATGGTCGAGTTCGAGGCGGCCAACGCCGCCGATGCGATGGCCGCCTGGGCCGCCAGGGTCGAGCGCAGCCATCCGGTCGACGGCCCCTTGCTGCGGGCCGGCTTCGCCGCCTCGGTCGATCGCGCGCCCTACTCGCGCCTCCACACCGCCCTCCTGCACCGGAGCCTGCTGCCCCACCTGCTGGCCGGTGTGGCCGACGGGACGCTCCAGCGCTTTCAGTTGGGCGCGCCTTGCAAGCAGGTCGATCGCAACGACGGGGCCGTGCCGTGGACCGATGCCTTGCCTGCCGGACAGACGGTCACGCTGGGCGTCATCGACGACGGCTGCTGCCTCGCCCATCAGGATTACCGCAGCCCCACCGGAGCCAGCCGCTTCCTGGCCGTCTGGGACCAGGAGCCCGCGCCCCTGGTGCCCGGCCCCTGGATGCGTTACGGCGTTGGCCCGCGCGGCCTGCCCTGCGGCTATGGCAGCGAACTGTCCCGATCCGACATCGAGGCGGTGCTGCGCCAACCTGGCTGCCGCCGGCTCGGCGAACGCGGCGAGCGACTGGTCTACCAGGCACTGGGCCGCGCGGAGTGGGGCCAGCCCGACCGCACCCATGGCGCCCGCGTGCTGCACCTGATGGCCGGGCCGCTGGCCGCCACCGAACGGCGTGAGCGCGACGCCGCCAGCATGCCGATCGTCTTCGTGCAATTGCCCGACCAGACGGTGGGCGACACCTCGGGCGACTCGCTGGGCATGCACGTGGTCGACGGGGCCCGGTACATCGTCCAGCGCACCCGGGCGGCGGCCGAGCTGGCCGGCGTCACCGACTGGCGGACGGTCATCAACATCAGCCTGGGCAGCATCGCCGGCCCGCACGACGGCACCTCGATGGCCGAACGCGCGCTGGCCGAACTGGTGGTGCACTGGAAAGGGCGCGTGACGATCGTGGCCGCGGCCGGCAACACCGGCGACCCGCGGCGGCGCACGGTGGCGCGTGGGCGTCGGGTGCAAGGCCCTGGGCCGGTCAAGGGCGGCGCCACAGCGGCGGCCGATCCTGTGGTGCGGCGGATCGAGTTGATACCGGCCGTCGAGACGGCGGACACGCAGCGCATCCACGCCTGCCGCTCGGTGCATGCCGGCCAGCCCGGGCGCTTCCTGGTGGGCGTGCCGCCCGATTGCGGGCACGACAGTTTCGTCGAACTGTGGCTGCCGACCTCGGCGCAGATGGGGCCCGACGGCTTCTCGGTCACGGTGACCGGCCCGGACGGCGTGGCCACGGCCGCGCCGGTGGGCGTGGGCCAGGCGGTCGCGCTGCGCGATGCCGATGGCACGCTGCAGGCCGGCGTGGTGTTCGCGCGCCAGGTGGCCCAGGGCCTGCGCGGGCACCTGGTGCTGGTGGCCATGGTGTCGACGGCCCGGTCACGGCAAATCCCGCGCACGCCGGGACGGCCTGGCTTCTGGACCATCGAGGTGCGATCGACGCACACGGCGGCTGCCGTGGTGCACGCCTGGGTCGAGCGCGACGACATCATCGTCGGCGCGCGCCGACCCCAGCGCACCCGCTTCGAGCACGAGGGCACGGACGTCAACGACACCAGCTACATCGACGACCGCTTCACGCTGTCCAACCTGGCCAACGGCGCTGGCGTGCTGGTGGCGGGCGGCTATGTCGTGTCGCGCGACGAGGTGGCGAGCTATTCCGGCAACGGGCCGCGCCGCGGAGAGTCCGAGATCGATCGCCCCCAGTGGTTCGCCCCGAGTGACCGCACGCCGACGCTGCGCGGCCTGCGGGTGCCCGGCTTCTTCAGCGGCACGCGGTCGACGCTGGGCGGCACCAGCGCCGCCGCGCCCCAGGTGGCGCGGCGACAGGCCGAGGGGCCGCCGGGTGAGAGCAGCCCGGTGACGTCGCCGCGGCCGGTCGCCCGAGACCCCGGTCGCGTGCCGGCCGGGGCCGAGTGGATCGCGCCACCGGGCGGTCGGTAGCACCAGGCGTCGCCGGTCACGCAGACGGACTCGCCCGCCGGCGCGTGCGTCACCGCGCCGTGCGCAGCGCCGCCGGTTTCGGCCGGGTCTTCGGGCCCTTGGCGGCCTTGGCCTTCGACGCACCGCCGGCCGCCTTGGCCTTCGACGCCTTGGTCGATTTCGTGGCCTTGGCGGTCTTGCCGGATGGGCCCGATCGGGTGGCCTTGGCGCCCTTGCGTGCCTTCGAGGTGATCGCGCGCGGCGCCGCTGCGTCGTCGCCGGCCGCGGCCAATGTGGCCAGGTGGCCCGGCCGACCCACCGCCGCGAGCGCCTCGCCGGCGTCCAGGCCGATGCCCATCCAGGCCTTGCAGGGTGCCTGGGCCAGCGCGTCGGGACGGGCCCGGTAGCGCGCCGGCCCCGCAGGGTCGAAGGCGAAGCACGGGCCCAGGGTGGAATCACCGAAGTCGAGCGGGCGGCCCTGGTCGATGTGGGTGCTCAGGTCGCGCAGCGGCGTTTCGCCCAGCCAGGGGCGCAGCGCCGCCAGCAGGCGGTGCGTCACCAGCGGCTTGCTCAGCGGGCCTTCGCGCTGCGCCAGCGCCGCGGGCAGCATCATCTGGGCCATCACCGCGTCCAGCCCCGGGTGGCCCTGGGCGCGCAGCGCGGCGTGCCAGCGCAGGGCCAGCCATTCGCCGCGCAGTGCCGATGCCTCCAGCGTGGACGCGTCGTTGAGGTGCAAGGCCCCGGTGCCGGCGCGATCGCTGCGTGCGGGCGGGACGCCGGCGTGGCGGCCGACGCGAGCGTTCGTCACCCGGGCCAGGTCGTCCAGCGTCCACAGCCCGGCGTGCACCAGCAGGCGGTGCGCGTAATGGTCGGCAAAGCCTTCGGTGAACCAGCGCCGCTGGGCCTCGTCGTGCCGTCCGGCATAGGCCGTTGGGCCGAAGCGGTCGGGAAACCAGGCCCGCAGCTGGGCCCGCATGACCAGGCGATCCATCGCGTCGCTGGGCAGCGCAAAGTCGTCCGGCACCTGCAGCACCAGCGCCTGGTGCAAGGCCATGCCACCGACCGTGCCGGTGGGTCGACGGCTGGGCTGCAGCACCACCAGTTGATGGGGCTGCGTGGTGTCGCGCCAGAACTGGCGTGGCACCTCGGCGACGCGCGCCACCCGGTCGGCCACCGTGTCGATGGGCACCGCCCAGGGCACCTGCAGCGGCATGGCGGTCCACACCGACCGGCCCGCCGCCTGGCGCTCGCGCACCTGCAGCGCGCCACCCAGGTAGACCGCGTCGCGCAGCAGTGCCACGGGCCCGACCACGCGCCAGCGTGCGGCGGCGCCCTGCCGGGCCCCGTGGCTGCCGATCCACCAGCTGTCTTCGGGCAGGCCGTCGAAGTCGAGGCACAGCCGCGGCGACGCGCGGTCGGCGGTCTCGGGCAGCACCGGCATCACCGGCAGCAGCGCCAGGCCGTCGACCTGGAACCAGCGGGCACCGAACAGCGGCTGGGTCGGGTCGTCCGGGCTGGCGGTGTCGGCATCGGCCAGCGGCGATACGACGCGGTAGCGCAGCACCACGCGCGTGCCCGGCCGGTGGCGCACGACGCGTACCCCGGGCGGGCCTGGCGGCGTCTCGAGGTGGTGCTGGGGGTCTTCGGTCTCGAGGTCGATGGACGGCTCGGGCGAGGCCGGTGTGTCGGTGGCGCCAACCGCTGGGGTCGACAGCCGCAGCTCGGTGCGGGTGCGCGAGCCGGTGTCGAAGCTCAGCGTCACCGCCAGGTGCCTGGGCGACGCGTCGAGCCTCGGTGTCACCTGCCATTGCAGGTCGCACGGGCCGCTGTCGGCCCCGCGGGCCGGTGCGGCGGTGCCCGGCCCCATCAAAGCCAGCGTGGACAGCGCCGCGGCCAGCCACCGCCGCGGCGTGCGCAGGCGCCTGGGCGATGGTCCGGGGCGGGGGGTGTCGATCATCGAACGTCGGGGGAGCAGGACAGCGGGGTCGCCGGGAAGGCGCGAGCATAGCGGCAGCCTGCGGCCGGGCGACGCGTCCCAAGCGTGCCCGCCGGTGAGGATTGCGACCCAGATGTAGCGGCAATGTGCAACGGTCGCGGCCTGCGGCCCACCCGACTGGGGGGGGACGACGCGCCGTGCGCGAGCGCGCTCGCATAGACTGGAACGGATGCCTGCCGACACCGTCTCGACCTTGCCGCGGACCCTGGCGCTCGTCGACGACGACGCCGAGTACAGCGAGTTCCTGGCGCAGCACCTGCAGTCACTGGGCGTCGACGTGAGCCGCTTCGCGGACAGCAACGACCTGCTCACCAGCGCTGCGCCGTTCGGCTTCGGCTTCTACATCGTCGATCTCATGCTGCCCGGCGTCGACGGCGTCGACCTGATCGGCCTGTTGCGCCGTCGCACGCAGGTCGGCGTGGTGGTGGTGTCGGGTCGCGCGGCGCCGGACGTGTTCGCGTCGGTCATCGATGCCGGTGCCGACATGTACCTGGCCAAGCCGGTCAGCTTCGACCAGGTGGTGGTGGCCATCCGCGGCGTCCAGCGGCGGGTGGCCGCGCCGGTGTCGCAAGACTGGCTGCTCGATCTGCGCAGCAGCCGCCTGGTGGCGCCCGACGGGGCGCAGATCGCCCTCAGCGACGCCGACATGGCGTTGATGCAGTGCTTTCTCGACGCCGAGGGCAGCGTGGTGCCGCGCGACACGCTGTGCCGCAGCCTGGGCCATCCGGCCACGGCCGAAGGCGAGAACCTCCTCAGCGCCACGGTGTATCGGCTGCGGCGCCGCGTCGAACGCGCCACGCCGCTGCCGGTGCCGCTGCTCACCCAGGCCCGGGTCGGCTACGTGTTCCGCGCAGTGCTGAGACCGGCCTGATCCTGTCCCTGCGTTCCGTGGCGCGCGCGATGGCTGGTCGGCGGGCGGCTGATCGGCGACGCGTCGTCGGCCCGGTCCTGCGGCAGTGTCAGGCGGAAGATCGTGCCGCCGGCCGGATTCGGCCTCAGGTCGACGCTGCCGCCGTGCAGGTCCATCACCCGGCGCACCACGTGCAGGCCCAGGCCGTGCCCGGGGTTGCCATGGTCGCCACGGACGCCGCGCTCGAACAGCCGTGCGGCGAGTGCCTCGTCGACGCCCTGTCCCTCGTCGATCACCTCGAACACCAGCGCCAGCGGGTCGTCGCTGTCGGTCAGCAGCAGCACCACGGGCGACTCCGGCGGCGAATAGGTGAGCGCATTGCTCAGCAGGTTGCGCAGCGCCAGGCGCATCAGGCCGGCGTCCATCGACGCGGTGCGGGCATCGGCCTGTGTGCGCACGGCGACGCGATGGCGCTGTGACGCATCGAGGTCGCCGATGCACAGGGCCACCAGCGCTTCGACATCGCTGTCGCGCCGCTCCACCCGGTCGGGGCTGGCCAGCAGGGCGGTGGCGGCCAGCGTGTTGTCGAGCGTGCCGATGATCTGGCCCAGCACGAGTTCGGCACGCTGCACCCGCTGGCCTGCCGCGGCCGAGTCGGAGCCCGATGGGGCCAGCGCGCGCTGGGCGGCCTGAAGCGCTGCGGTGGCGTTGTTCAGCGGCTGGCGCACCTCATGGGCCAGCAGGCGCAGCATTTCGTCGCGTTCGTCGAGCCAGGCGCGCAGCTGGCCGGCGTGCTGCTCGGCGGCCAGGCGCTGGGCCGACTCGCTGGCCAGTTGCTGGGTCTGTTCCAGCTCATGGCGGTGCGCCCGTTCGATGGCCAGGCCCATGAAGCCGAGGTTGGCGTACAGCGCGACGACGAACGCCGTGACGACGGCGATCGTCACCGAACCAGCGGGGCGCGGTGCGGCGAACATGGCCCAGCCGCCGAGGCCGACATCCGCGGTCATCGCCACGAGCACCGCGGCCATCACCAGGTAGACCAGGGCGACCATGCGCGCCACGTGCAGGCCGGTGGCGCGCCAGACCTGTGCGGCCGTCCATCCGAGCCACAGCGTGCCAATGGTCGTGATGGCATTGACCGTGAGCACGCGCCAGCCGACCGACACCGCATCCGCCAGCAGGAACAGCAGCATCGATCCCGCCAGCGCCATGGCGCCGATGTCCCAGCGCGGGCGTTGGGCCATCTCCATGCGCAGCGAGGCCACCGCCACGGGGAAGCTGGCGAACGCCAGCAGATTGCCGATGTAGATCGACAGCCAGTCAGGCGCTGTGCCCCGCAGGCCGATCAGGACGAAGCCCATGCCATACAAGCTTGCCCCAACGCACCAGGCCAGCAGGCTGCCCTGCCCGTGACGGCCATGCAGGATCACCCACACGGTGGCCGGCATCAGCAGGTAGATCAGGCCGCCCATGCGGGCCGCGGTGCTGAAGTCGAAGTTCCAATCGGTCGGCATGCACCTTGCCTGCTCGAAGAGCCACTGCGGCGCCATTGGGCCATGGCACGGCGGCATGACCGTCGGCATGGCAGACTCCGCGGGTACCCACCTGGGCCACGGGCCGCGCCCGAGGCACCCCAGGGATGGGGTTATGATCGTTTGCATCATATGTGATGGTCAAGCGGCCACAACGGCGACGGGTCTGATCCGTCGGTTTCACCGGGATCGGTTCATGAGAAGTACTGCGTGCCCCCCTGCCCGGGCAAGCTCACCGCGATGGGCGTCCGTCTGCTCCAGGTTGTCGACGGGGCGTGCTGCGCATGGGTGACGACCAGGCCTTGCCGACGGCGCTGGTCGTCGACGACCACGACATCTTCCGCCTCGGCGTGCGGCACCTGCTGTCCGGCCGCGCGCAGGTCACCGAGGCCTCGTCGCTGCGCGAGGCGCGGGCCTGGCTGGCCGGGCATCGCTGCGACCTGCTGATGCTCGACCTGGGCTTGGGAGACGACTTCAGCCTGACCGCGCTGCCCACGCTGCGCGAGGCCCATCCCACCCTGCGCATCGTCGTGCTCACGTCGATGGACGAGACCCTGTACGCCGAGCGCGCGCTGCGCGCCGGTGCCGACGGCTATGTCATGAAGTCAGCGTCCACCCAGGCCATCCTCGATGCCGTCGATGCCGTGATGGCCGGCGGGATCTACCTGAGCCCGCGGCTCGGCGGGGCGGTGCTGCGGCGCATGGCCGGGCGCGACAAGGGCGCCGAGCGCCCGGAACTGTCGGCCCGCGAGATCGAGGTGCTGCGCCTGGTGGCCGAGGGCCGCTCGACGCGCGAGATCGCCGACGCGCTCAACCGCAGTGTCAAGACCATCGAGACCCACAAGCAGTCGTTGAAGGCCAAGCTGGGCGCCGATTCACCCGCCAAGCTGGTGCGCCTGGCCGTGGCCTGGTGTGGAGATGCCGCATGACCGGCCTGTCCGGCGGATTGCCCGCTCTTGTGTGCCCGCCGCGGGAGCGGCAGCCATGAGTCGGCGCCGGCTCGACGACGAGCTGCCGAAGCCGCCACTGGCCCGGACGCTGCGCGCCGGCGCCGTGGCCGTGGCCGCGGCCTGTGCGGTGCTGTCCTTCGCGGCCAGCGCCGCCGATCCCGTGGCGGCCGACGAGCCGGCCCATGTGCACACCACGGTGCGCGGCGACACGCTCATCGGCCTGGGCCGGCGCTACCTCGTCGATGCCGTGCGCTGGCCCGAACTGGCCCGTGTCAATGGCCTGCGCAACCCCAACCGCATCGCCACCGGTGCCACGCTGCGCATCCCGTATCGCCTGATGAGCAGCGACCCTGTGCCGGCCACCCTGGTCAGCGTGGTGGGCGAGGTGCGTGGCGCCGGCCAGGCCACGATGCAGGCGGGCCAGCCGGTGGCCGAGGGCGGCGAGGTGAACACGGGTGCCGATGGCCACGTCACCATCCGCCTCGTCGACGGCACCGTGCTGCGCCTGCGGCCCGCCAGCCGGCTGCAGGTGAGCGAATCGCGCAGGCTGCGCGACGCCGCGGCGGTGCAGTCCGGTGCCCGGCTCGAGCGCGGCCGTGTCGAGGTCGAGGCCGCGCCTGCGCCCGCCGGTCGCCCGGGTTTCCGCATCCACACGCCGCAGGGCGTGCTCGGCGTGCGCGGCACCGAGTTCCGGGTCGCGGTCGACACCGAGCGAGGCGTCACGCGCGGCGAGGTGCTTGGCGGCGTGGTGGCGGTGCAGGGCCACGACGGCGCGTTGCAGCGCCTGGAGGCCGGGCCCGGTGCCGTGCGGCTGGATGCCGGCCAGGGCACGCTCATCGGTGCCACCGGCCAGGTCGCCGTGCCGGTGCGCCTGCTCGGCATGCCCGACGTGTCGGTATTGCCGGCGCTGCAGGAGCGCCTGCTGGTGCGCTTTCCGCTGACGGCGATGGATGGGGCGGCGGCCTACCGCGGGCAGGTGGCGCTCGACGCCGGCTTCGAGAGGGTGCTGGCCGACCTCACCTCCGCGACGCCCGAGCTGCGCTTTGCCGGGCTGCCCGACGGCGACTACCTGCTGCGCGTGCGCGCCATCGATGGCCAGGGCCTGGAGGGCCGTGACGCCGATTTCCGCTTCCGCCTGAAGGCCCGGCCCGAGGCGCCGCTGCCGTCCGCACCAGCGCCGAAGGCCGTGCTGTTCGGCGACCGGGTCGAGCTGGCCTGGGCCGCCAACGCCGAGGCGCAGCACTACCGCCTGCGCCTGTCGCAGGAGCCCGACTTCAAGACCGTGCTGCGCGACCTGAAGGACGTGCGCGGCCTGCAGGCCGAGCTGGGCGGCCTGGTGCCCGGCACCTACCACTGGCAACTGGCCAGTGTGCGCGGCGAGGGCGACCAGGGCCCGTGGGGCGCGGTGCGCAGCTTCGACATCCGGCCGGTGCCAGCCGCGCCCAGCCCGCCGCGCATCGGCGATCAGTCGATCAACTTCTCGTGGGAAGGCCTGCCTGGGCAGACCTTCGAGTTCCAGGTCGCGCGCGAGCCCACCTTCGCGCAGCCGGTGCTGGTGCGGCAGCTCGATCAACCCTCCCTCGACCTGCCGTTGCCGGGCACGGGCCGCTTCTACGTGCGGCTGCGGGCCCGCGACCCCGACGGCTTCGTCGGCCCGTTCACCACGCCGCAGCACTTCGACGTGCCGAACTGCATGCGCGACTCGGCCGGCCAGTGCGTCCGGGCGGCCGACTCCACGCTGAACCTGCTGCCGTGAGCCCAGCCGCGCGCCACGCCGGCGCCGCGGGCCCCGGTTTTCTGGCGCGCTGGCGCGACGAACTGGCGATCGCCGCCGTGCTGGCGGCACTGGCCAGTGTGCTGGCGCTGGGTGGCTGGACGTGGCGGCTCGACCGCGTCGTCTACGACTTCGGGCTCACGGCCTGGCAGCGGCCGGCGCCGCCCGGCATCGTCATCGTGGCCATCGACGACGCCAGCGTCGAGGCGATCGGCCGCTGGCCATGGCGGCGTGCCGTGCACGCGTCGCTGATGGAGCGGCTGGCAGTGGCCCGGCCCAAGGCCGTGGCGCTGGACCTGGTGCTGAGCGAGCCCGACCCCGACCCGGTGCAGGACGTGCTGCTCGCCCGCGCGCTGGTGCGCGCCGCGCCGGTGATCGTGCCGGTGGTGTGGACGGCCGACCGCACGCGCACGGCCCTGCGCTGGGAGTCGGGCCCGCCGGTGCCGCTCGAGCCCGCCGCGCTGCTTCGTCCGTCGGTGCGCCTGGGCACGGCCGAGTCGGCGGTCGATGCCGATGGCGTGCTGCGCCATGCCTTCCTGCAGGCCGGTCCGTCGGCGGCGCCGTACCCGCACCTGGCATTGGCGCTGCTCGAGGCCGGAGGCGAATCCGTCCACCCGCGGGTGACCACCCTGAAGCGCGACGTTGGCCCGGAGACGGGCTGGCTGCGCGATGGCCAGTTGCTGATCCGCTATGTCGGCCCCCCCGGCACCGTCGATCGCGTGTCCTATGTCGATGTGCTGCAGGGCACCGTGCCGGCCGAGCGCCTGGCCGGCCGCTACGTGCTCGTGGGCATGACCGCGCAGGGCCTGGGCGACACGCTGGCCACGCCGGTGAATGCCTCGCACCAGGCCATGCCCGGCATCGAGGTGCTGGCCAACACGCTGTACACGCTGCGTTCGGGCGATGCGGTGCGCCCGGTGGACGATCGCACCCTGGCCGCCGGCTCGGCGCTGGCGCTGCTGGCGCTGACCCTCAGTTTCGGCCGCTTCGGACCGCGGGTGGCGCTGCCGACGGCGGTGGCCTCGGTGCCGCTGGCCGTGCTGGCCAGCCTGTTGTCGCTGAACGCCGGGCTGTGGTGGAGCCCGGTGCCCTACGCGCTGGCCGCGCTGCTGGCCTATCCGCTGTGGAGCTGGCGGCGCCTCGAGCGCGCGGTGGCGGGCCTGGACCAGGAGATCCAGCGCCTCGGTGCCGAGGCCTTGTTGCCGGGTGAACGCCCGGCGGTGGCGGTGGTGTCGCGCGTGGACGGGCAGGGCGACGTCATCGAGGCCCGACTGCAGACGCTGCAGCGCGCCGGCACGCTGGTGCGCCAGGCGCGGCAGTTCCTGGCCGATTCGCTGGCCGCCATGCCCACGGCCATGATGGTGGGCGACGAGCAGGCCCGCGTGGTGCTGGCCAACCCGAAGGCCGCGGTGCTGTTCGAGGTGGAATCGGCCGAAGACCTGCACGGCCTCGACCTGGTGCGCCTGCTGGGCGAACTGACGAGCACGCCCCCCTTCGACTGGCCGGCGGCCATTGCCGCCCTGAAGCCGGGGGCCGATGGCCTGGCGGTGGAAGGCCACCTGCGCGATGCGGGCGACTACGTCGTCCACGTCGCCGCGGTCGACCTGCAGGGGCTGCACCGCCTCATCGTCACGCTGGCCGACCTGCGGCCGGTCAAGCAGGCCCAGCGCGAGCGCGAAGAGGCGTTGGCCTTCGTCTCGCACGACCTGCGCTCGCCGGCCAACGCCATCGTGCTGCTGGCCGACCTGCACCTGAAGGGCCAGGCGTGCATGCCGCAGGACGACCTGCTGCGCGAGATGCGCCGGCTGGCCTCGCGCACGCTGGCGCTGTCGGACGATTTCGTGCGGGCCGCCCAGGCGCAGACCCAGGCGCTGGCCTTCGAGCCGGTGTCGGCGGGCGCGCTGGTGTCCGCCGCGGTGGCCGACCTGCAGCCCCAGGCCGCGGCGGGGCAGGTGGCCGTGTCCGTGCAATCGGCCGGACCCGACATCGCGCTGATGATGGACCGGCCGCTCATGTTGCGGGCCATCGGCAACCTGCTGGCCAACGCCATCCGCCACAGCCCGGTCGGTGGTCGTGTCCAGGCCTCGATGCGGGTCCAGGACGGGCGCTGGGTGCTGTGCTTGCGCGACGAGGGCCCGGGGCTCAGCGATTCGCAGCTGGCCCAGCTGGCCCGCGGCGACGAGGGCGCGGCCGTGCGCGACCCGCAGGGCGTCGGCCTGGGGCTGCTGTTCGTCCAGCGCGTGGCCCGGCGGCATGCCGGCAGCCTGCGGGCCGGCCGGGCGCCGGGGGGCGGGGGGGCGCAGTTCGAACTGGCGCTGCCGCTGGCCTTGACGGTCAGCGGCGGCGCCACCGCCGTGCCGCCGCCGGACTCCTCAGGGAATCCCTGAGCCGGGATTCGGGGAAAGCGGCGAGCCCGATTCAGGGCCCGCTGGATGGTCCGTGACCGCCGCCGCCCCTACGCTCCTGTCCATAGGAATGGGACAGGGCGCGACATGGACACTTCGGCAATCTGGCAAGGCAGCACCGCGCGGCGGCACCCGATCGAGACCGTGGCGGGCCACCGCATGGCCGCACCGCGTGGCCTGGTCGTCCAGCGCCTGGGTCTCGCCGAGCGCGATGCCGCGGCCGCCGAGTCGGCCCTGCACCGGGTGGGCGAACGCCTGGGGCTTCGCTTCCAGGTGCGCCACGATGCCGGCGACATCGTCCTGCTCGGTGGCAGCCTGGCCCGGCGCATGTCGAAGGAACTGATCGACGCCGTGCGCCAAGACCGGCCGCTGGTCGTGCTCGACACGACCGTCGCCAGCAGCGACGCGATGGAAATGAGCTTGTGGCAGCAGATCGAGCCGCTGGCCCTGGTGCGGCAGCAGCTGGACCGCCCGGCCGACCTGCGCGGCAGCCGCTGGATGGATCCGCACACCGGCGCCGACTCGGTGTTCGACACCGGGCTCGACGCGCCGCAGTCGACCGATGCGGCTTCCGTGTCCGACGGCGCCCCGCTGCTGCTGAAGCTGATGCACGGTGCCCGCGCGCCGTTCTCGCCGGTGCTGTCGGTGAGCTACAGGCCGGGCATGCACCTGCGCGTCGACTTCCAACGGCGCCAGGTCGTCCTCGACCCCGAGGCCCTTGTGCAGCTGCGCCTGCAGCAGGCCTTGCCGCAGGTGAACGACGGCGCACGGCCCGGCCCCCAGGCCGTGGTGCGCGACCTCGACGCCACGCTGTGGGACCTGGGCATCGCCGCGGGCCGCCTGCCGCTGATCGGCGCGCCGGACGACGGCTGGCATGCGCTGCTCCGGGGCACCGGTGCCGAACAGGTGGTGCGCTACACGCGGGTGCCACACGAACTGGACATCGCCCGGCGACTGCTGGGCGGGCCCGCGACGCCGGCCGCGCTGCGTCGCCTGTCCCGTGTCAGTCCGCTGCAGTTGCGCAGCGTGGTCCAGGCCTGCCTGCTGCTGGACCTGGTGGAGTGGGTCCGCGTCCCTTCGAATCTAGGAGCAATGTGATGGCAATGACTGAACTCGAGCCCCGGTCGGGGGTGCCGATCGTGTCGACCATGAGCTGGTCGCGTGTGTGCAAGGTGGATGCCGTGCGTGTATTCGTCGTCGACAGCTATCCGATGTTCCGGCGCGGCCTGGCCACCACGCTGGCCGCCGAGCGCGACCTGCTGTGGGTGGGCGAGGCCGCCGACGGCGCCGAAGCCCTGCGGGCGGCCCCGGCACTGGACCCCGACGTGGTGCTGATCGACCAGGACATGCCCGGCATGGACGGCATCGCCGCGGTGGCGGCGATGCGCCGCGCCATGCCGAGCGCGCGGCTGGTGCTGCTGACCACCCGCATCGATCCGCCCGACGTGCGCCGGGCGGTGGCCGCCGGCGCGTCGTGCGTGCTGCTCAAGAGTGCCTCGTCACAGGAGCTGGTCACGGCCATCCATGCCGTGCACCGCGGGCTGCAGGTGCATTCGCCGGCGTTGTCCGGCACCTCGGCCCCGGCCGACGGCTCCCGGGGCCTGGGGGCCGACCTCACGCCGCGCGAGCGCAGCCTGCTGGCACTGATGGCGTCCGGCCTGGCCAACCGAGAGATCTCCGAGCGCCTGGCCATCGCGATGCCGACGGTGAAGTTCCACGTCACCAACATCCTGGCCAAGTTGCACGTCGACAACCGCACGGCGGCGGTGCTGGTGGCGCTGCGCCACAAGCTGGTGCCGACGCCCTGAGCGCCGGCATGGTGTCCCGGCCCGCTCCGCCGGGCACCGGCCTGGCCACCGCCGGGTGGCCAGGCCGTTCGGTCAGGCCAGGTGCCTGCCGAAGAAGCTGAAAGTGCGGTCCCAGGCCACCTGCGCCCAGGCGGCGTCGTACTGGGTGATCGGGATGCGCCCGGGCCCCTGCGCGGTTTCATTGGCAAAGGCGTGGTGGGCCAGGTAGCGGTGGCCGGTGTAGCGCACGTCGGCGGCCTTCAGCTTCTCTTCCAGCGTGTCCACGGTGGCGATCGGGAACGGGTTGTCCTGCTCGGCCCAGTGGGCCATCACCGGCGCCTTGATCTTCGACGCGTCCAGGTACTCCAGCGGCGGGAAGCCGTACCACACCACGCCGGCGTCGGCCTCGGGCGATTGCGCCAGCGACAGCAGCGTCAGCGCGCCGCCCATGCAGTAGCCGGTGATGCCGACCTTGGCGGCCCGGCCCTTCAGGTATTGCACCGCGCCGCGCACGTCCTGCGAGGCGGCGTCGCCGAAGTTCAGGCCGCTCATCAGGTGGTGCGCCTCTTCGGCCGCCAGGGCCGACTTGCCGCGGTACAGGTCGGGCACCAGCGCCAGGTAGCCCGCCCGTGCCAGGCGCTCGGCCACGCCGCGGATCTGGTCGTTCAGGCCCCACCACTCCTGGATCACGACCACCGCCGGCGCGCCGGCGGCCTGCGCCGGCTCGGCCAGGTAGCCCGAGACGGTCTGCCCATCGGGGCGGGGGTAGGTGATCATGGTGCCCATGCGTGCTCCTCGCAGTCTGTGAAGCGGCACAGTAGAGTGCATCCGCGGGGGCAGCGTCAATCGGTGGCGCTGCGCAGCCTCGCGGCGGGTGCGCCGGGCACCTGAGCCCGGACCCTGCCTCGATGACCACACGCCTTATCGCACTGACCGCCTGTCTGCTGCCCGCCTGCCTGCGGCCCGACGCAAGGTCGACGGCCGGGTGGCTGTCGGTCCTTTGGCGGCCTGCCCTGTGGCTGCCGGCCCTGCTGGCGCTGTGCGGCGCGGGTGTGCAGGCCGCGTCGTCGGTGGTCACCACCGAACAGGTGCGCGCAGAACTGCTGGCCCACGCGCCCGAGGGCGTGGCCCCGGGCCGGCCGCTGTGGCTGGGCTTGAAGATCGAGCACCGGCCGCACTGGCACACCTACTGGAAGAACCCGGGCGATTCCGGCCAGGCCACCTCGATGGCCTGGGCCCTGCCGGCCGGCTGGGTCGCGGGCGACATCGCCTGGCCCACGCCGCGGCGCCTGCCCTACGGCCCGCTGGTCAACCTCGGGTACGAAGGCACGCTGCTGCTGCCGGTGCCGGTGACGGTGCCGTCGACCGCCGAAGGCGGCGCCGTCGAGCTCAGCCTCGAGGCCGACTGGCTGGTCTGCAAGGAGGTCTGCATCCCCGAGACCGGCCGTTTCGCGCTGCGCCTGCCGATGGGCCCGCCGCAGCGGGCGCAGGCGGCCTTGTTCGAGGCCGCGCTGGCGGCCGTGCCGCCCGTGCTGCCCGGCGCATCGGCAGTCGCCACCGTGCGCGACGGCACGCTCGCGCTGCAGGTGACCGGTTTGCCCGACGCATGGCAGGGGCGCCCCCTGGCCTTCCTGCCCGAGTTGCAGGGCGTGATCGACCATGCAGCGCCCCTGGCGGCGGCGTGGCAGGGCGAACGTTGGCAGGCCCGGGTGCCGCTGTCGGCGCAGCGCAGCCAGGGCCCGTCGGCGATGGCCGCGGTGCTGGTGGCGGACGGCGACCCGGTCGGTCGGCAGGTGCGCGTGCTGATCGATGGCCCCTGGCCAGCGCCGGGGGCGACCGCCTTCGCCCCGTCTGCAGCGCCAGAGGTGCCCGCGGCGCCGGCCGCAACGCCCGCGACGCGACCCACCACCGCCGGGCCCATGGTCTGGCTGCTGGCCTTCGCCGGCGGTCTGCTGCTCAACCTGATGCCCTGCGTGTTCCCGGTGCTGTCGCTCAAGGTGCTGGGCTTCGCGACCCACGCGCAGGAGCGGCGATTGCTGCTGGCCGGCGGGCTGGCCTACACCGCGGGCGTGGTCGCCAGCTTCCTGGCGCTGGCCGGCCTGCTGATCGCGCTGCGGGCGGGTGGCGAGCAACTGGGCTGGGGCTTCCAGCTGCAGTCGCCGGGGGTGGTGGCGGCGCTGGCGGTGCTGTTCACGGTGATCGGGTTGAACCTGGCCGGGCTGTTCGAGTTCGGCGCGGTGCTGCCGGGCTCGCTGGCGTCGTGGCGGGCCCGGCACCCGCTGGTCGATTCGGCCTTCACCGGCGTGCTGGCCGTGGCGGTGGCCTCGCCCTGCACGGCGCCGTTCATGGGGGCCTCGCTGGGCGTGGCGGCCACGCTGCCGGCCGTGCAGGCGCTGGCCGTCTTCGCAGCACTCGGCCTGGGCATGGCGGCGCCCTTCCTGGCCTGCAGCGCATGGCCGTCACTGGCCCGGGCGCTGCCGCGACCCGGGGCCTGGATGCTGCACTTCAGGGCGCTGATGGCCTTCCCGATGTTTGCCACGGTGGTCTGGCTGCTGTGGGTGCTGGGCCAGCAGGTGGGCGTCGACGGCATGGTGTCGGTGCTGGGCCTGCTGCTGGCGATGACGTTCGTGGCCTGGGCCAACGGCACCATCGGGCTGAGCGTGTGGTCGCATGGCACCCTGCGCGTGCTGACGGTGGCGATGTTCGTGGCCACGCTGGCCTGGGCCTTGCCGGCCCTGCAGCCGGAGACCGGGCGCCGTGCGCGGGCCGACGATGGCGCGCTGCAGGCTGCCGCCGCCCACGCGGCCGACGACGCTGCCGCCGGCTGGCAGGCCTGGTCGGCTCGGCGGGTGCAGGACGCGCTGGCGCAAGGCCGGCCGGTGTTCGTCGACTTCACCGCCGCATGGTGCGTCACTTGCCAGGTCAACAAGCGCACCGTGCTGGCCGATGCCCAGGTGCTGGCCGACTTCCAGGCGGGGCGCGTGCTGCTGCTGCGCGCCGACTGGACGCGCCGCGACGCCGCCATCGCCGCCGAACTGGCCCGCCTGGGCCGCAACGGCGTGCCGGTGTACGCGCTGCATGCCCCTGGTTCGACATCGCCGCGGCTGTTGAGCGAAATTCCGTCCGTGCGCGAGATCCGCGAGGCACTGGCCTCGCTGCGCTGAGCCCGTCCGCCCACCCTTGCCCGAGGAGCCCCCGATGAAGCGTCGCCATGTCGTCCCCGCCTTGATCGCCTGCCTGGCCCTGTCCGCCGGCGTGGCACGTGCCGCCGCATCGGTGGGCCAGCCGGCACCGCCCTTCACCGCCACCGACACCTCGGGCAAGGCCGTGTCGCTGGCCGACTTCAAGGGCCGGCACGTTGTGCTGGAATGGGTGAACCCTGGCTGCCCCTATGTGCGCAAGCATTACTCGGCTGGCAACATGCAGGCCACGCAGAAGGCGGCGGTGGGCCAGGGCGTGGTGTGGCTGGCCATCAACTCCACCGCGACCGATGCCAGCGACCACCTGCGGCCCGCCGCGATGGCCGCGTGGATGAAGGAGCAGAACGCCGCCGCCACCGCCACGCTGATGGACGCCGACGGCAAGGTCGGCCGGGCCTACGGCGCGCGCACCACGCCGCACATGTACGTGATCGACCCGAAGGGCACGCTGGTGTACGTCGGTGCCATCGACAGCAAGCCCACCGCGCGCGCGGCCGACATCGCCACGGCCACCAACCACGTCACCCAGGCGCTGGCCGACACGCTGGCCGGCAAGGCCGTGGCCACGCCGGTGACGCAGGCCTACGGCTGCAGCGTGAAGTATTCTTCGATGTGAGCGTTCATTCGCCGGCGGCATGCCGGCACAAGGCGCGGGCGGCAGCCCCGCGGCTTCTCGTCGTTCGGCAGACCGTCGGCGGTGCCACCCTCAGGCCGGCGCCCACAGCCCCCGCATCGTCGCCGCATAGGCCTCGGCGATGCGCGGCGCGGCCCGATGGCGGCCGTCGCTGACCTGGCATTCGCCGGCCACCCACACCTGAGCGAAGACCGGCCCGTCGGTGGCGAACACCAGCGCATCCAGCGCGTGCGTGGCCGGCATGCCCAGCAGCCCGGGCGCCTGCGGGTCGAGCACCAGCAGGTCGGCCCGCGCCCCGGCCACCAGGCCCCAGGTGCCGAAGCCGGCCGCGGCCGCGCCGCCCGACACGCAGCCGTCGAACAGCCGGTGCGCGGTGGCCGGCCGGCCATGCTGCGGCGCCGCGGCCACGTTGCGCTGGCGCAGGGCCAGGCGCTGGCCGTATTCCAGCAGCCGCAGCTCGGCCGGCCAGGCGCGGGCCACGTGGCTGTCGGTGCCGATGGAGGTGACGGCACCGTGGGCCAGCCAGGCCGGCAGGTCGCACAGGCCGTCGCCCAGGTTGCCCTCGGTCGACGGGCAGATCACCACCCCCGCGCCGGCGCGGGTGACCGCCTCGATCTCCGCCGCCGTGGCGTGCGTGGCATGCACCAGCTGCCAGCGCGCATCCAGCGGCACGTGCGCGGCCAGCCACTCGATCGGGCGCTGCCCGGTGGCGGCCAGGCAGTCGTCGACCTCGCCGGTCTGCTCGGCGATGTGGACGTGGATCGGCGCCGGGTCGTCGCCGAGCCCTTGCACCAGCCGTGCGATGCTGGCCGGTGCGGCCGCGCGCAGCGAGTGGATGGCCACGCCCGCGTCCACCCGCGGTTCGCCCAGCGCGCGCACGCCGTCGCGCAGCGCCAGCACGTCGTCTGCCGTGGTGGCAAAGCGGCGCTGGTCGTCGCGCAGCGCGGGTTGGCCGAAGCCGGCGCGCTCGTACAGCACCGGCAGCAGCGTCAGGCCGATGCCGGTGGCCCGGGCGGCGCGCGCCAGGGCGCGGCACATGGCCAGCCGGTCGCCGTAGGGCCGGCCGTCGGGCGCATGCTGCAGGTAGTGGAACTCGCACACCTGGGTGAAGCCGCCCTGCAGCAGCTCGGCATACAGCTGCGCGGCCACGGCCTCCAGGGCCTCGGGCGACAGGCGCAGCGCCACCGCGTACATGCGGTCGCGCCAACCCCAGAAATCGTCCTGCGCCGACTCGCGCCGTTCGGCCATGCCGGCAAAGGCGCGCTGGAAGGCATGGCTGTGCGCGTTCACCATCGCCGGCAGCGCCGGGCCGGGCAACACCGTGGCGTCGGGCGGGGCGGGCACACCCGATTGCACCGACACGAAGCGGCCATCGGCGCCGACATGCAGCAGCACGCCGTCGTGCCAGCCATCGGCCAGCCAGGCCCGGGCGGCCCACAGCAGGCGTGCCCGGCTCATTTCACTGTTCCCGGCCCGGTGGCGTGGCCACCGCAGGCATGGCGGCCGGGCGTCATGGGCGGAAGGCCAGCATGGCCTGCACCAACTGCCGCAGCAGCGGCTGCGCGGCACTGGCGCGCGGCTCGTCCCAGTCGAAGGGCGGCGCCTCGTGCATGTAGCAGCGCCAGCACATCTCGAGCTGCACCGCGTGGATGCCCTCGTCCGGCCGGCCGTATCGGCGGGTGATGTGCCCGCCCTTGAAGCGGCCATCGACGACGTGGGTGTACCGGTGCTGGCCGGCCAGCACCTGCGACAGCGCCTCGCGCAGCGACGGTGCGCAACTGCGCCCGTCCACCGTGCCCAGGTTCAGGTCCCACAACTGGCCCTCGAACAGCCAGGGCAGCTCGCTCTTGATGCTGTGGCCATCGAACAGCACCGCGTGGCCGTGCTCGGCGCGCAGGCGCTGCAGTTCGCCCTGCAGGGCGTCGTGGTACGGGCACCACCATTGCTGCACACGGCGGGCCACCTCGGCGTCGTCTGGCCCCTGGCCCGGCCGGTACAGCGGTTCGCCGGTGAAGAAGCGGCTGGGGCACAGCTCGGTGTTGTTGGCGCCGGGGTACATCGGCGCGTTCTCGGGCGGCCGGTTCAGGTCGACCACATAACGGCTGATCTGGGGCACCAGCACGCTGACGCCCAGGTCGAGCGCGAAGGCGTAGAGCCGCTCGAGGTGCCAGTCGGTGTCTTCCACCTGCAGGGCCCGATCGACATAGCGCGGGCGCAGCGCGTCGGGGATGTGGGTGCCGACATGCGGCAGACTCAGCAGCAGCGGCGTGCGGCCGCGGTGCAGGGTGAACACGGCGTCGGTCATGGGGTGATCTCCTGCCCGCCGAGCACCACGCGCCGGCAGGGGTTGCGGCCGAACCAGTAGGCCAGTTCGCGCGGGTGGTCGACGTCGTGCACGGCAAAGTCGGCACGGCAGCCGGCGGCCAGGCGGCCGTGCGTGGCGGCCAGGCCCAGCGCGCGGGCGGCGTGCACGGTGACGCCGCGCAGCGCCTCCTCTGGCGTCAGGCGGAACAGCGTGCAGGCCATGTTGAGCATCAGCAGCAGCGACAGCCCCGGCGACGATCCGGGGTTGTGGTCGCTGGCGATGGCGATGGGCACGCCGGCCGCGCGCAAGGCGGCCACGGGCGGCAGCTTCGTCTCGCGCAGGAAGTAGTAGGCGCCGGGCAGCAGCACCGCCACCGTGCCGGACGCGGCCATCGCCCGGATGCCCTCGTCGTCGAGGTGCTCGAGGTGGTCGCACGACAACGCGCCGTAGCCGGCGGCCAGCGCCGCGCCATGCTGGTTGGTCAACTGCTCGGCGTGCAGCTTGACCGGCAGGCCCAGCGCGCGGGCGGCGTCGAACATGCGCCGGGTTTGAGCCGGCGTGAAGGCGATCTCGTCGCAGAAGGCGTCGACCGCGTCGACCAGCCCTTCGGCGTGCAGGCGCGGCAGCCAGGCGCAGGCGGCGTCGAGGTAGGCGTCGGGCTGGCCGCTGAATTCGGGTGGCAGCGCATGCGCAGCCAGGCTGGTGCAGCGCACGCCGATCGGCAGCTCGCGGCCCAGGCGGCGGGCCACGCGCAGGCAGCGTGCCTCGGTGTCGGCGTCCAGGCCGTAGCCGGACTTGATTTCGACCGTGGTCACGCCCTCGGCGCGCAATGCCAGGGCCCGTGGGCGGGCCAGCGCGAACAGCGTGTCTTCGTCGGCCGCCCGCGTGGCGGCCACGGTGGAGCGGATGCCGCCGCCCGCGCGGGCGATCTGGTCGTAGCTGGCGCCTTCGAGCCGCTGCTCGAACTCGCCGGCGCGGTGGCCGCCGTAGACGAGGTGGGTGTGGCAGTCGATCAGCCCGGGGGTGACCAGCGCACCGCCGAGCGAGTGCTCGTGCACGGCTTCGTGGGCCTTTTCGGTGGCCAGCGCGGCGGGCAAGTCGGCCTCGTCGCCCACCCACTGCAGGGTGTCGCCGCGGACCAGCATCGCGCCGCGCTCGATCCAGCCCCAGGCCGCAGCGCCGTCCATCGTGGCCAGGCGTGCGTCGCGCCACAGCGTCAGCGCCTTGGTCATGCCGACGCTCCCGGGGCGAAGTCCATCCACCAGGCCAGTGGCGTGTCGCTGTCGGCGACGGCACGCCAGCGCTGGCGGCCGCCATGGGTGCTGACGGCCAACGTCCACGCGGGCACGCGGGCGGCGTCGGCGTCGTCGATCTGCAGCGTCAGCGGCTCGGTGGTGAACAGGGCGCGCAGCGGTGCGGTGGAGAACCACTCGTCGATAGCCCGGACGCGCTGCAGGGTCGCCCGCCCGGCGTCGCGCCGGGCCATCAGGTTGAGATCGCGCGTGGCCCCGCCCTGCAGGCTGCAGCCCGGGGCCTGGCCGCCGTCGAAGTGCAGCGGTGGGCTGTCGGTGTCGAGCACGTGGCGCTCTTGGCCGATGCGCAGCACAACCCCAGCGCCCTGGGCCACGGCAAACCAGCGGTCCACGCCGGGGTAGGCCGAGAACGGGCCGTCCTCGGCGATGTCGGCCACGCTGATGCGGCATTGCCAGTGCTCGGTCGATGGCCAGGCCAGCAATTCGCGGGTGGCGCCGAGGCCGTTGCGCCAGGCCTGTGGCGGCACGGCCGACACGGCGATGAGTTGCAGTGCGTTCGTCATCGTGGCCACAGCCTCGGGAAGAGTGGATGGTCGAGTGCGGCGCCGGCCGGCAACTCGTCGGTGAGCCCCGGGAAGTCGGGCGAGGTCTTCCAGCGCCGCGGCGCATGCCGCATGTCGTCGCCCAGCACGCGCAGCGAGAACACGCGGCGGCGACGGTCGCCGTCCACCCCGCCGGCGGCGTGCAGCGCCAGCATGTGGAAGGCCACCACGTCGCCGGGTTCCAGTGCCCAGCCCAGGATGGGCAGCGTGTCGCGCTGGCGCTCGAGGTCGGGCAGTTCGGCCAGGCTGCCCTCGGGGAACCAGCGCGCCTCGTTCGTCATGAAGGTGCGCGGCATTAGCCACGGGCCGCGGTGCGAGCCGGCGACGAACTCCAGCGTGGAATGCCGCCGCACCGGGTCGACCGGGATCCAGAAGCTCACGTTCTGGCGGCCGTCGACGTTGTAGTAGGGCTGGTCCTGGTGCCAGGGTGTGGCCTGCCGGGTGCCGGGCTCCTTGGTCAGCATGTGGTCGTGGTACAGGCGCACGGTGGTGCTGCCCATCAGCGCCGCGGCGGCCTCGGCCAGGGCGGAGCCGAAGATCACGTCGCGGTAGGCCGGGTTGTCGGCCCAGCAGCAGAAATCCTCGATGAAGAAGCCGGGGTCGTCGGGCCGGCTGGCGACGATGGCGCGCGGGCTGGGCGCGGCGAGGTTGGCGTCGATGCCCTCGCGCAGCCGCGCCACCTCGGCCGGCGACAGCAATTGCCGCAGGCACACGGCGCCGTCGCGGGCGTAGTCGGCCACGTCGTCGGGCGACACGCGCAGGGTGGAAGCCTGGCTCACGGCGAGAACTCCCCCTGCAAGGTGTAGCGGCTGCCGGGCTGCACCAGCCGCGCCAGCGTGATGGGTTCGTTGCGGCTGAAGGTGCGCCGCACGATGACGAGGCAGGGCTCGTCGGCGCCGATGCCCAGCAGCTGTGCCTCTTGCGCCGTGGGCCGCGCAGCCTCGATCGAGTACTGCGCGCGCCACAGCTCGGTCACCTGGAACAGGTAGTGCGTCGGCGTGGTCTGGGTGAAGTCGACGCCCAGGTAGCCGGGCGCGCAGGCCGGGTTCACATAGCGGTCTTCGCACTGCAGCGGCAGGCCGTCCTCGTGGTGCACGATCAGGGTGTGGAAGACCTCGGCGCCCGGCGCCAGGCCCAGCTGCCCGGCCAGGGCGGCGGCGGCCTGCTCGGCGCGGCACAGGTGCACCTCGGCCCGGTGGTGGTGGCCGCGCGATTCGATCTCGTCGTGCAGATCGTGGATGGTCAACGTGGACGACACCTTGTGCAGCGGCGCGGCGTAGGTGCCCGCGCCCTGCACCCGGGTCACCATGCCGTCGGCCTGCAGCTCGCGCAGGGCCCGGTTCACCGTCATGCGGCTGACGCCGAACTGCGCCACCAACTCGGCTTCCGACGGCATCAGCTCGCCGGCGGCCCAGCGGCCGCGCGCCAGTTCGTCGCGCAGGTGCTGCTTGACGCGGGCATAGGGCGGACCGGCGGACCTGGCTGACGTTCGCGGCGAAACCTTGGTGGAAACCATGGCATCGATGCTACTTGCATCGACTTGTCTAGACAAGTACAGTCCGACCCCATCGAGATCAGTGACTACCCGGAGACCCGCCATGACCGACCTGTCCCCGTTGCACCGCGTGGCCCAGCCGCACCCCGTGAAGGCGCCCACCGGCACCACGCTGCACTGCCGCAACTGGCTGATCGAGGCGGCGTACCGCATGCTGCAGAACAACCTCGACCCGGCCGTGGCCGAAAACCCCGATGCGCTGGTGGTCTATGGCGGCATCGGCAAGGCCGCCCGCAACTGGGACTGCTACGAGCAGATCCTGCAGTCGCTGTGCGAGCTGAAGGAAGACGAGACCCTGCTCATCCAGTCGGGCAAGCCGGTGGGCGTGTTCCGCACCCACGCCGACGCGCCGCGCGTGCTGCTGGCCAACTCGAACCTGGTGCCCAAGTGGGCCACCTGGGAGCACTTCGACGAGCTCGACCGCAAGGGCCTGATGATGTACGGCCAGATGACCGCCGGCAGCTGGATCTACATCGGCAGCCAGGGCATCGTGCAGGGCACCTACGAAACCTTCGTCGAGGCGGGGCGGCAGCACTATGGCGGTCGCTCGCGCCCGAGCGCCGGGCCGCCCCAAGCCGGGCGCGATCCCCTCGGGGGATCGGACGACGTACTCGTCGACCGAGGGGCCCACTGGATTGGCAAATGGATCCTCACCGCCGGCCTGGGCGGCATGGGCGGCGCCCAGCCGCTGGCGGCCACCTTCGCCGGCGCCTGCTCGCTCAACATCGAGTGCCAGCAGTCGCGCATCGACTTCCGGCTGCGTTCGCGCTACCTCGACGAGCAGGCCACTGACCTTGACGACGCGCTGGCCCGGCTGGCGCGCTACACCGAGGCCGGCCGGGCGGTGTCGATCGGCCTGTTGGGCAATGCGGCCGAGGTGTTGCCCGAGCTGGTGCGACGAGCCCGCGTCGGCGGCCTGCGGCCTGACCTGGTGACCGACCAGACCTCGGCGCACGACCTGGTCAACGGCTACCTGCCACCGGGCTGGAGTGTGGAGCGCTGGAAGCTGGCCGCCGCCGACAGCGGCCAGCACGCCGAACTGCGCGCCGCCGCGGCCCAGGGCTGCGCCATCCACGTGCAGGCCATGCTCGATTTCCAGGCCATGGGCGTGCCCACCGTGGACTACGGCAACAACATCCGCCAGGTGGCCTTCGACACCGGCGTGAAGAACGCCTTCGCCTTCCCGGGCTTCGTGCCGGCCTACATCCGGCCGCTGTTCTGCCGCGGCAAGGGGCCGTTCCGCTGGGTGGCGCTGAGCGGCGACCCGGAGGACATCCGCAAGACCGACGCCAAGATGAAGGAGCTGTTCCCCGAGGACGCGCACCTGCACCGCTGGCTGGACATGGCCGGCGAGCGCATCGCCTTCCAGGGCCTGCCCGCGCGCATCTGCTGGATCGGCCTGGGCGAGCGCCACCGCGCCGGCCTGGCCTTCAACGAGATGGTGAAGTCGGGCGAGCTGAAGGCGCCCATCGTGATCGGCCGCGACCACCTGGACAGCGGCTCGGTGGCCTCGCCCAACCGCGAGACCGAGGCCATGAAGGACGGCAGCGATGCCGTCAGCGACTGGCCGCTGCTCAACGCGCTGCTCAACACCGCGGGCGGTGCCACCTGGGTCAGCCTGCACCACGGCGGCGGCGTCGGCATGGGCTACTCGCAGCACAGCGGCGTGGTGATCGTCTGCGACGGTACCGACGCTGCGGCGAAGCGCATCGAACGCGTGCTCTGGAACGACCCCGGCACCGGCGTGATGCGCCATGCCGACGCCGGCTACGACGAAGCCATCGCCTGCGCCCAGGCGCAGGGGCTGAACCTGCCGATGGTGAAAGCATGACGGCCCCCAGCTCACTTCGTTCGCGGCCCCCCGTGGGGGCGTCAGTGCCCTTCGGGCGGCCGGAGGTGCACTGACATGCTGCTGCGCCCCGGACTCCTCACGCTCGATGAACTGCAAGCCATCCACGCCGGCGGGCAGCCGCTGATGATGGACCCGTCGGCGCTGCCCGGCATCCTGGCCAGCGCGGCCGTGGTGCGGCGCGCGGCCGAAGGCGATGCGCCCGTCTACGGCGTCAACACCGGCTTCGGCAAGCTGGCCAGCACCCGCATCAGCGAGGCCGACCTGGCCACGCTGCAGCTCAACCTGATCCGATCGCACAGCGTGGGCGTGGGCGAGCCGCTGTCGGCCCCCGTGGTGCGGTTGATGCTGGCGCTGAAGGCCGCCAGCCTGGCGCGGGGCTACAGCGGCGTGCGGCCGGTGGTGATCGACACCCTGCTGGCGGTGCACAACGCCGGCCTGGTGCCGCAGGTGCCCAGCCAGGGCTCGGTCGGTGCCTCGGGCGACCTGGCGCCGTTGGCCCACATGACCCTGGCGCTGATGGGCGAAGGCCATTTCGTCGTCGATGGCAAGCCGGTGCCGGCGGCGCCTGCGTTGCAGCAGGCCGGCATCGCGCCGCTGGAGTTGGCCGCCAAGGAAGGCCTGGCGCTGATCAACGGCACGCAGACCTCCACCGCGCTGGCGCTGCACGCGCTGCTGTCGTTCGAGCCGGTGCTCGAATCGGCGCTGGTGATCGGCGCGCTCACGGTGGACGCCGCGCGAGGCAGCGACGGCCCGTTCGACCCGCGCATCCACATGCTGCGCGGCCAGCCGGGGCAGATCGACGTGGCGCAGTACTACCGCGCGCTGCTGGCGGGCAGCGCCATCCGGGCGTCCCACCAGGACGGCGACGACCGCGTGCAAGACCCGTACTGCCTGCGCTGCCAGCCGCAGGTGGTGGGCGCCTGCCTCGATTCGCTGCGCCACGCCGCGCGGGTGCTGCTGTGCGAGGCCAATGCCGTCACCGACAACCCGCTGGTGTTCGCCGAAGACGGCATGATGATCAGCGGCGGCAACTTCCACGCCGAACCCGTGGCCCTGGCCGCCGATGCGATGGCCTGCGCCATCGCCGAGGTGGGCGCCATCGCCGAGCGACGCATCGCGATGCTGATCGACGCGGGCGTGTCGCGCCTGCCGCCCTTCCTCACCGCCGATGCGGGCCTGAACTCGGGCTTCATGATCGCCCATGTCACCGCCGCGTCGCTGGCCAGCGAGAACAAGTCGCTGGCGCACCCGGCCAGCGTCGATTCGCTGCCCACCTCGGCCAACCAGGAAGACCACGTCTCGATGGCCACCTTCGCGGCACGGCGCTTGCAAGCGATGATCCGCAACACGGCCTACATCCTGGGCATCGAACTGTTGGCGTCGGGGCAGGGCATCGATTTCCTGCGGCCCCTGGCCAGCAGCCCCGCGCTGGAGCAGGCCCATGCGCTGCTGCGTGCGCAGTGCCCGTCGGTGGTGCGCGACCGCTACCTGGCGCCCGACATCGAACGGGCCACCGCGCTGGTCACCGGCGGGGCGCTGTCGGGCGTGTTCCGCACGCTCGCGGGCTTGCCCGCGTTGTGGGTGGTGGGTTGATCCGCCACCATCGGTTCTTTCCGGCGCGGCCCACTCGCCCGGGGTTCTTTCCTTTCCATCCACTGTCAGGAGCTTGCATGACGTCGTCGACCCTCGTAGCCGCCCTTGCCGCCGCCGCGGCCCTCTTGTCGCCTGCCGCGCAGGCGCAGGACACCAAGGTCGCCATCGGCATCTCGGGCTGGACCGGCTTCGCGCCGCTCACGCTGGCCAAGGAGGCGGGCTTGTTCAAGAAGCACGGCCTGGACGTGTCGATCAAGAAGATCCCGCAGAAGGACCGCCACCTGGCCATCGCCTCCGGCGACATCCAGTGCGCCGCCACCACGGTCGAGACCTGGGTGGTGTGGAACGCCAACGGCGTGGCCACCACGCAAATCTTCCAGCTCGACAAGAGCTACGGCGCCGACGGCATGGTGGTCAAGCCGCACATCACCAAGATCACCGACCTGAAGGGCAAGACCGTGGCGGCCGACGCGCCGGGCACGGCGGGCTATTTCGGCCTGGCCTGGATCCTGAAGAAGAACGGCATGAGCGTGAAGGACGTGAAGGTCGTCAACATGGGCCCGCAGCCCGCCGCCAACGCGATGATCGCCGGCACCGACGGCATCGACGCGGCCATGACCTACGAGCCCTACCTGGGCGCCGTGCGCGCCAAGCCCGAGGCCGGCAAGATCATCGCCACCACGCTGGACTACCCGATGGTGATGGACACCTTCGGCTGCACGCCGAAGTTCCTGGCCGAGAACCCCAAGGCCGCCAAGGCGTTGGCCGACGGCTACTTCGACGCCGTGGCGATGATCAAGGCCGAGCCCAAGAAGAGCTTCGAGATCATGGGTGCCGACGTCAAGCAGACGGCCGAGGCCTTCGAGAAGAGCCAGGCCTACCTGCGCTGGCAGGACCGCGAGGCGAACCAGAAGTTCTTCGCCGGCGAGCACGCCCAGTTCAGCAAGGAGGCGGCCGACCTGCTGCTCGAGGTGGGCATCATCAAGGCGCTGCCCGACATGGGCAAGCTGGCCGACACGCGATTCCTGAAGTGACCAGGACAGCGGGCCGAGCGCCGGGCCGCCCCAAGCCGGCCCGCACCCCCTCGGGGGGTCGACCGACGGCTTCGTCGGGCGGGGGGTGGTCATGAAGCCGCTGGTTGCAGTGGCGCCGGGCACGCGCATCGTGCTCGGCGTGGCCTTCTTCGTCGTCTTCGTCGCCGTCTGGGCGGCGGCCACCTTCAGCGGCTTCGTCAGCAAGACCTTCCTCGCCGATCCGCTGACCATGGTGCGCAGCGGCTACACGCTGCTGGCCGAGATGGGCTTCATCGGCGACACCGGCATGACGGTGTGGCGCGTGCTCGGCGGCTTCGTCATCGCCGCGGTCCTGGCGTTGCCGCTGGGCGTGGCAATGGGCGCCTACAAGCCGGTCGAGGCCTTCTTCGAGCCGTTCGTGTCGTTTGCGCGTTACCTGCCGGCCTCGGCCTTCATCCCGCTGCTCATCCTGTGGGCCGGCATCGGCGAGGCGCAGAAGCTGGCCGTCATCTTCATCGGCAGCTTCTTCAACCTGGTGCTGATGGTGGCGGTGATCGTGGGCAACACGCGCCGCGACCTGGTCGAGGCGGCCTACACGCTGGGCGTGAGCGACCACGGCCTAATCCGCCGCGTGCTGCTGCCCGGTGCGGCGCCCGAGATCGCCGAAACCCTGCGCATGGTGCTGGGCTGGGCCTGGACCTACGTCATCGTGGCCGAGCTGATCGGCGCGTCCAGCGGCATCGGCCACATGATCACCGACAGCCAGGCGCTGCTGGCCACCGACCAGATCATCTTCGGCATCATCGTGATCGGCCTGATCGGACTGGCCAGCGACTTGCTGTTCAAGTGGGCCAACCGCCGGCTGTTCCCGTGGGCCCAGCTCGGGCGTTGAGTTTGCGTCCGACAATGCGTTCCGTCATCCAACGACAGGGAGCGAAGAACATGAGCATCGGCATCCGTCTGGCCATCGGCATCGCGGCGATGGTCGGCATCCTCGGCGCCGTCACCAGTTGCGGCACCATCGAGTCGGGCAATGTCGGCGTGCGCACCACGCTGGGCAAGGTCAACCCTGAGGAGATCGAGCCGGGCATCTTCGTCGGGCTGCCGGGCATCAGCCGTGTACAGGAGTTCTCCGGCAAGGAGATCGGCCTGGACCTGAATGACCTGACGCCCAAGGCACGCGACAACCTGTCGCTGCGCGACCTGGACGTGACCATCTACTACCGCGCGGCGGCCGGCTCGATCGCCGACCTCTACATCAAGTACGCCGGCCAGCACACGCGCGACGAAGGCAGCCGTGTCACGCTGCCGGCCTATGCGATGCTGCTGCGGCTGGCGCGCAATTCGGTCTACGAGCAGGCCTCGCGCATCGACAGCCTGGTCATGCACACGCAGCGCGACGAACTGGCTGCCGCCGTGCGCAAGAGCCTGCAGGCCGAGCTCGATGCCAACGACAAGGGCATCTTCACGGTGACGCGGGTGGTCGTGCGCTCGCTCACCACCGACCCCGCCATCGAGAAGGCGATCCAGGAGTCGGTGGCGGCGCAGAAGCAGCTCGAGACCACCAAGCAGCGCATCGCCATCGCCGAAGCCGAGGCGCAGGTCGAGGTCAAGCGCGCCGAAGGCGTGGCCAAGGCCAACCTCATCATCAACCAGAGCCTGACGCGCGAGTACCTGCAACACGAATCCAACCTGGCGCTGCACAAGTTCGCCGAGAAGGGCGGCACCACCACCGTGGTCGTGCCGGCCAACATGCAGACGGCGCCGCTCATCAACATCGGCAAGTAGCGATGCCCCTCCTCTCGGTGCGCGGCGTCGAGCGCCGCTTCGACAACACCCTGGCGCTGCAGGCCACCGACCTCGACGTGGCCGAGAACGACTTCATCACCATCCTCGGCCCCAGCGGCTGCGGCAAGAGCACGCTGCTGCGCATCGTGGCCGGGCTCGACCGACAAACGGCGGGCGAGGTGCTGCTCGACGGCCTGCGCATCACCGGGCCGGGCGCCGACCGCGGCATGGTGTTCCAGAGCTACACGCTGTTCCCCTGGCTCACGGTGCGCGACAACGTCTGCTTCGGCCTGCGCGAGCGCGGCCTGCCGCGCGCCGAGCAGCTGTCCGTGGCCGACGGCTACCTGCTCAAGGTGGGGCTGAAGGGCTTCGAGCACCACTTCCCCAAGCAGCTGTCGGGCGGCATGCAGCAGCGCACCGCGCTGGCCCGCGCGCTGGCCAACCGGCCGCGCATGCTGTTGATGGACGAGCCCTTCGGCGCGCTCGACCACCAGACCCGCGAGCTGATGCAGGAACTGCTGCTCGGCATCTGGGAGGCCGACCGCACAACGGTGCTGTTCGTCACCCACGACATCGACGAGGCGGTGTTCATGGGCAGCCGCGTGATGGTGATGAGCGCGCGGCCCGGCCGCATCAAGCTCGACCGCGCGGTGCCGCTGCCGCACCCGCGGCACTATGCGATGAAGACCACGCCGGGCTTCTCGGCGTTGAAGGCAGAGCTGACCGAGGCGGTGCGTGTGGAGGTGCTGGCCGCGCAGCGCGCCGTTTCCGCGATCTGAGGCGAGTGGTGGGCCGAGGTGACCGCGGCCCGAGGAGACTGCGGGCCGAGGTGAGCTGCGGCCCGCGGTGGCCGCGGCCCGGTGCAGATCACCCGGGCAGCTCGACCGCCCGCAGCGCCGCCATCAGGTGCTCGATCTCGTCGATCAGCTGGGTGACGCGGGTGTCCGGCGAGGCCCCGCGCCCGCTGTCGGCGCGCTTCAGTGCCTCGTCCAGCGCTGCGGCGGCGTCGGCCACCGCGGTGGCGCACAGGCTGGCGGCTGCGCCGCGCAGGCGGTGGGCCAGGAAGGCCAGGGTTTGCTGGTCGCCTGTTTGCCAGGCCTGCTGCAGCAGCGCGGCGTCGCCGCCATGCAGGCGCAGGAAGCTGCCCAGCACGCGCAGGTAGGCCGAGAGCTTGCCGTCCAGCCGTTGCAAGCCGGCCGGGGCGTCCAACCCGGTGATGTCGAGCAGGCGTTCGAAGCAGCGGTCGTCCGCCAGGCTGGCTGGAGAGGGTTCTCGGGCCGGTGGCCTGGAGCTTGCCGGCGCGTCGTCCGGATCGTCGGCGGGCGGCAATCCGACATGGCCCGATCGGGCCAGCCAGCGCTGTACCGCCCCATACAACTGCGCCGGATCGACCGGCTTGGCGATGAAGTCGTTCATGCAGGCATCGCGGCAGGCCTGCCGGTCGGCGTCGAAGGCATTGGCCGTCATGGCCAGCACCGGCAGCGACTGCAGGCCCGGCAGCCGTCGGATCGCGCGGGTGGCCTGCAGGCCGTCCATGCGCGGCATCTGCATGTCCATCAGCACCAGGTCGCAGGGGTGCTGCTGCAGCCATTCCAGCGCCTCCATGCCGTCCACCGCCACGTCCACGTGCATGCCGACCGCATCGAGCATGTCCACCGCGATCTCGCGGTTCACCGGGTGGTCCTCGACCACCAGGATGCGGGCGCCGGCGTGGTGTTGGCGCAGCCGCTGCTCGTCGTGGCCGGCATCGGCTTCGGCCCCGTGGTCCATCTCGCCCGGCGCCATGGCCAGGTCCACCTGCGCGGTGAACCAGAAGGTGCTGCCCCGTCCCCGCTCGCTGTGCGCCCCCGCCTCGCCACCCATCAGCGCCGCCATGCGCCGGGTGATGGCCAGGCCCAGCCCCGTGCCGCCGTGGTGGCGGGTGGTGGATGCATCGGCCTGTTCGAACTCGTTGAAGAGCTGCGCCAGGGCCGCCGGCGCAATGCCCACGCCGGTGTCCTGCACCTCGAAGCGCAGCAGGATCGAGCCGCGCGCAGCGGCCGGCGTGTCCTCGTGGAGGGGCTCGCCCGGGCTCACGCCGCGGTGCTCGCCGGGCACGCCCGTGTCGGCGGCCGTCACCCGCACCGTCACCGTGCCCGCGTCGGTGAACTTCACCGCGTTGGCCACATAGTTGAGCAGGGCCTGCCGCAGGCGCGCCGGGTCACCGCGCAGGGCATCGGGCACGCCGCCCGTCTCGACGTCCAACCGCAACTGCTTGGCCTGCACCGAGGCCGACACCAGCGAGCGCACATGGCCCAGCAGCGTGGCCAGTGAAAAGTCCTCGCTGGCCACCTGCATGCGGCCGGCCTCGATCTTGGACATGTCGAGGATGTCGTTGAGGATGGACATCAGGTGCTTGCCGGCCTGGCCGATGCGCTCGAGCCGGGCGTCGACGGCGGCCAGGTTGCCGTCGCGGCGGGCCAGCTGCACCAGGCCCAGGATGGCGTTCATCGGCGTGCGGATCTCATGGCTCATGTTGGCCAGGAACCGGCTCTTGGCCTGGCTGGCCGCCTCGGCGCGCTGGCGCGCCTCGGCCAGTTCGGCGGTGCGCAGCGACACCAGCTCTTCGAGGTGGTGCCGGTGGTGTTCCAGTTCGGCGCCGATGCGCTGCTTCTCGGTCACGTCTTCCTTGACGCCCACATAATGCGTGATCTGACCGGACTCATCGCGCAGCGGCGAGACGATGGCGAACTCGGTGTACTCGGTGCCGTCCTTGCGCCGGTTCCAGAACTGGCCCTTCCAGGTGCGCCCCTGTGCCAGCGTGTCCCACAGCGCGGCCACGGCCTCGGGCGGCGTGCGGCCGGACTGCAGCAGCCTGGGGTTCCGCCCCAGCACCTCGGCGGCACGGTAGCCAGACACCTTCTCGAAGGCCTCGTTGACGTACTCGATGCGGGCTTCGCGATCGGTGATGACGATCGACTCCGGGCTTTGCGACACGGCCAGCGAGAGCTTGTGCAGTTCCTTCAGGGCCTGCTGGCGCTCGGTGACGTCGCTGATCACCGCCACCGCACCGGTGACGACGCCCGACTCGTCGTGCAATGGCGTGACGCTGGTGATCAGCTGGCATATGGAACCGTCGGGGCGGACGATGGCCATCTCGACATTGCGCAAGGTTTCGCTGTCCTGCAGCGCCCGCAGCCAGGGGCTCCGCTCGTCCGGCATCGGGGTGCCATCGGCCTGCAGGCGTTGCCAGGGCACGTCGAGATAGTGCCGGCCCAGCACCTGTTCGCGCGGAACGCCCAGGATCGCCGCGGCCGCCGGGTTGGCCAGCGAGTAGCGGCGCCCGGCGTCGAGCATCAGCATCCCCTCGGTCATGGTCTCGATGACGCGCTGCAGCAGCCCGCGTTCGTCGCGCAGCGCGGTCTCGGCGGCCTTGCGGGCCGTGATGTCGATCCAGATCACCGCCAGGTAGCGCTGCCTGCCGACCGACACGATGCGCCCGGAGACCTGCGCGTGGCGCGACGACCCGTCGCGGTGCCGGTGCATGGTGTCGAGCACCATGCTGTTCGGGTACTGCATGGCCTTCAGGCCCGAGGCGATGGCTTCGCGGGGGAACCGGTGGTCGATGTCGGCGACCCCCATCTGCGCGAACTCCTCGCGCGAGTAGCCGAGGTTGCGGTGGGCGGACTCGTTGAACTCGACGAATCGGCCGGTGTCGATGTCGATCAGCGCGATGCTGTCGGCAGCCTGCTCGACGACGGCGGCATACAGCCGCTCGCGGTCCTGCAAGGCCTGCCGAAGTTCGTGCTGTTCGGTGATGTCCTGCAGGTAGCCCTGCAGCATCGTCACCCGGCCGTCCTCCTGCCGCGCCCGGCCGACGATGCGGATGCGGCGGGTGGGAAGCCCGGCCGGTTGCAGGTCGACTTCGATGTCGAAGGGCCGGGCGTGCTCCAACGCGCCGGCCAGTGCCTCGCGCAGGCGCTGGCGGTCGGTGCCCTCGAAGAATTCGAGGTACGAATGCGGCGGCTGGAGCGCGTCGGGTGCGAATCCGTGGATGCGCGCGATCTCGGCGGTCCAGGACGCCTGGCGCGTCTGCGCATCGAGCGTCCAGGCGCCGATGCGGGCGGATTCGCTCATCGCCACCAGCATGTCGCGTTGCTCTGCCAGGGCGGCTTCGGCGCGCTTGCGCTCGCTGATGTCGAGGTGGATGCCGGCAGCGCGCACGGGCTGCCCGGCTGAGTCGCGCTCGATCACCCTGCCAGCATCGAGCACCCAGACCCAGTGGCCGTCGCGGTGGCGCACGCGGTGCTCGCAACGATAGTCGGGCGTCGTGCCATCGAGGTGTGGCTGAAGCGCCGCCTGCACCCCTGGCAGGTCGTCCGGGTGCACGCGGTCGGACCAGGTGGCCACATGGGGTTCGAGGTCCTTGAGCTCGAATCCGAGCATGCTGGCCCAGCGCTCGTTGAAATCGACCCGACCGCTGGGGACATGCCACTCCCACAGACCCAGGCCGGCGCCGTCCAGCGCCATCTCGAGCCGCGCGTTGCTGGCCTTCAGCGCGGCCTGTGCATCGGCCAGGGGCGTGATGTCACGGGCCACGCCAAACAGGCCGACGACCGTGCCCGTGGTGTCGCGCAGCGGCCCCATCGTCATGTCGAACTCGCGCGGGCCGTCCACGGTGGGCAGCACTTCTCGGTGTTGCTGGACGACGCCGTCGGTCAGCACCTGCCGGTCGATCGCCCGGTGGTCGGTGGCGATGCCGGCGAACTTCATGGCCTGCTCGGTGCGGCCGATGACCTGAAGGGCCGGCAGGCCCGTGGCGCGTTCGGCCCCGGCGTTGAACAGCGTGTAGCGGCCGGCCAGGTCTTTGGCAAAGATGACGTCGGGCGAAGCGCTCACCAGCGCCTGCACCAGGGCGGCAGAGCGCAATTGCTCGGCCTGCTGGCGTTGGCGCTGCAGGGCATCGTCGAGCGCCAGCGCCTTGCGGCGCAGCCGCGAGGCCACCACCAGCGCGGTGAGCGCCAGCGCGGCGGTCAGGCCGATCCAGGCGGCGTCGATGGCAGTGCCGGCCAGCACGCTGCGGTGCGTGGTCTGGGTGACGAGCACGGCGTCGGCGAGCGCCAGCCGGTGCACCACGCCCAGCACGGCCAGGCCTTCCGTGTCGGCGCCGCGTGTCGCCTGCCCGGGGGCCACCTCGCCGCGCAGGCCCTGCGCGGCGATGAGGTCCGGCTTGGCCAGCCCCTGCGGAAGGCGGCGGCCATCGGCGTCGAGCAGATCGTCGCCGACGCGCCAGACCAGCTGGCTCGTGGCCACCCCTGGCGGCAGCGAGGCGCCCACGAGGTGCGGCATCGCCAGTGCCTTGGCATTCAGGCGCAGGGCGAGGGCGCCTCGCGGTCCGCCCCCGGGTGTGGTCAGCGGCACCGCCACCTGCAGTTCGTGCGCCGAGCCATTGCCGGCCGCGCCGGCCACCATGGCGTAGTGCGGTTTGGCATCCTGCAGCGCACCCTGCACAGCGCGGCGCAGGGCCTCGGGGGGCGCCTCGGCGGCGGCTGTCGAAGGGCCGGTGGTCAGGACGACCTGACCCTCTGGGTCGAGCAGCAGCACGCTGCTGGCGCCCACGGTGGCCGCGAAGGCGCGCAGCTGTTCGCGCAGCGCTGCGGCGGTGGCTGCATCGCGGTAGAGCAGCACGCGCTGGAACCCCTGCAGGGTGGCCTGGTGCGAGGCCGCGGCTTGGGCCTGGGCCATGTGCTCGCGCAACTGGGTGTCGATCTCGCGCGCCCGCAGTTCGCCCACCACGCCCACCAGGCGTGTGGCGCTGTCGAGATGGTCCCAGTGGCTGATGGCCGCCGTTGCGAAGGCCACCAACATCACCAAGCCGGCCAGGGTCCGCTGGCCCCGGGACCACGGCCACGTCGCCTGCCGGGCGGCGTCGTCCGATGTGGCCGATCGGCCGACGTCTTCCGATGCCGCCGTCGGCGCCGGCGGGTCGTCTTTGGACAGGGCGGTGGACGGGGCAGTGAGGGGGTCGTGGGGATCTGTCACGTGATCAATGGACCGTGGTCCCGGCCGTGTGCGCCGGCACGGGCGCAGAACTGCGCAAGTGTCGGGCAGGCCCGGGGTGCGTTGGCTTGACGGTTGTCATGTGTGATCACGTTCCTGGGGCGACATGCGACATGCGGCACGGCGTCGGTCGCCTGCCTGGCCCGTACCCGGCACGGGCCCGTCGTTCGACCGTCCGATCGCACGTAGGTAGCCACCTATCACCTTGCATGACGGACGGGGTGAAATACTGGACCGAGACGGGGCAATCCAATAGCCACCGCGAGCGACAGGAGACAAACCATGCGCGTGATCGAGATCCGCCGGGCCGCCGCATCGGCGGGTGGCTGCGACGAGCCGTCGGGCGAGGTGCCCCGGCTGAACCTGCCGCTGGTGCGGCGCGAGTTCCTCAAGGGCACCGGGGTGCTGGTCGGGCGCCTGGCGCTGACCAGTCCGCTGCTCGCCTTGGCGCCGTCGCGCGTGTGGGCGGTGGAGCTGAAGACGCTCACCCAGTCCGAAGGCGAGGCCATCCTCAAGATGGGCCGCACGCTGTTTCCGCACAAGCGCCTGCCCGATGCGGTGTATGCGCTGCTGTCCAAGGACATGGACGCCGCGGCCACCGCCGACGCCAAGACCGCGCAGTTGCTGCGCGACGGCGTGGCCGGACTGAACCAGGCCGTGGGCGGCAGCTTCGCCAAGGCCAGCGATGCCCGGCGGCTGGCTGCGGTGAAGGCCATCGAGGGCAGCCCGTTCTTCGCGGCGGTGCGCGGCAAGTGCATCACCTCGCTGTACGACAACGACATGGCCTACAAGGTCTTCGGCTACCCAGGCTCGGCCTGGGAGAAGGGCGGCTACATCACCCGTGGCTTCCAGGACCTGAAGTGGCTGCCCGAACCCGGCGCAGCGGCCAGCCCCAAGCCCTACATGGGCTGACCCCCGGTCGAGGAGACAGCACATGGCAAAGATCGAACTCAGCGACGACACCGCGGTCGTCATCATCGGCTCGGGCGCGGGCGGCGGCACGCTGGCCAACGAGTTGTGCCAGAAGGGCGTGAAGGTCGTGGTGCTCGAGGCGGGCGCCCGGCAGAGCCCGGACAGCTTCATCAACGACGAGTGGAAGTCCTTCGGGCAACTGGCCTGGCTGGATGCGCGCACCACCTCGGGCAACTGGCGGGTGGCGAAGGATTTCTCGGGCCTGCCGGCCTGGATCTGCAAGACCGTGGGCGGCAGCACCACCCACTGGGCCGGCGCCTCGCTGCGCTTCCAGCCGCATGAGTTCCGCGCGCGCAGCACCTACGGCGATATCGCCGGCGCCAGCCTGATGGACTGGCCGGTGACGCTGGCCGACATGGAGCCCTGGTATGCCCGCGCCGAGGACAAGATGGGCGTCACCCGCACCAACGGCATCCCCGGCCTGCCCGGCAACAACAACTTCAAGGTGATGCACGCCGGCGCCACTCGCCTGGGCTACAAGGAGGTGCACACCGGCCGCATGGCCATCAACAGCCAGCCGCGCGACGGCCGCGGGCGCTGCATGCAGCTGGGCTTCTGCTTCCAGGGCTGCAAGAGCGGCGCCAAGTGGTCGACGCTGTACACCGAGATCCCCAAGGCCGAGGCCACCGGCCACCTCGACCTGCGGCCGCAGGCGCACGTGGTGCGCATCGAGCACGACGAGGCCGGCAAGGCCAATGCCGTGGTCTACCGCGACGCCGCCGGGGCCGAGCAGCGCCAGAAGGCGCGCGTGGTGTGCGTGGCCGGCAACTCGATCGAGACACCGCGGCTGCTGCTGTTGTCGGCCTCGTCCAAGCACCCCGATGGCCTGGCCAATTCGTCGGGCCAGGTGGGGCGCAACTACATGCGCCACATGACCGGCTCGGTCTACGCCGCCTTCAAGCAGCCGGTGCACATGTACCGCGGTACCACCATGGCCGGCATCATCCAGGACGAATCCCGCCACGACACCCGCCGCGGCTTTGCCGGCGGCTACGAGATGGAGACGCTGTCGCTGGGCGTGCCCTTCATGGCCGCCTTCCTGAACCCGGGCGACTGGGGCGCCGACTTCGCCTGGTGGATGGACCACTACACCCACACCGCCGGCATGTGGCTGGTGGGCGAGGACATGCCGCGCGCCACCAACCGCATCACGCTGAACAGCAACGTGAAAGACCAGTGGGGCAATCCCGCCCCCAACGTGCACTTCGACGACCACGACAACGACGTGGCCATGCGCAACCACGCTTTTGCCCAGGGCGAGAAGGTGTACAAGGCCGCCGGTGCCATCAAGACCTTCCGCACCCCACCCTATCCGTCCACCCACAACCTGGGCACCTGCCGCATGGGCGCCTCGGCCGCCGACAGCGTGTGCAACGGCTTCGGCCAGACCCACGACGTGCCCAACCTGTTCATCTCGGACGGCAGCCAGTTCACCACCGGCGGCGCCGAGAACCCCACGCTCACGATCGTGGCGCTGGCCATCCGCCAGGCCGACCACATCGCCGCGCGCATGAGCCGACGCGAACTCTGAGGAGACACCCCATGTGCGAGTACTTCGTCAAGGCCGATCCGATCCAGTTCGAGCAGCGGTCGCGCACCATCCGCATCCACGGCGTGCTCACCAGCATCCGCCTCGAGAACATGGTGTGGGACACCCTGGCCGAGATGGCCGAGGAAGAGGGGCGCACCACCAACAACCTGATCGTGCAGTTCCACGACGAGATCCTGGCGCACCGCGGCGAGGTGCCCAACTTCGCGTCCTTCCTGCGGGTGACCTGCATGCGCTACCTGCGACGCAAGCTCACGCAGGCCGAGCGCGCGGTCGACCGTGAAGGGGCGCTCGTGCGCCCAAACGCCGTCTCGCCGGCCCAGGTGGCGCAGACGACCGAGGGGCTGCCATCGGCCCGGGTCGTCGCCATGGGCCGGCGCACCTGAACCTGATGCCGGCGCTGCCGCGCCGGCGTATCCACATGGCCAAAATCATCCACACCATGATCCGGGTGCTCGACCTGGACAAGTCGATCCGGTTCTACGCCGACGTGCTCAATCTGTCCGAGGCGCACCGGCTCGACTTCCCCGACTTCGCGCTCGTCTACCTGCGCAACGACGAGAACGATTTCGAACTGGAACTCACGCTCAACAAGGGCCGCGCCGAGCCCTACACCCACGGCACCGGCTACGGCCACATCGCCGTGGTGGTGCCCGACGCGGCGGCGGCCCGCGAGGCCCTGGTGGCCAAGGGCCACGACCCGGCCCCGGTGAAGGAGTTCAAGCGCGGCGACGAGTTGCTGGCGCGCTTCTTCTTCATCCAGGATCCGGACGGCTACAAGATCGAAATGCTGGAACGGCACGGCCATTACCAGTGACCCTGGTGTCCACACCGGACGCCCTACAACGAGGAGATAGAGATGAAGAAACGCACTGCATTCGCGATGACCGTCGTGGCCTCTGCGCTCTGGCTTGCCAGCGCTGCGCAGGCCCAGCAGAACATCGAGAAGCTCAAGCAGATGAAGGTGGCCACCACCGACCTGAACATCCCCGTCGTGCCGCAGGAGGGCCGCAACGCCAACGCGCTGCGCGAGAACCTCAAGCGCATCAAGATGCCCCCGGGCTTCAAGATCGACCTGTTCGCCGTGGTGCCCGATGCGCGCCACATGGCCGTGGCGCCCAGCACCAACATGCTGTTCGTGGGCACCCGCAAGACCACCGTGTGGGCCGTGACCGACCGCAATTCGGACGGCGTGGCCGACGAGGTGAAGAGCTTTGCGCCCAGCCTGAAGTTCAGCAACCCCAACGGCGTGTGCTGGACGAAGGACGGCTTCCTCATCGTCGCCGAACACAACCGCGTGCTCAACTTCCCGGCGGCCGAGTTCTTCTACGAAGGCCCCGATGTCGCGGTGATCGAGGTGGTGCCGCAGGGCAAGCTGATCCCGGAAGACGAGGAAAGCTACAACCACGGCGCGCGCACCTGCCGGGTGGACAACAACGGCATGCTCCACGTCACGCTGGGCCAGCCGCACAACGTGCAGCCCAAGGACAAGGTGGCGCTGTACGAGCGGCTGGGCATCGGCGGCATGATCAAGCTGAACGCCTTCGACGGCTCCAAGCGCGAGGTGGTGGCGCGCGGCGTGCGCAACTCGGTGGGCATGGACATCAACCCGAAGGACGGCACCGCCTGGTTCACCGACAACCAGACCGATGGCATGGGCGACGACACGCCGCCGGGCGAGCTGAACCGCATCACCAAGGGCGGCGGCGAGCACTTCGGCTACCCGTTCATCCACGGCAACAACGTGCAGATTGCCGGCACTGCCGCGGCGCCCGACCTCAAGGGCATGGCGCCTCCCTCGGCCTGGACCAAGCCGCAGATCGAGTTCCCGGCCCACCAGGCGCAGCTGGGCATGACCTTCTACACCGGCAAGCAGTTCCCGGCCAAGTACCAGGGCGGCATCTTCGTGGCGGCGCACGGGTCGTGGAACCGGGTCAAGGCCAGCGGCGCCCTCATCAACTTCGTCTCGTTGAAGGCCGACGGCTCGGCCGACAAGAGCGAGGTCTTCGCCGAAGGCTGGCTCGATGACGCCACGGGCATCTACCGCGGCCGGCCGGTGGACGTGGCGGTGATGAAGGACGGCTCGCTGCTGGTGAGCGACGACTACGCAGGTGCGATCTATCGCATCACCTACGCGCCGTGATGCTCGCGCTGCCCCGACGGCTGGGTGCGACGCTGCTGCTGGCGGGCAGCGTCGGGGTGGCCTGTGCCCAGGCGGCGCCCGCGGCGCAGCCGCCGCCTCGCACGGCGGTGTGCGTCACCTGCCACGGCCAGCTGGGCATGGGTGCGGCGCCCGACACGCCGCACATCGCGGCCCAGCCCGAGATCTACCTCGTGGCGCAGCTCAAGGCCTTCCGCAGCGGCGCGCGCAAGCATGAGGTGATGAACGTGATCGCGCGCTCGCTGTCCGACGAGGACATTGCGGCACTGGCCGAGTGGTACAGCCGCGTCAAGATCGAGGTGCGCGCACCCTGAGCTCGCTGCGGGAGGGCGCGCGGTTTGCAGCGCGCCCGACCCCGCCTACACTCGCGCGCGGCGGGGCCGTGCCAGGGGCACGGTCCGTCGCCTCTGGCCCGGAGACATCCCCCATGAAGTCGATCGAACCCCGCCGTCGCTTCCTCCAACACACGCTGGCGGCCGCCGGCCTGGCCTCGGCCACGCCGCTGTTCGCCGCGGCGCCGATGGCCGGCGGCACCGCGCTCAGCGTGCATCGCATGAAGCTGGGTGCCTTTGAGGTGACCTCCGTGCTCGACGGCTTCATCGAACTGCCGCCCACCGTGCTGCAGGGCGACCCGGCGCTGCTCGAGCGCACGATGAAGGCTGGCGGCCTGGCCGGCGGCCCCATCCGCACCGCCGTCAACTGCTTCCTCGTCAACACCGGCGCCAGGCTGGTGATGATCGATTGCGGCGGCGCCAAGATGCTCGGCCCCACCGCCGGTCGCATGCCGCAGGCGCTGGCGCAACTGGGCATCGACCCGGGGCAGGTCGACGAGGTCTACATCACCCACATGCATGGCGACCACCTGCATGGCGCCGTCACGCCCGAAGGCGCCAAGGTGTTCCCCAACGCTGTGCTGCGCATCTCGAAGCCCGACGTCGACTACTGGGCCAGCCCCGCCGTCGAGGCCGCAGCGCCCGAGAACCAGAAAGGCCGGTTCGTGGCGGCCAAGCGCGCGGTGGCCGCGTACGGCGATCGCCTGCAGACCTTCGAACTGGGGGCCGAGCTGACGCCCGGCATCCGCTCGGTGCCGGCCGTCGGCCACACGCCGGGCCACAGCTGCTACATGGTCGGCTCGGGCGACGCGCGCCTGCTGCTGCTGGGCGACACGCTGCACGTGGCGCCGGTGCAGTTTGCGCGGCCCGAGGTCACCGTGATGTTCGATTTCCGCCAGGAGCAGGCCCGCACGCTGCGGCAAGACCTGTTCGAGATGGCCGCCAAGGAAAACATCCTGATCGGCGCCGTGCACCTGCCGTTTCCGGGCATCGGCCGCCTGCGCCACCGCGATGGCGGCGGCTACGTCTACGACGCCTTGCCCTGGCAGATGTACTGACGGGGTGTGAAGTCGCTCACCCCAGCTGCAGCTTGCCCTTGCGGATGACGCCGGCCCACTTGTCGATCTCGGCGGCCATGCGCGCCCGCGCGGCCTCGGTGCTGCCGCCGGTGATCACGATGCCCAGCGAGGTGAGCTTGTCCACCACGTCGCTGCGCTCGAGCACGGCATTCATCTCGCGGTTGAGCTGGGCCACGATCTCGGGCGGCGTTTTGGCGGGCGCGAACAGCGTGTAGTTGGTGGCGGTCTCGTAGCCGGGCAGGCCGGCCTCGGCCATGGTGGGCACGTCGGGCAGGATCGGCGAGCGCGCCCGGCTGGCCACGGCCAGCGCACGGGTCTTGCCGCTCTTCAGGTGCGGCAGGTGCGCCGGCAGGCTGTCGATCGACATCGGGATGCGGCCGGCGATCAGGTCGGGCAGCAGCTGCGAAGTGCCCTTGTACGGCACGTGCACGAGGTCGATGCCGGCCATCTGCTTGAACATCTCGGCGTTCAGGTGCTGCAGCCCGCCGACGCCCGACGACGCGTAGCTCAGCTCGCCCGGCTTGGCCTTGGCCAGTTCGATCAGGGCCTTCACATGGGCTGCCGGCAGGTCGGCGTTGACGATCAACGCCACGGTGCCGAAGCCGATCTCGAGCACGGGCACGAAATCGCGCGTCATGTCGAAGGGCAGGCCCTTGTGCACATGCGGCGCGATGGCGTAGTCGACGATGCTGCCGAGCATCAGCGTGTGGCCGTCGGCCGCGCTGCGGGCCAGCGCCGTGGCGCCCAGCGTGGCACCGGCGCCCGGCTTGTTGTCGATGTTGACGGGCTGCCCCAGACGCGGTGCGAGCCGCTCGCCGAGCAGCCGCGCCACCGTGTCGACGCCGCCGCCGGGCGGGTAGGGCGCGATCAGCGTGACCGGCCGGGCCGGATAGGCCTGGGCCCAGGCCCGCGGGCCGGCCAGCAGGCCGCCGGCCGCCGTGGCCTGCAGCACGAGGACCCGGCGGAGCAGGTGGCGGCGTGTCAATCGGGCCATGGCGTGGGTCCGTCTGGAGGGCGTGGGACGCG
Source organism: Ideonella sp. A 288 (assembly GCF_002198735.1). Lineage (GTDB taxonomy): Bacteria > Pseudomonadota > Gammaproteobacteria > Burkholderiales > Burkholderiaceae_C > Pseudaquabacterium. The sequence goes on from NZ_MWLO01000155.1 coordinate 160,499, forward strand.
AGTATCGACCGCCCCCACCACGCGCCCCCATCGGTGAGAACCCGGCGAAGGCCCGATGCGCGCGGTGTCTTCGGGGTGCCAGAATTGCGGATGATGACCTCACAGCGACCGGCCTCCAGCCGCTCGGCGACCTTGCATCGGTCCGCCGTCCCACGCGTCCCATCCGTCCCGGTGGCGGGTGCCGGCCTGGCGCGATGATCGACCCCGTTGCCCACTACTTCGGTGCCGAGCGTGCCGGCGCGCTGTTGCTGCTGGCCATCGGCCTGGTGGCCATGGAAGCATCGATGACCTTCTGGCGCAAGTCGCGCCTGCCGCAGGCCAAGGGGGCCGCAGCCACGCTGGCACTGGTGGCGGCCCTTCAGTTGAGCGTGGGCACGATCGTGTTCGTTCGCAGCCCCGCCGACCAGCAGCGGGTGAGCCTGGCGATCCAGCACAACCGGCTGCACATCGAGCGCCACGAGATCCCGCGCATGCAGCAGGTGATGCACCACTTCGAGCTGTATCGCGGCATCGAGATCGGCGTGCTGGTGGTGGGTTTGCTGCTCGCGGTGTTCGCTCGGCGCGGCTCGTTCGCGCGGGGCGCGGGCATGGGGCTGGTGCCACAGTCGGTGGCGATGCTGGGGCTGGACGCCCTGGCCGAGCAACGCGGTGCGGCCTACCTGGCCTGGCTGCAGACGCTGTGAAGGCGCCACCCCATCGGCGATGAAAGGACGTTCCCATGGCCACCGTGACCCTGCTGCGCGACGATGAACTCAGCCCGGAGGCGGCGGCCGTGTTCGCCGACATCCGCGCCACGCGACAGACCGACTTCGTCAACAACTTCTGGCGCGCGATCGCGCACGACCCCGCGCTGCTGGCGCGCACCTGGGGCAGCATCAAGCAGGTGATGGGCCCCGGCCACCTCGACCCCAAGGTCAAGGAGATGATCTACCTGGCCGTCTCCATCGCCCATGGCTGCGACTACTGCATCCATTCGCACACCGCCGGCGCCCGGGCCAACGGACTGACCGAGCCCGAGCTGATGGAGTTGCTGGCCGTGGTGGGCATGGCGGCCGAGACCAACCGGCTGGTCGCCGGCCTGGGCGTGCCGGTGGACGACGTTTTCAGGCGTTAGCTCTTGCCGGCCGGCGCCAGCCGCTGCAGCATCTCGCCCATCTTCTGGTGCACGGCGTTGACGGCCTTCAGCGGCCGCACCATGACCTTGAAGTCGATGATCTGCCCGGCCTCGTTCCAGCGGATCAGGTCGACGCCGTTGATGGTCAGGCCATCGATCTCGGTGACGAACTCGAGCAGCGCATCGCGCTCGCCGACGATCTCACGTTCGTAGCGGAAGTGCGGCGTGTTCAGCACCTGCATCGCACCGGCCAGGTACAGCGTGGTGATGGCCTTGCCGCGCTGCGGCGTGTGCACCACCGGCGAATGGAAGACCACGTCGTCGGCCAGCAGGGCCTCCAGCCGGGCCATGTCGCGGCTGGTCACGACGGCATGCCAGGCGTCGATCGGGTGGGTCATCGTCGGGTTCCGTGTCGCAGGGGGAAGGGGCACCATGCTGCCACAGCGCGGTCGCCGCGCACTGCGGGTCAGCCCGGGTCGGGGGCCAGGGCCTGCAGCGCCGACACCAGGCCGCGATGGCCTCGCAGTGCGCGCACGAAGGCCGGCTCGTCCTGGTCCTTCAGCGCTGCCATCGCATGGAAGCCGGCGATGTCGGCCGCTGTCCAGCCCTCGGCCGGCGACAGCGCGGCCAGCAGCACGGCCAGTCGGCGCAGCGCGGGGGTGGCGCGGCCGCCCAGCATCCGCAGCGCCGCGCGCTGCGCGGCATCGCGATCGCCATCGAAGCGCTGCAGCACATGGGCCGACACGCATTCGCCCAGCCGCGCCGGATCGACGAAGCGCCAGCGCCCGGCGGTGGGCTGGCGGCCGATCGGCGGCGCGCGCCAGGTGAGCACCGAATCGCCCAGCCGGCGCAGCACCTCGGGCCGGTAGTGGCGGGCGGCAGGGCGCCCGCCGCTGTCGGCCACGATGCGCGCCCATTCCTGCTCGGCCAGCGCCCGCTTGTCCGTCTGCAGCGGCCTGAAGCCCAGCCGCCAGTAGAACCAGAAGGCGCCCGAGCGGATGCCGTCCTTGTTGTCGCGGCCGATCTGGCTGGCCTCGACCCGCAGCACCTGCAGGCGGAAGCGCCAGGCGTACACACGAAGCAGCTGGCACACCAGCAGCGTCGATTCGCCACCGCGGAAGGGTGGCAGCACGTTCACCCCGAAGGCCGCCTGCGCGCCCAACACCCACGAGCCGCCATAGGCCACCGGCACCCGGTTCTTGAACAGCAGGTAGCCGACGTAGCTCTCGAGGGTGAGCTTGCGTTCGCCACGGCAGGCGTACAAGGCCACCTGCAGCCCGCGGCCGAGGTCGATGCATTCGATCTGCGCCGGGTCCCCATGGGTGAAGAAGTCGGTCTCGCGCAGCAGCGAAAGCATCACGCCGCGGCCCAGGTCGGCCAGGTGCCGGCGGTCGGCGTCGCCCAGCCGCAGGCGCCGCGGCGCGGGGTCGTCCCACACGGCCAGCGGGCCGTCCGGCCGCAGCAGGCCGGTGCCGTGCACATGCCTGGCCTGGCGGCCGAAGCGGCCCTGCGTCAGCCCGGGCGCGTCGGCGCGCTGGCGCCAGCGCACGAACACCTGCAACTGCGCCCAGGCGGCCTCACGCTCGCGGTCTTGCGGCGTCAGCCGGTCGACGAGCGCGATCAGCCGGGGCAGGTGCTGCTGCGGGTCGGCGCCCAGGTGGCGCCGGCACCACTGCGGCCAGGCCATGGGTCGGTCGACCAGCGCATCGCGCTCCATCGGGTCGAGCGCGCGTTCGAGCAGCGCGCGGGCCTCGTGCGGTGCCGCGTCGACGTACAGCAGTTCGACCTGGTCGGGGAAGCGCTCGCACAGCCAGCGCGTGGCCGCCAGGCTGAAGGTGCTGGCCACTGCGGTGCCGGCGATGCCGGTGTTGTCCAGCGCCACGAGCAGCGGGTCGCCGTCGGGCAGGGCGGCCAGGCGGTGGGCCAGCGCGCGCAGGGCGTCGTCGGCGTCCGCCAGGGCGGTGCCAGACGTGGGAAAGGTGGCCTGGAACAGCAGCGCAGCGTGCTGTTCGACCAGGGCTCGGGCGGCCTTCATCGCATGTCTCCTCCAGCGGTGCCGGTCAATCTACTGCATTGCCACGGTTTGGCCCATGGCGCCATACTGGACGACCGCGGTGCGCATCTGGTGTGCGGCCCCGGTGCGACGCCGTCAACCTGGATGGAGAGATTGCGATGAGTCCTCTCGCTTGCAAGTTCGTCTGGTACGAACTGATGACCACCGACGCCCCCGCGGCCGAAGCGTTCTACGGCCAGGTGGTCGGCTGGCAGGCCCGCGACGCCGGCATGCCGGACATGCGCTACACCCTGCTCGAACTCGGCGATACCCCGATCGGCGGCGTGATGGCGCTGTCGCCCGAGGCCTGTGCCGCGGGCGCCCGGCCCGGCTGGCTGGGTTACGTGGCGGTGGACGATGTGGACGCCCAGGCGGCGCGCGTGGCGCAGGCCGGCGGCACGGTGCTGCTCGACCCGCAGGACATCCCGGGCGTGGGCCGTTTCGCCACCGTGGCCGACCCGCAGGGGGCGGTGCTCGTGCTGTTCAAGGGCAACTCCGCCGAGCAGCCGCCGCAGCCCGCCGCCGGCACGCCGGGCACCTTCGGCTGGCACGAACTGCACGCGGCCGAATCCGGCGCCGCGTTCGACTTCTACGCCGGGCAGTTCGGCTGGACGCAGGACGAGGCCATGGACATGGGGCCCCTGGGCGTGTACCGGATCTTCGCCATCGGCGGCGTGCGCAGCGGCGGCATGATGACGCGCATGCTGGACACGGTGCCGCCGGCCTGGCTGTACTACGTCAACGTCGAGGCCATCGATTCCGCGGTCGCACGGGTCGGCGCCCACGGCGGCCAGGTGATCCATGGCCCCCAGCAGGTGCCGGGCGGCGGCTGGATCGCGCAGTGCATCGACCCCCAGGGCGCGCTGTTCGCGATGGTGGCCGCGGCGCGCTGAAGCCAGGTCCGGCGCACCGCCGGATCGGGCGGCCCGCCGACATGGATCAACGTCGTGAAATCACTGCAGGGCGTGCCCTCGGCGCTGATCGCGCGCAACCAGTCCTGGGTGCGCCAGCAGGCCCAGGCGCTGGTGAGCCGCATGCCGGCGAACGTCGAGCGCGCCGACCTGATCCAGGTCGGCCTGATCGCGGTGGCCCAGGCCTGGCTCGGCTTCGAGTGGCCGGGCAGCCACGATTCCGAAGAAGCGCAGCAGGCCTTCGTGCCCTATGCGCGCAAGCGGGTGCGTGGCGCCATGATCGACGAACTGCGCCAGATGGACCACCTGTCGCGCCCGCAGCGGCGCAAGGTGAAGGCCCTCCAGATCGCGCGGCAGCGCTACCGCGACGCCAACGGCGTCGAGCCCCGGCTGCCGCAGCTGGCCGCGCTGTGCGGCATCCCCGTCGACGACATCGCCGCGCTCGAGCAGGTGGCCTACGTCGATCGCCTGGCCGATGGCGACGAGAGCGACGACACCGAATTCGGCCATGCGCCGCAGGCCTGGACGGGGCAGTCGGAGGTGGAGGCGCGGGTCGATACCGCCATCGTGATGCGGCGACTGAGCCAGTTCTTTGCCAAGCTGCCCGAGCGCGAGCGGCAGGTGATCGACGCCTACCTGGGCGTGGGCCTGGAGCCCGCCGCGCTGGCGGCGACGCTGCAGTTGTCGCCGTCCCGCATCTCGCAGATCTACAGCGGCCTGGTGCGGCGCATCGCGGTGATCGCCGGCCAGTCGCCGCGGCGCTCCATCGACCAGGCCGCGGTGGCGCCGTCGGTGGATTTCGAGGCCATGGTGCGACAGCGTGAGGCCGAACTGGCCCACACCCCGGCCGCCGGTGCCTGGGCCGATCTGCTGGAGCAGGTGCTGACCTTGCCCGACGACCGCTTCGGCGCCGACCTCGACCCCGACCCTGACCACGTGCACGTCACCATCCACACGCGCTGGGGTTGAGGTGCTCGGCGGATGGGTCGATGCGCTGCCGTTCGATCATCCGCGGCCATCGGCGGCACCCAGGCCAGCGCCCACCGGGCCCGCGGCAGGCGGGACCCCCTCATGGACCTGGTTCCGGCCGCCGGTCGACGCAGTGTCGAGCGACCGCGGCATCGGGAAGACTCGGGCTCGCGCAGGGCCGCCTCGGCCCCTACGATGGCATCAGCCCGATGGCGACCACACAAGGAGACTGTGATGCCCAAGACCGATACCTGCTGCACCCTGGTGCCGTACTTCCAGGTCAACGATGGCAAGCTCGACGAATTCAAGGCACTCGGGGTGCAGTTCGTCGCCCGCACCAAGTCCGAGCCCGGCTGCGTGCACTATGCCTTCTCGTTCGACGGCAGCGTGGCGCATTGCCGCGAGGGCTACGACGATGCGGCGGCCGTGCTGGCCCACCTGGACAACGTCGGCGCCCTGCTGCAGGAGGCACTGAAGATCGCCTCGATCACCCGCCTCGAGGTGCACGGGCCTGCCGCCGAACTGGACAAGCTGCGGGGCCCGCTGGCCGGGCTGAACCCGCAATGGTTCACCTTGAACTCGGACGGCATCCGGCGCTGACGGCCACGGCCGCCCCGGTGCGGCGGGCCGGCCGGGGCGCCGTCACATGCTGCGCCGATATTGCCCGCCCACCTCGAACAGCGCGCTGGTGATCTGGCCCAGCGAGCAGCAGCGCACCGCGTCCATCAACACCTCGAAGACGTTGGCGTTGGCGATGACGGCCTGCTGCAGGCGCTTCAACTGCACCGGGGCCTCGGCGGCGTGGCGGGCGTGGAAGTCGGCCAGGCGGTTGAGCTGAGACTGCTTTTCGTCCTCGGTCGAGCGCGCCAGTTCGATCTGCTTCGGGTTCGGGTCTTCGTGCGGGTTGCGGAAGGTGTTCACGCCGATGATGGGGTACTCGCCGGTGTGCTTCTGCATCTCGTAGTGCATGCTCTCTTCCTGGATCTTGCTGCGCTGGTAGCCGGTCTCCATCGCGCCCAGCACGCCGCCGCGGTCGGCGATCTTCTCGAACTCGGCCAGCACCGCCTCTTCCACCAGTTCGGTCAGCTCGTCGATGACGAAGGCGCCCTGGTTGGGATTCTCGTTCTTGGCCAGGCCCCACTCGCGGTTGATGATCAGCTGGATGGCCATGGCGCGGCGCACGCTGTCTTCGGTGGGCGTGGTGATGGCCTCGTCGAACGCGTTGGTGTGCAGCGAGTTGCAGTTGTCGTACACCGCGATCAGCGCCTGCAGCGTGGTGCGGATGTCGTTGAACTGGATCTCCTGCGCGTGCAGTGATCGGCCGCTGGTCTGGATGTGGTACTTGAGCTTCTGGCTGCGCTCGTTGGCGCCGTACTTGTCGCGCATGGCCACCGCCCAGATGCGGCGCGCCACGCGGCCCAGCACGGTGTACTCGGGGTCCATGCCGTTGCTGAAGAAGAAGCTCAGGTTGGGCGCGAAGTCGTCGATGTGCATGCCGCGCGCCAGGTAGGCTTCGACGAAGGTGAAGCCATTGCTCAGCGTGAAGGCCAGCTGGCTGATCGGGTTGGCGCCGGCCTCGGCGATGTGATAACCGGAGATCGACACTGAGTAGAAGTTGCGCACGTTGTGGTGCACGAAGTACTGCGCGATGTCGCCCATCACCTTCAGGCTGAACTCGGTCGAGAAGATGCAGGTGTTCTGGCCCTGGTCTTCCTTCAGGATGTCGGCCTGCACCGTGCCGCGCACGTTGGCCAGCGCCCATTCGCGGATCTTGGCGGCCTCGGTGTCGGTGGGCGGGCGGCCGTTGTCGGTGGCGAACTTCTCGAGCTGCTGGTCCACCGCGGCGTTCATGAACATCGCCAGGATGCTCGGCGCCGGGCCGTTGATCGTCATGCTCACGCTGGTGTTGGGCGCGCACAGGTCGAAGCCCGAGTACAGCACCTTCAGGTCATCGATGGTGGCGATGCTCACGCCCGAGTTGCCCACCTTGCCGTAGATGTCGGGCCGGCGGTCGGGGTCGTTGCCGTAGAGCGTGACGGAATCAAAGGCGGTGGACAGCCGCTTGGCCGGCATGCCCTCGCTCACCAGCTTGAAGCGCCGATTGGTGCGGAAGGCGTCGCCCTCGCCGGCGAACATGCGGGTGGGGTCCTCGTTCTCGCGCTTGAAGGCGAAGGTGCCGGCGCTGTACGGGAAGCTGCCCGGCACGTTGTCCAGCATCAGCCACTTGAGCAGTTCGCCGTGGTCCTCGTACTGCGGCAGGGCCACCTTGCGGATCTTGCTGCCGCTGAGCGTGGTGTGGACCAGGCCGGTGCGGATCTCCTTGTCGCGGATCTTCACCACGTACTCGTCGCCGGCATACGCCTTCTGCATCTCGGGCCACATGGCCAGCAGCTTGCGCGCGGCGGGGTCGAGCCGGGCCTCGCGCGCCTCGGCCAGTGCCAGCACGGTGTTCTTGGCACCGTCCTTGGTGGGGTCGTTGTCGTGCAGCATGCGCGCGGTTTCGCGCAGTTGCTGCACCTCGCGGGCCAGGCGGGCCTGCGAGCGCGCGCGGGCCTTGTAGCCACGCACGCTGTCGGCGATCTCGGCCAGGTAACGCGTGCGTGACGCAGGCACCACCGGCGTCTGGTGGGTGCTGTGGCGGGTGGCCACCAACGGCAGCCGGCCGTCGGTCACCGGCAGGCCGATGGCGGCCAGGCGCGGCTTCAGCGCCTGGTACAGCGCGGTCACGCCGTCGTCGTTGAAGCGACTGGCCATGGTGCCGAACACCGGCATCTGGTCGGGCATCACGGTGAAGGCATTGCGGTTGCGCTGCACCTGCTTGGCCACGTCGCGCAGCGCGTCGGCGGCGCCCTTGCGGTCGAACTTGTTGATGGCCACGAACTCGGCGAAGTCGAGCATGTCGATCTTCTCGAGCTGGCTGGCGGCGCCGAACTCGGGCGTCATCACGTACATCGGCACGTCCACCAGCGGCACGATGGCGGCGTCGCCCTGGCCGATGCCCGAGGTCTCGACGATCACCAGGTCGAAGCCGGCCACCTTGGCCGCGGCCAGCACGTCGGGCAGGGCGGCAGAGATTTCAGAACCCGTGTCGCGCGTGGCCAGGCTGCGCATGTAGACGCGCGGGCCCTGGCTCCACGGGCCGATGGCGTTCATGCGGATGCGGTCGCCCAGCAGCGCGCCGCCGCTCTTGCGGCGCGAGGGGTCGATGCTGATGACGGCGATGCGCAGCGCGTCGTCCTGGTCCAGGCGGATGCGGCGGATCAGCTCGTCGGTGAGGCTGCTCTTGCCGGCGCCACCGGTGCCGGTGATGCCGAGCACCGGCGTTTTGCTGCCCTTGGCGGCCTCGTGCAACTGCGCCACCAGGCCGGCGTCGGCCTGTCCGTTCTCCAGCGCCGTGATCAGTTGCGCCAGCGCGCGCCAGGCGGCCTCCGTGTGGCCCTGGATCGGCGCCAGCGCCGTGGGCGCGAAGGCGGTGATGTCGCGGTCGCAGCGCATCACCATCTCGCCGATCATGCCGGCCAGGCCCATGCGCTGGCCGTCTTCGGGGCTGTAGATGCGCACGCCCTGCTCGGCCAGCGCGCGGATCTCGGTGGGCACGATCACGCCGCCGCCGCCGCCGAAGACCTGGATGTGCTCGCCGCCGCGGGCCCTGAGCAGTTCGACCATGTAGGCGAAGTACTCGTTGTGGCCGCCCTGGTAGCTGGAGACGGCGATGCCCTGCACGTCTTCCTGCAGCGCCGCGGTGACCACCTCGTCCACCGAGCGGTTGTGGCCCAGGTGGATGACCTCGGCGCCCATGCCCTGCAGGATGCGGCGCATGATGTTGATCGCCGCGTCGTGGCCGTCGAACAGGCTGGCGGCGGTGACGAAGCGCACCTTGTGCGTGGGGCGGTAGTCGGCCAGGGCCTTGTACTCGGCGGAAAGATCGGTCATCGCAGGGTCTCCGTTGTACGTCGGCATGTTGCCGCTGCGCGGCAGTCTAGGCCCATCGGGCCGCTTGCGCGATGGCGATTTCGCGCAAAGCGCTGACGGTTTTTGCCAGTGCTGGCCGTGGCTTTTGCGAGAATCGGGCCATGGCCGTGCCTGCCCACACCGTGTCGATCGCCTTTGTGCGCAGCGCCGTGCGTGCGCTGGCGCCGCAGGTCCGGGCGCGGGTGCTGTGCCAGGCCGGCATCGCCGACGAGGCATTGCGGGGCCCCGACGCCCGCGTGCCGGCCACCGCCTTCGGCGCGCTGTGGATGGCCGTGGCGCGCGAGCTGGACGACGAATTCTTCGGCCTCGACCGCCGGCGCATGAAGGTCGGCAGCTTCGTGCTGCTGTGCCATGCGGTGGCGGCGCAGCCCACGGTCGAACGGGCGCTGCGCATGGCGCTGCGCGGCTTCGCGCTGGGCCTGGACGACATGGCCGCCACGCTGGTGGCGGGTGGCCGCGAGGCGCGCGTCGAGATCGACAACCGCATCGGCGACCGGCCCGGCCCTGGGGTGCTCGATCCGGCGGGGCGTGCCGACGCCCGGCGCTTCGCCGACGAGACGCTGCTGGTCATGGTGCACGGCCTGCTGTGCTGGGTGGCCGGCCGCCGCGTGCCGCTGCTGCGGCTCGACTGGGCACACCCCCAGCCGGCGCACGCCGACGAGTACCGCCGCATGTTCTCGGCCGATGTGCGCTTCGACCGGCCGGCCACCGCCATCGCCTTCGACGCCGGGGTGCTTCAGGCGCCGGTGTCGGTCAGCGAGGCCAGCCTGAAGGCCTTCCTGCGCGACGCGCCGCAGTCGGTGTTCCTCAAGCAGGTGGCCTCGGGCGGCTGGGCCGAGCGGGCGCGGCGGCACCTGCGCCGAGCGCTTTCGCCAGGGGCGGCGCCGTTGGGCGCCGAGGGCCCGACGCTCGATCAACTGGCCGCGCGGCTGGGCGTGTCGGCCGCCACCCTGCGCCGGCGGCTCGACGGCGAGGGCACGCACTGGCAGCAGCTGAAGGACGAGGTGCGCCGCGACCTGGCCATCCAGCACCTGGCCGACCGCCGCATCAGCGTCGAGCAGGTGGCCGCCTGGCTGGGCTTCAACGACGGGCCGTCGTTCCACCGCGCCTTCCGCAAGTGGACCGGCTCGGCCCCCGGCGCCTACCGCAGCGGCCGGCCCGGCCGCGCGGCGCCTGGCCCCTGAACCCCCCGAGGCAGACCGATGACCCGACCGATGCCATGAACAAGGCCTTCACCCGCGAGTCCGACGGCGACGACGATGACGACGACGGCGGCGTGCTGCCCGCCTTGCCGGCCGGCGGCAAGAACTACATCACGCCGCAGGGCTACCAGCGCCTGCGCACCGAACTGCTCGACCTGCTCGACGTCGAGCGGCCGAAGATGGTGGAAACCGTGTCCTGGGCCGCCAAGAACGGCGACCGCAGCGAGAACGGCGACTACCTCTACGGCAAGAAGCGCCTGCGCGAGATCGATCGCCGCATCCGCTTCCTCACCAAGCGCCTGGACATCGCCGAGGTGGCCGACCCCTCGCTGCACCACGGCAACGACCAGGTCTTCTTCGGCGCCACCGTCACCTACGCCAATGCCCAGGGCGTGGAGCGCACCATCACCATCAAGGGCATCGACGAGACCGACAACCTGCACGGCGAGGTGAGCTGGGTGTCGCCCATCGCCCGGGCGCTGCTCAAGGCCCGCGAGGGCGACGAGGTGAAGCTGCAGACGCCGGCGGGGGTGGAGACGATCGAGGTGGTGGAGGTGCGCTACCCGGTCCCGGGCTCGCCGCACTGAACGAGGCGCGCCGCACGCCCCGGCGCACGGCCGGTGACGGCTGCGGTCAGTTGCTGCCCGGCATGGCCCTTGCCAATCGCCGCACGAAGGCCTGGCGCACGGCGGCCTGCGGTTTGGCGCCCAGGCTCTCGGCGAAGGCCAGCAGGCCGCTGTCGACCACGTCGCCGTCGGCAAACACCACGTGGCAGGGCGTGGTCGATGTGCGGGCACAGGCCTTGAGGGCGGTGTCCGCGGCCCATTCGCGCTTGGATTCGCGCCAGGCGAAACCCAGCACGATGTAGCCGTTCTGCTCGCCCAGCGCCAAGGCGCTCTTCCAGGGCAGGCGCTTCATCGACGCGTCGAAGCGGTCGAGTACTTCGACCTCGTCCGGCGCGCGGGCGTGCAGCAGCGTGGCCAGCGCGCCGCCCAGTGCCCATTGGCCGCGGCGGGCACGCAATGCGGAGTAGGCGTCGGCCCACTCGACGGCCGGCGTGACCAGGGGCGCAGGCGCCGGCATCCCGGCCGCCGGCATGGATGGGCCCGCCGACGCATCGGGCCCGGCGGGCGGCGCCGACGCGGACGCGGTGTTCGCTGCCGACGCGGAGGGCAGCGTCGCCAGCACCCGGTCGAGGGTGGCCAGCAGGGCGCGCCGCACGTCGGCCACCGGCCGGGCACCGAGGCCAGCGGCCACCTCGACGAAGGCCGCGCGGCGGAACTCGGCATTCACGGCGACGGCGCGACAGGGTTGGGCGCGGTAGGCCAGGCATGCCCGCGTGGCCAGCAGCGTGGCCGCGTCCGTGCGAGGCCGTGCTCGCGACGCGAAGACCAGCCAGCCGTCCTGCACGCCCATGGCCAGCGCGTGCTGCGGGGCCTGCCGTCGCAGCAGAGCCTCGGCATCGGCGAGTCGCTGCAGGTCTTCCCGCCGCCGGATGTCCAGCAGCGCCGCGAGGGCCTGCGCCAGGTGCATCGTCGGGCCGATGCCCTCGACGGCCGCCAGCCGCTGCTGCCATTCGGCGCTGGGGGCCAAGGCCGGCGGCGGGGTGAGCGGCGCGGAGGCCGCCCTCACCGGTGCCGGTTGACTGGCGGCGGCGACAGCCTTTCCTGCCACGGCGGCGGGTGCCGACGCGGTGGGCCCTGCCGCTGCGGCGGCCGCGACGGGGGGCGGTGCCGAAGGGGCCAGGCTGGTCGCGGGCGTGGCAGGCCGCAGGGTGGCGTTCCCCTCAGGCCGCGCGCCAGACGCCACCGCCACTGGCGCGCTGGGCGCGACCGGCGGTGCCACCGGTGCCGGCGTGGGCTCGGGCACCGGTGCCGTGGCGGCCGGGGCGGTGGAGGCTGCTGCCATGACCTGCGCCGGTGACGCAGGCGCCGAGGGCGGCACCGCGCCCACCGCCGCGCCACCCGGGGCCGCCGGCCGCAGCATCAGCACGGCGGCCACCGCGGCGGCGCCGACCGCGAGCACCGCGCCGATGGCCATGCCCCGCCGGCCGATGGTCGCGGTGGAGGGCGCCGTGGCGGCCGCGGCCGCCAGGGGCGCCGTGGCGGGCGGCGCGCGGCGCCAGGTCGAGGATGCATCGGCCCGCGCCATCGGCATGGTGCGGGTCGGCAGGTGCAGCGCGGCGGCCGGCAGGTCGGTGCCTGCCAGCGCGGCGGAGATGGCGGCGGCGAACTCGTCCGCGTCCACGTAGCGGTCGTCGGCCTGCTTGGCCATGGCCTTGCGCACCACGGTGTCCCAGTCCGGGCCCAGGCCGGGCCTCAGGCTGGTGGGGGGCTCGGGGTACTCGTTGAGCACCTTCTGCACGATGGTGGCGTAGCCACCGCTGAAGGGCTTGGTGCCGGTGAGCAACTGGTACAGCAGCACGCCACAGGCGTACAGGTCGGTGCGGCCGTCGACCTCCAGGCCCAGCAGTTGCTCGGGCGCCATGTACTGCGGCGTGCCGATGACCGTGCCGGTGCGGGTGAGGTCCGACGCGTCCAGACGGGCGATGCCGAAGTCGGTGACCTTGGCCCGGCCGTCGGCCAGCAGCATCACGTTGCCGGGCTTGATGTCGCGGTGGGTCACGCCGCGCTGGTGGGCGTGCTGCAACGCCGCCAGCACGTCGAGCATCATGCGGGAGATCTCGTCCACGCCGAACACGCGGCCGGCGTCGAGCAACACCTTCAGGTCCTGCCCGTCGACCAGTTCCATCGCGATGTAGGCGACGTGGCCTCCGGTCTGCGTCTCGTCTTCGCCGTAGTCGTAGATGGCGACGATGCCGGGGTGGCTCAGCCGCCCCGCGGCCTGAGCCTCGCGCTTGAGCCGGCCCAGCAGTTCGGGCACCTGCCCGGGGTCGAGCGAGTCCTCGCGCACCACCTTCACCGCCACCGGCCGCTCGATCAGCGGATCGAGCCCTTCATAGACGATGCCCATCGAACCCTTGCCCAGTTCTCGGCGGATCTCGTACTTGCCGATGCGGTGGGGGATGGACATGGGGGTGGAACGGAAACCGGGGCGGAATGCGAAGTCGACATGATCGCCGACTTCGCGTCAGCGTCATTGCAAGCCTGTAACAACTGCAGGTCGACTGAATCCAGGCTGAACGAAGGTCTCGCCGGAGGGCCCCCCCACCCGCGATCAGGGCTTGACGCGGCTGGCCCGCAGCACCGGGTTGGCGCGCTTGAGCGTGCGCAGCACGTCGGCCAGGTGCTGGCGGTCGCGCAGCGACACCAGCAGGCGAAGCTCGGCGACGTCGGCATCGCGCTCGTTGTCCATGCCGATGTGCACGATGTCGGCCTCGGCCGAACTGATGGCCGAGGCCACCTGCGCCAGGGCGCCCTTGTCGTTGCGCACCTCCACGTCGATGGCGGTTTCGTACGATCGGGTCGGCTGCTCGGCCCATTCCACCCGCAGCCAGCGCTCGGGGTCGCGGTCGGCCAGGCGCTTGCCGTTGTGGCAATCGGCGGTGTGCACCAGCAGGCCCTCGCCGCGGCCCAGGTAGCCGACGATCTCGTCGCCCGGGATCGGCCGGCAGCAGGTGGCCAGCTGCACCGACGCCCCTTCGCTGCCGTCGATGATCACGCCGCCCTGCGACGGGGTGGCGTCGTCCTGCACCGCATAGCGGCCCAGCGTGAGCGTGAGCGCATCGGGCCGCGTGCCGGTCTCGGCCAGCAGCTGCGCCATGCGCTTGGCCACGATGGTGGCGATCTTGCGGCCCAGGCCGATGTCGGTGAGCAGCTCGCCGCGGCCGCGGTTGCCGCTCCAGCGCGTCACCTGCTGCCACAGCGCATTGGCCTCGCCGTCGGTGGGGTCGGTGGATGGCAGCGTCAGGCCCTCGGCCCGCAAAGCCTGTGCGAGCAGCTTCTCACCGAGGCCGCGCGACTCGTCCTGCTCCATCGTCTTGAGGTGGTGGCGGATCTTCGAGCGGGCCCGGCCGGTGCGCACGAAGTTGAGCCAGCCCGGGTTGGGCTGAGCGCCCGGCGCGGTGACGATCTCGACCACGTCGCCGCTCTTCAGCTCGGTCTTCAGCGCCACCGACTCGCCGTTGATCTTGCAGGCCACGCAGTGGTCGCCGACGTCGGAGTGGATGGCGTAGGCGAAATCCACCGCGGTGGCGCCGCGCGGCAGCGCCAGGATCTTGCTCATCGGCGTGAACACGTACACCGCCTCGGGCACCAGATCGATCTTGACGTGCTCGAGGAACTCGGCCGCGTCGCGCGTCTCGTCCTGGATGTCGAGCAGCGACTGCAGCCACATCGCGCCCATCGGCTGGCCGTCGCCCTTGGCCGACTTCGGGTCGCGCTTGTACTGCCAGTGCGCGGCGATGCCGCTCTCGGCCACCAGGTGCATCGGCTCGGTGCGGATCTGGAACTCGACCGCCGAGCCCAGCGGGCTGACCAGCGTGGTGTGCAGCGACTGGTAGCCGTTGGGCTTGGGGATGGCGATGTAATCCTTGAAGCGGCCCGGCACCGGCTTGTACAGCTGGTGCAGCACGCCCAGGGCCAGGTAGCACTCGGGCAGCGAGGGCACGACGATGCGGAAGCCGAAGATGTCGCTCACCTGCGCGAAGCCGGTGTGCTTCTCGCGCATCTTGCGGTAGATGGAGTAGACGGTCTTCTCTCGCCCCGACACCTGCACCTTGATGCGCGAGGTGGCGAAGGCCTTCTCGACCTCGGTGCGCACGCGCTCGACGATGTCGCGCCGGTAGCCGCGCGAGCGCTTGACGGCCTTGTCCACCGCGGCGTGGCGCCACGGGTGCAGGTGCGAGAAGGCCAGTTCCTGCAGCTCGCGGTAGATCTGGTTCAGGCCCAGCCGGTGGGCGATCGGCGCGTAGATGTCCAGCGTCTCGCGGGCGATGCGCTGGCGCTTGGCCGGCGCCATCGCGGCCATCGTGCGCATGTTGTGCAGGCGGTCGGCCAGCTTGATGAGGATGACGCGCACGTCGCGCGCCATCGCCAGCAGCATCTTGCGGAAGGATTCGGCCTGGCCTTCCTCGCGGGTGGAGAACTGCAGCTTGTCGAGCTTGGTCAGGCCGTCCACCAGTTCGGCCGTGGGGGCACCGAAGCGCTCGATCAGCTCGACCTTGGTGACACCGCAGTCTTCCATCGCGTCGTGCATCAGCGCGGCCATGATGGCCTGCGCGTCGAGCCGCCAGTCGGCCACCATGCCGGCCACCGCCAGCGGGTGCGTGATGTAGGGCTCGCCGCTGGCGCGGAACTGGCCCAGGTGGGCTTCGTCGGCGAACTTGTAGGCTTCGCGCACCAGCTTGGCATCGGCCTTGCCCAGGTAGCCCAGCCGATCGGCCAGTGCCGCGAAGGTGCTGACGTCGGTTTTCGCGCCAGTGGTGGCCGGTGCCGCACGCACTCGCTGCTGCAAGGCCGCGGGCAGCAACAATTCGGCAGCGAATGAACGGATCCCCATGCCCCGAATTTAGCGTGGATTGGCTTGGCCCTACGGCACGGCACCGATCGCGCATGAAAAAGGCGCCCTGAGGCGCCCTGGAAATTGAAAAGGCGCCCGCAGGCGCCTTGTTCATGCCGGTGGCGGCGTGCTCAGATGGGCACGCGGCGCAGCATCTCGATGCCGATCTCGCCTTCGGCGATCTCGCGCAGGGCGGTGACGCCCGGCTTGTTCTTGCTTTCGACCTTGGGCGCATGGCCCTGGCTCAGCATGCGCGCACGGTAGGTGGCGGCCAGCACGAGCTGGAAGCGGTTGGGGATCTTCTCGAGGCAGTCTTCGACGGTGATGCGGGCCATGGGGAGCTCTCCGGTGCAGCGGGGTATCAGGCCAGACCAAGCGCTTTGAACACCTGCGACTTGTTTCGCAGTTGCGCAGCGTACTTCAGGCGCTGGGAGTGGACGACAGTCTTCAAATCGAAAAGCGCCGTCTCGAACAAACCGTTGATTATAACGAAGTCGAAGAATCTGGCCTGTGGCACCTCGATGCGGGCGTTGTCCATGCGCCGCTCGATGACCTCGGGGCGGTCTTCGCCGCGGCGGGTGAGCCGCTGGCGCAGTTCGTCCCAGCTCGGTGGCAGGATGAAGATCAGCACCGCGTGCGGGAACAGCTGCTTGATCTGCCGGGCCCCCTGCCAGTCGATCTCTAGCACCACGTCCTCGCCGGCGGCCAGGCGCGTCTCGACGGTGGTGCGCGAGGTGCCGTAGAGGTTGCCATGCACCTCGGCCCATTCGAAGAAGTCGCCGCGCTCGATCATCTGGCGGAAGGCAGGCTCGTCGATGAACCAGTATTCGCGGCCGTCCTGTTCCTGCCCGCGTGGCGCGCGCGTGGTGTGCGACACCGACACGGCCAGGTGCGAGTCGAGCTCGAACAGCGCCTTGACCAGGCTGGACTTGCCGGCGCCGCTGGGCGCGGCGACGACGAACAGGTTGCCCGGGGTGTCGATCGGTGCCGTGGGCGTGGTCATCGGAGGGCCTTCCATCGAGATCGCCGCAACCGCCGAGCGACCCCTGCGCCAGTAGGTTGCGGGGCCGAATCGTATCAGCCGGTGACCGCGGCGGCCGGCGCGCCGCCGCGCGCAGATCAGCCGCCCGTCAAGTCCTGCACCATCAGCCCGTACCAGCGCAGGTCTTCCTCCCACAGGTGCTTGCGGCGGTCGTTGTCGTCGATCTGCTTCTGCACCAGGTGGCCCTCGGGGCCCATCTCGTAGTCGAACTGCACGCTGATGGCCTCGAGCGGGTCGGGGTTGACGAGCATGTAGCAGAGGTTGTCGATCATCAAGGGCTGCAGCGCCTCGCCCTTGGCCTGCTGCGCGATGTACTTCGCCACGCTGCGGCCCATGCGGTTGGCAACGTGGCCGCTCTTCGGGTAGTGGCCGAACTGCGGCGAGACCGCGCCGACGCTGTCGCCGATGACGTAGATGCGCGGGTCGTCCTTCAGGTTGTAGAACTGCGGGTGCACGGCGGCCCAGTTCGTCGGCTTGCCGTCGGCGGTCTTGCCGATGGCGCCGAGCTTCCAGGTCAGCTCGGCGGCCTGGTGATGGCCCATCAGCACCGCATCGTCGAACTTGAAGTCGCCGGCCGCCGTCTTGATGACGCGGTTGAACGGATCGAGTTCCTTCACGCCCGCATTCGGCACGTGCGTGATGATGTCGGGATACAGGTCCTCGAAGGCCAGGCGGTAGCCGGCGCCGATGGGGGCGATGCGCGGCTTGGGATCGAGGATGATGATCTTGGCCGGCACCTTGTTGCGCTGGAAGTGAGCGGCCATCAGGCAGGCGCGCTCGTAGGGTGACGGCGGGCAGCGGTGCGGCGGTGGCGGCAGCGTCATCACGATGGTGCCGCCCTTGAAGGACTTGATCTTCTGCTTCAGCGCCAGGTGCTCGGCGCTGGGCACGTAGGCGCTGGCGTAGTTGACGGTGGTGTGGGCGATGGCGCGCCGGTCGTTGCCGAACCAGGGCTCGTAGCTCACGCGGATGCCGGCCGAGACGACCAGCCAGTCGTAGTCGAGGTGTCCTTGCGCGGTGTGCACGCGGCGCTTGTCGCGGTCGATCTCGGTGACCTCGGTCTGCACGAAGGTGTAGCCCCACCTGCGCGCTGGCGCGGTGTACGAGTGCACCAGGAACTGCGTGTCGACCACGTCGATGAGCCACTTGTTGCTCAGCGGGCAGGACCAGAACACCGGGTTGCGTTCGAGCAGCACCACCTCGAGTTCGGGCGTGTGCTCGCGCAGGTGGCGCGCCACCGTGAGGCCACCCCAGCCACCGCCCAGCACCACCACGCGACGCTGTTTGCCCTTGGGCAGCAGTTCGGAGCCGGGCGAGGCGATCATCGGCTGGGCCAGGGCCGAGCCCAGGCCGGTGGTCAGCCCGCCGGCCGCCGCGGCCTGCAGCAGGTGGCGGCGCGTGGTGCCGGGGTGCTTGTCGTCCATTCGTGTCGTCATCGTGTCTCCCTTGGTTGAAACTCAGTCCAGCTTGATGCCGCGCCGGGCGATCAGCGTCGACCAGCGCTCGCTCTCGCCCTTGACGTAGGCGGCGAACTCGGCCGGGCCGCGCGGCTGCACCTCGGCGCCGGCGGTGGCGAACCTGGCCTTCACGTCGGGCCGGGCCAGCACCTTGCGCAGGTCGGCCGCCAGGCGCTCGACCACCTCGCGCGGCAGCCCGGCCGGCCCGACCAGGCCCTGGAAGCCGGCTGCTTCCATGCCGGCCAGGTCCTGTTCTCGCACCGTGGCCACGTCGGGCAGGTTGGGGTCGCGCTGGGGGCCGGTGACGGCCAGGGCCTTCAGCGCGCCGCCCTTGATCTGCGGCAGCAGCACCGTGCCGGCGTCGATCAGCACATGGGTCTGGCCGCCGATGAGGTCGGTGACCGCGGGGGCGCTGCCTTTGTAGGGCACATGCAGCAGGTCGAGGCCGGCCACGGTGTTGAGCAGTTCGCCGTTGAGGTGCGTCGACGAGCCCGGCCCCGCGGACGCGAAGTTGGCCTTGCCGGCCTGGGCACGGGCCCATTCGACGAACTGCCTCAGGTCCCTGGCCGGGTGGTCGCTGCGCGTGGCGACGATGTAGCCGGTCTCGGCGATCTGGCCGATGTAGCTGAACTGCCGCAACGGGTCGTAGGGCATCTTCGACTGCAGGTAGGGCGCGATCGCGAACGGCCCGGTGTTGGCCACCAGCAGCGTGTGTCCGTCGGGCGCGGCGCGCGTCAGCTCGGTGGCCGCGAGCACGCCGCCGGCGCCCGGCTTGTACTCGATGATGAGCGGCTGGCCCAGCGCCGCCTCGAGCCCGGGCTGCAGCGTGCGGGCCGTGAAGTCGATGCCGCCGCCGGGCGGAAAGCCCACCAGCAGCCGCACCGGCCGCGCCGGATAGGCGCCCTGGGCGCGCAGGCCCGCGCCCAGCACTGCCAGGGACGAGGCGGCGGCGGTCAGCCAGTGGCGACGGTGCATGGAGGGCTCTCCGAGGGGCGGATGGCCCGCGATGTTGCCACGCCGCCGGCGCGTGGTCCGCGCCGGGCCGCCCGATGCGTCAGCGCGCCGGGCTCAGGTCGATGACACGTCGCAGCTTGCCGCTGCCGGGGTCGCGCTGCGGCGGCTGGGCGCCGTGCAGCAGGCGCTGGGGCGCAGCGCCCTGTCGATCGAGGCACGACTGCAGGGCCTGCCGGCATCGCGCGAAGGCGGCCTGGCCGTCGGCGCCCCGGCCCGGCAGCCGAAGTTCGAGCCGACCATCGGCGCGGTGCAGCAGCTGGAACTGCGTCACCTGTGCCTCTTCCTCGATCACCGATTCCACCATCAGCGGCAGCAGGGTCACCGTGCCGCCCCGCGCGGCCGGCAGCACCAGGGCGTCGTCCGACCGGCCCTGCACCTCGATCACCGGGAAGGCCTGGCCGCAGCCGCAGCGCTCGGCGGTGAAGCGCACGCGGTCGTGCAGTTCGTAGCGCAGCAGCGGTTGCGCGCGATTGGCCAGGTTGGTGAGCAGCGTGGTGTGCGAGAACTCGCCCGGCGGCATCGGGCGCCCCTGCGCGTCCACAGGCTCGAGCACGACCCAGTCGTCGTTCAGGTGCAGCCGGCCGTGGCTGCATTCGAACGCGATCGAATAGAACTCGGAGGCGCCGTAGCTGTTGCGCACGCCGCAGCCGAAGACATCGCGCAGGCGCTGGCGGTGCGTGGCAGACAGTTGCTCGCCACCCACCCACAACTGGTCGAGCGTGAGCTGCAGCGCGCCCTGCGCCTGCCACTCGGCCAGCGCGACGGCGCAGCTGGGGTAGGTGATGAGCACGTCGGGCTGCAGCGCCTGCAGCCGCTCGGCCACCTGCTGCAGCGGCTCGAGGATGGAGATCATCGTGATCTGCGGCGTCCAGGGCGCGGGCACGAGGCGGCGCAGGCGCTGCAGGCTGACGTGGCCGGCGTAGGGCCCGCCGATGGCGCCGACATAGGCAAAGCGCCGGGCCATGCCCCACAGCGCCGACACCGACGGTGCCGAGCGGGCGCCGAGCAGGCGCTGGCCCTCGATCGCGTCGAAGGCCGCCAGGCTGGGGCCGTCCTGCACGAAGATGCCCGGCTCGCCGCTGGTGCCCGAACTGGTCCACACGAGGTAGTCGCCCAGCCAGGCATCGGCCACGCCGTCGGCGGCGCGCACCGCCGCCTCGGCGGCGTGGCGGGTGATGCGGCGGTCGGTGGCCCAGTCGTCGAAGTGCGCCATCAGTTCGGCCTTGCCGATGGGCTGGAAATCGGCCAGGTGGCAGGCGCCCACCGCGCGGCGGGCGTACAGCGGCGACTCGCGCAGCGTCTGCTCGATCAGCCGCGAAAGGCGCTGCTGGCGCAGGCGCTGGCCGATGCCCTGCGGGTCGAGGCCGGCCAGCCAGGTCTCCTGCCAGGCCGGGAGCCACGACCAGAGGTCGAAGGGCGGTGCAGGGTGGGGTGTCATGCGGGCGCGCACCAGGTGGCCGCGTGTTGCCCGATGGTGCCATGCCCACGGGCCGGTGGGGCCATGTCAGCCACGGCCGCTCGCCGCGACGACGCCCCGGCCGTCGCGCTTGGCCTGGTACATCGCCGCGTCGGCCGCCGCGATCAGTTGGTCGGGGGTGGTCGCATCGTCGGGGAAGCATGCGATGCCGATGCTCGCGGACACGCTCAGGTGCTGGGCACCGAGGTCGATGGCCGTCGCGATGGCGGCCAGGATCGCGTTCGCCGTGGTCGACACCTGGGCGGCCGCGCCGATGTCGTCCAGCACCACGACGAACTCGTCGCCGCCCCAGCGCGCCACCAGGTCTTCGGTGCGCACCGCAGCGCGCAGCCGGCGGGCGATCTCCTTCAGCGCATGGTCGCCCACCTCATGGCCCAGCGTGTCGTTGATCCACTTGAAGCGGTCGAGGTCGATGAACAGCACCGCCAGGCGCTGCCGGTGGCGTCGGGCACGCGAAACGCCCCGATCGAGTTCGGTCTGCACGGCGCGGCGGTTCGGCAGGTCGGTCAGCGGATCGTGCTGTGCCATCCGCCGCAAGGCCTCGCGCTCGCCGGCCACGGCCGTGATGTCGGCGAAGGTGGCCACGTGCGAGCGCACAATGCCCGTGGCGTCGGGCACGGACACCAGACTCATCCAGGCCAGCAAGGTGCGGCCGTCGCGGTGCCGGCATCGCACCTCGCCCTGCCAGCGGGCGGCACGGTCGGGTGGCCCGTCGCGCGGGCCTTGCCGCAGCGCGGCCCAGGCCCCTGCGTCTGCACCCGCCTCGGCCGACGCCAGCGACGTGCCGATCAATTCATCGGGTGTCGATCCGACCAGTTCGCCATAGGCCGGATTCGCCGCCGTGATGCGCAGGTGCTCGTCGGTCACGACGATGGCCATGCCGGCCGATTCGAAGGCCAGGCCGGCATCGAGCGTGTGCCCTGGCTCGGTGGCAGACCCCCGACGTGCGATCACTTCGGGCGGGTGCCTGCGCATCGACTGCTCCTGTACCAACTGCGGATTCATGGTGTGAACAATGACACTGGGCGGTGCGCAAGCCATTGAGGCTGCGCAACGGCGCCGGACCGGCGACGTAACACCCTGTCGATCAGCAGCGCAGCACGGCGGCGCCGGTGAAGCGGCCTGCCCGCAGGTCGTCCAGCGCCTGGTTGGCCTCGGCCAGCGGATACGTGTGCACCTGCACCTGCAGCGGTTGCTCGGCGGCGACGCGCAGGAAGGCCTCGCCGTCCCGGCGTGTGAGATGGGCCACCGAGACGATGCGCCGTTCGCCCCACAGCCAGGCGTAGGGGAAGCCCGGGATGTCGCTCATGTGGATGCCGGCGCACACCACCATGCCGCCGGGGCGCACGGCCCGCAACGCCTGCGGCACCAGCGCGCCCACGGGCGCGAACAGCACCGCGGCGTCCAGTGGCGCGGCCGGCATCTGGTCCGAGCCGCCGGTCCAGGCCACGCCCAGGCGCCGTGCCAGCGCCTGCGCCGCCAAGTCGCCGGGCCGGGTGAAGGCATGGACCTCGCGGCCCTGGTGGACGCCCACCTGGGCGATCAGGTGGGCGGCCGCACCGAAGCCGTACAGGCCAATGCGACGGGCGTCGGGGCCGGCGGCGACATAGGCCCGCCAGCCGATGAGTCCGGCGCACATCAGCGGAGCGGCCTGCACGTCGTCGTAGCCGGGCGGCAGCGGGAAGACGTACCTGGCATCCGCCAGCACCTGTTCGGCGAAGCCGCCGTCCAGCTGCCAGCCCGTGAATCGGGCCTGCGCGCACAGGTTCTCGCGGCCGACGCGGCATGGCTCGCACTCGCCACAGGTCCAGCCCAGCCAGGGCACGCCGACCCGCTGGCCGATCACCAGGCCGGTCACGCCCGCGCCGAGCGCGGCCACGTGCCCCACGATCTCGTGGCCCGGCACCACCGGGTGAGGCGGGAAGGGCAGGTCGCCATCGGCGAGGTGCAGGTCGGTGCGGCAGACGCCGCAGGCGCTCACCCGCACACGAACCTGCCCTGCGGCGGGCAGCGGCGGCTCATCGTGCCAGACCTGCCGCAGCCGGCGCCCCGGGCCATCGAGGACCATCGCCGACCAGCGGCTGACGCCACCCGCCGGCGCCGACGGCACTGCGACGCTCGGCAGGCCCATGGCGGCCACAGGCCCTAGGCGATGGTGATGCGCTTCTGCGTCGCCGGCGAGCGCTTCGGCAAGGTCAGTTGCAGGACGCCGTCCTGGTACCTGGCCTCGACCTTGGCCTCATCCACCGTGTCGGCCAGCGTGAAGCTGCGGCTGGCGAAGCCGTACTGCCGCTCGCTGCGCAGCACGCGCTGGCCTTCCTTCTCTTCCTTCTCCTGCTTCACTTCCGCGCTGATCGTCACCTGGTTGCCGTCGATGCGAACGTCGATGTCTTCCTTGCGCACCCCCGGAATCTCTGCCTTGACGGCGTAGCTGCCATCGGCCTCGCTGAGGTCGATGCGGATCTGCGGTGCGCGCTCGGGCCCTTCCAGGCGCCAGGGCCGCAGCAGGTTGAACAGATTGCCTTCCAGCGGCTCGAGTTTGAACAGGTCATTGACTCTGAGGTCGTTCATGTCGATCTCCTGGTGTGGGTGGTCACTGATCCGGGCCGATGCCACTGCAGGCACAGCCCGCTGCGTCAGCATCGTCGATCGGAGCTACCGTGCGTTGAGCGCACGCAAGCACCCAGCGCCGCAGCGCGGGCGGTCAATGCACCATCAGCACCGGCAGGGTCATCGAGCGCAGCACGTCGCGCGACGTGCCCCCGAGCACCCACTCGCGCATGCGGCTGTGGCCGTAGCAGCCCATCACCAGCAGGTCGACGCCGTGGTCGGCGGCGAGGTTCAACAGGCCGTCCCCCACCTCGCCCGGCCCCAGGCAGTGCGAGCGGATCGGCGCGGTGACACCGTGCAGGCCGAGCCAGTGCTCGACGGCCGCGGTCTGGTCGTCGTCGTTCGGATCATCGCCAGCCTGCGCGGCCAGGTGGACCTGCCGGGCCCGCCGCAGAAACGGCAGCGCGGCGCTGACGGCACGGGCCGCTTCCCGCGTGGGTTTCCAGGCCACCAGCAGGTCGAAGGCATTCGATTCCACCGAACCGCGGTTCGGTACGACCAGGGTCGGCTTGCCACTGTCCAGCACGAACGACGGCACCAGGCCGGGTGGCAGGGGACCGGTCAGCAGGTCGTTGTCGTCGTCCTGCCCGAGCACCACCAGATCGCAGGTGAGCGACTTGCGCAACAGTTCCCAGTAGGGGGTGGTGCCGGCGTCGAGCCACTGCGCGTCATGGGTTGCCGTGACCCGTGCGAACAGCGTGCGCGCGCGGTCGCGCTGGGCCGTCTCGAGTTCCTCCAGCGCCTGGGCGGCCGCGGCCATGCCGTCGCCGGTGGCCCAGGGGGTGCCCAGCAGCGTGGGCAGCACGGCGTAGATGGCCGTCAATTCTGCGCCGTGGCGCAGGGCCAGACGCAGCGCCCAGGCCAAGCGGACTGCCGCGCGCGGAGAGGCATCGAGGTGAACGAGGATGCTCTTCATCGCGGGCCCGGAGAGGGCGTCGGCCCCGGCGGTTGCTCAGGCCTGCAGGGCGCGCGTGACATCGCCGTCCGCGGCCCGCGCCTCGGCGGCGCGCAATTCGGCTTCGGCCTCCAGCCAGTCTTCCATCGAGCGTCCTTCGATGCAGCCATTGCGCTCATACAGCGCGTACGCGCGCTGGCGGATCAACTCTTCCCGCGAGGGCGCTTCGATCAAGGCCAGGCTCGGCGGCGATTCCAGGGCCAGGGGCCGGTCGGGCGCGGGCAGCGAAGCCTTTGCCGCCGTGCGGCGCGCGGTGCGTGCCGTGGCAGGCGCGCTCGCCTTGGCAGTGTCGGTGCCGGTGTGTTGCCTCATCGTGTGTCTCCTGGTGGGTTCGTCGGGCGGACCGCCTCGCGCGATCGACGCTGCGGACGGACGTGCCGACGCTACCCTGTGCGCTCCGGCGCATGTTGCGTCAGCTCAACGGACCTGCGCATGGCCATGGTGCGGCCGCTGCCACAGGGCTCGGACGCGCGCCGGAACTGCCGATGCTGCACCGATCGTTGAGGCCGCTCAACGCGCAGACACCGCCCGGCGACACGATGCGCCATCGTGGGCATTCCGGGTTTGATTGCGAACGCATTCGTTACCGAGGTCACCATCGGTGACGGCGGCTTCGCCGCCGAATTGACCCGACCCGAGGGTGCACAGGGACTGGTGTTGCTGGTGCATGGCGTGGGCAGCGATTCGCGCAGCCCGCGCAGCGACCTCGTGGTGGGCTTGCTCTACGAGCATCGGTTCGCCACGCTGCAGTTCGACCTGCACGACCCGAACCCTGCCGATGACGTGGCCGATGCGCCCGTCGCCGAACTCGGGGAGCGCGTGGTTCAGGCGCTGGAATGGACGCAGGCGCACCGTGACCTTGCGGGACTGCGGTGTGGCCTGTTCGGTGCCGACCGGGGCGCTGCGGCAGCGCTGGTGGCGGCCGCGGCCCGGCCCATGCTGGTGGCCGCGCTGGTGACGCGAGGCGGGCGTCCGGACCTGGCCGCCCACGTGCTGGACCGGGTGGCCGCGCCGGCGATGCTGATTGTCGGGGGCCATGATGCGGAGGCGCTCGATCTCAACCGGGCGGCACTGCGCCGCCTGACGGGCCCGAAGCGACTGGAGGTCGTGCCGCGTGCGACCCACCAGTTTCAGGAACCCGGCGCGCTGGTCACCGCGGTGGAGCTCGCGGCCTGGTGGTTCGGCCTGCACCTGGCGACCGGAGACCGGCCCGCCGGGTCGTCCGCCCATTGATCCTTGTGATGCCTCCCGCTGGCATGCCGTGCCGTCAGTCAACCCGCGAGCCCCGCCCCGCGCGGCGGAACGCCCATGTCGCCCGGCAGCAGGCCTTGTTCGAGCCCATAGCGCACCAGCGCTGCCGTGCTGCCGAGCTGCAGCTTGTCCTGGATGCGGGACTTGTGCGTGCTGATGGTCTTGATCGACAGGTTCAGGGCGATGGCGATCTCGGTCGGACGCTCGCCGGCGACGATGCGCTTGAGCACCTCGAGTTCGCGGTCCGACAGCGCGGCGTGCGGCGCCGGCCGCGATTCGCGGTTGAGCTCCTGCACCACGCGCTCGGCCAGGCTGGGTGTCACGTAGGCGCCGCCGCCAGCGACCTTGCGCACGGCATGGACCAGTTCGGTGGCGGCGCTGTCCTTGGTGACGTAGCCGTTGGCACCCGCCTTGAAGGCGCGCATGGCGTACTGCTCCTCGGCATGCATGCTGAGCACCAGCACCCGCACCGCCGGGTACTCGGCGCGGATGCGCTGGATCAGGTCCAGGCCGCTCATGCCCGGCATCGACAGGTCGACGACGGCCAGGTCGAAGCGTTGCCGGCGCAGGCAGTCCAGCGCCTGGTACCCGGTCCCGGCCTCGGTGACGGACCAGTTCGTGTCGGCGGCCGACAGCACGCGCTTGAGGCCGTCGCGCACGATGGTGTGGTCGTCCACGATCAGCACCTCGAGCCCGGGCAAGGTCGTTTGGGTCAGGGTGTCCTGCTCATCGGTCATCTGCATGATGGTTCTCCGGTTCGCCCTGGTGCAGCGGCGGTCTCGCCGTCGCCTGCTCCCTTGTGCAGCGCCCGGGCACGGGTGCCCGGCGTTGCGCTCCGCAGGGCCGGTGCCCGCACCAACCCGGCGGGCCAGCGCGCCGTTGGGCGCCGGATGCCAAGTGGGTGTGGGGGTCTCGGCTCATGCGTTGGTGGTCTGCCCGCTGCCCGCGTCCGGCGAAGAGCGTGTCTGGGCCGGAGAGCGTGCGCGACGGTCTGCGGGTCCTGGTGTCCCGCCGTCGCCATCGGCGCGGCAGGTGGACCGGGCCCTTCGACTCGATCGTAGGACAGGGTTGGGGGTATCGCGCGCCGGTGAGCGACACCGGCTTGTGCTGAGTCAAGGCCCGGTGCGCCACCCAGTGCGCTGCCCGGCCAAAGGTCACGGCCATCTATCGGAATATTCCGAACGCATTGAGAAAACTCCGACGAAATGGCGGGAAGGCGGCCGATATGAGGCAGGCACCTGCCGGCGCAACACTCTCCACTGCGGGATCTGCCGCAGCAAGACTGACTGATCGGAGTGGGCGAATGCCTGAGACCACACTCTCCTCGGCGCTTTCCTTGGGCGCCGCGGTGCCTGCCAGCGGGGCAGGGCAACCGACCACGTCGATCGACATCCTTCGCCTGATGGGCGTGGTGCCGCAGGACACCTGGGCGGCCGAGCAGGTGCCCGCTCCACTGAGGCGCCTGCGCGCAGGCGACACGCTGTTCCTGGAAGGTGCGCGCGCCGACCTGATCTACATCGTCCGCGCGGGCACCTTCAAGACCACCTGCACGGCCGAAGACGGCTATGAGCAGGTGCTGGGCTTTGCCGGCCGTCGCGAGGTGCTGGGCTTCGACGCCATCTGCATGGGCCAGCACCCCACGTCGGCGATGGCGCTCGAGCCGTCCAGCGTCTATGGCCTGGCGGTGCGCGACGTGTTCGCCGCAGGCCAGCGCGTGCCCGAACTGGATCGCATGTTGCACCTGGCCGCCAGCCAGGGGCTGCGGCACCGTGGGCAACTGGTCGACGTGATGGCCGCCGTGGCAGCCGAGGTGCGCCTGGCGCGGTTCCTGGTGCACTGGTCGCAGCGCATGGCGGCCGTGGGTGAATCGCCGCGGCACTTCCACCTGCGCATGGCGCGTCGCGACATTGCCAGCCATCTGGGCGTGGCCCACGAGACGGTGAGTCGATCGTTCGGCGCTCTGGCGGCCTGGGGCTTTCTGCGGGTGGCCAATCGCGACATCGAGATCCTGCGCATGGAAGAGCTCGTGACCTTTTCGCGCAACACACGCCGGCCCTCGAAGGAGGTGGGCACCTTCGCCCATTCGCACGTGCCGGCAGCCCACGACAACGTCACCGTGCTGCGGCGGCCGACCGAGCTCGAACGGGCGCCGGGCCAGCGGGTGGCGTCGCACTAGTGCAGTGTTCGATACTGTGCAGCACTCAAGAAAACCGATGGATTGTCGTCCTGGCTAGGCGCAAACCACAGCGATGCCCAGTGGCATCGCGAGGATTTGCAACAACGCCAGGGCGGCAAAGACGCGGTTTTGTGTGCTGCACAGCGTCGAACACTGCACTAGGCCACGGCACGCCGGTCCACCGGTTACCCTGTGCCCGGCGCGGCCGCCACCGCCGCGAACGAGGGCACCCGAGATGTCGCCACCGAGCGAGCACCCGACGCGGCAGACCGGCGTCGAGCTGACGCTGGCGCAGCAATCGGCCATGGTCGATGCGCTGCAGGCGTCGCTGCAGGCGGAACATCGCGACGAACCCGTGCAGCGCTACGAGACGCACATCTCGTTCGTGCTGGTGGCCGGGGGGCGGGCCTACAAGCTCAAGAAGGCGGTGACGCTGGACTTCCTGGATTTCGGCAGCCTGTCCGAGCGCCACCGGCTGTGCCTGGAAGAGCTCAGGCTGAACCGGCGGCTGGCGCCCTCGCTGTACCTCGACGTGGTGCCGGTCACCGGCACCTGGCAGCGGCCCCGGTTCGGTGGCGACGGCCCGATGATCGATGCCGCCGTGGCGATGAGGGCGTTCCCGCAGCAGGGGCTGTGGGACCGCATGGCGGCGAGGGGCGAACTCCACGGAGCGCATGTCGACGCACTGGCGGCGCAGTTGCTGGCCTTCCATCGCGAGGCGGCCGTCGCCGGCGCGCAGGGTCCACTGGGCCATGCCGCGCAGGTGCGCCAGCCGATGCTCGACAACCTTCAGGCCCTGGCTGCGTCGGCGGACGCTTGCCTTGGCCCGACGCTCACGCCGGCGGCATTGGCCGCCTTGCGCGAATGGGAGGCCGCGGAGTTTGCCGCGCTGGCCCCGGTGTTCGAGGCGCGGCTGCACGACGGGTTCGTGCGCGAGGGCCATGGCGACCTGCACCTGGGCAACGTGGCGATGGTCGATGGCCGCGTCACGGTGTTCGACTGCATCGAGTTCAACGAGGCCTTCCGCTGGGGCGACGTGGTGGGCGAGATTGCCTTCCTGGCGATGGACCTGCATGCCCACGGCCTGCCGGCCTTGGCCCATCGCTTCGTCGATGCCTGCCTCGAAGGCAGCGGCGACCACGCCGGTGCGAGGGTGCTGCGCTGGTACCTGGTCTACCGTGCGCTGGTTCGCGCCAAGGTGGCGGTGCTGCGTGCAGGCCAGCAGCACGGGGGCGACGACGGCGCGGTGCAGCGCTACCTGGCCCTGGCCGCCGGCTGGTGTCGGGCCCCAAGGCCGGTGCTGATGATCACGCACGGCTTTTCCGGCTCTGGCAAGACCACCGGCGCGCAGGCCGTGCTCGAAGCCATCGGCGCCGTGCGCATCCGCGCCGACGTGGAACGCAAGCGCCTGTTCGGCCTCGGGTCGCTCGACCGCAGCGGCTCGGCGCCGGGCGCCGGGCTGTACTCGGCCGAGGCGACGGCGGCCACCTATGCGCAGTTGCTGGCCCGGGCCCGCCCGGTCCTGGCCGGGGGACACCATGTGATCCTCGATGCCGCGTTCCTGTCGGCTGCGCAGCGGGCCGACGCGCAGCGGTTCGCCAGCAGCCTGGGCGTGCAGACCGTGATCCTGTCGTTCGAGGCCGATGTCGACACCTTGCTCGCTCGCCTGCTCGAACGCACGACACGCGCCGACGATGCGTCCGAGGCCGACGCGCAGGTGCTGGCGCTGCAGACCCGGACGGCGCAGCCGTTGAGCGACGAGGAGCGCATGCGGACCGTGCCCATCGGCTCGGGTGGGGTCGACGGGACGGTGCTGGACGTGCTTCGGCTTCGGTTGGCGTTGGCTGTGGGCGTCGACCACGGCGCACCGGTTGCCCTCATGCCCTGCGGCCATCACCCACCCGGTGGATGAGCCGGTGATTCTTTCGAGGTCGGCCGCCCACCTGAGCGAGACCTTGCACACGCCGACAGGTCGATCACATCGCGCCCATGCGACGGATGAACTGGATCGTGCGATCGGGAAGCCAAGCCCGAGCCTGCCTGCGAAGGCTTCCCATCAGGACCGGCAGACCGAGGCGAAGTGCGTTCTGTGCCGTGCGTGGACCGAATGCTGCGTTGTGGCATCGCTTCACGTGGGCGTTCCACTGCAGCTTGTGGGGGCTTGCCCCGGCCAGAAAGTCATAGCTGACGATCCCTTCGCGAACCGCCTTCCTGAGGACCATCGCGCGCAAGCCGATGCCCACACTTTCGGAGCCGAGGTGGGGGTCGAACCCTTCCTGCAGCAGGTACAGCGTGTTGCGGTACTGGAAACACAACTGACACGCAGCGATCTGACTGTCGCGCTCGAGCATGTCGAAGGCAAGCCAGCCCTGCTCCAGGAAGAGGCGGGTGAATTCCTCGTAGAACTTCCGCTTTTCCGGGTGACCGAATACACCTGGCATGCTGCGGACGGCCCATCGCCGTCCGTGAAGGTCGAACAGGGCCCGCAGCGCTGTGTCGAGAGACGCTGGGTTATCCACTGATCGCAATCGCCAGCCTCCCGATTCGAGTTGCCGCAAGGTGGCGCGCACCTTGGTTCGAAACCGCGGCTTCAAGGACGCAAGGTACGCGTCCCATGAATCCGGGAGATCGGTCACTGTGCAGTCGATCGAGTCCAGCCGAGACATCACTTGCCGCATCCCTGTCATGCGGCGCACCCAACGCAGCGTGGGCGAAGTGCCGGGGATGGTCGCGAACTGGAGCAGTTTCCACCCGGTCATTGCCCCATTGAGGTGAGACCACAGCGCGTCGAGGATCTCTTCCTCTCGACCCGCCTTCAGGATCGCGTCGAGGTAGTCGCTGTCGCCAGAGGCATCCCCGATGAGCCGGAGGGTCCGGACTCCCTGCAATGCGCTGGGGCGCCGGGCGGACATGTAGCAAGGCAGGACGCCGATCAGCACGCCCTCCTCGTCGTGCACGGTCAGGATGTAGAGCGTGTCGTCGTCGCTGGCGTAGGTGCTCCACCAGGCGAAGAGCCACTCCCAGGTCAGGAAGATGGTGTCGGACGCGCTGCAAGACAGCAGGGCATTCCACTGCAATCGGAGCCTGGCGAATTCGCCGATGCTCTGAATGAGCTGGATGTTTGTCATCGGGCGCATCTCCTCGCACGCGGATGGCAGCGAATCCGCCTCTGCGATTCGACGTTCCCTGCCGGGTCAACACGGCATGCTGCCTTCGCAACTTCAGCCGCCATTGCGTGTGATCAACGGGCGCGGGTCGTTGCCGCGGTCTCATCGCCCGGTGAATTCGGTTCACCGATCACTTGCCTATTCAATAGGCGGCAACTATTTCGGGCTGGTTCTGCAACTGGCCAGCGCGATGGTGCTGTCAAGGCTGCTGGCGCCGGCAGAGATCGGCGTGTTCGCGATAGCCGCGGCCATCTCGGGACTGGCGCGCGCCGCACGCGATTTTGGTGTGGGTGAGTTCATCATCCACCGCGAGCAACTCACGGAGCGAGACCTTCGCGGAGCGTTGGCGCTGAGTCTGGCCGCCTGCTGGGGGTTGGGTCTGCTCATCGCTGCGTTGTCGCCGCTGGCGGCGCGCTACTTTCGCGAACCTGGCATTGGCGAGGTGATGCGGGTGCAAGCGCTCAGCTTCGTGCTGGTGCCGTTCGGAGCGGTGACGATGGCCTGGTTCCAGCGCCAGTTGATTCCACAGCCGCAGTTCGTGGCCAGCATCCTGGCCGACATCACCAGCTTCGTCGTGGCGGTGGGCTGCGCCTTGCAGGGCCTTGGCCACATGAGCATGGCATGGTCGTCGCTTGCGGGCGTGGCGGTGACTGTGGCCGCGTCAGTCTGGTATCGGCCGAAGTCGTTGCCCTGCTGGCCTTCGCTGGAAGGCTTGCGTGACGCGTTCGAGTTCGGCAAGTACACCGGCGGCGTCAATCTGCTGGTTCAGATGGCCCGCAGCGCGCCTGAACTCATCCTCGGCAGGGTCCTCAACGTGGAGTCGGTGGCGCTGTTCAGTCGAGCCAATGCGCTGGTGGAACTGTTCCAGAAGCTGGTTGTCCGTTCGATTCAGCCACTGACGCTGCCGATCTTTTCGCGCAGCCAACGCGAGAACGGGAGTCCGCTGGCCGCCTATCTCAGCAGCGTGGCCTATGTGACCGTGCTGGGTTGGCCGCTGCTGGGTTTCCTGGCGCTCACCGCGCCGGCAGCCATCCGCCTGGTCTACGGGCCACAGTGGGGCGGTGCGGTCGACCTGTCCAGGGTGCTGTGCGCCGCTGCGGCAGTGGAACTGGTCCATCGCTTCGGCAGGGAAGGGGCGCTGGCACGTGGCCGCAGCGGCGAGGCCAATGTCACCTCCGTGGCGCTGCAGTCCGTGAGGGTGTTGGGATTGTTCGCGGCGGTCCCGTTCGGACTGGAAGGTGCGTGCTGGGGATTGCTGGCGGCGGCCCTGGCAGGCGCGCTGATGCAGCAGGTCACGCTCGCACGAACCCTGGGTCTGCGCGTCGGCGATCTGGCACGGTCGTGCGGCAGAAGCCTCGTGGTGTCCGTGGTCAGTTGCTTCCCACTGGCCACGTGGTTGGTCGTCGACCCTCCGTCGGAGCCGGACTACCTTCTTGCCCTTCTGGCGGGGGCCTTGCTGACTGCCATCACGTGGTTGCCGTGCCTGTTCCTTGTGCGGCATCCTCTCACGGCGGAAATCCGGGTCCTCCTTGTCCGTCGCTGGCGGCCGCAGGCCTGATGGCGAAGCCTCCCAAACGTGGCGCTTGGGGCCTCGCTGCATCGCGCAATTGGTTGAGTTGACTCATTGCTTCGCTGCAGGCAGATCGTAGACTTTTCGTCATGGCTTGGTCACAGGGCATTGGAGGCGGGCGTCCATGGATCGACCGAACGAGTCTTTGAAGGAGATCCGCCTCTGGATTGCCGCAAGGCATGAAGGCATGGACCAGTCGACGCTGGATCTGGACCTCGATCTGATCGAGCATCGATTGATCGATTCGCTGGACTTCGCAGAGTTCCTGTTCGTCCTCGAGGAGATCGCGGGACGAACGATCGATCTGGGAACGGTCGATCTCGACACGTTCCGCACTCTGCGAACCATTCAGGCCCGTTTCCTGGACACACATGTCGACGCTTGAAAACAGCGGGCCGGCCGATCAAGGGCTGCAAACACTCGACGAGTCGCAGTTGACGGTGTTGCGACGCATTGACGAGGTGTTGCGGCTGGCAGGCCGGCAATGCGGGGCGAAAGAGATCGGATTCCCCTCACTCAGCAGCGTCGAGTCATTGAGCAAGATCGACTACTTCCGCAACTTCCCGCACCTGGGTCTGGCCGTCGCAGCGCTGCGTGCCGACAAGGTTTCCGCATTGGCGGCCGATGCGGCGGGTACAGGGGATTCGTTCGAATCCGATGCGCTGGTGGCGCCGCGCTATTTCCTCCCGTCCGCAGCCTGCTATCCGATCTACGCGCACTTGCGCGACAGGGAACTGGTTGATGCGGAGCGTGTGACCACGGTCCAGCGCTGCTTCCGGAACGAGGAGCGCTTCGAGGGCCTGGCACGCCTGCTGGCCTTCACGATGCGCGAGGTGGTGGTGGTGGGTGCGCAGGCTCAGGTGCGCGAGTTTCTCGAAGAGCGCAAGCGCTGGGTGCAGCGTTTCGCCTCGGGCCTGGGTCTGGACCTTGCCGTGCAGGTGGCCACCGACCCCTTCTTCGAGGCCGGTGGCCAGCGTGCCCGGATGCAGCAGTTGTTCCCGGTGAAGGAGGAGTTCGTGTTCGATGGCTCTGTGGCAGTGTCATCGGTGAACTTTCACCGCAACTTCTTCGGACAGCGCTGGAACATCCGCACGGCGGACGGCGAGTTCGCGTTCTCTGGTTGCGTCGCTTTCGGGCTGGAGCGATGGCTCCATGCACTGACGCGCCGCTGGTCCGGCGACGCAGGCGCTATCCTCGAGATGCTCGACGGCAGTCCGGTGGGGACGGCATCGACATGACCCTCGATCGCGCACTTCAAGGCCCGGACGCACTCGAGGATGTGGCTCGCCGCCTCGTGCGCGTGTCGGAGCATCGTGCCGCGCCGCCGTTCTCTCGGATCGATTTCCCTGGTGCCCTGGACCCGACAAGACCGGTCTTCCCGAGCGACCTGATCAGCCTGTACGGGCATCCCGTGCTGGAGACGATGCCCGAGCCTGTCCGCTGGCAACTCGGGCTGCTCGAGACGGTGAATTTCTTCTCGTTGAACATCCATGGCGAGCAAGCCTTGGTCGGCGTGCTGGCCGAGAGGTTGTACCGCGAGCGCAGCACTGGTGAGTCATCCGAGGTCAGCCGCTACCTCCAGCATTTCATCCATGAGGAGAATGCCCACACCTACATGCTGGCTGAGTTCTGCCACAGGTACCACGGCCGGGTGATGCCAGAGGTGGTCTTTCGCTTCGAGGCGCCGAAGCTGTCGCGCAAGGGCAATGACCTGCTGTTCTTCTCGCGGGTCTACGTGCTCGAGACATTTCTCGATTTCGTCAACCGCCGGGCCATGCGGGACGACACGCTCGAACCCACCGCGCGCGCCATCCACCGCTCACATCACATGGACGAGACTCGGCACATGGCATTCGACCGCGCCATCATCGCCAGGCTGGCCGCGGAACTGCGTACCGGCGGCGCCGTTGCTGAACTGCAGGCGATCGCGTCACTCATTGCCGGCTATGCCGACTACGCCTTTTCGCGGCTCGTCAATCCGCGGGTGTATCGGGCGCTGGAACTGCCCAACCCGCTGGAGTTGATGCGCAGTGCCGAGCAGTCACCGCATCGTGCAGCGCTCAAGGCCCGCTGGTGGTCCCAGCCATTGGCCTTCTTCTGCAAGAGCGGTCTGTCTCCGACCACGTTGGGTGTCGCTCCCGCATGAAGGTTGTCCCCTTCACTGCCGACCATGCTGAGACCTTGATCGCAGGGCTCGACAGGGCAGGCCTGGATGCGCCGCTGTTGCGTGTCGAACCCTTCATGCGGCATTACTACCTGTCCAGCCCGGATTGCCAACTGCTGCTGTTGCTGGATGACGATGACCGCATCACCGCAACGCTGGGCTCAGAGCGGGTGCGTTTGCGCATCGGCGGCAATCTGCTCGATGCAGCCGTCATCTCCAGCACGTTCTCGCTGTCCCCGGGCGCATTTCCGATGCTGCTGATGCAGTGGATGAGAAGCACCGAACTGGGTGTGGCGTTTCCGGGCAACCCGTTGCTCCAGGCCATGTTTGCACGGCAGCGGCGGTGGGTTGCTGTCCCCGGCCTGCGCAGGTTCTGGCTCAATTGGGGTTACCCGGTGAGTGCCGACGATCCTGGCTGGAAGCAGCACCTCAAGCCGCTCGCACGATGGATCAGGCGGGTGGACGCCTCCAGGTTCGAGGATCGTGTCAGGGGCCTCGCGCCGGCCGGACTGAGCCTGCGGGAAGAGGCTCGATTCGACGACACCATGGTGCCCACCGCCGCCGCTTTCGGCCTTCGAATCGAGCCTGGAGCGGACTACTTGAACTGGCGATTCGACACCACGCTGGACCATGTCAAGCACCGCATCTTCCGCATCGAGCGCGAGGCGAGATCCGTTGGCCACGTCGTGATCTCGGAATGGGCACACTGTGTGAACGTTTCGCATTGCGACGCTGAAGATGCGCACACGCTGGTCTGTGCAGTGCTGATGGCCGTCAGCCGCGTCAACCAGGGTGAGGATCGGCATCGGGCCGTCATCCTGACATCCATGCACGCCGGCATGCAGCCGGTGCTGGCGCAGTTCGGATTCTCGCCCGCGCCGGCCGATTCGCCGATGTACTTGGCGGCCTTTGGATCCCATGGCCTGCCCATCGATCGTGGCGACGATTGGCTGGTCAATCTCGACCTGGGTGACGGGGGCATGTTCCAGGGCATGTTCTACCGGCCATCATGAACGCGCTGGCACAACGGCTGGGCATCGAGTTTCCGCTCATTCAAGCCGGGATGGGTGGGATCGCCGGGGTCGAACTTGCCGTTGCGGTGGCTGATGCTGGCGCGGGTGGCGTTCTCGGCCTGTACAGGTCGGCGCCCACAGTCATCACGGAGTTGATTGCGCGCGCGCGCCGATTGACCACCCGGCCCCTCGGCGTGAACCTCATACCCGAACTGGTGGGCGAACGGGCGCTTGCCGGTCAGATTGCCGCTGTCCTGGAGGCAAGCGACCCGAGCCTGTTCTTCACGTTCTACGGATTGCCTGACGCGCACGCCGCGGACACCGTCAAGGACGCTGGCCGTGCACTCATGGTCATGGTCGGCGACATCGAGGCGATGACCGCAGCCGAAGCCTTGGGGGCCGACGCGGTGATCCTTCAAGGCATTGAGGCTGGTGGGCACCTCCTGGGCTCGCAACGGCTCGACAGCCTCGTCGACGAGGCCCTTGCCCTGGGCGGCGCTCTGCCGCTGGTTGCCTCGGGCGGCATCGCCAGCGGTGCACGCTTTCGGGCGCTTCACGAGCGCGGGATTTCGGGGTGCCTGTGCGGCACCTTGTTCGTGGCCACTGTGCAGAGCATGGCGCACCCCCTCTACAAGGACAAGCTGGTGGCTGCCGGGCCGCAGGACACGGTTGTCACTCGAGTCTTCGACATCGGCTGGCCGGATCGCCGCCACCGCGTGCTTCGCAACAAACTCACCGCGCTTGGCGGCAAGGTGTTGCCGAATCGGTTCATCGCATGCTCGACGGTGAACGGCACGCGGCACCCGTTGCCGCGCTACAGCGCCATGGTGCCTGGCCGGCTGACCGAAGGCGCCATCGACGAGATGGCCATGTACTGTGGCGAGTCGGTCTCCGGCGTGGACGCCGTCGTCGATGCCGGCGCGCTCGTGGAGCGCTTCGTCGAAGAGTTTCAAGGACACCGGGCCGCCGCCCAGGCCGAAGGAGTGGGGACATGATGCACTGGAGTCCGCAACTCAAGGCGATGGTCCGCCGGATCGTTCGTGGCCGTGACGGCGTGCTCGCGGATGGCGAGTTCGCAGTGCCAGATTGGGATGCCTACCAGATGGACATCCACCGCCCGTTCGATCCGATCGAGGCGCCAGATGTCGAGCACCGGGTCGTCCGTTCGGCGCTGGCCGCGCTGGTGGAGTCGGGCATCCTGGCCAGTGCAGACTACGACACGCAGCGCTTCGATGCCATGCGTGCGATCGTTCGTGAGCGTTTCGATGTTCCCTGGACTGCGATCACTCCGCGAGTGCAGCGTCTCATCTACGCCATCAACGCGATCCATCGGCCCGCCGTGATGGTGGCTGCGGGCATCTTCTGCGGCAATACGTTCATCAGCAATGCGGGTGCCGCCATCGGACCAGGAGCGGTCTACAAGGCCCGAGTGCTCGTCGGCCTCGAGATCGACCCGATCGAGGCGGCGCGAGCCGAGCGCAACGTCCGCGCCATCGACGACTCCGATGCTGTCCGCATCGTGGCCGCGGATGCAGTGGCCTTCTGTGCCGGTTTCGCCGATCCCATCGACTTGCTGTACCTCGATGCCGATGATGCCAATGGTCGCGGCAAAGCCATCTACGTGGACATCCTGAATGCGGCCTGGGGCAAGCTGCAACCGGGCGGCCTGCTGCTGGCCCACAACAGCGTCAACAATGCTTCGCAGATGCAGGACTACTTCGCCTTTGTCCGCGACCCTGTCAACTGCCGCGCCAGCGTCAACGTCGTGCTGGATGGCGAGGGTCTGGAGGTGTCGGTTCGATAGCTTCCGCGGTTGTCGATGGCCGCGTCTCACAGGGCCGGGCGATCGTGCACCGGCAGGGCTGACTGGTCGGGCGACAGCACGTGCGCCTCGATGGATGGGCGATGCCAGCGGCGCACCCACTGGCGCAGTTGGTCGACCATGAGCCATCGAAAGCAGTTCACGTGGAAGAATCGGCGCCGACGGGCCGTCCACAACGAAGTCCATGGCATGAAGGTGCCGTAGTACTCGCACCGGGACAGGTCACCCTGCTCGAAGTGGCGCTGCAGTGCGTGGTACTTGAGGATCGTCGAAGGCGACAGGCCGCGGACGGACTCGTCGTAGGTCGTCTTCAGCAGCACCTCGACACCGTCGGCGGCAATGCACAGGTCGATCGCAACCACCCGGTCGCCGAACCACAAGCGGTAGGCGGTGCCTTGCCCGTTGCTGCAATAGTCCTCCATCACGGCACGATAGAAGCATGCCTGTGGTGTGCCGCTGGCCAGGGCGGTGCCGCCGGCGGCTTTCCAGCCGGAGCTTTCGAGTCGGGCGTAGTCGTCGATGGCCCCAGCCATGTCGGCCGGGTCCGTCAGGACCTCGAGCCTCGGCGGGGCCTCTTGCCGCCGCAGGCGGGACAACTGCGTGCGCAAGTTCTGGCGCAGATGGGGACTTCTGGTTCGCCAGTACGCGTCGAAGTCGCCCCGGATGTCGATCCAACCGCTGTCGAAATGGTCCATGGACCGAATGCCGTGGCCGTCATCGGGCCGCGAGAACAGCGATGGATCCTGCTGGGTGATGGCCAACATCAGCGGGACGCCAGGCAAGAGATCGAACACGCCGCGAGCGGTTTCGGCGTAGCCGAGTCCGGGCCGCATCAGCCATGCCCCGAGCGGCAGTTGCGAGGGTTGGAAGGTGTGCCAGCGTCCCCAGGCGTCCGACGTCAGAACGGCCATCGCGACCGACTCGCCGGCGGGGCCTGCGATGGCGATGCGTTCCCGGCCGGTGCCAAAGAACTGCAGCGCTCGTGCGACGAAGCGCGACTGCAGGAACGGTGGGGCCTGGCAGGCACGATGAAGGCGGTCCCACGCGCTCTGCCAGGCCGCCATCGGCTGAATCGGCAGGACGGTCCACGGCGCGGAGCTTGTCATGTGAAACGCACGGCAGCAGGTGTGGCGGCAAGTCTGCCCCGCGCACCATGGCGACGGTTGATTGCCCTCAATGGCCTCCGCTTCGCGGCACAGAGTGTCTCCCTTGGGGGGCATTGGGTTGGCAAGGCGCTGGCATCATGGCCTGCATGCCAGCCTTTGTCTCGATGACCAACGCGCTCGCGCGACCTGCAGCGACCGCCCTCCAGCCAACGCTCTCGCCTACCCTTTGCCCGAAGTGGTGGTGGGCGTTTGTGTTCCTGTTGTCGTTGTGCCTGGCGACGGGAGGGGTATCCGCCCAGGCCTCTCCGCTGCCACCGGCCCCCGCGGTGGTTCACCATGACCTGCGCGTCGTCATCGATCCGGCCAACCATCGCCTGCGCGTGCGCGATCGCGTGCGCATCCCGGCGTCGCTGGTCGACGAGCACCTCACGCTCACGCTGCACGCCGGGCTTGCCCTGCAGCCGGTCGCCGGCGGCCTGGTCCTCGTCCGGATGGGCGCAAGCACCGAGGGTGCCGGCGTCGGCCTGGACCGCGAGGACCATGCGCGCCGCGGTGGCGTCCCGGTGGCCATGTACCGCGTGCAAGGCGCCGTGCCGGGGCGCGAACTGGTGGGTGAGATCGCCTACGAGGGCGTGGTCCACCACCCGGTGGCGCAGCAGGGCGCGGCCTACTCACGCGGCTCGGCGCAGTCGCCGGGCCTCATCGAGCCGCGTGGCGTGTTCCTGGCCGGCGCCACGCACTGGGTGCCGCAGGTGGGCCATGCGCTGATCACCTACACGCTGCAGACCGACCTGCCGACAGGCTGGAAGACGGTGAGCCAGGGGCAGCGGGGCGAGGTCGCTGCAGGTGCGCCCGACCGTGCGTACGAGCTGTGGACGGTGCCCACGCCGACGGAAGAAGTGCACCTGATTGCCGCGCGCTTCACCGAGTATTCGCGCGACGCTGGGGGCGTGCAGGCCCAGGCCTTCCTGCGCACACCCGATGCCGCGCTGGCCGATCGCTATCTGGGCGTCACCGCGCAGTACCTGGCGCTGTTCAGCGGCCTGCTGGGGCCCTACCCCTACCCGAAGTTCGCGCTGGTCGAGAACTTCTGGGAGACCGGCTACGGCATGCCCTCGTTCACGCTGCTGGGCGAGCAGGTGATCCGCTTTCCGTTCATCCTGCATTCGTCGTACCCGCACGAGCTGCTGCACAACTGGTGGGGCAATGGCGTGTACGTGGACTTCGCCACCGGCAACTGGTGCGAGGGCCTCACGTCCTATCTGGCCGACCACCTGATTGCCGAACAGCGCGGTCAGGGTGCCGAGCACCGGCGCGACATCCTGCAGCGCGTGAGCGACCACGTGACGGCCGACAACGACTTCCCGCTGTCGCGCTTCCAGGGCCGAACCGACGCCGTGACCGAGGCGGTGGGCTATGGCAAGACGGCAATGATGTTCAATATGCTGCGCGAGAAGATCGGCGACGCACGGTTCATCGAGGGCTTGCGTGCCTACTACCGCGAGCATCGCTTCACCGTGGCCGGCTTCGACGACCTGCGCCGCAGCTTCGAGGCCGCTGGCGGACAGCCACTGGGCCCCTTCTTCGACCAGTGGGTGCGACACCCCGGGGTGCCCGAACTGCAGCTCGAAGCCGCCACCGCCAGCGGCCAGCGGCTCGAGCTGACCCTGGCGCAGGTGCAGCGCGGGCGGAGATTTGCACTCGACGTGCCGGTGGCCATCCAGACCGACGCGGGAATCGAGTTGAAATTGGTGTCCATGCCGGCCGACCAGGCCCGCGTGAGCGTCGGGTTCGATCTGTTGGCACCGGCCCGGCGCGTCGAGGTCGACCCTCAGTTCCAGATCTACCGGCGCCTGAATCCGCTGGAGACGCCCCCCACCTTGTCCAAGGCCTTCGGCGCCGGCCGGGTGCTGATCGTCACCCCGGCGGAGGGCGCCGACACCTATGCCGGACTGTTGAAGGCCTGGCGCAAGCCGGGGGTGGAGGTCGTCGTCGACAGCGCGCTCGAGCATCTGCCAGCCGACCGCGCCGTGTGGGTGCTGGGTGCACGGAACAAGTTCGTCGGTGCTGTGGCGGCTGGCCTGGACGCGCCGGCGTCGCTGCGGCAGGGCGTGCTGCAGGTGGGCGATGCCCGCCACGGCCCCGACACCCGGGGCATGGTGGCGGCCGTGCGCCACCCGCGCGATCCGGCCCTGGTGCGGGTGTACCTCAGCGCGCCCAGCGAGGCCGCGGCCGCTGCGATGGCACGCAAGCTGCCGCACTATGGCAAGTACTCGTGGGCGGTGTTTGCCGGCGACGAGGCGGCCATCGAGGCGCGCGGCGAATGGCCGGTGCACGACACACCGCTGGCGCGCAGCTTGGTGCCCGGGGCCGGTCCCATCCGGCTGGTGCCACGTCCCGCGCTGGCCGCACCAGCAGCAGCCGCGGCGTCGGTCCGGCCGTGACGGCCGGCCTCGCCCGCTGGCCTCAGGCGGGCCAGGGGGTGCGCCGCCAGCGCGCGGGCCGAGCGCGTGGGCTGAGTTCGCTGTAGGAAACCGCCGACAGCCGATGCCGTCGCCGCCCGACGCGTCGGCCCCGCCGTGCATGTGACCATGGGGCGATGAGCCCAGGCATTGCGAGACCCGTCCGCTGGACCGTGCTGGCCGCTGCCTTCGCCGCCGTCGTGATCGTGGCCTTCGGGCTGTGCGAAGCCTTGGGCTGGCCCTTCCTGGCCGCGTCCATGCAGCGTTGGGTGGGCGACACGCTGCAGCGACGTGTCAGCCTGAGCGCTGACCCGGCCATGCCCCCGAAGGCCATGATCCGTCTGCTCGGCGGCATCGAAGTCACGGCGCCCTACCTCGAGGTCGGCGCGCCGGCGTGGAGCGCGGCGCCACACACGCTGGTGGCCCGCGACGCACGCCTGAGCCTGGGCTACCTCGACCTCTGGCGCGCCGGGCGCGGCCAGCCCCTGCACGTTCGCGGCTTGCAGGCGCAACGGCTCGACGCCCACGTCGAGCGACGGTCGGACGGCCGCGCGTCCTGGCAGTTCGGCCGCGGAACCGAGGTGCCCGACACCGCCGAGCTGCCGTCGCGCAGGCCGACCTTCGGCCACCTGCAGGTCGATTCGGGCACCGTGGCCTACCTCGATGCGATGACGGCGGTCGACGTGCAGGCCAGGTTCTCGCTGGTCGATGGCCCCAACGCCCCGACCGAGGTCATTGGCACTCCCGGTCTGCGGCAGGGCCTGCAGGTCACCGCCCGCGGCACCTACCGCCAGCAGCCGTTGACGCTCGAGGCGCAGGTGGCCGGCGTCCTGCCGCTGCTGGGTGACCAAGCGGCGGTGGTGGCCGTGCCGGTGTCGGTCGATGCGCACATCGGCCGCGCCAGGCTGAGCTTCAAGGGCACCGCGACCGACGCGCTGCGCCTGTCGGCCTTGCAGGGGACCTTCAGCGTGCAGGGCCCCTCGCTCGCGGCGGTGGGCGATCCGTTGGGGGTCACGCTGCCGACGACGGCCCCGTTCCGCGCGGAAGGCCGGCTGGCCCGGCAGGGCCGGGTCTGGAGCACCGTGCTCGATGAGGTCCGCATCGGCGCCAGTCGCCTGGCGGGCGCCTTCACCTACGACCCGCAACCGCGGGTGCCGGTGTTGGCCGGCCGACTCACCGGCGCCAGGCTGCAACTGGCTGATCTGGGGCCGGCCTTGGGCGTGCCGGTGCGCACGGCCGCGGCGCCGGCAGCCTCTGCCGCGTCGCGGTCCACCGCCCGGCCGGGCCGCACCTTGCCGGACCGCGAGTTCGACCTGCCCGCGCTGCGCGCGATGAACGCGACCGTGCTGGTCGCCATCGACATCGTCGACCTCGGCAGCGGCCTGCTCGAACCCTTGAAGCCGCTGCGGGCCTTACTGGTGCTGACCGATGGCGTGCTCGTGCTGCGCGACCTCGACGCGCGCACCGGCCAGGGCCACCTGGGGGGGCGCTTGCAGTTCGATGGACGCGCCGCACAGGCGCAATGGACGGCCGATCTGCACTGGGACGGCGTGCGCCTGGAGCGCTGGGTGCACCAGGCGCGCGCCGCCAATGTGCCACCCTATGCCACTGGCGCGTTGACCGGGCGGGCCCGCGTGGCCGGGCAGGGCAAGTCGACCGCCGCCATCCTGGGCAGCCTGCAGGGCGAGGTGCGCCTGCAGGTGGTGAACGGCACCATCTCGCACCTCGTGGTCGAGGCGGCGGGCCTGGACATCGCGCAGGGCCTGGGCGTGCTCTTCAAGGGCGACGATGCCCTGCCCATCCTGTGCACGGTCGCCCACCTGACCGCCGAGCGGGGCGTGCTGCGGCCGCGCGTCATGGTGCTGGACACCACCGATTCGACACTGTGGGTGGACGGGTCGATGTCGCTCGCCAACGAGGCCATCGACCTGCGGGTGATGGTGAGCCCGAAGGACTTCAGTCCGCTCACGCTGCGCACGCCCATCCACCTGCGCGGCACCTTCGCGGACCCCAGCGTGTCGGTCGACAAGGGCAAGTTCGGCACGCGCCTCGGTGCGTCGGCCCTGCTGGCCTTCATCAACCCGCTGGTGGCGCTGATCCCGCTGATGGATGTCGGCACCAGCGACGAGGCGAAGCGCAGCGTGGACCAGTGCCGCGCATTGACCGGCCGCAAGGCGGGCCTCCCCGCGCTGCCGGCGCCGGACAAGGGCGCCCGGTCGGCGCCCAGGCCGGTGGCGGCGGCGCCGGTGCGCTGAGCGTGGCGATGTGGGTGCACAGGCCGGCCTGGGTGCGTGACGACGGCGCGATGGGGGCAGACGGCGCGCCCAGCACGGG
This sequence comes from Ideonella sp. A 288, assembly GCF_002198735.1. Lineage (GTDB taxonomy): Bacteria > Pseudomonadota > Gammaproteobacteria > Burkholderiales > Burkholderiaceae_C > Pseudaquabacterium. Next base: position 203,800 of record NZ_MWLO01000155.1, read on the forward strand.
TGCGGCCGTGTCCTACTGCAGCGTGTTCTCGCTGGCGCCCTTGCTGATGACCGTGATCTCGGTCGCGGGGCCTGGTGTCGTGGTTCGGCGCGGTCGGCTCGCTGATCGTGGTGTCCGACTGGGTGTGCTGGTCAGCGCAGATCTTCCTGATCGGGGCAGCGTTCACGTTCGCCCATGCCAGAACGATCGGCTCGATGCGCGACCTGCCGGCGGAACGGCCGGTCGCTGCGGGCGAGCGCGCAGCGGGCGTCGTCATGGCGTCCGCCAAGGCGATCCGTCGGCCGACCGAGTTGGCTGCGTCGGCGCGGCGCTTGCTGCCCCTGCAGCGATGCGGCCTGCCCAGGCCGCCGGCCCCAGCCGCCACTGGCCTCGGGCGGCGACGCCGTTGAGGCCGCGCCTGCGGCCCAGGCCATCGGCAGCGGTAATCGGGCTACGGGACAGCGTGCTGGCCAGCAGCCTCGTGATCTCGTCCTAGGGCCGTTCCGGGCCCGAATCGAGGATCAGGGCCCGGCGCAAGGCTGCCAACCGATGGCTGTCGAGTCTCACGCCGGGCCCCTCGGTCGATCAGGCGCTTTGGCGAGCGCGGCGACCGGTGGCTGCTGCGTCGATCACGTCGTCGGTGGCGTCCTGCACCTGGCGGGTCATCGCGGCCTGGCCTTGGCTCATCAGTGCCATGCTGCTCTGGCTGAGTTCGGTGAGGAACTCGGTGTAGTTCTTCAGCATGCCTTGCATCATGTGCGTGAACGCACCGGACTGCACGAGCTTCATCGTCGACTCGGTGGCCTGCTGGAACAACTGGCCCGCGTTGGCGCTGGCCTGCGATGTCACTTCGGGCGATGTCGCGAAGCGGCTGAGCAATGCCATGTTGGCCTGCGCCAATTTGACGAAGGGTTGGGTCTGGGCTTGCATGACGTGGTCTTGCATGGTGAATCCTTTGGGTGGGTGATGCAGAGTGGCTTGCACCACGGGACGCGGTGCCTCTGCATCGATGGCGGCCCTGCCGGCCAAGCCCCGCTCCCGCAGAAGTCGGTGATGGATGGGCGGGCGCCAGACAGCCACTCGGGAACGGAGCGGCCGGGCGATGGCGCGTGTGCACGGGTTGGTGCAGGTCACGCACGATGAGTATGGCAGTTCGCTTATCCCTACAACGCGAAGACTGCAATAGAGTGCAACCCGCTCATGCCCGCGCTCTGGACCCAGAATGCAGCTGATGAAGAAGCGATTGCGCAAGTCGGCCTGGGCCAAGACCTTCGAGCGCAGCGTCGCCGCGATGACGCGGATGGCCACCGCGTCGGGCACCCGTGTGCTGGCCAAGGCGCTGAAGCCCGCGGTGGCCCGGCGGGTGCCGCCCCCAGGGGCGGGCACGTGGATCCCTGGCGTGGCCCTGGGCGCCATGGGTGCGAGGCGCTTCCGCCTGTACCGTCCGCCGGGCGTTGCCCCCGGTGAACGGCTGCCGTTGATGGTGATGCTGCACGGCTGCGGCCAGGACGCCAACAGCTTTGCGGCCAGCACCCGCATGAACCGCGTGGCGATGCGAGAGCGCTTCCTGGTGCTCTACCCCGAGCAGGACCGGCTGGCCAACGGCCAGGGCTGCTGGAACTGGTTCGACACCGGCAGTGGCCGCGCCTTTGCAGAGGCCGCCCTGATCATGAAGGCGATCGACCAGGTCTGCCTGCTGCACCCGGTGGACCGCACCCAGGTGGCGGTGGCCGGCCTGTCCGCGGGTGCGAGCATGGCCGCGCTGCTGGTCACGCGGCACCCAGGCCGCTTCAAGGCGGTGGTGATGCATTCGGGCATCCCGCCGGGCACGGCGCACTCGGCGATGTCGGCGCTGGGCGCCATGCATGGCCATCGCGCCACCAAGCCGCTCGCCGCCACGCCGGGCGCGATGCAGGCCCACTGGCCGCCCCTGCTGGTGATCCATGGCGACGCCGACCACGTGGTCTCGCCCCACAACGGCCAGGCGGCAGCGCAGGCGTGGGCGCAGGCCGCCGGTGCGCGCGCCAGCGCGGCGCGTAGCGTGCGACGAGGCCGGCGCTACCCGATGTCGGTCACTGACTTCAAGTGCAAGGGCAGCACCGTCGCCACCTTGGTGGCGGTGGACCGGCTGGCCCATGCGTGGAGCGGCGGCGCGGCGAACCAGCCGTTCAGCGACGGCCAGGGGCCCGATGCGTCGCGCATGGCTTGGGCCTTCGCGGCCAGGCAGTTCCGCGCGTGAGGCGGCCAGACGGTCGAACGCCCAGGCAAGGGCAGCACCGGCCACGGATGTGGCAAGGGACCCCTTCCGGTACACGGCGTGTCGCCTGGGCTGCATGGCGACAGCCGGCACTGCCCGATCCGGTACACGCCGGGGCGCCGCCCGGCGGCGGCCCCCTTGAACTTCACTCGATGTTCTGCACCTGCTCGCGCATCTGCTCGATGGCGACCTTCATCTCGACCGAGACGTTGGTGAGTTCGAGCACCGACGACTTGGCGCCCAGCGTGTTGGCTTCGCGGTGCAGTTCCTGGATCAGGAAGTCGAGCCGTTTGCCGAGCTCGCCGCCGGCGGCCAGCAGGCGGGTGATCTCGTCGAGGTGGGCACGCAACCGGGCCAGCTCTTCGGCCACGTCGATGCGCAGCGCGTAGGACGCGGCCTCGCTGAGCGCGCGGTCGCGAAGAGCCTCGGCCGAGAGGCTGCTGCCAGCGCCTGCGGAGGACAAGGCCTCCTGCCAGCGCTCGAGGAATCGCTGTTGCTGACGCTGCACCACGGCGGGCACCAGCGGCACGGCCTGAGCGGCCAGTTCGCGCAGGCGGGCGATCCGCTCGGTGAGGATGTCCACCAGCCTCGCGCCTTCGCGGGCACGGGCCTCGCGCAGGCCGTCGATCGCCGACCGGGCGGCCTCCAGGGCCACCTCGTCCAGCCGCTCGGTGCCGGCGCCGATGCGGCACCAGTTCAAGGCTTCCTGCACGCTGAGCGGCCGCGCGTTGGGCAGCCAGGACTGGACGGTGGATTCGAGCCGCGACAGGCGGTTGAGCTGCTCGCTCTGCGGTTGCGGCCAGGCCGTGGCCACGTCGGCATGGGTGCTCAGCCGCAATTCCACCTTGCCGCGGCGCACGGCGGCGCCGACCATTTCGCGCAGCGCAGGCTCCAGGCCCCGCAGTTCGTCAGGCAGCTTGAGGCTCAGGTCCAGGAAGCGGCCATTGACCGAGCGCACATCGACCGTCACGCCGCCGCCTGCGGCGGATGCCGCGGCGCCTGTGGCGCCTGCGCCCGGCGTCGGGGCGGCACTGGCGCTCGCAAAGCCGGTCATGCTGTAAACTGATTTGGTCATTCAGCACCCGCCAAATTCGCAATTATGTCAAAGCCCAAGCCTGCGCCGTTGCCAGCGGGCACCGTGGTGGGGGGCTATTCGATCGTCAAGAAACTGGCGGCCGGCGGCTTCGGCGTGGTGTATCTGGCCGAGGACGACGAGCGTCGTTCGGTGGCCATCAAGGAGTATCTGCCTGCATCGCTGGCCGAACGGTCGCCAGGTGAACTCACCCCACGCGTCAAGCCCGAGAAGCAGCCGCTGTACCGGCTGGGGCTGAAGAGCTTCTTCGAAGAAGGCCGGTCACTGGCGCAGATCTCGCATTCGAGCGTGGTCTCGGTGCTCAACTTCTTCCGCGAGAACGAAACCGTCTACATGGTGATGAACTACCTGCAGGGCGACACCCTGCAGGATTTCATCGTCACCGCGCGCGACCTGAAGCGTGACAAGGTGTTTCGCGAGTCGACCATCCGCAGCCTGTTCGACGAGATCCTGCGCGGCCTGCGCATCGTGCACCAGCACAAGATGCTGCACCTCGACATCAAGCCGGCCAACATCTTCATCACCAACGACAACAAGGCGGTGATGCTCGATTTCGGCGCTGCGCGCGAGGTGCTGAGCAAGGAAGGCAACTTCATCCGCCCGATGTACACGCCGGGCTTCGCGGCGCCCGAGATGTACCGGCGCGATGGCGCGCTTGGCCCCTGGACCGACATCTATGCCATCGGTGCCTGCATCTACGCCTGCATGCAGGGTTACCCGCCCAACGATGCGCCGCAGCGCATCGAGAAGGACCGGCTGGCACTGTCGCTGTCCCGGCTGCGCAACGTGTACTCCGACAACCTGATCGAGGTCACCGAGTGGTGCATGTCGCTCGACCCCTTGTCGCGCCCGCAGAGCGTGTTCGCCCTGCAGAAGGAACTGGCACGAGAGACCGAACGCCGGTACACCAAGCTGAGCTTCAGCGAACGGCTGAAGCTGCAGATCGAGAACCTCAAGTCAGGCGCCAAGCCATGACTTGCACCCCCCACGTCGCCTTGCGCCTGCCCCCCGAGGGGGCGCAGGCCGCCCTTGGGACGGCCCGGCGGGCGGCCTGATCGCGCACACCGAGAGCAGTCATGCGATTTTCCGTGTACCAGGTGAGCCGCCGCGGCGGCCGCGAGAAGAACGAAGACCGCATGGGCTACTGCTATACGCGCAGCTCGGGGCTCTTCGCATTGGCCGACGGCATGGGCGGCCACCCCGAGGGCGAGGTGGCCTCGCAGCTGGCGTTGCAGACGCTCGCCGCGCTGTTCCAGCGCGAGGCCAAGCCTGGCCTGCGCGACCCGATGCGCTTTCTCAACGATGCCATCCTCGCCGGCCACCATCAGCTGCTGCGCTATGCCACCGACAAGGCGCTGCTCGACACGCCGCGCACCACGGTGGTCGCCTGCCTGCTGCAGGGCCGCGCGGCGTACTGGGCCCATTGCGGCGATTCGCGGCTGTACCTGGTCCGCGGCGACAAGCTGATCGCCCGCACCCGCGACCATTCCTACACCGAACTGCAGGACACCATGGCGCAGGTGGTGCCCATCGGCCAGCGCTTCAACCGCAACGTGCTGTTCACCTGCCTGGGCTCGCCGGGCAAGCCGGTGGTCGACACGGCCGGTCCGCTGCTGATGCAGCCGGGCGACAAGGTGCTGCTGTGCTCCGACGGCCTGTGGGGCAGCATCAGCGATTCCACGATCACCGAGCACCTGGCGTCGCGGCCCATCTCCGATGCCGTGCCCGAACTCGCCGAGAAGGCGCTGCGCCATGCCGGCGAGCGCAGCGACAACGTCACCGTGCTGGCGGTCGAGTGGGAGGCGTCCGAAGACGCCGACTCGACGCTCGCGGTGTCCACCCGATCCCTGGGCGACGAGGTGTTCGCCTCGACGATCCAGGCCACCCTGGCCGGCGAAGCCGCGCCGGACGACCTGGACGACGCCGAGATCGAGCGGTCCATCCGCGAGATCAACGAAGCGATCCGCAAGTCGTCGCAGAAAAAGAGCTGAGGTTCTTCCCATGAGTGATTTCCAGCGCGCGGGCGGCCGTGCGAAGGACGCCTTGCGTCCCGTCATCATCACCCGCGGCTTCACCCGCCATGCCGAAGGGTCGGTGCTGGTGTGCTTCGGCCACACGCAGGTGCTGTGCACCGCGTCGGTGGAAGAGAAGGTGCCGCCGCACAAGCGCGGCAGCGGCGAAGGCTGGGTGACGGCCGAGTACGGCATGCTGCCCCGCGCCACCCACACCCGCGGAGACCGCGAGGCCGCGCGCGGCAAGCAGAGCGGGCGCACGCAGGAGATCCAGCGCCTGATCGGCCGCTCGCTGCGCTGCGTGTTCGACCTGAAGGCGCTCGGCGAGCGCAGCATCCTGATCGACTGCGACGTGCTGCAGGCCGATGGCGGCACGCGCACCGCGGCCATCACCGGCGCCTGGGTCGCCGCGCACGACGCGGTGAGCTGGCTCATCTCGCAGGGCAAGCTCGAGCGCAGCCCGATCCGCAACTCGGTGGCGGCGGTGTCTGTGGGCATCGTGGAAGGCACGCCGCTGCTCGACCTCGAGTACACCGAGGACTCGTCGTGCGACACCGACATGAATGTCGTCATGACCGGCACCGGGGGCTTCGTCGAGGTGCAGGGCACGGCCGAGGGGGCCTCGTTCTCGCGCGCCGAGATGGACGCCCTGCTGAACCTGGCCGACAAGGGCATCCGCGAACTCGCGCTCGCCCAGCAGACGGCGCTGGCCAGCCCGCTGGCGCACCGCTGAGGCGCCGACCATGCGCCTGGTGCTGGCCTCCAACAACGCGAAGAAGCTGTCCGAGCTGCGCGCGCTCTTCGGCGGCCTGCCACTCGACCTGGTCGCGCAGGGCACACTCGACATCGCCGAAGCCGACGAGCCGCACCACACCTTCGTCGAGAACGCATTGGCCAAGGCGCGCCAGGCGGCCGCGGCCAGCGGCGGCGCGGCGATCGCCGACGACTCCGGCCTGTGCGTGCACGCGCTGGGCGGGGCCCCGGGGGTGATTTCCGCTCACTTTGCGGGGGAGGTGCCAGACTCACCGGGCGAAGACCGCGAGGCACGCCGCCGCCGCCAGGACGCCGCCAACAACGCCTGCCTGCTCGAGCGCCTGGCCGGCATCGCCGACCGGCGCGCGCATTTCATCAGCACGCTGGTGGCGCTGCGCCATGCCGACGATCCCGAGCCGCTGGTGGCCGTGGGCCGCTGGCCCGGCGAGATCCTGCTGGCACCGCGTGGCGAGCAGGGCTTCGGCTACGACCCGCTGATGCACATCCCAGCGCTCGGCGCCACGGTGGCCGAACTGGCCGCCGATGTGAAGAACCAGCACAGCCACCGCGCCCGCGCGGCAGCGCAGATGCGGGGGCTGCTGCGCGAGGCCTGGCACCTGGGGTGAGCATGGACCTGGTCCAGCGCTACCTGCGCCCCGGCACGCTGCAACTCGGTGAATCGCCACCGCTGTCGCTGTATGTGCACCTGCCGTGGTGCCTGGCCAAGTGCCCATACTGCGATTTCAACTCCCACGCCATGCCCGCCGGTGCCGGGGGCATGCCCGAGGCACGCTACCTCGATGCGCTGATGGCCGACCTCGAAGCGGCGTTGCCGCAGGTGTGGGGCCGGCCGGTGGTCAGCGTGTTCATCGGTGGCGGCACGCCCAGCCTGTTCTCGCCCGAGGGCATCGACCGCCTGCTCGGCGGCATCCGGGCCCGCCTGCCGCTGGAGGCCGGCTGCGAGATCACGCTGGAGGCCAACCCCGGCACCTTCGAGCGCGAACGCTTCAAGGCCTTCCGCGCGGCCGGCGTCACCCGGCTGTCGATCGGCGTGCAGAGCTTCGACGACACCATGCTGAAGGCGCTGGGCCGCGTGCACGACGGCGCGCAGGCCAGGGCGGCCATCGCCGAGGCGCGCGAGGCCTTCGACACCTTCAACATCGACCTGATGTACGCGCTGCCGGGGCAGGACCTGGCCCACCTTCAGGCCGACCTGGACCAGGCGCTGGCCTTCGAGCCGCCGCACCTGTCGATCTACCACCTGACGATCGAGGCCAACACGCGCTTCGCGGTCGCGCCGCCCACCGGCCTGCCCGACGACGACCTGGCCAGCGACATGCTCGACCTCATCACCGAGCGCACCGCCGCCACCGGGCTGCAGCGCTACGAGGTGTCGGCCTTCGCGCGGCCCGGCCACCGCTGCGCGCACAACCTGAACTACTGGCGCTTCGGCGATTACCTGGGCATCGGCGCCGGTGCGCACGGCAAGCTGAGCTACCCGCACCGCGTGGTGCGGCAGGTGCGCTGGCGCGAGCCGATGGGCTACATCGAGAAGGCCCTGGCCGGCCAGGCGATGAGCAACGACGACGAGGTGCCGCGCGCGCAACTGCCCTTCGAGTACATGCTCAATGCGCTGAGGTTGCGCGAGGGCTTCGCGCTGGCCGACTACCAGGCCCGCACCGGGCTGCCGCTGTCGTCGATCGCGGCGCCGCTGGCGCAGGCCGAGGCCCGCGGCCTGGTCGAGCGCGACGCCGCGCGGGTGTGGCCCACGGTGCGCGGCTTCGATTTCCTGTCCGACCTGCAGCAGTTGTTCCTGCCGGCCGATCGCTGAACGGGCCGGCGCTGCGCGCCGACCGCGCTGCTCAGACCCGGTGCATCGCCGCGCCCACCGTGCTGCGCAGGCGCTCGATCAGGGCCGCCGCGATGCGCTGCAGCGGCAGCACCTCGTGGGCCGCGCCCTGCGCGATGGCCTCGCGTGGCATGCCGAAGACGACGCAGCTTTGCTCGTCCTGGCAGACGTTCCAGCTGCCGGCGTCGCGCATGGCCTTCATGGCCTTTGCGCCATCGGCGCCCATGCCGGTGAGCATCACGGCCACCGCATTCGGCCCGACGACCCGGGCCGCCGAGTCGAACAGCACCTCCACCGAGGGCTTGTGGCGGTTCACCGGTTCGCCGTCGCGCACCCGCGCCAAGTAATTGGCGCCCGAGCGCTCCACCGACAGGTGCATGCCCCCCGGCGCGATGTAGGCATGGCCGGGCAGCACGCGGTCGCCGTCGACGGCCTCCTTCACGCGGATGCGGCACAGGCCGTCCAGCCGCGTGGCGTAGCTGCGGGTGAAGCCAGGCGGCATGTGCTGCGTGATCATCACCGCCGGCGCGTCGTGCGGCAGGTTCATCAGCACTTCCTTGGTGGCTTCGGTGCCGCCGGTGGACGCACCGATGAAGATGATCTTCTCGGTCGACAGCCGCCCCATACCGGCCATCGGCGCCGCAGCGCGCACGCCCTGGGCCGCGGCCGACGCGGCACCGCCGGCCGCGCCCGTGGCAGCCCCCGCCGCGGCCGGCGGCAGGCGGCGCACATGGGCCTTCGACGCCGTGCGGATCTTCTCGGTGATGTCCTCGGCGAGCTGCCGCAGGCCGTCGGCCACGCCGATCTTGGGCTTGGCCACGAAGTCGATCGCGCCCAGTTCCAGCGCACGCAGCGTCACCTCGGCGCCGCGCTCGGTGAGCGTGCTCACCATCACCACCGGCATCGGCCGCAGGCGCATCAGCTTGGCCAGGAAGTCGATGCCGTCCATGCGCGGCATCTCCACGTCGAGCGTGATCACGTCGGGGTCGAGGTTGCGGATCATCTCGCGCGCGACGAAGGGGTCGCTGGCGGCACCGACGCAGGTCATGTCGGGTTGTCGGTTGATGATCTCGGTGAGCAGACCGCGCACCAGCGCCGAGTCGTCCACCACCACCACGCGGGTCTTGCCCATCTTGTCGTGCTCCATGTCGAAAGCTCAGAACAGGTCGACCGAGCCGGCGCCGGCGTTGGCCGGCACGGGTTTCTGCGCCGCAGCGCGGTCCTGGGCCACCAGCGCCTCGGCGTGGGCGGGGGCCAGGCGCTTGACCATGGCCTTGCCGCTGGCCGGCAGGAAGGCCACCTTGCGCGGATAGATCTCCAGCACGTCGCGGCTGACGATGGGGATGCGCTCGGTGTTGAGGTACTCGATGACGAACTGCGTGTTGCGCTCGCCGACGTTGATGCTGCTCATGCCGCTGATCACCGCGCCGCCGCCGAAGATCTTGGCCTCCAGCGTCGAGCGCGTGGCGCCGCGCTTCATCATCTCGTTGATCAGCAGTTCCATCGCGTACGAGCCGTAGCGCCCCGAGTCGCCCACGCCCTCGGGCAGCATGAAGTGGTTCATGCCGCCGATGCGGCGATCGCGGTCCCACAGGCAGGCGGCGATGCACGAGCCCAGCGTGGTCGTGATGAGGATGTCCTCGTCGTGCACGAAGTACTCGCCCGGCAGCACCTTAACGCAGTCGTTGCGGAAGTGGGCGTCCCAGAAAAAGAACGAGGCCTCGCCGGCCTTGCGCGGTGCGGCCTTGAGCTTGTCCAGCCGCACGGAGCTGTTCAGCGAGGAGGTGGGACGGGCAGGGGCGCGCTGGGCGGCCGTGGCGGCAGGGGAGGGCAGCATGGGCGGGTCCTCGCGGCGGTCAGGCCCGTTCGTAGATCGTCTTGCCGCGCAGGCGGAAGAGATCTCGCGAATCGGTGAAGTTCTCGGAATGGCCCACGTACAGCAGGCCGCCGGGGCGGAGCACGCGGTGCATCTGCTGCAGCACGCGGCGCTGGGTCGGGGCGTCGAAGTAGATCATCACGTTGCGGCAGAAGATCATGTCGAACGGGTCGCCGAGCGACCAGTCGCGGCTCATCAGGTTGAACGACTTGAACTCGACCATCGAGGCGAGCTCGGGCTTGACGCGGACGAAGCCCTGGTTGTTGCCGCGGCCGCGCAGGAAGTGGCGTTGCAGCCGCTCGGCCGACAGGCCGCGGGCCGCCGCGTCGTAGACGCCGCGGCGGGCGGTGGCCAGCACCTTGGTGTCGATGTCGCTGGCCAGGATCTTCGGGCCGCCTTGGCCCAGCGTCTCGGACACGACCATCGCGATGGAGTACGGCTCCTCGCCGGTGGAGGCGGCGCTGCACCAGAGGCGCGGCTGGCGGCCCTGCACGGCGCGCAGGTCCTCGGCCAGGGCGTGGAAGTGATGCTCTTCACGGAAGAACGAGGTGAGGTTGGTGGTCAGGCAATTGACGAACTCCTGCCACTCCGATTCCGCATCCGCCCCGGTGGCCGACTGCAGCCACTGCAGGTAGCTGGCGAAGTCGCGGTGCGTGGTCTCGCGCAGGCGCCGCGACAGGCGGCTGTACACCATCGCCTGCTTGCCCGCGTGCAGGCTGATGCCGGCGCGCTGGTAGATCAGTTCGCGCACCTTGTCGAAGTCGGCCGGCGAAAAGCTGAACTCGGTGTCAGCACCGGGCGATGCTCGGGCCAGGTTGGGCAGGGCAGTGGTTTCGGTCATGTCGGGGCACTCGGCGGGGCTCGACGCAGTCTGACCCAGCCACAGGGCTGGCGGCCCCGCGAAGTACGCCCGCTTCACCGGGCATTTCGCGGCCAGTCGCCAATACCCCCACTGCTAGACTGGCCGTCACCCTTTCCACGATGCCCGTCTGTGGACTCCGCACCAGCGCCCGAACTCGCCGCCTTGCTTGCCGATCTGTCTTCGGTGCTCACCGAACGGCCGGTCGACCGCATGGGCGACGGCCTGTCTGCGCAAGGGGCCGAGACCACGCCTGGGGGCCTCCGGCTGGAATCCGCGCTGGCCCTGCTGCGCCACGCCGGGCAGGGCGAGCCGGCGGCGCCGGCCGGGTCGCCGGCGTGGCTGCAGGCGGTCATCGACGGCCTGGTGGACCTGTCCAGCCGCGATCCGCTCACCGGCCTGGCCAACCGCCGCAATTTCGAATTGGCGCTGGCCCGAGAGGTCGACCGCGTGGCGCGCGCCGGTGAATCGGCCCTGCTGCTGATGGTGGACATCGACCATTTCAAGCGTGTCAACGACACCCTGGGCCATGCCGCCGGCGACCTGGTGATCCAGGCGGTCGGCCAGGCGCTGGCCGAGACGGTGCGGCCGATGGACCTGGTCTCGCGCATCGGGGGCGAGGAGTTCGCCGTGGTGCTGCCCAATTGCCACTCGGCCTTCGGCCCCACCGTGGCCGACCGTGTGCGCAGCCGTGTGGCCCGCCACCAGGTGATGCTGCCCGACGGCCGCTCGGTGAGCGTGACGGTCAGTGTGGGCGGGGCGTTCGCGCCGCAGTGGGTGAGGTCGAGTCCGGCGCTGTGGATGCAGCGCGCCGATCGGCAGCTCTACCGTGCCAAGTCCGAGGGGCGCGACCGCGTCTGTCTCGAGCCATCGGCCCAGCTGCAGGTGAGCGCCGAGGAAAAAGGGCTGCTGTTCGCGGCCACACCGAGCCAGGACGACGAATGACGACGACAACGCCCGCCACGGCACTGCGCGGCGCACCGGCCGACCCGCCGCAAAAGGGGGCCCGCATCACCGCGGTCACCAGCGGCAAGGGTGGCGTGGGCAAGACCTTCGTGGCGGCCAACCTGGCCGCCGCCCTGGCGCGGCGCGGCGAGCGGGTGCTGGTGCTCGACGCCGACCTGGGCCTGGCCAACCTCGACGTGGTGCTGAACCTGTATTCCAAGCTCACGCTGCACGATGTGTTCACCGGCAAGCTGACGCTGGACGAGGCCATCCTGCCGGCGCCTGGCGGCTTCTCGGTGCTGCTGGCCGGATCGGGCATGGTCGAGTACTCGCGCATGACGCCCGAAGTGGGCGACAAGCTGCACGACGTGGTGGCCCGGCTGCGCCCGCGCTACGACCACGTGCTGCTCGACACCGGCGCCGGCATCTCCGACGTGGTGCTGTTCACCGTGTCGCTGGCCGATGAAGTGCTGATCGTCGCCACGCCCGAGCCCACCTCGCTGACCGACGCCTACGCCACCGTCAAGGTGCTGGTGGCCACGCAGCCGTTGCGGCCGATGCACCTGCTGGTCAACCAGGTGCAGCGCAGCGGTGAAGGCCGAGGTGTGCGCGCCCAGTTGCAGCAGGTGGTGGACCGTTTCGTCAACCCGGGCCGTGAGCAGCCGCTGAAGCTGTCGCTGATCGGCGAGGTGCCGCACGACGTGGCGGTGCGCGAGGCCGTGCAGCGGCGACAATTGCTGCTCGACACCCTGCCGGGCTGTGCCGCGGCCCGCGCGCTGGCGCTGGCTGCAGGCCGCCTGGCCGGCGACACCCCCTGATGCCGTGACCGAACCCGACACCCCCGAGCCCGGCCCGACCCCCTTCGAACGCCTGGGTGGCGAAGCCGCGGTGCGCGCGCTGGTCGACCGTTTCTACGACCTGATGGACCTGGAGCCGGCCGCGGCCGGCATCCGCCGCCTGCACCCCACCGACCTGTCGGGCTCGCGCGACAAGCTGCACTGGTTCCTGTGCGGCTGGCTGGGCGGTCCCAGCCACTACACCGACCGCTTCGGCCACCCCCGTCTGCGCGCCCGCCACCTGCCCTTTGCCATCGGCATCGCCGAGCGCGACCAGTGGATGGCCTGCATGGTGCAGGCGATGGCCGAAATGGAGGTCGACCCGGCCCTGGCCGAGCGCCTGGCCGCCAGCTTCTTCGGCACGGCCGACTGGATGCGCAACCAGGGCGGCTGACCCGCCCCGGGCCGGGCCGTCACAGGCCCGCGAGCAGCACCACCAGCGCGCCCGCGCCGCCCTGCGGCCCCGTGGCCTGCGCGAAGGCGATGACCTCGTTGCGCTGCGCCAGCCAGCGCTGCACCTTGGCCTTCAGCACCGATTGCCGCCCCGGCGAGCCGTGGCCCTTGCCGTGCACGACGCGGATGCAGCGCATGCCACGCCGGTGGGCCTCGCGCACGAAGGCGGCCAGCGCGTCGCGCGCCTCCTCGCGGTTCAGGCCGTGCAGGTCGAGCTGGCCCTGCAGCGCCCAGTGGCCGCGGCGCAGCCGCGTCACCACGTCGGGGCCGATGCCGGCGCGTCGGAAGCTCAGGCCGTCGTCGGTGAGCAGCAGCGATTCGAGCGTCACCTCGTCGGACATCGACGCGCGCACGGCGGCCTGCTCGTCCAGCTCGCGTTGCCGCGGGTGCGGTGGCGGGCGCGGCAGGTCGATCTCGGCCATGCCACGGTCGCGGATCGGGTGCACCGGGCCCACGCTGCGCGCGAACAGGTCGTGCTGCACCTGCTGGCGCCGCCGCTGGTCGCGTTCGCGCAACGCGCGCTCGGCGGTCTCGCGCTCGTGTCGCCGGTTCGTCTCGCGCGCGGCCTTCCAGTGCGGGCCGAGCTCGGTGAGGCTGCGCAGCTTCACGGTCGGCGACCTCTGTGCGGCGGCCTTGCCGCAGCGGCTGGCCCCAGGCCGACGAAGCCCGCCCTCGTCACAGCAAGCCCCGCTCGGCAAACGACACCACCGCGCCACGCCCCACCACCAGGTGGTCGAGCACGCGCACGTCCACCAGCGCCAGCGCGTTCTTCAGCGCCTGGGTCAGGAACTCGTCGGCGTGCGACGGCTCGGCCATGCCCGACGGGTGGTTGTGGGCCAGGATCACCGCCGCCGCGTTGCGCGACATCGCGCGGCGCACCACCTCGCGCGGGTACACGCTGGTCTGCGCCAGGGTGCCGCGGAACATCTCTTCCAGGCCCAGCAGCCGGTGCTGGCTGTCGAGGAAGAGCACCGCGAACACCTCGTGCGGCAATTCGCCCAGGTGCAGTTGCACATACTGCTTCACCTCGGCCGGCGACTCGAACACAGGCGCCGCGGACAGCCGCTGCGACAGCGCGCGGCGCGCCATCTCGATCACCGCGGCCAGCTCGGCCCGCTTGGCCGGGCCCAGGCCCTTGATGCCGCCCAGGTCGGCGATGTCGGCGTGCAGCAGGCCGCTGAATCCGCCGTGGCGTGCCAGCACCTGGTCGGCCAGTTGCAGCACGCCGGTGCCCTTCAGCCCAGTGCGCAGCAGCAGGGCCAGCAACTCGGCGTCGGCCAGGGCGGCAGGCCCCTGGGCCAGCAGCTTCTCGCGCGGTCGGGCCGCGGCGGGCAGGTCCTTGATCGACATGGCGGGGAGGTGGTGATGCGGCTGGCCGGGGGTGGGGGTGCGGCGCGTGCGCTGGGCGCCTCGTAGAATCGGGCCCAGTCTATTCGCTCGCTCCGAGCCTTCATCTCCCCCATTGGCGTGATCACCATTCAGGAGGGGTCGTTCCTGACCCTGCACTACCGGCTGTCGGAACCCGACGGTGTCGACGTCGTCAACACCTTCGGCGGGCCGCCCGCGACCCTGTCGCTCGGCGCCGGGCAACTGGCCCCGGCGGTGGAGCAACGGCTCATCGGCCTGGCCGAAGGCGCGCACGAGACCTTCACGCTGGCCGCCGGCGAAGCCTTCGGCGACCGCAACCCCGAGCTGGTGCAGCGGGTGAGCCTGGCGCTGCTGCACGAGCTGGGCGACGCCGACGCCACCTACGAGGTCGGCGACGCGGTGCAGTTCCCCACGCCCGACGGCACCGGCACCTACGCCGGCCTGGTGCGCGAGGTGGGCGACGGCTGGCTGCTGTTCGACTTCAACCACCCGCTGGCCGGCCGCGCGGTGGCGTTCGAAGTGCAGGTCATCGGCATCCTGTGATGAACACCCGGGTCGATGAAGTGCTGCTGGCCGAACCGCGGGGCTTCTGCGCCGGGGTCGACCGCGCCATCGAGATCGTCGAGCGGGCCCTGCAGCGCTACGGCGCCCCGATCTACGTGCGCCACGAGATCGTGCACAACACCTACGTCGTCAACGACCTCAAAGCCAAGGGCGCCATCTTCATCGAAGACCTGGCCGACGTGCCGCCCGGTGCCACGCTGGTGTTCAGCGCCCACGGCGTGGCCCGCTCGGTGCGCGACGAGGCCGCCGCGCGGGGCTTCCAGGTGTTCGACGCCACCTGCCCGCTGGTCACCAAGGTGCATGTCGAGGTGGCGAAGCTGGCCAAAGAGGGTTTCGAGTTCATCATGATCGGCCACAAGGGCCACCCCGAGGTCGAGGGCACGATGGGCCAGTTGTCCGAGGGCATCTACCTGGTCGAGGACGTGGCCGACGTGGCCAAGGTGCAACCGCGTGGCCGCAAGCTGGCGGTGGTGACGCAGACCACGCTGTCGGTGGACGATGCGGCGCAGATCCTGGCCGAGGTGAAGCGGCTGTTCCCGCACGTGCGCGAACCCAAGAAGCAGGACATCTGCTACGCCACGCAGAACCGCCAGGACGCGGTCAAGGTGATGGCGCCCCAGGTGGACATCGTCATCGTGGTCGGCAGCCCGACCAGCAGCAACAGCACCCGCCTGCGCGAACTGGCCGAGCGCCTGGGCACCCCCGCGCACATGGTCGATGCGGCCGACGACCTGCAGGCCGCCTGGTTCGACGGCCGGCCGCGCGTGGGCCTAACCGCCGGCGCGTCGGCACCCGACATCCTGGTGCAGCAGGTCATCGCGCGGCTCAAGGCGCTGGGGGCCACCAGTGTGCGGCGCATGGCCGGCGTCGAGGAAACGGTGCATTTCCCGCTGCCGCTGGGCCTGGGCGACCGGTCGATGCGCGAGTTCTCCGCCTCACGATCCTGACCCCCGTCGCCGTGTGCCTGACCAGCGCGTGAACGGCACCTCGAGGTGCCGTTTCGATGATTGCCCGACGTTTCCAAGGACCTTCCCATGCTCGACATCACCCTGCTGCGCCGCGACCTCGCCAGCGTCGTCGCCCGGCTCGACACCCGCAAGACCCCGCAACCCTTCCTCGACGTGGCGCGCTTCACCGCGCTCGAGGCCGAGCGCAAGACGCTGCAGACCCGCACCGAAGAGCTGCAGGCCCGGCGCAACAGCCTGTCCAAGCAGATCGGCATGGCCAAGGGCAAGGGCGATGACGCGTCGGCGCTGATGGCCGAAGTGGGCGGCATCGCCGACGAGATGAAGGCCGGCGCCGAGCGCCTGGAGGCCTTGCAGGCCGACCTGTCGCTGATGCTGATGAGCGTGCCCAACCTGCCCGATGCCAGCGTGCCGGTGGGTGCCGACGAGACCGCCAACGCCGAGGTGCGGCGCTGGGGCACGCCGGGAGTCTATGACTTCACGGTCAAGGACCACGTCGACCTGGGCGCGCCGCTGGGGCTGGACTTCGAGACCGGTGTCAAGCTGAGCGGCTCGCGCTTCACCTTCATGAAGGGCCCGGTGGCGCGGCTGCACCGCGCGCTCGCGCAGTTCATGCTGGACGTGCAGACCACCGAGCACGGCTACACCGAGTGCTACACGCCCTACATCGTCAACCGCGAGATCCTCGAAGGCACCGGTCAGTTGCCCAAGTTCAAGGAAGACATGTTCTGGGTGCTGCGCGGCGGCTCGGAGGAGCAGGCCGAGCAGTACCTGATCTCGACCTCGGAAATCTCGCTGACCAACAGCGTGCGCGAGCAGATCCTGCCGGCCGAGGCGCTGCCGGTGAAGCTCACCGCCCACAGCCCGTGCTTCCGGTCCGAGGCCGGCTCGGCCGGCCGCGACACCCGCGGCATGATCCGCCAGCACCAGTTCGACAAGGTCGAGATGGTGCAGGTGGTGTCGCCCGACCAGAGCGACGCTGCGCTCGAGCAGATGGTGGGCCACGCCGAGGCCATCCTGCGCATGCTCGAACTGCCGTACCGCGTGGTGCTGCTGTCCACCGGCGACATGGGCTTCGGCGCCACAAAGACCTACGACCTCGAGGTGTGGCTGCCGGCGCAGGCCACCTATCGCGAGATCAGCTCGTGCTCCAACTGCGGCGCCTTCCAGTCGCGGCGCATGCAGACGCGCTACCGCAACGCGCAGGGCAAGACCGAACTCGTGCACACGCTCAACGGCTCGGGCCTGGCCGTGGGCCGCACGCTGGTGGCGGTGCTCGAGAACCACCAGCAGGCCGATGGCAGCATCCGCGTGCCGGCCGCGCTGCGGCCCTACCTGGGGGGCCTGGAATCGATCCGCGCGTGATGCGCTAGAATTTGAGGCTTCACCCGCCGACCCCGGGTGAGGCTCTTCCGGCGCCAAGGTGCCGGACGGGAAGAATCAGGAGAGGTGGCAGAGTGGTCGAATGCGCCGGACTCGAAATCCGGTATACGGTTCTCCCGTATCGAGGGTTCGAATCCCTCCTTCTCCGCCAGTAGCATGCTTTGAAGAGGCCCCGCAAGGGGCCTTTTTCATGGGTGCAGCGGCTCAGAAGCTGGTACCGTGCGGTCCAACTCAATCCCATACAATCTCGTTTTCTATCGGGGGTAAGTAAGGGGTACAGCCATGCCGAGAAAGGCCCGCGAACTGTCTGCTCTGGAGGTCCGGCGCCTGGCGCAGCCGGGCCGCTGGAGTGTGGGGGGCGTCGACGGGCTGGCGCTGCAGGTCACCGCCGGCGGGGCGCGCAGCTGGGTTCTGCGGGTGACCATCAACGGTCGGCAGCGCGAAATGGGGCTGGGCAGCTTTCCGACGGTCACGCTGGCCGAAGCCCGAGAGAAGGCACGCAGCCACCGGGCCCTGGTCGAGCAGGGCACCGACCCGATTTCGCAGCGTGCGTCAGCCCGGAGCGCCGCCGCCGCCAAGCAAAGCACCCAGCAGACCTTCAGCGCCGTCGCGATGAAGTACATCGCCCAGCATGAGAAGGGCTGGAAGAACGCCAAGCACGGCGCGCAATGGAGCGCCACCCTTCAAGCCTACGCCGAACCGGTGATCGGGCCGCTGCTGGTCAGT
Source organism: Ideonella sp. A 288 (assembly GCF_002198735.1). Lineage (GTDB taxonomy): Bacteria > Pseudomonadota > Gammaproteobacteria > Burkholderiales > Burkholderiaceae_C > Pseudaquabacterium. Next base: position 221,718 of record NZ_MWLO01000155.1, read on the forward strand.
GATGTGACTACAGCGCACGTGATCAAGGTGCTGGAGCCAATCTGGACGACGAAGACCGAGACTGCCAGCAGGGTTCGGTCCCGTATCGAGCTTGTTCTCGACTTCGCCGCCGCGCATGGACTGCGCGAAGGCCCCAACCCGGCGCGCTGGCGCGGTAATCTCGACGCCGCGCTGCCCAAGGCTTCCAAGGTAGCGAACGTCCAGCATCACGCGGCGGTGCCCGTGTCCGAGATGCCGAAGTTCATGGCCCGCCTGCGACTGCGAGCCGGGCAGGGCGCCAGGGCACTCGAGTTCGCGATCCTCACGGCGGCACGATCGGGCGAAGTCCGCGGGATGACCTGGGCGGAGGTGGATCTAGCGGCAATGCTTTGGACCGTGCCGGCGCAGCGGATGAAGGGCGGCCGCGAGCATCGGGTGCCGTTGTCTGCACCGGCGATGGCGCTGCTGCGCGCGCTGCCGGCCGGCGAGCCTGACAAGCTGGTACTTCCCGGCTTGCGTGGACCGCTTTCGGACATGAGCTTGACGGCAGTGCTCAGGCGCATGGGCGTGGACGCGACGGCACATGGCTTTCGGAGCAGCTTCCGGGACTGGACGTCCGAGCACACCAACTATCCCAGCGAGGTCGCCGAGATGGCACTGGCCCACACAGTCGCCAACAAAGTGGAGGCGGCCTATCGGCGAGGCGATCTGTTCGAGCGGCGGGTCTTGCTGATGGCTGAATGGGCGGCATTCCTGCAGGCGGGCGACCCCAAGCACGAGGCGACTGATGCGCCAGTGTGAGTCGGGCCGCCGCATCGATCTGGTCAGTGACGGCGCTCCAGCGCACATGATCGAGCGCCAGCCTCCCGCGCTGCCCATTCAAACTCACACCGCCCCTTGTAATCCGCGCGGCGGTTCAGTTCCACGAGGTTTCTTGTCTGACGTGGCCAGACGTTGTCCCGCTCCGTCACAGATGGCAAGCGCCCCTGATAAGCGATGTTGGCAATTCGGAACCGCGCTCGTTTGGCGGTCATTGCCGGCAGCCGCTTTACACTGGTTGCAGCCGTTCGGATTCGCCGGATGAATGTCGGCGGTTGCCTAAAGCTGCCAGCCAATGGTCGCCGGGGCGAGCGACCAGTCGACTCTGAAACTTGACGCTGGCAGGCATCGTCGTCGATGCAGATGGCCTCCAACCCGAGCGGGCGCACGTGCTCATGATCAGCTTGGCCGCATTCGCCGCTGCGGATGCAGACGGGCCGAGGCCTTCCGCAAGGGGTTGCGCGCCGACCCCGAACCCGGCGATCCCGCATTTGGCCGGCTCAGTGCATCCAGCGTGCCGCGGCGTCCAGCAGCCCCTGACGCACCCGCTGCTGGCGCGCCGGGTCGGTGTCGCCGCACGCGAGGCGGCACATCCAGTCGGTAGGCGACTCGAAGTCGCAGTGGGAAGAACCCGCGATCAGCTCATCGCGCCACAGCGCTGGCAGCACGGTGCCCCAGGGCGCGGCCACGGCTTCGGCGTTGCAGCGTGTCGGCGGTGCACGCAGCAGCAGCGCCTCAGTACGGAGCCGGCCGGCCGCCGCCAAGCCCAACCGCTCAGCTTCCCCAGTCATCGTGCGGTCGAACGGGTCCAGGCCGACGAATCCAACCACACCTGGCGTGTCCGCCGCCAGCAGGCTGGAAAGCGCGCCGGCGGAGAAGCCCACGAGCATGATCCGCTCCACAGGGGCGCCGAAGGTTCCGCCGGCGCGCAGCGAGCCCACGAGCACGGCGATGGCGCGGGCGTTACAGCGGAAGTCGAACGTGCAGGGCAGGTCCGGCGTCAGCGCCAGCACGCCGGCATCTGCCAGTGCCTGCGCATGGCCCGCCAACGTGGTCCGGCTGCGCGTGAAGCCGTGCGAGAGGATTGCAGCTCCGCGCACAGGACCGGCAGCCAGGAACACGTCCAGCGTCACGCGATGGCCGTCGAGTGCATACACCTGCGTCTGCACAGGCGACGGCGCAGCAGGCGCGGCCGCGGCGGACAAGGTGGCAATGGCGGCAGCCGCACCCACCAGCGCGGCGCAGACCAAGCGTGTATGGCGGATCAGCGCTTCCATTGGCGCATTGTCGGCGGCCGCGCTCGCGGACGGTCTGCACCTAGCTGCAACCGAGCTGCCGCAGCTTCCGGCCATACATGCGGATTGAGTATTGAGCGCACGGGATGGTGCTGTCCCGGCCGCTTTGCCTAGGGGTGCTGCCGCGTATCTGCGATGGCGCGCGGGACGGAAACCTAGCCACTGGGTGATGCCCCGCCGGCGTCAGCTTCCACGAGCAGCGAGCGGCAAGTCCCGACCCCAAGCTGTCGGTGGGAGCTCGAAATTCGAAGTCACAAAGCAGTCAACGCGTCGGAATTGATTTCAACGAAGTCGTCACCGACGATCCCGACCCGCGGCCTTCGGGCGCAAGCTTCAAATCTGCACTCGAGTGCCGAGCTCGACAACACAGTTGTGCGGCAACCTGAAGAAGTCCGCCACGCTTCCTGCGTTGCGCGACATGGTCGCGAAGAGGGCCTCTCTCCAATGTGCCATTCCCGCACCGCGCGTCGGGACAACGATCTCGCGGCTGAGGAAGTAGGAAATGGCGTCCTGATCGATGGGCAAGCCCTGCTTGGCGCACAGCTTCAGCGCTTTGGAGACTTCCGGCTCGTCCATGAAGCCGTAGTTCACCTGCACCCGCCAGAAGCCCTTGACCAGAGGCGTGACCTGTACACGCTCCACCTCAGGCACTTTGGGCACTTCCTCGAAGTTCACGGTCATGATCAGGTTCTGCTCATGCAGGACTTGGTAGTGCTTGATGTTGTGCATCAGCGCCTGGGGGACGGTGCCAGGATTGGCGACTGCGTACACCGCGGTGCGCGCCGCGCGATGGGCCGTTTCATCCTCGGCCAGTGAGGTGATGAAGGGCAGCAGTTCCGGGTCGTCGTTGCGAATGTGCTCGATCAGCAGTTCGCGGCCACACGCTTCCAGGTCGCCATGACGGCAAAGATCGCGGCCCCCATCACGAGCGGGAACCAGCCGCCCTGCAGGATCTTCAAGGAGCACGACACGACCAATACGGCGTCGATCACCAGGAAAGAGGCCGTGGCGGCCACCGCGAGTGCCAGCGTGTATTTCCAGACATGGTGCACGACGAAGAAGGTCAGCACCGTCGTTATAAACATCGTGACGGTGACAGCGATGCCGTAGGCCGAGGCCAGCGCCGATGAACTGCCGAAGCCCACCGTGGCCAGAACCACCGCGGCCATCACGACCCAGTTCACGAGGGGCACGCAGATCTGGCCGACCTCCTGTGCCGAGGTGTTGAGTATGCGCATGCGCGGCAGCAGGACGAGCTGGATGGCCTGCTTGGTCATCGAGTAGGCGCCCGAGATCCTGGCCTGCGAAGCGATGACCGAGGCAGCGGTGGCCAGCAGCACTGCAGGTGGAGTTCAGCACCCCCTGCTGCGCTTCGTCGACGATGCCGAGTTCTGGGTCGACCCGGCCGCGGGGGTGGTGCAGGTGCGCAGCGCTTCGCGCCTGGGCCGCAAAGACCTCGGCGTCAACCGCGACCGGATCGAGACCATCCGCGCGCGGTGGCGGGCGGGCGGCTGAGCGTCGCCGCGCCGCAGGGCCGATGCAGGATCGGTGCGGCTCGCCACACACCGCGCCAGTTGTCAATCAAGATTGACACATTCTTTGTATGTGCTACCGTGACACAAGAGCCACCCACCGAGAGTTCGCCCGTGCCAGCCAGCTTTCCTTTTTCCGCCATCGTCGGACAAGACGAGATGAAGCAGGCCATCCTCATCGCCGCCGTCGACGCCACGCTCGGCGGCGTGCTGGTGTTCGGCGACCGCGGCACCGGCAAGTCCACCGCGGTGCGGGCGCTGGCCGCGCTGCTGCCGAAGATGACCGCCGTGGTGGGCTGCCGCTACGGCTGCGACCCGGCCTCCCGCGTCGGCGCCTGCAGCGACTGTGCCGCGCTCGAGGGGCGCGGCAAGCCCAAGACGCACCAGGTGCCGGTGCCGGTGGTCGACCTGCCCCTGGGCGCCACCGAAGATCGCGTCGTCGGCGCGCTCGACCTCGAGCGGGCGCTGTCGCAGGGCATCAAGGCCTTCGAGCCCGGCCTGCTGGCGCGGGCCAACCGCGGCTTCCTGTACATCGACGAGGTCAACCTGCTGGAAGACCACCTCGTCGACCTGCTCATCGACGTCGCCGCCTCGGGCGAGAACGTGGTCGAGCGCGAGGGCCTGTCGGTGCGGCACCCCGCGCGCTTCGTGCTGGTGGGCAGCGGCAACCCCGAGGAGGGCGAGCTGCGGCCGCAGCTGCTCGACCGCTTCGGCCTGTCGGTGGAGGTGAAGACGCCCACCGACCTGCCCACGCGGGTGGAGGTGGTCAAGCGCCGCGACGCCTACGAGCGCGATCCGCATGCCTTCGTCGGGCACTGGCACAAGGAAGACGCAAAGCTGGCCAAGCGCATCGCCGCCGCGCGCACCCGCCTGCCCGAGGTGAGCGTGTCCGATGCCATCCTCGAGCGCGGCGCCACGCTGTGCATGGCGCTGGGCACCGACGGCCTGCGCGGCGAGCTCACGCTGATGCGCGCCGCCCGCGCGCTGGCCGCGCTGGACGGCGCCAAGGCCGTGACCGACCAGCACCTGCGCCGCATGGCGCCGTCGGCGCTGCGCCACCGACTGCGCCGCAACCCGCTCGACGATGCGGGCTCGACGGTGCGCGTCGAGCGCGCGCTGGCCGAGATGTTCGGGGCGTGACCGCGCCCGCCGGGTCCACGTCGCGTCGGCCGCACCGGGGCTTCGCATGACACGGCCGGGCCACGATCCCACGCCGGCCCGCCATTCCCCCGGGAGATCGGCCGATGCGCCCGTCGGACGCGGGTCTGCCATGCCCGCCGACCCCTGGGCCGACGCCCGCCGCGCTGCGGTGCTGCTGGCGCTCGATCCGCCGGGCCTGGGCGGCGCGCGCCTGCGCGGCGCGGCCGTGCGCAGCAGCGCCAGCCAGTGNGGCGGGCCGGCGTGGGATCGTGGCCCGGCCGTGTCATGCGAAGCCGCGGCGCGGCCGATGCGCGGCGCGAGCACTGGCTGGCGCTGCTGCGCACGGCCTGCCCGGCCGGCACGCCCTGGCAGCGCATGCCGCTGCACATCGACGACGACCGCCTGCTCGGCGGGCTCGACCTGGGCGCCACCCTGCAGCGCGGCCAGGCGGTGTCCCAGCCCGGCCTGCTGGCCCGCTGCGACGGCGGCTTCGTGCTGGCCGCGATGGCCGAGCGCATGAGCCCGGCCACCGCCGCGCGGCTGGCCATGGTGCTGGACACGCGGCAGGTGGCGATGCAGCGCCAGGGCCTGACCGCCAGCGCCCCGGCGCGCCTGGCGGTGGTGGCGCTGGACGAAGGCCGGGATGGCGACGAGGCCCCGCCCGCCGCGCTGCGCGAGCGGCTCGGCCTGCAGGTCGACCTGTCGGCGCTGCCGCTGCCCGGGGACGACGCACCGATGCTGCCGGCGGACGCGCTGGCCGACGCGCGGCGGCGCCTGCCGTCGGTGCGCTGCGACGACGCCATCGTGCAGGCGCTGTGCGAGGCGGCCGAGGCGCTGGGCGTGGCCTCGCTGCGTGCGCCGCTGTTCGCGCTGGCCGCGGCGCGCGCCCATGCGGCCTGGGCCGGGCGCGACGCGGTGCTGGCCGAGGACGCCGCCGTCGCCGCGCGCCTGGTGCTGGCGGTCAGGCCCTGGCGCTGCATCGCCACCTGCCGCGTGT
>NZ_MWLO01000156.1 GCF_002198735.1 Ideonella sp. A 288
CCGCGAAGGCGGCCGCACCGTCGGCGCCGGCGTCGTGGCCAAGATCATCGAGTAACTCTTGCATGACATGCCGGCGGGCGCACCGATGCGCCTGCCGGCTTCATTGCTCTTTACCAAGGACACGTCATGCAAAAGCAAAAGATCCGCATCCGCCTGAAGGCCTTCGACTACAAGCTGATCGACCAGTCGGCCCTCGAGATCGTCGACACCGCCAAGCGCACCGGCGCCATCGTCAAGGGCCCGGTGCCCCTGCCGACGCGCATGCAGCGCTTCGACATCCTGCGCTCGCCGCACGTCAACAAGACGAGCCGTGACCAGTTCGAGATCCGGACGCACCAGCGCTTGATGGACATCGTCGATCCGACCGACAAGACCGTGGACGCGCTGATGAAGCTCGACCTGCCGGCCGGCGTCGACGTCGAGATCAAGCTGCAATAGCCGCATAGGCTTGCCGACCTGACGGTTGGCGAGCTATACTCGCGCTCTTTTGTCGCTGCGCCCATGGCGTCTGCGACACCGTTGCAGGGCCTTCCACGGCCCGCAACGACCAAGTCACCCCGGCCAATCGATGTCGGGGGTTCGAAACAAAGGCCCCGGAACCGTTGCTGGTGAGGGGCTGGAGAAAAGCCATGACGACAGCTGCTGCAAGCTATCGCCTCGGTTTGCTGGGTCGCAAGGTGGGCATGATGCGCATCTTCACGGACGACGGCGATGCCGTGCCCGTGACGGTGCTCGATGTGTCGAACAACCGCGTCACCCAGGTCAAGACCGAGCAGACCGACGGCTACAACGCCCTACAGGTGGCGTTCGGTTCGCGCAAAGCATCGCGCGTGACCAAGCCGGAAGCCGGACACCTCGCGAAGGCGGGTGTCGAAGCCGGTGAAATCCTCCAGGAATTCCGCGTCCCCGCCGAAGTGGTGGGTCAGTACGCGCCTGGCGCCACTGTCCCGGTGACGTTGTTCGCCGTGGGCCAGAAGGTCGACGTGCAGGGCACGTCCATCGGCAAGGGCTTTACGGGCACCATCAAGCGACATCACTTCAGCTCGCAGCGCGCGTCGCACGGCAACAGCCGTTCGCACAACGTGCCTGGTTCGATCTCGATGGCGCAGGATCCGGGCCGCGTGTTCCCAGGCAAGCGCATGTCGGGTCACCTCGGTGACGATACTGTCACGACCCAGAACCTCGATGTCATCCGTGTCGACGAAGCGCGCCAGTTGCTGCTCGTCCGCGGTGCCGTGCCGGGTTCGAAGGCTGGCTTCGTGACCGTGCGGCCGGCCATCAAGGCCAAGGCCAAGAAGGGAGCCCAGTGATGCAACTCGAGCTCCTGAACGATCAAGGCCAGGCCACTGCCAAGTTCGACGCGCCGGACACCGTGTTCGCGCGCGACTACAACGAGGCCCTGGTGCACCAGGTGGTCGTGGCCTACCAGGCCAACGCACGCCAAGGCACCCGCGCCCAGAAGAACCGCGAGACCGTCAAGCACAGCACGAAGAAGCCGTGGCGCCAGAAGGGCACCGGCCGTGCCCGCGCCGGCATGACCTCGTCGCCGCTGTGGCGTGGGGGTGGTCGAACCTTCCCGAACAGCCCTGACGAGAACTTCTCGCACAAGGTCAACAAGAAGATGTACCGCGCCGGCATGGCCGCCATCCTGTCGCAGCTTGCCCGCGACGGTCGCTTGGCGGTGGTCGACTCGCTGTCCGTTGAGTCGCCGAAGACCAAGCTCTTGGCGGCCAAGTTCAAGGCCATGGGCCTCGATTCGGTGCTGGTGATCTCCGACGCTGTCGACGAGAACCTGGCGCTGGCCTCGCGCAACCTCGCCAACGTGCTGGTCGTCGAGCCGCGTTATGCCGATCCGCTGTCGCTGGTCTTCTACAAGAAGGTCCTGGTCACGAAGGCCGCGATCGAGCAGCTCAAGGAGATGTTCGCATGAGCCACGGTGCCAACAACCTCAAGTTCACCGAGGGCCGTCTGGCCCAGGTGCTGATCGCCCCGATCGTGTCCGAAAAGGCTACGAGCGTTGCCGAGAAGCACAACCAGGTGCTGTTCAAGGTGTTGCGCGATGCCACCAAGCCCGAGATCAAGGCGGCGGTCGAACTGCTGTTCAAGGTCGAGGTCAAGGACGTGCGCGTCGCCAACCAGAAGGGCAAGTCCAAGCGCTTCGGTGGCCGCATCGGTCGTCGCGATCACGTCAAGAAGGCGTATGTCGCGTTGAAGCCGGGCCAGGAGCTCAACTTCTCCGGGGAGGCCGTGTAATGGCCGTCGTCAAAGTCAAACCGACTTCGCCTGGCCGCCGCGCCGTGGTCAAGGTGGTGCACAAGCACCTGCACAAGGGTGCGCCCGAGGCCTCGCTGCTCGAGCCGCAGAAGCAGAAGTCCGGCCGCAACAACAACGGCCACATCACGATGCGCCACAAGGGCGGTGGTCACAAGCACCACTACCGAGTGGTCGACTTCGTGCGCAGCAAGGACGGCATCCCGGCGAAGGTCGAGCGCATCGAGTACGACCCGAACCGCACAGCCCACATCGCGCTGGTCTGCTATGCCGATGGCGAGCGCCGGTATGTGATTGCTCCGCGCGGTATCGAGGTCGGTGCCACGCTGCTGTCCGGGGCCGAGGCCCCGATCAAGGCGGGCAACACGCTGCCTATCCGCAACATCCCAGTGGGTTCCACGATCCACTGTGTCGAGATGCTGCCTGGCAAGGGCGCGCAGATCGCGCGCTCCGCCGGCACCTCGGTCACGCTGATGGCCCGCGAAGGCACCTACGCCCAGGTCCGGTTGCGCTCCGGTGAGGTTCGCAAGATCCACATCGACTGCCGCGCCACCATCGGTGAAGTGTCGAACGAAGAGCACAACCTCCGTCAGTACGGCAAGGCTGGCGCCATCCGCTGGAAGGGCATCCGCCCGACCGTCCGCGGTGTCGCCATGAACCCGGTGGATCACCCGCACGGCGGTGGCGAAGGCCGCACAGGCGAGGGCCAGGCGCAGGTGTCGCCGTGGAACACGCTGACCAAGGGCTACCGCACTCGCAGCAACAAGCGCACGCAGAGCATGATCGTGTCGCGCCGCAAGAAGTAAGGGTCCCACCATGGCACGCTCACTCAAAAAGGGTCCCTTCGTGGACCACCACCTTCAAGCCAAGGCCGACAAGGCAACGGCGACGAAGGACAAGAAGCCGATCAAGACCTGGTCCCGTCGCTCGACGATCCTGCCCGACTTCATCGGCCTGACCATTGCCGTGCACAACGGCAAACAACACATTCCCGTGTATGTGACCGACCAGATGGTCGGCCACAAGCTCGGCGAGTTCGCGATGACCCGCACGTTCAAGGGTCACCCTGCGGACAAGAAGGCGAAGAAGTAAGGGGCCGACGATGGAAACCAAAGCAATCGTCCGTGGGGTTCGTCTGTCGGTCGACAAGGGTCGACTGGTGGCTGATCTGGTCCGCGGCAAGAAGGTGGACCAGGCCCTGAACATCCTGAACTTCACCCAGAAGAAGGCCGCCGGCATCGTCAAGAAGGCCCTGGAGTCCGCGATCGCGAACGCCGAGCACAACGACGGCGCCGACATCGACGAACTGAAGATCACGTCGATCTACGTCGAGCAGGGTGCGACGCTGAAGCGGTTCTCCGCGCGAGCCAAGGGCCGCGGCAATCGGATCAGCAAGCCCACATGTCACATCTTCGTGACGGTCGGCAACTGAAAGGCTGAGGGAAGAACATGGGACAAAAGATCCATCCGACCGGCTTCCGCCTGGCGGTGACCCGCGCCTGGGCGTCGCGTTGGTACGCGTCGAGCCGCAACTTCGCCGGCATGCTGGCTGAAGATCTTCAGGTGCGCGAGTACCTCAAGAAGAAGCTGAAGAACGCCGCCGTCTCCCGCATCCTGATCGAGCGTCCGGCCAAGAACGCGCGCATCACCATCTTTTCGGCGCGTCCGGGCGTGGTGATCGGCAAGAAGGGCGAGGACATCGAGAACCTGAAGGCCGAACTGACCCGCCGACTCGGCGTGCCCGTGGCCGTGAACATCGAAGAGGTGCGCAAGCCCGAGATCGATGCTCAGCTCATCGCCGATTCGATCACCCAGCAGCTCGAAAAGCGCATCATGTTCCGCCGCGCTATGAAGCGCGCGATGCAGAACGCCATGCGCCTCGGGGCGCTGGGCATCAAGATCATGTCGTCGGGCCGACTGAACGGCATCGAAATCGCCCGTTGCGAGTGGTACCGCGAAGGCCGCGTGCCGCTTCACACCCTGCGTGCCGACATCGACTACGGCTTCTCCGAAGCGAAGACCACCTACGGCGTCATCGGCGTCAAGGTGTGGGTCTACCGCGGCGACAACCTCGGTCGTGGTGATGCGCCTGGCGCGGCCAAGCCGGATGGGCAGGACGAAGAGCGTCGTCCTCGTCGCGGCCCGCGTCCCGGTGGTCCGGGAGCTCCCGACCGTCGCGGCCCACGTCCGGGCGGCGACCGTGGTCCCCGCAGCGATGCGGCGCCTGTCGAACAGAAGCCTGCCGACGGCGCCGCCGACGGCAAGCCGGCAGCCAAGCGCGTGCGCAAGGTGCCCGCGCCGGGCACCGGCGCGGCCTAAGGAGTCAAGAACATGCTGCAACCAGCACGCCGCAAGTACCGCAAGGAACAGAAGGGCCGCAACACGGGTGTCGCCACCCGCGGCGCCAACGTGTCGTTCGGCGACTTCGGCCTCAAGGCCACCGAGCGCGGCCGCATCACGGCCCGCCAAATCGAAGCCGCTCGCCGCGCCATCTCGCGCCACATCAAGCGCGGTGGTCGCATCTTCATCCGCATCTTTCCCGACAAGCCGATCTCGCAAAAACCGGCCGAAGTCCGCATGGGCAACGGCAAGGGCAACCCCGAGTACTACGTGGCCGAGATCACGCCGGGCAAGGTGCTCTACGAACTGAACGGCGTGCCGGAGGCGCTGGCTCGCGAGGCGTTCACGCTCGCGGCCGCCAAGCTGCCGCTGCGCTGCACGTTCGTCACGCGCCAAGTTGGCGCCTGAACCGGAGCAACACCATGACCAAAGCATCCGACCTGCGCGCCAAGGACGTGGCCGGCCTCGAGAAGGAGGTCACCGACCTGCTCCGAGCCCACTTCGGCCTGCGCATGCAGAAGGGCACGCAACAGCTCGGCAATCATGCCACGCTGGGGCAGACCCGCCGTGACATCGCCCGCGCCAAGACCATCCTGGCCGAGAAGAAGAAGGGAGCCGCCAAATGAGCGAAGCCCAAGCCGCACAAGCACCGGCCAAGAACACCCGTACGCTGGTGGGCAAGGTCGTCAGCGACAAGCGCAGCAAGACCATCACCGTGCTCGTCGAGCGCCGCGTGACGCACGAGTTGTACGGCAAGATCGTCGGACGCTCGCGCAAGTATCACGCGCACGACGAGAGGGGCGAGTACCACCTCGGTGATGTCGTCGAAATCGCAGAAGGCCGCCCCATCAGCAAGACCAAGTCCTGGGTCGTGACCCGCCTGGTCCAGAAAGCTGCCCTGGTGTAAGCCGCAGGACGCACGGGGCCATCGGCCCTGGGCACCGCACAACGGTCGGAACGCTGGAATACTGGCGCCCGACCGTTTTTCACGAGGAGATCCGCATGATCAAGGTTGGAGACAAGTTGCCCGCGGGCACGCTGAGCGAATTCGTCGAAGTCGAGGGCAATGGCTGCTCGCTCGGCCCCAACGGCTTCGATATCGAGAAGTCGACTGCCGGCAAGACGATCGCGTTATTTGCGCTGCCCGGGGCCTACACGCCCACGTGTTCGGCCAAGCATGTGCCGGGGTATGTGGCACGCCACGACGAACTCAAGGCTGCTGGCGTCGACGAAATCTGGTGTGTGTCCGTCAATGACGCGTTCGTGATGGGTGCCTGGGGCCGTGACCAGAACACGGGTGGCAAGGTTCGCATGATGGCCGACGGCAGTGCCGACTTTGCCAAGGCCACCGGACTGACGCTCGACCTCACCACGCGCGGCATGGGCCTGCGCAGCAACCGCTACTCGATGTTGGTGGTCGACGGTGTGGTCAAGGCGCTCAATGTCGAGGGTCCGGGCAAGTTCGAGGTCAGCGATGCCGACACCCTGCTTCGCCAAGCCAAGGAACTGAAGGCTTGAGAGTCGCCTTGTGGTTGACAGCAACCACAAAAGGCATTCATAATCCGCAGCTTCGCCGAAAGGCGGCCAGATCGCTCGATCTCAGGTCACCTTTCGGATCCGCCCAAACAAGCCTCGCGAGCGCTACGCAAGCGGGGAATTGACGGGCCCAAGACTGACCGATGCGCTGGCTGTGCTGGCGCAACGGGACAAGTTGGGGACACAAATGATCCAAATGCAATCGCGACTCGACGTCGCTGACAACACGGGCGCGAAGTCCGTCATGTGCATCAAGGTGCTTGGTGGTTCCAAGCGTCGCTATGCCGGCATTGGCGACATCATCAAGGTGTCGATCAAGGAGGCCGCGCCGCGTGGTCGCGTCAAGAAGGGCGAGGTCTACAGCGCCGTGGTGGTGCGCACCGCCAAGGGCGTGCGTCGGCAGGATGGCTCGCTCGTCAAGTTCGACGGCAACGCCGCCGTGCTGCTCAATGCCAAGCTCGAGCCGATCGGCACGCGCATCTTCGGCCCGGTCACCCGCGAGCTGCGCACCGAGCGCTTCATGAAGATCGTGTCGCTGGCACCTGAGGTGCTCTGACCGGCTCGAGACGCAAAGGACACCAAGCCATGAACAAGATTCGCAAGGGCGACCAGGTCATCGTGTTGACCGGTCGTGACAAGGGCAAGCGCGGCACCGTGTCGCTGCGCGTGAACGACGACAAGATCATCGTCGACGGCGTGAACGTGGTGAAGAAGCACGTCAAGCCCAACCCCATGAAGGGCACGACGGGCGGTGTGGTCGACAAGACGATGCCGATTCACCAATCCAATGTCGCGATCTTCAATGCCGCGACTGGCAAGGCCGACAGGGTGGGTGTGAAGCTTCTTGCCGATGGCAAGAAGGTGCGCGTCTACAAGTCCAGCGGCGAAGAGATCAAGGCGTAACGAGGTTCCCATGGCTCGTCTCCAACAGTTTTACCGCGAGAAAGTTGTTCCGGACCTCGTCACGAAGTTCGGCTACAAGTCCGTGATGCAGGTGCCCCGGCTGACCAAGATCACCCTGAACATGGGTGTGAGCGAAGCGGTGGCGGACAAGAAGGTGATGGACCACGCGGTTGGTGACCTCACCAAGATCGCTGGCCAGAGGCCTGTGGTCACCAAGTCCCGCAAACCGATCGCCGGCTTCAAGATCCGCGAGGGTCTGGCCATCGGCTGCATGGTGACCTTGCGTGGCGTGCAGATGTATGAATTCCTGGACCGCTTTGTCACCATCGCGTTGCCGCGGGTGCGCGACTTCCGTGGTATCTCCGGTCGTTCATTCGACGGCCGTGGCAACTACAACGTCGGCGTCAAGGAGCAGATCATTTTCCCGGAGATCGAGTACGACAAGATCGACGCGATCCGCGGGCTGAACATCAGCTTCACCACGACGGCCAAGTCCGACGACGAGTGCAAGGCGCTGCTGGCAGCCTTCCGCTTCCCGTTCAAGAACTGAAGGCGAGAAACACATGGCCAAGATGTCCCTGATCCAGCGCGAAGACAAGCGCGAGAAGCTGGTCGCCAAGTTCGCGAAGAAGCATGCCGAACTCAAGGCGGTCGCCAATGACGCCAAGAAGTCCGACGAAGAGCGGTACCTTGCCAGGCTGGAGCTTCAGAAGCTCCCGCGCAACGCCAACCCGACCCGCCTGCGCAATCGCTGCGGGTTGACCGGTCGTCCGCGTGGCACGTTCCGTACGTTCGGCCTCGGCCGCAGCAAGATCCGCGAGCTCGCCTTCAAGGGCGACATTCCCGGCGTGGTCAAGGCCAGCTGGTAAAGCGGCACGAGCAGGAGATACCCCATGAGCATGAGTGATCCTATCGCCGACATGCTGACTCGCATTCGCAATGCGCAGTTGGTGCAAAAGGCGGTTGTGGTGATGCCGTCGTCCAAGGTCAAGGTGGCGATTGCCCAAGTCCTGAAGGATGAGGGCTATATCGACGGTTACGTCGTCAAGACCGATGGTGCCAAGAGCGAACTCGAGATCGCCTTGAAGTATTACGCCGGCAAGCCGGTCATCGAGCGCATCGAACGGGTCAGTCGGCCTGGCCTGCGCGTCTACAAGGGCCGCGATGCCATTCCCCAGGTCATGAACGGCCTGGGTGTGGCCATCGTCACCACGCCGAAGGGTGTGATGACCGACCGCAAGGCTCGTCTCACCGGTGTCGGTGGCGAAGTGCTTTGCTACGTGGCCTGATCGGCGAAGGAGAGACAAGAATGTCCCGCGTTGGAAAGATGCCGATCACCGTCCCGCAAGGTGTGGACGTGCAGATCACGGCCGATCAGATCACGGTCAAGGGTGCCAATGGCACGCTGGTTCGCGCGACGAACGCCCTGGTTGACGTTTGGAAAGAAGGCGCTGAGCTCAAGCTGGTGCCGGCGAATGACAGTGTCGAGGCCAATGCGATGAGCGGCACGATGCGTGCGCTCGTCAACAACATGGTCAACGGTGTCAGCAAGGGCTTCGAAAAGAAGCTCAACCTGGTTGGCGTGGGCTATCGCGCCCAGGCTGCCGGCAGCAAGCTGAACCTGCAGATCGGTTTCTCGCACCCTGTGGCCAAGGAGATGCCCGCTGGCGTCTCGGTGCAGTGTCCGACGCAGACCGAGATCGTGATCAAGGGCGCCGACCGGCAGGTCGTCGGCCAGATTGCCGCTGAGGTCCGCGCCATTCGTCCCCCGGAGCCCTACAAGGGCAAGGGGATCCGCTACGCCGATGAGCGCGTGGTGCTGAAGGAAACCAAGAAGAAGTAAGGAGCCGAACATGCTGACGAAGAAAGAACAGCGCCTGCGTCGCTCCCGCCAGACGCGTGCCCGCATCGCCCAACAAGGCGCTGTCCGGCTTGCGGTCTTCCGGTCCAATCTGCACATCTACGCCAGCGTCATCTCTGGTGACGGAGAGCGCGTCCTCGCCTCCGCGTCCACGGCGGAGAAGGAAGTGCGTGAGCAACTCGGTGGCAACGGCAAAGGCGGAAACGCCGCTGCCGCTGTGCTGGTGGGCAAGCGCATCGCCGAGAAGGCCAAGGCGGCCGGGGTCGAGAAGGTCGCTTTCGACCGTTCCGGCTTCGCCTACCATGGTCGTGTCAAGGCATTGGCTGAAGCGGCTCGCGAAGCCGGCCTTCAGTTCTGAGCGCAACTAGGAATAGCAATATGGCAAAGTTTCAACCCCGCGCTCAGACCGAAGGCAACGACGACGGTCTGAAGGAAAAGATGATCGCGGTCAACCGCGTCACCAAGGTCGTCAAGGGCGGTCGCACGCTCAGCTTTGCAGCGCTCACCGTGGTAGGTGACGGCGACGGACGTGTCGGCATGGGCAAGGGCAAGGCCAAGGAAGTGCCGGTGTCGGTGCAGAAGGCCATGGAGGGCGCTCGTCGCAACATGTTCAAGGTGCAGTTGCGCAATGGCACCGTCCACCACAACGTGCGTGGCGAACATGGTGCAGCCAAGGTGCTGCTGGCGCCCGCGCCGGCCGGTACCGGCATCATTGCCGGCGGCCCGATGCGCGCGGTGTTCGAGGTCATGGGCGTGACCGATATCGTCGCGAAGAGCCTGGGCTCCAGCAACCCGTACAACATGGTGCGTGCCACGCTCGATGCGCTGAAGCGCTCGACCACGGCCGCCGAAGTGGCCGCCAAGCGCGGCAAGACGGTCGAAGAGATCTTCAACTGATCTCTCGACCAAGGAGAACCCCATGTCGGACAAGAAGACCCTCAAGGTCAGGCTCGTCAAGAGCCCCATCGGCTGCAAGCAGTCGCACCGTGACACCGTGCGTGGGCTCGGCCTGCGCCGCGTCAACAGTGAGCGCGTGCTCGAAGACACCCCTGCCGTGCGCGGAATGATCAACAAGATCGCGTACATGGTCCTGGTGCTCTGAAGCGCCTCCCCGTACGCAAGGACTGTCCATCATGCAACTCAATACCATCAAGCCCGCAGTGGGCTCCAAGCAAGAGCGCCGGCGCGTCGGTCGGGGCATCGGTTCCGGCTTCGGCAAGACCGCAGGTCGTGGCCACAAGGGCCAGCATTCCCGCGCGGGCGGCTATCACAAGGTTGGCTTCGAGGGCGGTCAGATGCCCCTGCAGCGCCGTTTGCCCAAGCGCGGTTTCAAGTCGCGCACCCTGCGTTTCGTCGGTCAGGTCACTCTGACCGATCTGCAGCGACTGGGTCTGGGCGAGGTGGACCTGCTGACGTTGAAGACGGCTGGCCTGGTGGGCGAGCTGATTCGCAGCGTGAAGGTGGTCAAGACCGGTGAGTTGACACTGAAGGTGTCGCTCAAGGGACTGGGTGCGACCGCGGGTGCAAAGGCTGCCATCGAGGCGGCCGGCGGCTCGGTGGCCTGAGACTTCTAAGGCAAAGACCTTGGCAACTTCGACAAACCAGCTGGCCAAGAGTGGCAAGTTCGGCGACCTGCGTCGCCGGCTGGTCTTCTTGTTGCTCGCGCTGGTCGTCTATCGGCTCGGTGCGCACATACCCGTGCCTGGCATCGACCCGAATCAGCTGCAGCAGCTCTTCAAGGGCCAGCAGGGCGGCATCCTGAGCCTGTTCAACATGTTCTCGGGTGGCGCGCTGTCGCGGTTCACCGTATTCGCGCTCGGCATCATGCCGTATATCTCGGCGTCGATCATCATGCAGTTGATGACCTACGTGATTCCGACGCTGGAGTC
The DNA here is from genome assembly GCF_002198735.1 of Ideonella sp. A 288. Classification (GTDB taxonomy): domain Bacteria; phylum Pseudomonadota; class Gammaproteobacteria; order Burkholderiales; family Burkholderiaceae_C; genus Pseudaquabacterium. The sequence goes on from NZ_MWLO01000156.1 coordinate 10,801, forward strand.
GCTGAAGAAGGAAGGCGAATCGGGACGACGCAAGATCACGCAGTACACGCGTTATGGCACGCTCGGGCTGGCGCTGTTCCAGTCGCTGGGCATCGCGCTCGCGCTCGAAGGTTCACCCGGGTTGGTGCTGTCGCCAGGCTTCGGTTTCCGTATGACCACCGTCGTGAGCCTCACGGCAGGAACGATGTTCCTGATGTGGCTGGGAGAGCAGATCACCGAACGTGGCTTGGGTAATGGAATTTCGATTCTGATCTTCGCCGGAATCGCCGCAGGGCTGCCCGGTGCCATTGGTGGGCTCTTCGAGCTCGTGCGCACCGGCGCAATGAGTCCGGTGGCCTCTCTGTTCATCAGCGCATTGGTCGTTCTGGTCACCTTTGCCGTCGTGTTCGTTGAGCGGGGGCAACGCAAGATACTGGTCAACTATGCCAAGCGGCAGGTCGGCAACAAGGTCTATGGCGGGCAGTCGTCGCATCTGCCACTCAAGCTGAACATGTCGGGCGTGATCCCGCCCATCTTTGCGTCATCGATCATTCTGCTGCCGGCCACGGTGGTGGGATGGATTGCGACCGGGCAGAGCGAAAGTGTCTTCATGCGAGTACTGAAGGACGCCTCAGCAGCCCTCTCGCCTGGACAGCCGATCTATGTTCTGCTGTATGCGGCAATGATCGTGTTCTTCTGCTTCTTCTACACCGCGCTGGTGTTCAACAGCCGAGAGACGGCAGACAACCTGAAGAAGAGCGGTGCGTTCATTCCGGGCATTCGTCCGGGCGACCAGACTGCGAAGCACATCGACAAGATCCTTTCGCGCCTGACGCTGGCCGGTGCCGTGTACATCACGATGGTCTGTCTGCTGCCTGAGTTTCTGGTTCTGAAGTACAACGTGCCGTTCTATTTTGGCGGCACCTCGCTGTTGATCATCGTCGTCGTGACGATGGACTTCTGGGCGCAAGTCCAGAGCTACGTGATGAGCCAGCAGTATGAGTCCCTGTTGAAGAAGGCCAATTTCAAGGCGAGCTAGTGGGGTCGCCCGCAGGACCAAATGTCGAAGGACGACGTCATCCAGATGCAGGGTGAGATTCTTGAGAATCTGCCCAACGCGACGTTCCGGGTGAAGCTGGAAAACGGACATGTGGTGCTCGGCCACATCTCCGGAAAGATGCGGATGCACTACATCCGAATCCTTCCGGGGGACAAGGTGACGGTCGAACTGACGCCGTACGATTTGAGTCGCGCTCGCATCGTGTTCCGCGCGAAGTGAGTGCTTGAAGGAGAAGACGATGAAAGTCTCTGCATCGGTCAAGAAGATGTGCCGCAACTGCAAGATCATCCGCCGTAAGGGTGTGGTTCGCGTGATTTGCACCGACCCGCGGCACAAGCAGCGCCAGGGTTGAGCCGTGCGCGAGAACAGCTGATAGAGGATCAACATGGCACGTATTGCTGGCATCAACATTCCACCGCACAAGCACGCCGAGATCGGCCTGACCGCGATCTACGGCGTCGGCCGGACCACTGCGCAGAAGATTTGCGAGTCCGTGGGCATCGCGTATTCCAAGAAGATCAAGGACTTGACCGACGGGGATCTCGAAAAGATCCGCGACGAGGTCAACAAACTGACGATCGAAGGCGACTTGCGCCGCGAGCTGTCGATGAACATCAAGCGTTTGATGGATCTCGGCTGCTACCGCGGCATCCGCCATCGTCGCGGCCTGCCGATGCGTGGCCAGCGCACCCGCACCAATGCACGCACCCGCAAGGGTCCGCGCAAGGGCGCACAGGCGCTGAAGAAGTAAGCCCCCGAAGCCCCCAGATCGAGACACGACATGGCCAAAGCACCTGCCAGTACCGCAGCGCGCCGCGTGAGCAAGAAGATCCGCAAGAACATTGCGGACGGCATCGCTCACGTGCATGCGTCATTCAACAACACCATCATCACCATCACCGACCGCCAGGGCGCTTCGCTCGCCTGGGCATCGTCGGGTGGCCAGGGCTTCAAGGGCTCGCGCAAGTCGACCCCCTTCGCTGCCCAGGTGGCCGCTGAGGTGGCTGGCCGTGCTGCCCAGGAGCAGGGCATCAAGAATCTAGACGTGCGGATCAAGGGCCCAGGCCCGGGTCGCGAATCGTCGGTTCGCGCGTTGGCCGCGCTCGGCATTCGAATCAACTCGATCAGCGATGTGACGCCGGTGCCGCACAACGGTTGCCGGCCGCAGAAGCGCCGTCGCATCTGAGGTGTGGCGGCCCCGGCCGCTATAATGAAGAGTTTTCCGTTGGCCGGCGGGCGCCTTGGCGTCTGCCGGCAATTTCGTTGAGGAATTCCTTCAACGAACCAAGCCCACCGTCTGAGCGTCCGTCCCGACAACATCCGCCAGACTCGCGCGACACAGCCTCGCGTCAGATATTTACAGAGGAATCAACGTGGCACGTTATCTCGGCCCCAAGGCCAAGCTGTCCCGCCGTGAAGGCACCGATCTCTTCCTGAAGAGCGCCCGCCGCGCGATCAGCGACAAGTCGAAGTTCGAGACCAAGCCGGGTCAGCATGGTCGCACGTCCGGCCAGCGCACGTCCGACTTTGGCATCCAGCTGCGTGAAAAGCAGAAGGTCAAGCGCATGTACGGCGTGCTCGAGCGCCAGTTCCGCCGCTACTTTGCCGAGGCCGAGCGCCGCAAGGGCAACACTGGTGCCAACCTGCTGTCGATCCTCGAGTCGCGCCTGGACAACGTCGTGTATCGCATGGGTTTCGGTTCCACGCGCGCGGAAGCACGCCAGCTCGTGTCGCATCAAGCGGTGATGGTCAACGGCAAGACCGTCAACATTGCTTCTTACCTGGTCAAGGCTGGCGACACGATCTCGCTGCGCGAGAAGGCCAAGAAGCAGCTGCGCGTCACCGACGCGGTCAAGCTGGCCGAGTCAGTGGGCATGCCCGCCTGGGTGCAGGTCGATGCGACCAAGCTCGAGGGCGTGTTCAAGAAGGTGCCGGACCGCGATGAATTCGGCTCTGACATCAACGAATCTCTGATCGTCGAGTTGTACTCGCGATAACACCATGCCGAAGGGGTGCGGCCGCTCGGTCGCAGACCTCTTCGACGCTCGCTTCGCGTGCCGGGCACGAAGCGGAAAGCTTCCTCGCCCGGCATGGTCCGTCAGCCTTATCGGTGTAACGAGCCGAGGGTATTGAGAGGAACAGGACTCGATGCAAACCAATCTGCTGAAACCCAAAGCCATCCATGTTGAGCCGCTGGGCGGCCACCGTGCCAAGGTCACGCTCGAGCCGTTCGAGCGCGGTTATGGCCACACGCTCGGCAATGCGCTGCGGCGCGTGCTTCTGTCGTCGATGGTGGGTTACGCACCAACCGAAGTCACCATCGCGGGCGTGCTGCATGAGTACTCCACGGTCGACGGCGTGGCCGAAGACGTGGTGCACATCATGCTCAATTTGAAGGGCGTGGTGTTCCGGCTGCACAACCGTGACGAGGTGACCCTGGTTGTTCGGAAGGACGGCGAAGGTCCTGTCACTGCGGCCGACATCCAGGTTCCCCATGATGTCGAGGTGATCAACCCTGACCATGTGATCGCTCACCTGGCCCAGGGCGGCAAGCTCGACATGCAGATCAAGGTCGAGAAGGGCCGTGGCTACGTGCCTGGCAACTTGCGTCGTTATGGCGACGAGCCGACCAAGTCGATCGGCCGCATCGTGCTCGACGCGTCCTTCTCCCCCGTTCGGCGAGTCAGCTACGCCGTCGAGAACGCCCGGGTCGAGCAGCGCACCGACCTGGACAAGCTGGTGATGGAGATCGAGACGAACGGCGCCATCTCTCCCGAGGAGGCGATCCGCGCTTCGGCCAAGATTCTTGTCGACCAGTTGGTGATCTTCACCGGCCTCGAGAGCAGCGAGGGACATGGCTACCCCGGCCCCGAGGCTGCGACGCGTGGCAAGGAAACATTCGATCCGATCTTGCTGCGTCCGGTGGACGAACTCGAACTCACGGTCCGCTCGGCCAATTGCCTGAAGGCCGAGAACATCTACTACATCGGTGATCTGATCCAGCGCACCGAGACCGAGTTGCTCAAGACCCCGAACCTGGGTCGCAAGTCGCTGAACGAGATCAAGGAAGTGCTGGCATCGCGCGGCTTGACGCTCGGTGCACGGCTCGAGAACTGGCCCCCTCAAGGACTCGACAAGCGTTGAGATCCCCGCCGTCGGCCCACCGTCCTCGGGCCGATGTGTGCAACCCCCGGTACCTGATCCGGCCGGGGTTCAATAAAGAAAGGTAAGCACCATGCGTCACCGCCACGGACTTCGAAAACTCAATCGCACCAGCGAACATCGCCAGGCGATGCTGCGCAACATGTGCGTCTCGCTGCTGGCTCACGAGGCCATCAAGACCACGCTGCCCAAGGCCAAGGAACTGCGGCGTGTCGTCGAGCCGCTGATCACGCTGGCCAAGGTGTCGAGCGTGGCCAATCGCCGCTTGGCCTTCTCGCGCCTGCGCGACCGCGACGTGGTCACCAAGCTCTTCAACGAACTCGGCCCGCGCTACCAGGCCCGTCCGGGTGGTTACACCCGCATCTTGAAGATGGGTTTCCGCGTCGGTGACAACGCGCCGATGGCCTTCGTCGAACTGGTCGATCGAGTGGAGCCTGCCGCGCCCGCCGTCGAAGAGCCCAAGGCAGAGTAACCGCCTAGGCAGCCTTCTGCGCTACCCTGAAGAGGCCAGCCACCGCGCTGGCCTTTGCACTTTTGGATTGGCGTAAAGTCGCTGGAACAAACGTCCGCGACCGGGATCATGAAGACGATGGATGCCGTTTCTGTCAAGAAGGGTTGGCGCGCCGTGCTGGGCGCGCTGTGGTTCGTTGCCGCGCTCTGGCTGGGCCTGGGCGGAGCGGCCCGCGCGGCCGACGACTTTCTCGAACCCGAGAAGGCCTTTCAGTTCTCGGCCCGAATGGTGGCTTCTGACCGCATCGAGATCAGCTTTGCGATCGCCAAGGGCTACTACCTCTACCGTGAGCGGTTTTCGTTCTCGGCAGATGGTGTCGCGCTGGGCGTGCCGGATATTCCGCCCGGCAAGGTGAAGTTCGACGAGAACTTCAACAAGAACGTCGAGACCTACCGTGACCAGATCCGCATCGTCGTGCCTGCGAGTGGGGCGGCGGCGCCGTTTGCATTGCGTGTGGTGTCCCAGGGCTGCGCAGACGCAGGCCTGTGCTATCCGCCCATGACCAGCACCGCGACACTGGATCCGAAGGTGTTGTCTGGGGGCTTTGCTGCCGCGCCGGGGCAGGGCGGCGGCCGCGGGACGGATCCGGCGGCGGGTGCGCGCTGGACGGACGGCTCCATGGTCGATGCCGCGTTGCGCGCGGGTGGCTTCTGGCAGGTCGTGGGCGTGTTCGTGGCGATGGGAGTCCTGCTGTCGCTCACCCCCTGCGTGCTGCCGATGTTGCCCATCCTGTCGTCCATCATCGCCGGTGGCCAGGAGCGCCCTACGCGCCTTCGTGGACTGGCGCTCGCTGGCAGCTATTCCCTTGGCATGGCCTTGGTCTACACGGCGCTGGGCGTTGCAGCCGGGTTGGCCGGCGAGGGACTGGCAGGTGCCCTGCAAACGCCGTGGGTCCTGGGGGCTTTTGCGGCCATGCTGGTGTTATTTTCACTGTCGATGTTCGACGTGTACGAACTCAAGTTGCCAGCACGCTTCACCTCGCGCATGTCGGAGCACAGCAATCGACTGCCCGCTGGGCGCTTGGCGGGTGTCTTTGCGATGGGCGCGTTGTCGGCCTTGATCGTCAGCCCATGCGTCAGCGCGCCGTTGGCCGGCGCGCTGCTGTACATCAGTCAGAGCCGCGATGTCGTGCTTGGGGGGGCGGCGCTCTTCGCGATGGCTTGCGGCATGAGCGTGCCGCTGCTGCTGCTGGGCGTGTCGTCCGGTCGCTGGTTGCCCAAGTCTGGGCCGTGGATGCATGCGGTCAAGCGATTCTTCGGTGTGCTCATGCTCGGTGTGGCCATCTGGATCGTTCAACCCGTGTTGCCTTCTGCGATCGCGTTGGGGTTGTGGGGTCTGCTGCTGTTGATGCTCGGTTTCATGCTCAAGCCATTCACTGCACAGGCCCATCATCTGCATGCCCCGCGGACCTGGCTGCAACGATCGCTGGGCGTGGCCGCACTGAGCCTGGGTGTGATGCAGATCGTCGGAGCAGCTTCTGGGGGGCGTGACCCCTTGCAGCCGCTGGCCCATCTCGGCGGCGCAGCGCAGGCCGCCGCCCCGCATGGGCCCAGTTTCAAGGTCATTCGCAGCGTGGCTGAACTCGATCAGGTGTTGGCGACCGCCAAGCAACCGGTGTTGCTGGACTTCTATGCGGATTGGTGTGTGTCCTGCAAGGAGATGGAACGCTTCACCTTCAGCCAGCCCGAGATCGCGTCGCGCATGTCGCGGGCTGTCCTGCTCAAGGCTGACGTCACCGCCAACAACGAACAGGATCGCGAACTCCTGAAACGCTTCAAGCTTTTCGGCCCGCCGGGCACCCTGTTCTTCGGGCCGGATGGTCAGGAACTGGTGGCTGCCCGCGTGATCGGCTTTCAGTCGGCGCAGCGGTTCGGCGAAACACTCGGCGCTGCGGGCCTGTGAGGTCGAAGCTGCACAGCGCTTTCATGCTATAGTCCGTCTTCCAGTCGCGGGGTGGAGCAGCCTGGTAGCTCGTTGGGCTCATAACCCAAAGGTCGCAAGTTCAAATCTTGCCCCCGCAACCAAGAATTCACTAACAAAAACAACAACTAACGAATTGGCAGACGCCGACCCAGTGGTCGGCGTTTTGCTTTGTGGCGACACCTTTGCGCCGCGTCTTTTGTGGCCGCTCGCCGGTTGGGGCGGTTGACCTGCTCACTTTGTGGGTTGTGCATTCACGAGCCGCCAGAAGCGCGCGCCAGCGTCGACGGTCCACCGCGCCGTATCGAACAGTGCGTCGCTCAGCACAGTCTCGCGGCCTCCGATGGTGGCCAGGAAGTGGGCGGCACCCTTCATGTCCCTGAAAGCCTGGAAGCCACTTTCCAGGAAGCGGTGCAGGTCACCCAGGCCAGCGCGCCGCGCGGGCATTCGCATCAGCCGCAGGCTGTTCTGCACCAGCGCGCTGCGCGTGTGCCGATCCAACGCGTGGCCGATCTTGAGCGTCAGGTCGATCTGGTGCCGGCGGTCGTCCGGGGTGCCGCAGGTCTGCCAGGCTGCCACATAGCGGGCGGGGTCCACCGTCCCGGGGCCCAAGGCTCGTGCCATCGCCAGATCCAGTGTTTCAGACAGCGCGTGCAGTTCGGCCAGCGTCACGACCGTGTCCACCACGTGATCGGGGAACAGGCGGACCACCGATGGCACGATGCGTGCGAACTGGGCGTCGCGCTGTGCGAACTCGTGCGGGCCGTAGAGTTCGTCGAGGAAGAAGCGAGCGGCCGATCGGTACCGGGTGTCGGCCAACAGATCGGCATAGGTGGCTTCGAAGCGCCTGGCCTGGAAGGCCTTGACGGCGCGAACCGCGTCCGCCAGGACGGGCTCCTGGCCCTGCATCGTCCGCACCCGGTCGACTTCGGCCAGATCGGCCAGGATGCGTGTCATGGGTTGAGACATTCCTGCAGCGTACCGCTCCCCGAGCGCTGCGCCACCATCCGAGGTAGTGCGTCGGCTCTAGGCCGGATGGCTCGGGCGGTGCGAGACTGAACGGGACCGACGCCATCCGATGCTCGCACGACTACAGCAATCCCTGATCCTCGGCGCCCTGCTGCTGTCGGTGGCGTGGTGCGGGGTGGTCTGGGCCATGGGCTGGCCACCCGCCTGGGCCCTGGTTGGCCTGCTGGTGCCGATGCTGGCGCATTCAGCCGTCCTGGCGCTGGAGTTCGTGCTGCTGGCCGGTGTGAGCGACCCGACCCCCGCGCCGCGTCCGAACGTGATCCAGTTGGCGCGGGCCTGGTGGCGCGAGGTGCGGGCCAGCGTGGCGGTGTTCGCGTGGCGGCAACCGTTCCACTCGCAGCGTGAGCCCGACGACGTCGATGCGCACCGGCATGCGGGCCGATGCGGTGTCGTGCTGGTGCATGGTTTCGTCTGCAATCGCGGGCTTTGGACGCCATGGCTGGCGCGGCTGCGGCGGCGCGGCACGCCGTTCGTGGCGGTCAATCTCGAGCCGGTGTTCGGTGCCATCGATGGCTACGTGCCGCTCATCGAAGCGGCGGTGCAGCGGTTGGAACAGGCCACTGGCGTACCGCCGGTGCTGGTGGCCCACAGCATGGGCGGGTTGGCGATACGCGCCTGGTCCAGGTCTTGTGAAGGCGACACACGCCTGCGCGCCATGATGACCCTTGGCTCACCGCACCAAGGCACCTGGCTCGCTCGGTTTGCGTTTTCGCCCAACGGGCGACAGATGCGCCGAGGCAGTCAATGGCTGACCGCACTCGCGGCACACGAACTGGTGCGGCCGCCAGCGCAGCACCTTTGCTTCTACAGCCATTGCGACAACATCGTGCATCCTGCAGCCACCGCCACGTTGCCCTATGCGGACAATCGGCACCTGCCCGGGGTGGCCCATGTCGACATGGTCCACCAGTCGCAGGCCTACGAGGCGCTGGAGGTCTGGCTGTCGCGCGCCGACGACGAATCGGCCCAACGCGGCCTCACGCGTCCAGTTCGGTGAGCAGTTGCTGGACGTGGGTCACGGCCAGATTCAAGAGGTTCGACAGGTCGGTGAAATCGTCGGGCAGCGCGGGGTTGTCCCAGCCCAGCGTCGAGTGACGGGCGATGCGGATCGCCAACTGCACATTGCGCACCTGCGGTGACATGCTGACGTGGTCGTCGCTGATCTGCACCAGCAGTTCGGGCAGGTGCCAGGCGCGCATCAGCGCCTGCTGCAGGTCGGACAGCGTGACATTCAGCACCTGTCGCTGGACATCGGCAGAGCGCAGCGTCGGGTCTGCCAGCTGGATGTCGGCGATCTGCAGCGCCAGGGCAGGCGCGTGCACCCACACCAACATCTCCGCGAAGTCGTGCAGCAATGCCGCCTCGTGGATGACCTCGGCGTCGTGGTCCATGCGGTGCACGGCAAAGCCCAGGGCGAACCGGGCTGCGCGGTGCGCCCGGTGCAGCACGGCGGTCAGGCCTTCCAGGGCACGAGGGTGGTCGGCCAGGCGATCCTCGATGGTGGGCTGGTTCTGGAACGCCCGGAAGAACGGCGGGATGCCCATCAGCAGCAAGGCGGCCGTCACGGTCTCGGCGTCGGTGCCCGATCGCCGCGCGCGCAGGGCTGCCACATGGCGCAAGACCTTCAGCGTCATCAGCGGGTCGTCTGCCAACACCTCGGCCAGCAGGTGGGCGTCGACGGCATCCTCGTGGTCGCAGAGTTCCTCGATCGCCAGCGCCGTGGTCCACGGCACCGGCAGGTCGCGCTGCTGCAGGATCGACATCCAGCCGCCCAGATCGCGCGGGGCGGTGGTGATGAAGGGATGGGTGGCGACGGCACTCATGGCAGCAGGGCTTGTTGCCCCGTTATCGGCCGCCGCAGAACCGGCTTGAGCGGCGGCCTGCGGCGGCCCCTGGGTGAACTGGCCGGATCACAGCCGCGTGACGCCCGGCAGGTGGCCGATGAACTCGCCGTTCACGTACAACGCGCCTTCCGGCGCACCGGCCTCGGCGTGGAACTCCAACTCGGACCACGGTGGCGAACGACGCTGGCGTGCGGCCCGCGCCGCATCGACACGCCGGGCCAGGCGCGCCAGCATCGCACTGGCCGTGCGCAACAGGGCGACGGCCAGTTGCCGCCAGGCGCTGTCGGGGTGGGTGACGCCGCCGAGGCGGACATCCTGAAGGCTCTTGCTCATGATGGGGACTCCTTCGCGCGCCGAGCCCTCACACGGGGGCCGCCGCGCCTTCTTTCAGGGACTGGGGGGGCGTTCGTGCCGCAGTTCGCGCTGCAGCGTCGATCGCAACTCGTGCTTGGCACGTTGGCGCAGCGCCTGGCCGGACGGGCGGTGCGCGCCGGCGTGGCGTTGGCGCGCGGCCACGGCCATGCGGTTGCGAGGCTTCGGGGTGTTGATGCTGAACTTCATGGTCTGCTCCATTCGGTGAAATCGGGCCGGTGCCCAGGGCGGCCGGCAATGACAAAGGCCCGGACGCTGTCGCGTGCCGGGCCTTGGACGGGGTGGGCGCGTAGCGCGCTCAGCCGGTCGCGGCACCCGGCGGGGCGCCAGCGGTCGCATTGACCATCGCGTGCGCGGACACCGAACCCTCATGCCCGGCCGGCCGCACACGCGGTGCGCCGGACAGTTGGCGAGAGGACAGTGGCACGAACATGGACAGGGGGCGACTCGGTGTGGGTTGAAGGTGGGGCGTCGCGCTTCGGGCCTGGGGGCTGGATCGAAACGCTTGCGCAGATGATAAACAAAATTTTATCTTGCGCAAGGGTTCTGCTGCAGAACTAGGGTTTGTCCTGATGACGATGGATTGCAACCAACGGGCGTTGACGCCAGCCCGCGGCAATGTCAGCGCTTGTGTTTCAACGGGGCCACGCCCGCGGCGGACCGTTCCCACAGCGCTCGCTCGTCGACGGTGGCGGGCGCCGGCTTCGGCGGCGACGGTGGCTCGGGCGGGGGCGGCGTCAGCACCTCGCCCAGCAGGTCGAGCAGGCGCGTGCGCGCGCGCTGCGGGTGTCGGCGGTAGTAGGTGAGCACCAACCCGACGATGAAGCGCTCGTCGTCGTCCTGCGGTTGCGACGGCGGCGTGGCGGCGTCATTGCCCGAGGGCCGCATCGCCGCGCTGCCGGGTGGATGCGGCACGTCCATCCAGCCGGCGGGCTTGTGGCTGAGTTGCTCGAACTGGCGCGCCAGTCGCTCGCCGATCTGGCGCGAGCGGCCCTTCAACTGGCTCCAGTAGCTGGGCTGGATTTGCAGTCGTTCCGCGAAGCGGCGCTCCAGGCCGCGCAGCGTGGCGGCATCGGGGTTCGCCGCCGCGGCGCGCACGAATTCGTCGAACAGCAGCATCGCGTTGTCGAGGCGGATGCGGGCGGTATCGATCGGCAAGAGCATGCCCCGATGATAAATCGGCCTTCACCCGGTGAATGCGCTGCATTGCGCAGACACGGGCCGGCAGGAGGGCGAACGAGCGCCGCCCTCTGCCAGCCCTGTCGGCATCACTCTTCCTCGTGCACCTGGTAGCCGCTGGTGAGTTGCTGTTGCACCGCGGGCGGCACGGCCTCGTAGTGCGACAGCTCAAGCGTGTAGCGACCCTGGCCGCTGGTCATCGCGTTGAGGCGGGTCTGGTAGCCGGTGAGCTCGGACATCGGTGCCCGGCCCTGGATGACCATGGTGCCCACAGCGCCGTTGTGCGTCCCACTGACGACGCCGCGCTTGGCCGATAGATCGCCGGTGATATCGCCCATGGCGCTGTCGGGGGCGGTGATCTCCACGTCGACGATGGGTTCGAGCACGATGGGGCGCGCTTCGCGGATGGCTGCCAGGAAGGCCTTGCGCCCCGCGGTGGCAAAGGCGATTTCCTTGCTGTCCACGCTGTGGTGCTTGCCGTCGTAGACCACCACCCGCACGTCCACCACCGGGTAGCCGGCGATCGCCCCGGTGGCCAGTACCTCTCGCACGCCCTTTTCGACGGCCGGGATGAACTGGCCCGGGATGGTGCCGCCCTTGACCTGGTCGAGGAACTCGAAGCCGGTGCCCCGCGGCAGGGGTTCGATGCGCAGGAACACTTCGCCGAACTGGCCGGCGCCGCCGGTCTGCTTCTTGTGGCGGTGGTGGCCTTCGGCCGGGGCGGTGATCGTCTCGCGGTAGGCGATGCGCGGCGGGCGCGTGTCGACCTCGAACTTGTGCACCTCGCGCAGCCGGTCGAGCAGCATGCGCAGGTGCAACTCGCCCAACCCGAACACGATGGTCTCGTTGGTGGTGGCCACGTGCTCGATGCGCAGGCAGGGGTCCTCGGCGATGAGTTTGCTCATGATCTCCCACATGCGCTGTTCGTCACCGCGGCGCTTGGGCGCGATGGCCAGGCCGTGCACCGGCACCGGGAACTCCAGCGCCTTGAGGTGGATGTGGTCGTCGTCGGGGGCGTCGTGCAGCACGGCGTCGAAGTGCAGTTCGTCGACCTTGGCCACCGCGCACAGGTCGCCCGGGATGGCCCGCGCCACCTCGACGTGGTCCTTGCCCTGCAGCATGAACAGGTGGCCCACCTTGAAGGGCTTGCGAGCATCCCCGACGTAGAGCAGGCTGTCCTTGGTGATGGTGCCCTGGTGCACCCGCAACAGGCCCATCTTGCCGACGTAGGGGTCGACCGTCACCTTGAACACATGGGCCAGCACGTGGGCCGAGGGGTCGGGCTGGGCATGCATCAGCACGGCGTCGGGGCCCTCGCCGTTGAGGAAATCCGGTGGGTTGCCCTCGGTGGGGTTGGGCAGCAGCTTGGCGATCACGTCCAGCAGTTCGGCCACGCCGGCACCGCTGCGCGTCGAGACGAAGCACACGGGGATCAGGTGGCCTTCGCGCAACGCCTGCTCGAGCGGCGCGTGCAACTCGGCCGGGTCGACGTCGCCGTCGTTCAGGTAGCGGTCCACGAAGGCCGCATCGACCTCGACGACCTGTTCCACCAGCGCCCGGTGGGCGCTGTCCACCGAGCCGAAATCGCTGTGGCCCTCGCGGTTGTAGAAACAGTCGACGACGCGGGTGCCGTTGCCATCGGGCAGGTTCAGTGGCAGGCATTCCTTGCCGAAGGTGGCCTGGATCTCGCCCAGGAGCGCGGCCAAGTCGACCCCGGGGGCGTCGATCTTGTTGACGATGATCAGCCGGTCGAGCTGTCGCGAGGCGGCATAAGCCATCATGCGCACGGCCATCGGCTCGATGCCGGCCGCGGCGTTGATGACGATCGCGGCGGTCTCGACGGCCTCCAGCGCCGGCAGGCTCTGGCCGACGAAGTCGGCCGCTCCGGGCGTGTCGATCAGGTGGATGCGGGTGCCGGCGTGGTGGGTGTGCATCACCGCGGCGTTCAGCGAGTGCTGCATGCGGCGCTCGAGCGGGTCGAAGTCGCTCACCGTGGTGCCGCGTTCCAGGCTGCCGGCGGCGCCGATGGCGCCGGATTTGAGCAGCAGGGCCTCGGCGAGGCTGGTCTTGCCGGCGGCGGCGGGCCCGACGAGGGCCAGGGTGCGGATGTCGGTCACCTGCACGGCGCCGGCGATTTGTGGGCTTGGCATTGGGGGGCCTCCTGCAGCGCACCGTCCGACGGCACGATTGCCGCGCAGCCCGGGCGCCAGATGTCGTGGATTCAGCCTATGCCTGTCTGGCGATGGACGCAAGGCCTTGCGTCAAGCCGGCGTCACTCATGGCGCAGCGCCTCGATCGGGTCCAGGCGGGCCGCGCGCCGGGCGGGTACATAGCCGAACACCACGCCGATGGCCGCCGAGAAGGCGAAGGCCAGCAGGTTGATGCCCGGGTTGAAGAGGTAGGGCACCTGCAGCAGCATCGCCAGGCCGTACGACGCCCCGGTGGCCAGCACCAGGCCGACCAGCCCGCCCAGCGCCGCCAGCACCACCGCCTCGATCAGGAACTGCGCCAGCACCTCGCGCTCGAGCGCGCCGATGGCCAGGCGCAGGCCGATTTCGCGGGTGCGCTCGGTCACGCTCACCAGCATGATGTTCATGATGCCGATGCCGCCCACCAGCAGGCTCACCGCGGCCACCGCACCGAGCAGCGAGGTGAGCAGCGCGGTGGTGCCCGACAGCGTCTCGGCCACCTGTCGCGTGTCCAGGATGTTGAAGTTGCTGTCCTCGCCGGCGGCCAGCTTGCGGCGCTCGCGCAGCAGTTCGGTGAGCCGGGCCTTGACGCGCTCGGTGTCGCTGTCGGCGTTCATCGACACCAGCAGGGTGTTCACGCGCGTGCTGCCGGTGACGCGGCGCTGCACCGTGGCCGCCGGCAGGATCACGGTGTCGTCCTGGTCCATGCCCATCGCCGCCTGGCCCTTGCTGGCCAGCAGGCCGATCACCTGACACGAGAACTGCTTGACGCGCACCGCGCGGTCGATCGGGTCGGCGCTGCCGAACAGTTCGCGCCGCACGGTGGCGCCGATCACGCACACCGGCGCGCCCGCCTCCAGTTCGGCGGGCTCGAAGAGGCGCCCGGCGGCGAGCGTCCAGTTGTTGGTCTGGAAGTAGCTGTTGGTGCTGCCGATCACGGTGGTGGCCCAGTTGCGGCCCTCGGCCACCACCGTGGTGCCCGAGCGCACCTCGGGCGCCACCGCGGCGATGCCGCCCACCTGCGCGGCGATGGCCTGCGCGTCGGCCAGCTTGAAGGGCGGCGCGCCGCCGCCGCCCCCGCCGCCGAAGGTCTGGCGCTGGCCCGGCCGCACCATCAGCAGGTTGCTGCCCAGGCTCTCGATCTGCGACTTGACGGCCGCTGTGGCGCCGTTGCCCACCGTCACCATGGTCACCACCGCCGACACGCCGATGACGATGCCCAGGGTGGTGAGCACCGAGCGCATCAGGTTGCGGCGGATGGCCCGCAGCGCCAGCAGCAGCGTGTTCCAGAACATCAGGCCGCTCCGGTGCCCGTGACCGCGGCGGACTCGGTGGTGGGTGCGGTGGCCGGCGCCGCCCGCCACTCGTCGCGCGAGATCACCCCGTCGCGGAAGTGCACGATGCGGTGGGCGTACGCGGCCATGTCGGGCTCGTGCGTCACCATCAGCACGGTGATGCCGTGCCCGCGGTTCAGTGCCACCAGCAGGTCCATGATCTCGCGGCCGCGGGCGCTGTCCAGGTTGCCGGTGGGTTCGTCGGCCAGCAGCACCGTGGGCTGGGTGACGATGGCCCGGGCGATGGCCACGCGCTGCTGCTGCCCGCCCGACAGTTCGGCCGGGGTGTGGTGCTCCCAGCCGGTCAGGCCCACCTGGTCGAGGGCCTGCCGGGCCGCGCGGTGCCGCTCGGCCGCGCTGGCGCCGCGGTAGATCAGCGGCAGCTCGACGTTCTCCTGCGCGCTGGTGCGCGCCAGCAGGTGGAAGCCCTGGAACACGAAGCCCAGGTGGCGGCGCCGCAGCAGCGCGCGCTGGTCGCGGCTCAGCCCCTCCACCGCCACGCCGCGGAAGGCATAGTGGCCCGAACTGGGCGTGTCCAGGCAGCCGATCAGGTTCATCACCGTGCTCTTGCCCGAGCCGCTGGGGCCCATCACCGCGGTGAATTCGCCGGCACCGACCGTCAGGTCCACGCCACGCAGGGCCTGGAAGGCGGCCGTGCCCTGGCCGTAGGTCTTGGTGATGGCCTGCAGCCGGATCAGGGCCGGCGCGGCCGCGCCCGGGTCGGTCATCGCGCGCCGCTGCTCTGGTCGGTGATCACGGCCAGGCCCTCGCGCACGCCCTCGCCGCTGACCTCGGTCTGGCGGCCGTCGCTCAGGCCCTTGGTCACCTTCAGCGCCACCGGCTGGCCGTTCTCCAGCACCCAGATGTTGCCCTGCGCGCCACTGCGGCCGGCATTGCCACCGGCGCCGCCGCCCGTGGGCCGCCGCGCGCCGCCCGGTGGGCCGGGCAGCAGCTTGGAGACCAGGCTGCCGCCGCCGGCCGCCGACGCGGCCGAGGCCGGTGCGTATCGCAGCGCGCTGTTGGGCACCAGCAGCACGTTGCTGCGCTCGGCCGCGGCGATGGTGGCGGTGGCCGTCATGCCCGGGCGCAGCGACAGGTCGGGGTTGGCCACGTCGAGCTGCGTGGTGTAGGTGACGACGTTGTCGGTCGTCGTCGAGCCATAGGCCACGCGGGTGACCGTGGCCGGGTAGGGCCGCCCAGGCTGCGCCGACACCGAGAAGCGCGCCGACTGACCGGTGCGCACCTGCGCCACGTCGGCCTCGTCGATGTTGACCGAGAGCTTCATCTTCGACAGGTCCTCGGCCAGCGTCAGCAGCGTCACCGCCTGCAGCGAGGCGGCCACCGCGTTGCCGGGCTCGACCGAGCGCGCCAGCACCACGCCATCGATCGGCGAGCGGATCGCCGCTTTTCCGAGGTTGGTCTCCTGGGTCGACAGCGCGGCCTGCGCCTGGGCCAGGCTGGCGCGCGCCGCGGCCTCGTCGGCCACTGCGCGCTCGGCGCTGGCGCGCACGCTGGCCATTTCGGCGGCCGAAGGCAGCTTGCCGCCCGACAGGCGCGCCAGTTCTTCCTGCCGCGCCAGTGCGGCACGGGTCTCGGCCACGGTGGCACTGCTCTGGCGCAGCCGGGCCGCGGCGGCCGCGGCCTCGGCGCGCGACGAGACCACGGCGTCGCGCAGCTTGGCCGTGTCCAGTTCGATCAGCAGCTGGCCCTTGCGCACGGTGTCGTTCACGTCCACCAGCACCCGTGACACTGTGCCCGACAGCTCGCTGCCCAGCGCCACCTGCCGCGTCGGCTGCAGCGTGCCGTTGGCGGTGACGGTGATGGCCAGCGTGCCGCGCGAGAGCGGCGTGGTCGTGTAGCGCGGCAGCTGAGCGTCCTGCCGCTGGCCTTGCCAGGCCCAGAGTGCTGCGGCGACCGCGGCCACGCCGGCGAGGGCGATCCACGGCGACGGACGGCGCCACCAGGGCCGTGCGGCGCGGGTGCCGAGCAGTTCGTCGACGGAGGCGGGCGGGGAAGGGNTTCGTCGACGGAGGCGGGGGGGGAAGGGGCGGGATCGGTCATGTCGTGTGTCGGGGTGGCACCGGTGGTGGTGCCGGTCATGGCGCCGGCTCGGCTGGCCAGCCGCCGCCGAGCGCCTTGTACAGGCGGATCTGCTGCTGGGCCAGGCTGTTGCGTGCCGAGGCCAGCGCTTCGTCGGCCGACAGCGCCGTGCGCTGCGCCTCGAGCAAGGTTGCCACGTCGACCAATCCCGCGCGGTGGCGCAGCGTGTCGAGCGCCTGCACCTCGCGGGCGGCCGCGGCGGCGGCGACGAGGCTGGCTTCCTGGGCGCGGCCATGGTCGAGCGCGGCCAGCGCGTCCTCCACGTCCTGCAGGGCGACGAGCACGGCGGCCTCGTAGTCGGCGCGGGCACCGTCGAGCGCCGCCGCCTGCGCGCCGGCGCGGGCGCGGGCCGCGCCGCCATCGAGCAAGGGCCAGTTCACGCTGGCCGCCAGGCTGGCCGCGACGGCACCGCCAGTGGTCAGGCCCGACAGCGTGCGCGCGGCCAGCGCCAGCGTGCCTCCGAGGTCGACGCGCGGCAGCCGTTCGGCCTCGCGCTGGGCCAGCGTGGCGGCGGCGGCCTGCACGCGCCACTCGGCCGCCACCAGGTCGGGGCGCCGGCGCAGCAGGTCGGCCGGCAGGCCCACGGACGGCAGCGGCGGCAGCGTGGGGGACTGGGCCGCGGCGGCCAGCCGCGCCGACAACGCACCGGGCGCCTGGCCCAGCAGCACCGACAGGCGGTGGCCGGTCTGCGCCTGCGTCGTGCGCAGGGCGGCCAGCCGGGCGCGGGTCTGCTCGACCGTGCTGTCGGCCTGCGCGGTGTCGAGCACCGTGGCCAGCCCGGCCTGCAGGCGCCACTGCGCGAGCTGGCGGGTCTCGGCCTGGCTGGCCAGGCCGGCCTCGGCGATGGCCAGTTGCTGGCGCGTGCCCATCCACTGCAGGTAGGCCAGGCCCACCTCGGCCGCCACCGACTGGCGCACGGCCGCCAGGCTGGCCGCGCTGGCGTCGGCCTGCGCCTGCGCCGCCGCCGTGGCCGATGCGTTGGCGCCGAAGAGATCGGCCTCCCAGCTGGCATCCAGCCCGGCGCGCAGGCTGTTGGCGCTGCTGCCTGCGCTGCGGTTGCGCGACGCGCTGGCGCTGCCGCCCAATTGGAGCGACTGGCCGGCCGCGGCCACGTCGCGCAAGGCCCGGGCCTGGGCGAGGGCGGCGCGGGCGCGGCGCAGGTCGGCGTTGGCGGCCAGGGCCTCGTCGACCAGGGCCGACAGCAGCGGGTCCTGGTGCAGCCGCCACCAGTCGGCCGACGGCTCGGCGCGACCCTGGGCCGCTGGGGTCACTGGGCTGTGGTCTGCCGAAGGAGCGCGGCTCCAGGCGGGGGGCAGGTCGGGCGCGGGGACGGCGGTCGACGCGGGCGGCGCCGGCGACGCGCAGGCGCCCAGCATCGCCACCGACAAGACCCCCAAGACCCAACGCAGCACGCAGGGGGCTTGGGATGTCGAGGACATGGGCTCGTCGGAACGCATGGCAGTGCCCATGTTGTATCAAGCGTCGCCGACGCTCTTTGAGACAGCGCGGTAAAGATTCATTGCGCTGGCGGACGGCCAAGACGGCCGTGGGCGGCCGTGAGCGACCCCGCGGACGGCTGCCGCGACCGGCCAGCGACACGGCCGGTCGCTGCGCTGCGGGCCCGCGGGCATGTCCTCACCGGCGGCTCCGTCGCGGCCGCCTATGCTGCGCGGGTGACCCGTTCCGTCGATGCCAGCCCCCGGGCCCCGGCCCACCTGCTGCCGGTGATCGTGCTGGCCCAGTGTGCGGGCAGTTCGCCCTGGTTTGCCGTCAACGCCGTGATGCCCGACCTCCAGCAGGCCTTCGGCTGGCCGGCGCAATCGGTGGGCACCTTGACGTCGGCGGTGCAACTCGGCTTCATTGCCGGTTCGCTGGTGTTCGCGGTGCTGGCGCTGGCGGACCGGCATTCGCCCCGCGGGCTGTTCCTGCTGTGCTCGCTGGCCGGCGCGGCCTGCACCGTGGGCGCGGCCTGGAGCGCCGGCTCGATGCCCGCGATGCTGGCCTGGCGCGCCGCCACCGGCTTCTTCCTGGCCGGCATCTACCCGGTGGGCATGAAGATCGCATCGTTGTGGTTCCCGGGCGGCCTGGGGTCCGCGCTGGGTTGGCTGGTCGGCGCGCTGGTGCTGGGCAGCGCCAGCCCGCACGCGCTGCGGGCACTGGGCATGCACTGGCCGTGGACGCAGGTCTTCCTGGTGGTGGCCGCCGTGGCCGCGCTGGCCGGCCTGCTGCTGTACTGGTGGGTGCCCGAGCCCCCGCATGCGCCGGCGCGGGCCGTGGGCCTGCAGTTCGATGCACTGGCCAGCCTGTGGCGCGACGCGCGGGTGCGGGCGTCGGTGCTGGGCTACTTCGGCCACATGGTCGAGCTGTACACGATGTGGGTGCTGGTGCCCGCGATCCTGGCCACCCGGCTGGGCGGCGCCGCGCTGTCGTGGGTGGCCTTTGCGGTGCTGGGCGCCGGCGTGGCCGGTTGCGTGGCCGGCGGGCTGCAGGTGCGTCGCTTCGGCAGCGCGCGCGTCGCCGCCGCCCAGCTGGCGGCCAGCGGCCTGTGCTGCCTGGCGGCCCCCTGGGCCCTGCAGGCGCCGGCGGTGGTGTTCTACGGCTGGCTGCTGCTGTGGGGTATCACCGTGGTGGGCGACTCGCCGCAGTACTCGGCGCTGACGGCGCAGAACGCGCCGCGCCAAGCGGTGGGCAGCGTGCTGACGCTGACCAACAGCCTCGGCTTCGCGATCTCGATCGTCAGCATCGAGCTGTTCGTGCGCCTGTCGCAGCAGGTGCCGCTGGCCAGCCTGCTGCCGTGGCTGGCGCTCGGGCCGCTGTTCGGCCTGGTGGCGCTGGCGCCGCTGTGGCGGCCGGCGCCCGTGCGCGCGGTTTGATCGCTACTGGAACGCCACCTCGGCAAAGCTGCGCAGCTTGCGGCTGTGCAGCTGGTCGAGGCGCTGCTTGCGCAGCAGCTCGATCGCGCGCATGCCGATGCGCAGGTGCTGGTCGACCCGCTCGCGGTAGAAGTGGTTGGCCATGCCCGGCAGCTTGATCTCGCCGTGCAGCGGCTTGTCGCTCACGCACAGCAGCGTGCCGTAGGGCACCCGGAAGCGAAAGCCGTTGGCGGCGATGGTGGCACTTTCCATGTCGAGCGCCACCGCCCGGCTCTGGCTGAAGCGGCGTTCGGGGCCCGGGTGCGGCAGCAGTTCCCAGTTGCGGTTGTCGGTGGAGGCCACGGTGCCGGTGCGCAGGATGCCCTTGAGCTGGAAGCCCTTGAGCTGCGTGACATCGGCCACCGCCTGTTCCAGTGCGCGCTGCACCTCGGCCAGCGGCGGGATCGGCACCCACAGCGGCAGTTCCTCGTCGAGCACGTGGTCCTCGCGCACGTAGCCGTGGGCCAGCACGTAGTCGCCCAGGTTCTGCGTGTTGCGCAGGCCGGCGCAGTGGCCCAGCATCAGCCAGGCGTGCGGCCGCAACACGGCGATGTGGTCGGAGATGTTCTTGGCATTGGCCGGGCCGACGCCGATGTTGACCATCGTGATGCCGCTGCCATCCTTGCGCACCAGGTGGTAGGCCGGCATCTGCGGCAGCCGCGGCGGCGGCGCGCCGTGGCTGTCGTCGGCCTCGGCCGGCTGGCCGACCCGCCGCGTGACCACGTTGCCGGGTTCGACGAAGGCCACATAGGCATCGCTGTCCAGCGCGTGCTCGGGCCAGTCGCCGAGCAGGCCGCCGTGGCCCGTCGGCTTGGCCATCATCTCGTGCCCCAGGCGCACGAACTCGTCGATGTAGAACTGGTAGTTCGTGAACAGCACGAAGTTCTGGAAGTGCTCGGGCGTGGTGCCGGTGTAGTGGCGCAGCCGGTGCAGCGAGTAGTCCACCCGCGGCGCGGTGAACAGCGCCAGCGGGTGCGGGTCGCGCGGGCCGGGTTCGTAGGTGCCGTTGGCGATGCCGTCGTCCATCGCCGCCAGGTCGGGCAGGTCGAAGACGTCGCGCATCAGCATGCGCCGCTCGGGCGACAGGGTGCCCTCGATGTGGTCGTGCTGCGCGAACGAGAAGTGGATCGGGATCGGCTGGCGCGACATGCCCACCTCGATGGGGCCGCCGTGGTTGCGCAACAGCAGGTCGAACTGTTCGCGGTAGTAGTTGGCGAACAGGTCGGGCCGCGTCAGCGAGGTCTCGTAGGTGCCCGGTCCGGCGACGAAGCCGTAGGCCAGCCGCGAATCGGCCCGCGCCACGGTGTCGGTGCGCACCCGCACGAAGGGGTAGAAGGCGCGCATGCGGCCATTGGTGGGCCGGCCGGCGACGAAGTCCTGCAGGCACTGCCGCAGGTGGGCGATGCCGCTGGAATAGATGGTGGCCACGTGGGCCAGTGCGGCGTCGGCGTCGGTGAAGGCCTGGGTGGTGATCAGCGTCGGGGTCGTCATGGCCGATTGTCGCCTGCCCCGCCGGCCGCCGCCTGCTACGCTCGGGGCCTCGCGCGCCAGGACATTGCATGAGCTTTCTCGCCATCGACATCGGCAACACCCGCCTGAAGTGGGCCCGCTACGCGTCGCCGCAACCCGGCGCCGTGCTGCTGGCCCATGGGGCGGTGTTCATCGAGCACATCGACAGCCTGGCCGAAGCGGAGTGGAAGGGCCAGAGTGCGCCGCACAGCATGCTGGGCTGCAACGTGGCCGGCGATGCCGTGCGCCGCCGCGTCGAGGAGCAGCTCGAGCTGTGGGACGTCGAGCCGCGCTGGGTCGTCAGCAGTGCCCATGCCTGTGGTGTGCACAACGGCTACGACCACCCCAGCCGTCTCGGCACTGACCGCTTCGTCGCCCAGATCGGCGCGCGCCACCACGTGTTGGCCCGTGGCCCGGCCCGGCCCTGCCTGGTGGTGATGATCGGCACCGCGGTCACGGTCGACGCGCAGGACGCCGAGGGTCGCTTCCTGGGCGGCATCATCCTGCCCGGCCACGGCATCATGCTGCGCGCGCTCGAGGGCGGCACGGCGGGCCTGCGCGTGCCCACCGGCGAGGTGGTGGATTTCCCAACCAACACCAGCGACGCGCTCACCAGCGGCGGCACCTACGCCATCACCGGCGCCATCGAGCGCATGCACCGCCACCTGGCGCAGCGCTGCGGCGAGGCGCCGCTGACGATGATGACGGGCGGTGCCGGCTGGAAGGTCGGCCCTGCGCTCACCATCGAGCACGAGCTGATCGAGACACTGATCTTCGACGGCCTGCTGGCGTTGCAGTCGCACCGCCTGGCGCTGTGACCTGGGCCGGCGCCGCCGGCCCTCGGCGTCAGAGGATGTAGCGGGACAGGTCCTCGTCGCGCGACAGCTCGCCGAGCTTGGCGTCGACGTCGGCGGCCTCGATGCGGATGGTCTGGCCGCTGCGGTTCGGCGCGTCGAAGCTCACCTCGTCGAGCAGCCGTTCCATCACCGTGGCCAGGCGTCGGGCGCCGATGTTCTCGGTGCGTTCGTTCACGTCGTAGGCGATCTGCGCCAGCCGGCGGATGCCCGCCGGCGCGATCTCCAGCGTCACGCCCTCGGTGGCCAGCAGCGCCTGGTACTGCTTGATCAGGCTGGCGTGGGTGCTGGTGAGGATGGCCTCGAAGTCGTCCACCGACAGCGGCCCAAGCTCGACCCGGATCGGGAAACGGCCCTGCAGCTCGGGGATCAGGTCGCTGGGCTTGGCCAGGTGGAAGGCCCCCGAGGCGATGAACAGGATGTGGTCGGTGCGCACCATGCCGTGCTTGGTGGTCACCGTGGTGCCCTCGACCAGCGGCAGCAGGTCGCGCTGCACGCCCTGCCGCGACACCTCGGCACCGCCGTGGTCGGAGCGCGAGGCCACCTTGTCGATCTCGTCGATGAAGACGATGCCGTTGTTCTCGGCATCGGCCACCGCCTGGGCCTTGATGTCGTCCTCGTTGACCAGCTTGGCGGCCTCTTCGTCGACCAGTTGCTTGCGCGCGTCGCCGATGCGCAGCTTGCGCGCCTTGCGCCGGCCGGTGCCCAGCTGCGAGAACATGCCCTTCAGCTGCTCGGCCATGTCCTCCATGCCCGGCGGGGTCATGATCTCCATGCCGGGGCGGGCCTCGGCCAGCTCGATCTCGATCTCCTTGTCGTCGAGCAGGCCCTCGCGCAGGCGCTTGCGCATCACCTGGCGGGCGGTGCTGTCGGGCGCGGGCGCCGATGCCGCGGCGCCGCCGAAACCCAGCTCGCTGCGCGGTGGCAGCACCAGAGCGTCGAGGATGCGCTCCTCGGCGGCGTCCTCGGCACGCGCGCGCTGGCGGCGCATCGCGGTCTCGCGGGCCTGCTTGACGGCGATGTCGACCAGGTCGCGCACGATGGTGTCCACGTCCTTGCCGACATAGCCGACCTCGGTGAACTTGGTGGCTTCCACCTTGATGAAGGGCGCGTCGGCCAAGCGGGCCAGGCGGCGCGCGATCTCGGTCTTGCCCACGCCGGTGGGGCCGATCATCAGGATGTTCTTGGGGGTGATCTCGCCACGCAGCTTCTCGTCGACCTGCTGGCGCCGCCAGCGGTTGCGCAGCGCGATGGCCACCGCGCGCTTGGCCGCCGCCTGGCCGACGATGTGGCGGTCGAGCTCGCTGACGATCTCTTGCGGGGTCATGCTCATGTCCGGCCCCCCGGGTGGTCGGCCCTGCACGGGCCCGGCGCAAACGACGTCATTCCAGCACCTCGATGGTGTGGTTCTGGTTGGTGTAGATGCACAGGTCGCCGGCGATCACCAGGCTCTGCTTGACGATGTCGGCAGCGCTCAGCTCGGTGTGGGCCAGCAGGGCCCGGGCGGCCGCCTGCGCGTAGGCGCCGCCGGAACCGATGGCCACGATGCCCTGCTCGGGCTCGAGCACGTCGCCGTTGCCGGTGATGATCAGGCTGGCCTCGCGGTCGGCCACGGCCAGCATGGCCTCCAGGCGGCGCAGCACGCGGTCGGTGCGCCAGTCCTTGGTCAGCTCGATGGCCGCCCGCACCAGCTGGCCCTGGTGCTTCTCGAGCTTGGCCTCGAAGCGCTCGAACAGCGTGAACGCATCGGCCGTGGCCCCGGCAAACCCGGCCAGCACCTGGTCGCGGTGCAGCTTGCGCACCTTGCGCGCACTGGCCTTGACGATGATGTTGCCGAGCGTGACCTGGCCGTCGCCGCCGAGCGCGACCTGCCAGCCCTGCGGGGTGGGCCGCCGCACGCTGAGGATGGTGGTGCCGTGGAAGGGTTCCATGCAAAGACTCTGCTGCCCCCGCGGCCGTCTGGCGGCGCGGGGCGGGTGGGTCAGTCGCGCCGAACCTGCACGCGGGCGTGCTCGTTGATGCCCATCGCGCCGAAGAACAGCGCCACCAGGCGGTGCGCCTCGGTGAAGGTGACGGCACGTTCCTGGCCGCGCTTGGCGAGCACCCAGTTCAGCAGGTCGCCGGCGGCGATGAAATCGACGCGGATGAGCCGAGCACAGGACACCGACACCAGCGAGGCACTGCCCAGGCGCTGGTCCAGCTTGGTCAGCGTGGCGCTGATGTCGCCCACCAACTGGCCGGAGAGCTCGACCGTGGCCACCTGGGTGCCGTTCGGGTCGTCGAGCAACGACGATTCGAGGAAGCCCGTGGACACCTCGCTGACGATCGACATCGGCGGCGAAGCCGTCGACGTCGAGGCGCCGCTGACGCGCACCACGCACTCGGCACGCTCCCAGGATGGCGGCGAGACCTCGTAAGTCATGCAGTAGTCGATGGCCGCCTCGTCGAACTGGTCGGGCCGGTTGGCCAGGCGCAGGGCCTCGAGCCGGGCCATCCAGTAGGCCGGGTCGGCGTCGCGCGTGCCGGTGGGCGCGGCCTCGTGCAGGGCCGAGAACAGCAGGTCGCCGCTGAGCCAGCGCATCTCGACACGCTGGCGCGACCACTGCTGGAAGAGCACCGTCAACTGCGACGCGGCCTCCACGTCCACCTGCTGCAGCGCCGACCAGTCCAGCACCCAGGGCAGCGGCAGCTGCAGCGCGGTGGAGCGCAGCCGGGCGACGGCGTCGGTGTCGAGCGCCGCGGGGCTCACCCAGCCGACGTTGCCGATGGGGCGCGGCGCGGAGGACGGTTCCTCGGCCGCGGCGGCATCGGCCACCATGCGCGGCAATGAGAACCACTGCGGCGACGAACTGCCGAACAGTTGCGCGTATTCGAGCGACAGGCTCTCGAACTTGACCTGCTGGCCGATCGCCCGGTACAGGTCGAACAGCACGTGCCAGGTTTCGCCATGCTCGTAGCGCGGCGCCCCGGGCACCACCAGTTGCGTCAGCGCGTGCTCGCAGTGGTTGAAGTCGGCATTGGCGAAGGCGATGACGGCCTCGTCCAGTTCGGGGTCGTGCACGACCTCGCTGACCTCGATGGCCACCTCTGCGGCGCTGTCGAGCAGCATCGGCGGCTGGGTCGGCTTGATGGCCTTGGCCGGCGCCGCGGCCGGTGATTTCAATGGGGCCATGCCGGCGCCCATGGTCACCGGGGCGGGCACTCCAGAAGGCATCTGGTCGAAATTGGGCAGCGGTGGCAGGGCCGGCAGCCGGTCTTCGCGGGCCACCACCGCCGGGTTGCCTGCTGAACGGCCCGGACCGGGCGCCGGGGCCCGGTTGCCGGCGTCAAAGGCCAAGGCCTCGGTCGGCGCATTGAAGAACGTGGACGATCGCTTGGTGCCGGTGTTGCGGAAGCCCTCGCCGACCATCTGCTGTTCGATCTCGTCGATCTTGGCCTTGACGCGGATGTCCTGCCGAATTCCGGTTTCGGACACCCGCACATCGGTGTCGTCGATGCGCGAGGAGCCTCCCAGGGCGGCCAGTTGTTCGGGAGACAGGCCCTCGCGGCGCAGGCGGCGCAGCATGTCGAGTTCACGCTTGCGCACGAAATCGTTGCGCCGCTTGCGCTCGACCATGGCCTTCAGCTCGGACTTCTCGAGCTCGGCGTCGGAGGGGTCGTCCTGCTTCGTGCCGGCGTCGGACCACTCCGTGGCCGGATTGGCCACGAACTTGACCACCTTGCGGAAGAAGCTCTCGCCGTCCTTGGGTTCGGCCATGGTGTCTGCTGTGTGCTGTCTGCTCGGGGCCGCGCGGCGATCAGTCGCCGAACATCTTCTGCTTCATCTCGCGGCGCTGCTGCGCCTCGAGGGACAGCGTGGCGGTGGGCCGCGCCAGCAGCCGACCCAGCCCGATCGGCTCGCCGGTCTCGTCGCAGAAACCGTAGTCACCGGCCTCGATGCGGGTCAGCGACTGCGAGATCTTCTTCAGCAGCTTGCGCTCGCGGTCGCGGGTGCGCAGTTCGAGGGCGTGTTCTTCCTCGATGGTGGCGCGGTCGGCCGGATCGGGCACGATGGAGGTGTCCTCGCGCAGGTGCTCGGTGGTCTCGCCGGCATTGGACAGCAGGTCGTCCTTCAGGGCCTGCAGCCGGGCGCGGAAGAACTCGAGCTGCTTCTCGTTCATGTACTCGGCTTCCGGCATGGCCATCAGCTCGGGCTCGGTCAGGTCGCGACCGGCCTTGGTCTTCCAGGCGTTGGCCAGTTTGGGGTCCGCCTTGTGGGCGGTCTTCACGGTTTCCATTGGTTCAGGGTATCCACGGGCAGGAGGCTTCGGCGGGGAGAAGCGCTCGGAGAATCGATTGACTGGCGGCAAGGGCGCCGCAGCAGGAATGGCGGTCGGGCGCGCTGCAGAAGCCGCTGAAGAGGGTTTGGCCTCGGCGGGGCCCTTGGGCGGTGCAGTCTTGGCAGCAGGCGCAGCGGCCTTGGGGCTGGCCGGGGCCGCGGCCGTCTTGGTCGGGGCGGCCTTGGAGGCGGGTTTCTTGGTCTCGGCGGTCACGGGAGTGCCCTTCTTGGCGGGGGACTTGGGCGCGGCGGCGGCCGTCGCCGGTTTGGCGGCGGTCGGCGCCTTGGCGGCGGGCGGGCTTTTCACCGTGGGCTTGCTCACGACTGGACTCCTCGCATGGGCGGCTGACCTGGGTTCCGCCCCGAGCGGTCTGCGGTCAGCATCGTTCGGGCGCGCGGATTGTAGCCACGTGAAGTATGCGACCGCCCACGGGCCGGCGGCGGCCCGATTTGACCTGCCCAGCGTTCAGATTAGGCATCCCTCCAGGCCTTGAAGCAGGATGTCCTTCGGCAGATCGACGCCGATGAACACCATCTTGCTCATCCGGCGCTCCCCGGGGAGCCACTTGGGGCCCAGGTCGCTGCCCATCAACTGGTGCACGCCCTGGAAGACCACCTTGCGGTCGCTGCCCTTCATGAACAGCACTCCCTTGTAGCGCAGCATCTTGGGGCCGTAGACCTGCACCACGGAGCCCAGGAAATCCTCCAGCTTGGCCGGGTGGAAGGCCCGTTCGGCGCGGAAGACGAAGGATTTCACGTCGTCGTCGTGCGCATGGTGGTGCGGGTGGTCGCAGTGTTCGCCATGCTCGTGGTCGTGACCATGGTCGTGATCGTGCCCATGATCGTGCCCATGGTCATGGTCGTCGGCGGCCAGGAACTCCGGGTCGATCTCGAGCTTGGCGTTCAGGTTGAAGCCCCGCAGGTCGAACACGCTGGCGATCGGCACCTCGCCGAAGTGCACCTTCTCCTGCGGTGCCCGCGGGTTCATGTGCTTGATGCGGTGGATCAGCGCCTGCACCGAGGCGTCGTCGACCAGGTCGGTCTTGCTCAGGAAGATGCGGTCGGCAAAGCCGATCTGGCGGCGCGCCTCCTGGCGGGTGTCGAGCTGGGTGTCGGCGTGCTTGGCGTCGACCAGGGTGAGGATCGAGTCGAGCAGGTAGCTCTCGGCGATCTCGTCGTCCATGAAGAAGGTCTGGGCCACCGGGCCGGGGTCGGCCAGGCCGGTGGTCTCGATCACGATGCGGTCGAAGTCGAGCTCGCCCTTGCGGCGCTTGTCGGCCAGGTCGGACAGCGTGGTGCGCAGGTCTTCGCGGATCGAGCAGCAGACGCAGCCGTTGTTCATCTGGATGATCTGCTCGTTGGTGTCGGCCACCAGGATCTCGTTGTCGATGTTCTCCTCGCCGAACTCGTTCTCGATGACGGCGATCTTCTGGCCATGGCTCTCGGTGAGCACACGCTTGAGCAGCGTGGTCTTGCCGCTGCCGAGAAAGCCGGTGAGGATGGTGGCGGGGATGAGTCCGGTGGACATGGGTGGCTCCGAGGGGCGTCGACAGATGCCGGCGATTGCGGCGAAATCAAGGGCGGCCGGCCTCGAGGGCTGCGCACTGTGTTGCAAGGGCGGCAGGCTGTCAAGGCCGATCGGGTATTCTCCGCTGCGTTGTCACAACCGACACCTGCTGTGTCAGAACCCCCTCCCAGTCGATCCATGCACCGTGGCCTGTTGCCGGCCACCACCGAGCGCCGCAGCCTGTTCGACCGCCTGATCGAGCTGGTGTCGCCGGGGCCCGATTCGCGGGAAGAGCTGATCGAGACGCTGGCGGATGCCGAGCATCGCGAGCTGATCCCGCCCGAGTCGCGCGCCATGCTCGAGGGCGTGATCCGCATGGCCGACATGACGGCCGGCGACGTGATGGTGGCCGAGCCGCACATGGACCTGCTCGACATCACCGCTCCCTACGACGAGCTGCTGGCCTTGGTGATCGAGACCGGCCACTCGCGCTTCCCGGTGTTCGAGGGCCAGCGCGAGAACGTCATCGGCATCCTGATGGCCAAGGACCTGCTCAAGCTGCAGCGCGCGCCCGAGCTGAACCTGCGCACGCTGCTGCGGCCGGCGGTGTTCGTGCCCGAGAGCAAGGGCCTGAACGAACTGCTGCGCGACTTCCGCTCCAACCGCAACCACCTGGCCATCGTCATCGACGAGTTCGGCAACACCGCCGGGCTGCTGACCATCGAAGATGTGCTCGAGGAAATCGTCGGCGAGATCGAGGACGAATTCGACGAGGCCGACGCCGAGAACGGCATCTACACCCTGGCCGACGGCTCGCACCGAGTGGCCGGCGACACCGAGATCGAGGCGGTCAACCACGCCTTCGCGGTGTCCCTGCCGCACGACGAGTTCGACACCATCGGCGGTCTGGTCGCCGATGCGCTGGGCCGGGTGCCGCGGCGCGGCGAGTCGGTGGGCGTCGGCGGGCTCGATTTCCAGGTGATGCTGACGCGGGGCGGTGCGGTGCGCTGGTTCAAGGTCACGCGCGCAGTCGAGGCCGGCACGCCTTGAGCCCTGTGCGGGGCGGGCGCCGCTGGCCCCGGGCCGAACTGCTCCTGCTGGCGCTGCTGGGCGCCGCGCAATCGCTGGCCTATGCCCGCCCGGCCGCCTGGCCGCTGGTGGCGCTGGGCATGGCGGTTCTGGCCTGGCGGGTGGCGCGTGCCACCCCATGGCAGGCGGCCGCGCTGGGCGCCGCCTATGGCACGGCCTGGGTGGGCGGCGCCGTGTGGTGGCTCTTCATCAGCATGCACCGTTACGGCGGCCTGCCGGCCTGGATGGCCGCGGCGGCGGTGGCGCTGCTGGCGCTGGCGCTGTCGTCGGTGCTGGCGCTGGCGATGGCGGCGGTGGCGCGCGGCCGCGACGGCCGGCCCTGGCACGACACGCTGCTGTTCGCCACGGCCTGGCTGGCGGCCGAACTGGCCCGCGGGCTGCTGCTCACCGGCTTCCCCTGGGCCGCCAGCGGCTACGCGCAGGTCGACGGCCCGCTGGCCTGGCTGGCGCCGTGGATCGGCGTCTACGGCCTCGGTGCCGTCGGCGCGGCGTTCGCCGCCGGTGCGGTGCAGGCTCTTCAACGGCGCACCCGGGGCGCGGTGGCCGCCATGGTGCTGGCCACGGCCGCCGTCGGTGCCGGCGCGCTGCTGGGCCCGGCCGAGTTCACCCAGCCCAGCGGCACGCTGAAGGTGAGCTTGCTGCAGCCCAACGTGGCGCAGGACGAGAAGTTCGTGCCCCAGCACCTGCCCGCCACCCTGGCCTGGGTGGCCACCTCGCTGCGCCAGGCGGGCGGCGACCTGGTCGTGGCCCCCGAAACCGCCGTGCCGCTGCTGCCCGACCAGTTGCAGGACCTGGCGCCGGGCTACTGGGCCGCGCTGCAGTCGCATTTCGCGGCGCCCGGCCGGCCCGCGGCGCTGATCGGCGTGCCGCTCGGCGACCCCGCCGACGGCTACACCAACTCGGTGGTCGGGATGGCCGCCGGCGCCGCGGGATATCGCTACGACAAGGGCCACCTGGTGCCCTTCGGCGAGTTCATCCCGCCGATGTTCCGCTGGTTCACCGACATGATGGACATCCCGCTCGGCGACTTCCGCCGGGGCGACCCCGATGCGCCGGCCTTCGCGCTCGGCGCCGAGCGCCTGCTGCCCAACATCTGCTACGAAGACCTGTTCGGCGAGGAACTCGCCACCCGTTTCCGCGAGGCCGCCCATGCACCGACCATGCTGGTCAACATCAGCAACATCGGCTGGTTCGGCGACAGCGGGGCGGCCGAGCAGCACCTGCACATCTCGCGCATGCGCACGCTCGAACTGCAGCGGCCGATGCTGCGCGCCACCAACACCGGCACCACCGCGCTGATCGACCACCGCGGCCAGGTGCAGGCGCGTCTGCCGGTGTTCACCCGGGCCGTGCTCACCGGCACGGTGCAGGGCCGCACGGGGCGCACGCCTTACGCTGCCTGGGCGGGCGCCATCGGGCTGTGGCCGCTGCTGGCCGCGGCCTGGTTGCTGCTGCTGTGGGCGGCCTGGCGCGCCGGACCGCCGGCCCGCGATCCCTGGGGATGACCCAGGGGCGGCCGTTAAACTCCCCGGTTCCTTCGAGGCAGCCGCGCGGCCACCGATGCTCACCTTCCAGCAACTCATCCTTCGACTGCAAGACTACTGGGACCGCCAGGGTTGCGCCCTGCTGCAGCCCTACGACATGGAGGTCGGCGCCGGTACCAGCCACACCGCCACCTTCCTGCGCGCGCTCGGCCCCGAGCCCTGGAAGGCGGCCTACGTGCAGCCCAGCCGCCGGCCCAAGGACGGCCGCTATGGCCAGAACCCGAACCGCCTGCAGCACTATTACCAGTACCAGGTGGTGCTCAAGCCCGCCCCGGCCGACATCCTGGAGCTGTACCTCGGCTCGCTCGAGGCGGTGGGCTTCGACCTGAAGAGCAACGACATCCGCTTCGTCGAGGACGACTGGGAGAACCCCACGCTCGGCGCCTGGGGCCTGGGCTGGGAGGTCTGGCTCAACGGCATGGAGGTGACGCAGTTCACCTACTTCCAGCAGGTCGGCGGCATCGACTGCAAGCCGCTCACCGGCGAGATCACCTACGGCCTGGAGCGCCTGGCCATGTACCTGCAGGGCGTGGACAACGTCTACGACCTGGTCTACGCCCCGGGCCTGAGCTACGGCGACGTGTTCCACCAGAACGAGGTCGAGCAGAGCACCTACAACTTCGAACACAGCGACGCCGAGTTCCTGTTCGGCGCCTTCGGCTCGCACGAGAAGCAGGCCCAGCACCTGATGTCGCAGGCCCTGGCGCTGCCGGCCTACGAGCAGGTGCTCAAGGCCGCGCACACCTTCAACCTGCTCGACGCCCGCGGCGCCATCAGCGTCACCGAGCGCGCGGCCTACATCGGCCGCATCCGCAACCTGGCCCGCGCCGTGGCGCAGAGCTACCTCGACAGTCGCGCACGGCTCGGCTTCCCGATGGCGCCCAAGGCCTGGGCCGCCGAAGTGCTGGCCCAGCTCGAACAGAAGAAGGCGGCAGAGCCGGTCCCCCATGCGCCGACGGCGCGGCCCAGCGAGGTCCGAGCATGAGCACCCGCAACCTGCTGGTCGAGCTCTTCGTCGAAGAGCTGCCGCCCAAGGCACTGAAGAAGCTGGGCGAGTCCTTCGCTGCCACCCTGTCCGCGTCGCTGCAGGCGCAGGGCCTGGCCGCGGCCGGTGCCGCGGTCACCGCCTTTGCGTCGCCCCGCCGCCTGGCCGCCCACGTGGCCGGCGTGTCCGCCAAGGCCGCCGACAAGTCGGTGCAGCAGAAGCTGATGCCGGTGAGCGTGGCGCTGGATGCCGCGGGTGCGCCCACGCCGGCACTGCTGAAGAAGCTGGCCGCACTGGGCCAGGACGCCTCCGTCGTGCCCGCCCTCAAGCGCGCCCCCGACGGCAAGGCCGAGGCGCTGTTCCTCGACAGCCGGGTGGCTGGCGCGTCGCTGGCCGACGGCCTGAAGAAGGCCCTCGACGAGGCGCTGGCGAAATTGCCCATCCCGAAGGTCATGAGCTACCAGCTGGCCGACGGCTGGACCAGCGTGAACTTCGTGCGCCCGGCACATGGCCTGGTCGCGCTGCACGGCGATGAGGTGGTGCCGCTGCAGGTGCTGGGCCTCTCGTCCGGCCGCAGCACCACCGGCCATCGTTTCGAGGCCGCGCAGCCCACCGTGACGCTGCGCGACGCCGACAGCTACGCCCAGCAGTTGCTGGACGAAGGCTCGGTGATCGCCAGCTTCGCCGAGCGCCGCGCCGAGATTGTGCGCCAGCTTGCCGCGCTGGCCACGGCCGAGGGCCTGAAGCCGATCGACGACGACGCGCTGCTCGACGAGGTCACCGCGCTGGTCGAGCGGCCCAACGTGCTGCTGTGCCAGTTCGAGCCGCAGTTCCTCGAAGTGCCGCCCGAATGCCTCATCCTGACGATGAAGGCCAACCAGAAGTACTTCCCGCTGCTCGACGCGCAGGGTCGGCTGACACACAAGTTCCTGGTGGTCAGCAACATCCGGCCGGCCGACCCGTCCAAGGTCATCGGCGGCAACGAGCGCGTGGTGCGCCCGCGCCTGGCCGACGCCAAGTTCTTCTTCGACCAGGACCGCAGGAAGCGCCTGGTCGACCGCGTCGCCGGGCTGCACAAGGTGGTCTACCACAACAAGCTCGGCACGCAGGGCGAGCGCATGGAGCGCGTGCGCACCATCGCCCATGCCATCGGCCTGGCCGTCGGTGGGCCGGCGCTGGCAGCGTCGGCCGACGTGGCCGCGATGCTGTCCAAGGCCGACCTGCTCACCGACATGGTGGGCGAGTTCCCCGAGCTGCAGGGCATCATGGGTGGCTATTACGCCCGGCACGATGGCGAGCCCGAGGCCATCGCCTTCGCGGTGGAAGACCACTACCGCCCGCGCTTTGCCGGCGACGCGCTGCCCCGCAACCCGGTCGGGCTGGTGGTGGCGCTGGCCGACAAGCTCGAGACCCTGGCCGGCCTGTTCGGCATCGGCCAGGTGCCCACCGGCGACAAGGACCCGTTCGCGCTGCGCCGCCATGCGCTGGGCGTGATCCGCATGCTCATCGAGGGCGGGCTGCCGCTGGACGTGCACCACCTCGTCAGCGAAGCCTTCAAGGCCTTCCCGGCCGGCCATGGCCAGTCGCAGGCCGAGGTGGGCTTCTTCCTGCGCGAGCGCCTGTCGGGCTACCTGCGCGAACTGGGCTACTCGTCGCAGGAGGTCGAGGCCGTCGTCGAGGCCCGGCCCGAGCGCTGGGCCGAGATCCCCCGGCGCCTGGCGGCGGTGCGCAGCTTCGCCGCACTGCCCGAGGCCGCTTCGCTGGCCGCGGCCAACAAGCGCGTGGGCAACATCCTGAAGAAGTCCGAGGGCAGTTCCGGCGAACCCGTGCGGCCGGCGCTGCTGAAGGAGGCCGCCGAGGCGGCGCTGTACCAGGCACTGCAATCGGTGCGGCCGGTGGCCGATGCGGCCTTCGACCGCGGCGACTACAGCGCCTCGCTGCAGGCGCTGGCGGCATTGAAGACGCCGGTCGACGCCTTCTTCGACGGTGTCATGGTCAACGCCGACGACGCTGCGCTGCGCCACAACCGCCTGGCCCTGCTGGCGTCGCTGCATGCGGCGATGAACCGCGTGGCCGACCTCTCCCGCCTTGCGGCCTGACCGACGGCGGCACGCCATGCAGCCCATCCCCAAGCTCCTGA
This sequence comes from Ideonella sp. A 288, assembly GCF_002198735.1. Taxonomy (GTDB): domain Bacteria; phylum Pseudomonadota; class Gammaproteobacteria; order Burkholderiales; family Burkholderiaceae_C; genus Pseudaquabacterium. Next base: position 44,338 of record NZ_MWLO01000156.1, read on the forward strand.
TCCTGGGCCGCGACGGCATCCTCAACGCCTACCGCGACGACCACGTCAAGTCGCCGCACGAGTGGCACCCGGTGCCCGGGGCGCTGGAGGCGGTGGCGCGGCTCAACCACGCCGGCTGGCATGCGGTGGTGGCCACCAACCAGTCGGGCATCGGCCGGGGCATGATCGACATGGCCTCGGTCAACGCCGTGCATGCGCACATGAACCAGTGCCTGGCAGCCGTGGGGGGCCGACTCGATGCGGTGTTCTTCTGCCCGCACACGCCCGAGGACCACTGCGACTGCCGCAAGCCCCTGCCGGGGCTGATGGTCGAGATCGGCCGCCGCTACGGCATCGACCTGCACAACGTGCCGATGGTGGCCGACACCCTGCGCGACCTGCAGGCCGCGCACGCTGCCGGCTGCGAGCCGCACCTGGTGTGCAGCGGCCGCGCCGCCGCGCTGGACGACGGGCAGATCGCCCGCATCGTCGAGCAGGTGCCCGCCACCCTGGTGCATTCCGACCTGGGCGCCTTCGCCGAGCACATGCTGCGCCGCGACCACGTTCGCGTGTCCAGCCTGGGAGACCTGCGTTGACCGCGCTCCACGCCCTGCGCTCGCTGCTGTTCGTGCTGTTCCTGGTCGTCACCGTCATCCCGTGGGCGCTGGCGGTGGTGCTGGTGTCGATCTTCATCCGCGGCAACCGCATCTACTGGATGTGCGCAGGCTGGCTGCGGCTGTCCGTCTATGGGGCGCGCTGGATCTGCGGCATCCACTGGCGCATCCAGGGGATGGACCACCTGCCCACGCGGGCCGACGAGCGCGCCGCGGTGCTGCTGGCGTCCAAGCACCAGTCCACCTGGGAAACCTTCGCCTACCCGGCGTTGATGACCCACCCGCTGGCCTACGTCTTCAAGCGCGAACTGCTCTACATCCCGTTCTTCGGCTGGGCGATGGCCCGCATGGACATGATCCACATCGACCGCAGCAAGCGCACCGAGGCCTGGAAGAAGGTCGAGGCGCAGGGCAAGCGGCTGATGGCCATGGGCCACTGGGTGATCATGTTCCCCGAGGGCACGCGCATCGCGCGGGGCCAGAAGGGTGTCTACAAGTCGGGCGCCAGCCGGCTGGCCATCGCCACCGGCAACCCGATCGTGCCGATCGCCACCAGCTCGGCGCGCTGCTGGCCGCGCAAGAGCTTCCTGCTGCGCCCGGGCGTGGTCGACATCTCGATCGGCCCGCCGATCCCGTCGGTCGGCCGCGAGCCGGACGAACTGATGCGCGAGGTCGAGGCCTGGATCGAGGCCGAGATGCGTCGCATCGATCCCGAGGCCTACCGCTGAGCGGCCCATGGGGGCCCGCGGGCGGACGGCGGCCGCCGACGTGCTGCGCTGGGTGCGCGGCCTGGTGAGTGGACTGGTGTCCGGCCCGGTGTCCGGACTGTCGACCGACCGCGCGCCCGACCCGTGGCCCGGCGAATCGCCCGGCCGGCCGCCCAACCAGGCGCCCAATCGGCCACCCGACCCGTGGCCTTTCGCGGTGACTGCTGTCACGGCCGCCCCGGTGTTCGTAGAATCCGCGCCCATGGCGCGACCCAGCCTGGCCCCCGATCGACGACAGCTGTCGCTGTTCGACGAGGCGCCGACGCCGGCCGGCGCGCCTGCCGCGCCGCCGGCCGGCCGCGGGGTCGTGCCCGCAGCCGACACCGCACCTGACCCGGCCGCAGGCACCTCGCCGGCGCGCCCGCGAGCGGGCGCCAAGCCGCCGGCGGTGCCCGGCCCGGCTGTTGCAGCGCCGCCGCTGCGCTTCGATCACCCCCGCGCCCAGCGCCGCGTCTCGCTCGACGGCCACACCGTCGGCTACGAGTTCCGCCGCGGCAAACGGCGCAGCATCGGCTTCGTCGTCGGCGCCGAGGGCCTGAGCGTCAGCGCCCCGCGCTGGGTGGCGGTGCAGGAGGTCGAGCAGGCGCTGCAGGCCAAGGCCGGCTGGATCCTGCGCAAGCTGCACGAGCAGCGCGAGCGGGCCGATCGGCTGCAGGCCGCGCGCATCGAATGGCGCGACGGCACCAGCCTGCCCTTCCTCGGCGACACCGTCATCGTGGTGCTCGACCCGCGCGTCACCGGCGCGGTGCTCAATGCCGGCGGCGACGGGCTGCCGGGCGTGGCGCGCATGACCCTGCACGTCGGCCTGCCCCAGTCCGCCACGCAGGCGCAGATCCGCGAGGCGGTGCAGAGCTGGCTGCAGCGCCAGGCGCGGCGCATCTTCGAGTCGCGCTGCGAGCACTTCGCCCAGCAACTGGGCGTGCGCGTGCGACGGCTGTCGATCAGTTCCGCCGCCACGCGCTGGGGCAGCGCCAGCGCCGACGGCTCGGTGCGGCTCAACTGGCGCCTGGTGCACTTCGCGATGCCGGTGATCGACTACGTCGTCACCCACGAACTGGCCCATCTGCGCGAGATGAACCACAGCTCGGCCTTCTGGGAAGTGGTGCGTTCGGTGCTGCCCGACTACGAGCGCAGCCGCGGCGCGCTGCGCACCGAGGTGCTGCCCAGCTTCGACTGACGCCGGCCGCCGTCCTCTCGGCAGTGGATGCGCCGGCGACGCCATTCGCACAGACTCGCCCGCACTGCTGTCATACCGGCGAGGCAGGGAGATCGGACCCACGCACCACGCGGGCCAGGAACGGCGGGCTGCCCACAGCCCGCCGTTGTCCTTTCGGGCGCCGCCCCGTCCGGCCGTGGTTAAATTGACGCGAACGTCAACCGAGCCGCCCATGCCCGACAGCGCTGCTGGCCGAGAAGGCAAGACCTACACGATCACCGAACTCGCCCATGAGTTCGACATCACGCCGCGCGCCATCCGCTTCTACGAGGACGTGGGCCTGCTCACCCCCGCCCGCGCCGGTCGCAACCGGGTCTACACGCACCGCGACCGCACCCGGCTGAAGCTCACGCTGCGCGGCAAGCGGCTGGGCTTCGCGCTGCAGGACATCAAGCAGCTGGTGACGATGTACGACAGCGATTCCGACACCGCGCCGCAGTTGCAGGCCTTCCTGGGCGTGCTGGCCTCGCACCGACAGCAGCTCGAGCAGCAGCGCGAGGACATCGAGGTCACGCTGGCCGAGATCGCCCAGCACGAGGCCCGCTGCCGCAGCCTGCTGGCCAAGGCGCCGGCGCGCCCGCGCCGGGCCTGACCGCGCTGCGGCGCGCAGGCGCCGGACGCGGCGCCCCGGTGGGCCTCCGGGCATGCGCTGCACCGCCTGCCGCCACATCGGGGCTTCCGTCGGGCATCGGTTCTCGGGCAAAATGACGTTGACGTAAACGTCAATCAAATCCGGTGGTCTGTCGACGCCGCCTCAGCCGAGCCCATGTCCGAACGCACCCACCTGCCCGCCGATCCGTCCTACGAGGCCCGTATCCGCGACTCGTTCGACCGCCAGGGCGCGATGGCCACCATCGGCGCCACGCTCGATCTCGTCGAGCCCGGCCACGTCGTCGTCGGCCTGCCGCACTCGCCTCGCATCGGCCAGCAGCACGGCTTCGTGCACGCCGGCATGCTGGCCGCGGCGCTGGACACCGCCTGCGGCTATGCCGCCTCCACGCTGATGCCGGCCGATGCCGGCGTGCTGACCATCGAGTTCAAGATCAACCTGCTGGCCCCTGCCCGCGGCCCCCACCTGCGCTGCGAAGGCCAGGTCGCCAAGGCCGGCCGTACCATCAGCGTGGTCGACGGCCGCGCCTGGGGGCAGGCCCCCGATGGGGCCCCCGTGCTGGTGGCCACGATGACCGCCACCGTCATGACCATCACCGGACGCGACGGCGTGCGGCACTGATCCCCACCCCCTTGCCACCCCCGAGGAGACACCCCATGAGCCAACTGCCCGGACTCGATTTCCAGCTCGGCGAAGACGTCGATGCCCTGCGCGACGCCGTTCGTGCCTTCGCCGACGCCGAGATCGCGCCGCGCGCCGCCGAGATCGACCGCAGCGACCAGTTCCCGATGGACCTGTGGCGCAAGATGGGCGACCTGGGCGTGCTCGGCATCACCGTGCCCGAAGAGTACGGCGGCGCCGGCATGGGCTACCTGGCGCACATGGTGGCGATGGAGGAGATCAGCCGCGCGAGCGCGTCGGTGGGCCTGTCCTACGGCGCGCACAGCAACCTGTGCGTCAACCAGATCAAGCGCAACGGCACCGACGCCCAGCGCGCCAAATACCTGCCCAAGCTGATCAGCGGCGAGCATGTCGGCGCGCTGGCGATGAGCGAGCCCGGCGCCGGCTCCGACGTCATCAGCATGAAGCTCAAGGCCGAGGACAAGGGCGGCTTCTACCTGCTCAACGGCACCAAGATGTGGATCACCAACGGCCCCGACGCCGACACCCTGGTGGTCTATGCCAAGACCGAGCCCGAACTGGGCGCGCGCGGCGTCACCGCCTTCCTCATCGAGAAGGGCATGAAGGGCTTCTCCATCGCGCAGAAGCTCGACAAGCTGGGCATGCGCGGCAGCCACACCGGCGAACTGGTGTTCCGCGACGTGGAGGTGCCGGCCAGCCAGATCCTGGGCGGCCTGAACGGCGGCGCCAAGGTGCTGATGAGCGGCCTCGACTACGAGCGCGCGGTGCTCGCCGCCGGCCCCATCGGCATCATGCAGAGCGTGATGGACAACGTGGTGCCCTACATCCACGACCGCAAGCAGTTCGGCCAGAGCATCGGCGAGTTCCAGCTCATCCAGGGCAAGGTGGCCGACATGTACACCGTGCTGCAGGCCGGCCGGGCCTTCTGCTACACCATCGGCAAGAACCTCGACATGCTCGGCAGCCAGCACGTGCGCCAGGTGCGCAAGGACTGCGCCTCGGTCATCCTGTGGTGCGCCGAGAAGGCCACCTGGATGGCCGGCGAGGGCATCCAGATCTTCGGCGGCAACGGCTACATCAACGAGTACCCGCTGGGCCGCCTGTGGCGCGACGCCAAGCTGTACGAGATCGGCGCCGGCACGTCCGAGATCCGCCGCATGCTGATCGGCCGCGAGCTCTTCGCCGAAACCATGTAGCGTACGGGCGGTTCGCGGCCCGCCGGCCCGATGGCGTGACGCCACTAGACTGGCGTCCGCCCGAATCCCCAACCCCGTTCCGAGGCCCGCCATGACCGACGACATCGACAACATCGACGACCTGTTCCAGCGCAACCGCGCCTGGGCCGCCGCCACCAAGGCGCGCGAGCCGGGCTTCTTCACGCGGCTGGCGCAGCAGCAAAGTCCCAAGTACATGTGGATCGGCTGCGCCGACAGTCGCGTGCCGGCCAACGAGATCACCGGTCTCGACCCTGGCGAGGTGTTCGTGCACCGCAACGTCGCCAACGTGGTGGTGCACTCCGACCTGAACGCGCTGTCGACCATCCAGTTCGCGGTGGAGCACCTGAAGGTCGAGCACATCATGGTGGTGGGCCACTACGGCTGCGCCGGCGTGCGCGCGGCGATGCGCGGCACCCGCGTGGGCCTGGCCGACAACTGGCTGCGCCACGTGCAGGACGTGCGCTTGCGCCACCGTGGCCGCCTAGACCACCTGCCCGAGGCCGAGCAGGAAGACATCCTGTGCGAGATGAACGTCATCGAGCAGGTCGGCAACGTGGCCCTGTCCACCGTGGTCCAGGACGCCTGGGCCCGCGGCCAGAAGGTGTCTGTCCACGGTTGGGTCTACGGCCTGCGCGACGGCCTGCTGAAGAACCTGGACGTGACCATGGACAGTTCCGAGACCGTGGTCGGCGTGTTTGCCGCGGCGATCAAGCGCTACCCGCGCGTGGCCCGTTCCGACGACGATTGACTGGGGCACCGGCCCCGACACCAAGCCGATGTTCCCGCACCGCCTCACCGACAGCCGCGCCTTCGACATCGCGAAGGCCATGCTCGACGGCTTCAACCGCCACTACCGGTTGTTCAGCGAGACCAGCCGCGCGGCCAAGCAGCGCTTCGAGCTGGCCGACTGGCACGGCCAGCAGCGGGCGCAGCGCGAGCGCATCGAGTTCTACGACAAGCGCGTCGACGAGGCGGTGGACCGGCTGCGCCGCGAGTTCGACATCGACTCGCTCGAGGGCGACACCTGGCAGCAGGCGAAGCTGCACTACATCGGCCTGCTGGTCGACCACCACCAGCCCGAACTGGCCGAGACCTTCTTCAACTCGGTCACCACGCGCATCCTGCACCACAGCTACTTCCGCAACGACTTCATCTTCGTGCGGCCGGCCGTCAGCACCGAGTACATCGAGAACGACGAACCCGCGGCCCTGCCCACCTACCGCGCGTACTACCCGTCCGCCGACGGCATGCGCGAGACCCTGCTGCGCATCGTCGACAACTTCCAGCTGCAGTGCGAGTTCGAGGACCTGGGCCGCGACATCGACGACGTGCTGGCCGCCCTCCAGGGCCACACCGGACCGGTGCGGCTGCGCGCCAACTTCCAGATCCAGGTGCTCAGCTCGCTGTTCTTCCGCAACAAGGGTGCGTACCTCATCGGCAAGATCGTCAACGGCTTCGCCGCCACGCCCTTCGCGCTGCCCATCCTGCACGGCGATTCGGGCAAGCTGGTCATCGACGCCGTGCTGCTGGACGAGGACGACCTGCTGATGCTCTTCAGCTTCGCGCGGGCCTACTTCATGGTGGACATGGAGATCCCCAGCGCCTATGTGCAGTTCCTGCGCTCGATGATGCCGCGCAAGCCGCGCTCCGAGCTGTACGCCGCGCTGGGCCTGCAGAAGCAGGGCAAGAACAGCTTCTACCGCGATTTCCTGTACCACCTGCGCCACTCGAGCGACAAGTTCGACATCTCGCCCGGCATCAAGGGCATGGTGATGCTGGTGTTCGACCTGCCGTCCTTCCCCTACGTGTTCAAGGTCATCAAGGACTACTACCCGCCGCAGAAGGACACCAGCCGCGAGCAGATCAAGGGCAAGTACCTGCTGGTGAAGACGCACGACCGCGTCGGCCGCATGGCCGACACGCTGGAGTACACCAGCGTGGCCTTCCCGCGGGCGCGCATCAGCGAGGCGCTGGTGGCCGAGCTGATGACGTTCTGCCCCAGCCAGATCGAGGAGGACGGCGACATGCTGGTCATCCGGCACGTGTACATCGAGCGCCGCATGGTGCCGTTGAACATCTACCTGCAGGATGCGTCGCCGCAGCAGCTGGAGCATGCCGTGGTCGAGTACGGCAATGCCATCAAGGACCTGGTGGCGGCCAACATCTTCCCCGGCGACATGCTCTGGAAGAACTTCGGCGTCACCCGCCACGGCAAGGTGGTGTTCTACGACTACGACGAGATCGAGTACGTCACCGACTGCAACTTCCGCCGCTTGCCCCAGCCGCGCAACGAGGAAGAAGAGATGTCCGGCGAGATCTGGTATTCGGTCGGCCCGAAGGACGTCTTCCCCGAGACCTTCGAACCTTTCCTGCTCGGCAACCCCGCCGTGCGCGCCGTGTTCATGGCGCACCATGCCGACCTGCTGGACGCGGCCTTCTGGCAAGGCCACAAGGACCGCATCAAGGCGGGACACGTGCACGACGTGTTCCCGTACGAACCCGAGAAGCGCTTCGCGCACCAGCGCGCCATCCGTGCCGCGGCGCCCTCCCCGCAAGGGCAGCCGGCTTCAGCCTGAACACCGTCCCTCCACCCCATCGCACCAGGAGCACCCCATGAGTGAATCCATCGTCATCGTCTCTGCCGCCCGCACGCCCATCGGCGGCCTGCTCGGCGATTTCTCGTCCCTCGCGGCCTGGGAACTGGGCGCCGTGGCCATCAAGGCCGCCGTTGAGCGCGCCGGCGTGCCCGGCGATGCCGTCGACGAGGTGCTGATGGGCAACTGCCTGATGGCCGGCCAGGGCCAGGCCCCGGCCCGCCAGGCCATGCGCCGCGCCGGCCTGCCCGACAGCGCCGGCGCCGTCACGCTGAGCAAGATGTGCGGCTCGGGCATGCGCGCGATGATGTTCGCCCACGACATGCTGGCCGCGGGCACCGCCAGCGTCATGGTGGCCGGCGGCATGGAGAGCATGACCAATGCGCCGCACCTGATGTTCGCGCGCAAGGGCGTGAAGTACGGTGCCGCGCAACTGTTCGACCACATGGCGATGGACGGCCTGGAAGACGCCTACGAGCGCGGCAAGGCCATGGGCGTGTTCGCCGAACAGTGCGTGGCGAAGTACCAGTTCACGCGCGAAGCGCAGGACCAGTTCGCCATCGCCTCCACCACCCGCAGCAAGCTGGCCAACGAGGACGGCAGCTTCGACTGGGAGATGGCCCCCGTCACGCTGCCCGGCAAGGGCGGCGACACCGTGGTCAAGTTCGACGAGCAGCCCTTCAAGGCCAAGCTCGACAAGATCCCGGGCCTGAAGCCGGCCTTCAAGAAGGACGGCACCATCACCGCGGCCAACGCCAGCAGCATCTCCGACGGCGCCGCCGCGCTGGTGCTGATGCGCGAATCCACCGCCCGGCAGCTGGGCGCCACGCCGATCGCCCGCATCGTCTCGCACGCGGTGCACGCGCAGGCGCCCGAGTGGTTCGCCACCGCGCCGGCCGGCGCCATCGAGAAGGCGCTGAAGAAGGCCGGCTGGGATGCCAAGAGCGTCAACCTCTGGGAGGTGAACGAGGCCTTCGCCGCCGTCACCATGGCCGCGATGACCGACTTCAAGCTGCCGCACGAGATCGTCAACGTGCACGGCGGTGCCTGCGCGCTGGGCCACCCCATCGGCGCGTCGGGCGCGCGCATCGTCGTCACGCTGCTGGGCGCGCTGCGCAAGCGCGGGCTGAAGCGCGGTGTGGCGTCGCTGTGCATCGGTGGCGGCGAAGCCACCGCGCTCGCGATCGAGATGTGCTGACGCGGCCCGTGACGAGCATGAACCAGGACGACATCCACGCGTTCTTTGCGCGCTATCGCGAGGCCTTCAACCGCCTCGACGGTGACGCCGTGGCCGATCTGTGGCACGACGCCAGCGGCATCGCGCACGACGGCCTTCAGGGTGGCCAGCTCACCTGGTGGGCCGAAGATGCCCCGATGCGCGACAACCACCGCGCGCTGTGCGCGCTGTACCGCAGCAAGGGCTACGACCGGGCCGATTTCGAGATCGCCGACCTGGTGCCGATGGGTCGGCACCACGCCTTCGCCCACCTGCTGTGGACGCTGTCGCGCGCCGACGGCAGCGTGCTGCAGCGCTTTCACACCGGCTACCAGCTGCTGCGCACCGACCACGGCATCCGCGTGCTGCTGGCCACCGCCTACCAGGAAGACCTGACGGAGATGAAGCGCCATGCTGCTCAGTGAAGACCACCTCGCGGTGCAGGATGCCGTGCGCCAGTTCGTGCAGGCCGAGATCGCGCCCAAGGCCGCGCAGTGGGACAAGAGCCACCACTTCCCGAAGGCCGAGCTCGCCGGCCTGGCCGGCCTGGGTTGCTACGGCGTGGCCGTGCCCACCGACTACGACGGGGCCGGGCTCGACTACCTGTCGCTGGCGCTCATCCTGGAGGAGATCGCCGCCGGCGACGGCGCCACCAGCACCGTGGTCAGCGTCAACAACTGCCCCGTGTGCTCGATCCTGATGGCCTTCGGCAACGAGGACCAGAAGCAGCGCTTCCTGAAAGCCCTGGCCCGCGGCGACATGCTGGGCGCCTTCTGCCTGACCGAGCCGCACGTGGGCTCGCAGGCCGACGGGCTGCGCACCACTGCCGTGCGCGATGGCGACGGCTACGTGATCAACGGCGTCAAGCAGTTCATCACCAGCGGCAAGAACGGCGACGTGGCCATCGTCATGGCGGTCACCGACAAGGCCGCCGGCAAGCGCGGCATCAGCGCCTTCCTCGTGCCCACCGCCACGCCCGGCTACACCGTGGCGCGCATCGAGGACAAGATGGGCCAGCACGCCAGCGACACCGCCCAGATCAACTTCGACCAGTGCCGCATCCCGGCCGAGAACCTGATCGGCGAGGAGGGCCAAGGCCTGAAGATCGCCCTCAGCGGCCTGGAGGGCGGGCGCATCGGCATCGCCAGCCAGAGCGTGGGCATGGCGCGCGCCGCCTTCGAGGCCGCACTGGCCTACAGCAAGGACCGCGTGGCCTTCGGCACGCCCATCTTCAACCACCAGGCGGTGCAGTTCAAGCTGGCCGAGATGGCCACCCGCATCGAGGCCGCGCGCCAGTTGATCTGGCACGCCGCCGTGCTGCGCGACGCCGGCCGGCCGTGCCTGAAGGAGGCCGCGATGGCCAAGCTCAACGCCAGCGAGATGGCCGAAACCGTGTGCTCGGCGGCCATCCAGGTGTTCGGCGGCTACGGCTACGTCAGCGACTTCCCGGTGGAGCGCATCTACCGCGACGTGCGCGTGTGCCAGATCTACGAGGGCACGTCCGAGGTGCAGAAGATCCTGATCGCCCGCGCGCTGGCCTGATCCGCGCCCCGCGGCCCGGCCGCGGGGCAGGTCAGATCACGTCGAACAGCGGCTGCAGCGACAGCTCCCAGCCCTCCAGGTCGGCCGTGCCGACGCCGAGCCACTGCATCGCACTGTCAGCGTGCTCGCGCCAATCGCGGTCGTCGGGCAGGCCCTCGGCGCGGCGCATCAGGTGCTCGGCCACCAGCCCGGCGGCCACCAGCGTGTGCACCTCGGGCGCGGCCGATCGGCCGCCCAGCGACTCCAGTTCGTGGTGCAGCCGCACCGCGGCCACCAGGGTCGGCGCGAAGCGCCAGGTGCGGCACACCAGCGCCCCGACCACGGCGTGGTCGGTGCGGTGGTTGGCGTTCTCGGTGGCCAGCGGCGACCGGTCGATGCGTGCCTCGGCCTCGACCAGCGTGCCGCCATAGCCTTTCACGCACTGCAGCATCACCGGCGTGCCGACGTGGCAGAACAGGCCGAAGGCGTGCGCCAGGTCGGTCGACAGGCCGGGCAATTCGGCCGCGATGGTGGCCATGGCCGCCGCCCGCCGGGCCGAGCGCTCCCAGAAGCGCTTGAGGTGCGCGGTCTGCACCGGGATCGCCCGCTGCACCAGGAACGTCGTCATCACCTGCGCGGTGTCGTCCAGCCCCAGCCGGTCCATCGCCTGGCCGACCGAACTGACCGGCGGCACCGTCGCATGCAGCGCGCTGTTGGCGCGGCGGATCAACGTGGCCGACATGGCCACGTCGCTGCCGGCGATCGCCGCCACTTCCGTCAGGTCGGGCTCGGCCGCCTCCATCGCCTGCCGCAGGCGCAGCAGCAGCGCCGGGCAGGCCGGCACCTGGATGTGCTGCAGCGGGCCGTTGCGGCGCGAACGGTCGAGGTCTTCGAGAACGGAGTCGACGGGTTGGGGCAGGGTGGCGGTGGGTGTCATGGTGGGCCGGGGCACGGCGGCCGGCTCCCGGGCCGCCGCGGGACGCGGATGGCCTGAGACGGCTCGATCAGTGCTTATCGGCCATCGGCGGCAGATCTCGAGGGCCACTTTCACGGTGCGCGCAACGCCCGACGGGCCCTCGACGGACGCCGGCCCCGCCGCCCGCCCGGGTCAGGCCGGCGGCCGCAGGTACAGCCGGTCGGAATAGGTGGCCAGCCAATGCGGCCGGAAGGCCACGAAGATGGCCACCAGCATGCCCGTGATGAAGGCCTCGCCGGAGGCCGAGAGCCAGCGGGCCAGCAGCACGTCGGTCGGGTCGGTGCCCACTGGCGCGCCGGTCAGGCCCAGCGCCAATGCCCCGGCCGCGGCGGCGGCCAGCATGGTGATGAAGAAGCCCCGGCCCAGGATGTAGATGAACATGTGGTGCGGCAGCCATCGCCGCACCGCCGCCCCGCCGGCCAGCGCCAGCGTGGCCGGCACCGCCCCCAGCCACACGAAGCGGTGCAGCGCCTGCACGGCGTCCAGACCGCCCACCGCCATCGTCACCAGGGCGGCCGCCGCCAAGGCCGGCATGGCCAGCGGCCAGCCGGCCAGCATCACCAGCAGGGCCGCGCCCGACAGCGGCTGGACGATCGGCATCGCCGCGTACCGATCGGCGCCCCACATCAGCGGCAGCGCGGCCCACCAGGCGAACCAGGGCCACGGCGGGCCGCTGGCGGCCACCGCGCGCCAGGGCCGCAGCGCGGCGGCGACGAGCAGGGCGGCGAGGGCCAGGGCGAGGTCGAGGGCCATGGCGGCATTGTGGTCCTGTCACCTGCGGCCGGGCCAGGTGTCTGGGCCACAATGGCCCGAGGCGTCTGTGCGCCCGCGCGTCACTGACCGCAGCCGCAGGCACCGATGCTCCGCCCACCGGCCCCGCCGCGGGCGCTGTGTCGCCCGTCAACCTTGCCCGGAGCGTCCTCCCCAGTGACCAGTCCGTCCGAATGCAAACAGGCGCCGGGCGCCTTCGTCCCGGTCGTCGACCGCAACCGCTGCGAGGGCAAGGCCGATTGCGTGCGCGTGTGCCCGACGGGCGTGTTCGAGGTCGGCACCCTGCCCGAGCCCCTGCGCGCCGGCCTCGGCCTGCGCGGTCGGGTCAAGGGCTTCGTCCATCGATGGCAGCAGGCGCTGCTGGTGCAGCCCGATCGGTGCGAGGCCTGCGGCCTGTGCGTCACCGCCTGCCCCGAGAAGGCGATCACCCTGGCCCGTGCGCCGGGATGACGGCCGCGTTACCCTGCGACAGCGACGTCCACCCACCGTCGGCCCCGAGGTTCCCATGCGCGCCCTGCCCCGCGACCTGCCTCTCACGCCGCCACTGCGCGGATGGCGTGCTTGCGGTTTCGGCCGACAGCACGCGGCGGCGCTGGTGGTCGGTCTGCTGATCGCACCCGCGGCCCGGTCGGCGGCCGAGGTCGACGCCTGGCTTGTGGCCGGGCAGCAGGGCCTGGTGCGCTTCGTCATCGTGCCCGTTGCGCTGGCGGCGGACCAGCCGGCCTACGAGCGCCAGATCGGCTCGCTGTGCGACCCCGAGCGCACCTGCTTCCTCAACTTCTACACCAACTCCACCGGTGCGCCGGTGGCCGTGCCGCTGCCCGACGCCATCGCCAGCGAGGCCACGGCCACCTTTCGGCGGTCGATGAAGAACGGTGCCGAGCGCTTCATGTGGAGTTGCCGCCTGAAGCTGGTCGTCAAGGACTGCTTCTGACCGCCCCGAGGTCCAGGCCGTATCGGCGCCTGCCGGTGCCAGGCCGTCGCACGGCGATGCTGCCATGGGCGCGGTGACGTTCGGCGGCGCCACGCCGCAGCGGTGAGTCGAGCATGGCGCGCTGGTGGCCCGTCCTGGCCCTGCCCGTGGTCCACGCGCTGGCGCTGGCCCAGGCGCCGGCACCGCACGGCACCACGCTGCAGGGCGACGCGCTGCACCGCGCGCTCGAAGGCCTGTGGTGCAACACGGCCGACCAGGGCCGCACTTGCTGGGCCTACGACGAGTTCTTCGCCGATGGCCGCTTCGAGGCCTGTGGCCGCACCGAGGACGACCCGCGCGGCTTCTTCGGTGCCGGCGTGGTCAGCGTGAGCGGACAGCGCATGTGCTATGTCGTCACCCGGGCCAGTGCCAATTTCTGGCTGGCCCCCGGCCAACGATACTGCACCGACATCACCGCCATCGACGAGCGCATGCACCGCTACCGCGACATCGACACGGGCGCCGAGTTCACGCTGCTGCGCCGGCCCCGGTCGGACAAGCATTGCCCGCCCGCGGCGGCGCCGTGACACCGCCCGATCCCACCCCGAACCAGCGACCCGGCACGGCGCCACCGACATGATCAAGCCCCCCCTCTTCCTCGCGGCCCTGGCCCTGGTCACCTCGGCGGGGGCCCAGCCCGCCGCGCCCGCGGCCAGTGCGCCGGCGGCCCCGGCCGAGCCCGCGGCCATCGCCTTCAAGACCGTGGCCGAGGCCAAGGGCTCGCTCGAGGCGCGCGACGGCAACGGCACCATCGTCACCCACCCCGACGGCTGGGTGGTGGTCAACGAGCCCGAGGCGTCGGCCCAGTGGTCCTTCGTGCCCGCGGGCCACTACGCGCATCCGGCGGTGGTGCGCCGCGTCATCCAGCGCGCCCGCGGCGGCGCGGTCTCGGTGCACGTGAAGGCGCTGTGCGATGCCCCGCAGGAGGCCTGCGCCCGGCTCGTCACAGAGTTCGAGGGCCTGAACGACCGCATCGTGCAGTCGGTGCGCGCGCGCTCACGCCAGGGGTCGACACCGCGATGAACGCGACCGCCGGCTATTCCGGCACCCCGTTGGCGCGCAAGCTGGGCATCGCCGCGTCGAGCCGCGTGCTGCTGGTCGATGCGCCGGACGATCTGCCGGCGCTGCTGGCGCCGTTGCCCGAGGGCGTCGCGTTCACCCCCGACGCCGATGCGCGGGTGGACATCGCCCATGTCTTCGTCACCCGCCGCGAAGACCTGCAGCGGCAACTGCAGCGCCTGCGCCGTGTGCTGCGCGCCGATGCCGCGCTGTGGGTGTCGTGGCCCAAGCAGTCCGCCCGGGTGCCGACCACGGTGACCGAAGACACGATCCGCGAGCTGGCGCTGCCGCTGGGCTGGGTCGACGTCAAGGTGTGTGCCGTGAGCGCCGTGTGGTCGGGGCTCAAGCTCGTGGTGCGCAAGGACCTGCGGTGAACCGCCGGCGGCCCGTGCCATGTCCCTGATGCGCCCGCTCATCGCCGGCGACCTGGTGCTCGAGCCGCAGGTGGCCGCGCATGCCGACGCCATGTTCGTCGTGCTGTCCGACCCCCGGATCTACGAGCACGAGAACGCGCCGCCGGCCTCGGTCGACGCGTTGCGCGAGCGCTTTCGCAGGCTCGAGTCCCGGCTCTCGGCCGACGGCCAGGAGCTGTGGCTCAACTGGGTCATCCGCCTGCCCGGCGGCGACCTGGCCGGCTTCGTCCAGGCCACGGTCAGCCCTGGCGGCCGCGCGGCCATCGCCTACGAACTGGCCAGCGCGCACTGGGGCCGCGGCATCGCCTACCACGCGGTGCAGGCCATGATCGACGAGCTCGTCGACGGCTTCGGCGTGCACACGCTGTATGCGGTGCTCCAGCGCGACAACCGCCGCTCGCTGCGCCTGCTCGAGCGCCTGGGTTTTGGCGCCACGCTGCCCGACGAGGGCGTGGCGCGCCCGGTCGAACCGGGCGAGCTGCTGATGCACCGGGCGGGCCGGTCCGCCTGATCCACCGGGCCGGACGGGCCGCGCTGCCACCGGGCCGGACGGGCCGCGCTGCCACCGGGCCGGGCGGGCCGCGCCGCCACTCGGCCGGACGGCCCGCGCTACAGTGCGACCGCCCCCCGAACCGACCTCGCGCCGCATGACCACGCTCACCCCGCCCACACCGCCCGACGACCTGCTGGCCCTGCGCGCCGAGATCGACCGGATCGATGCCCTCCTGGCCGAGCTGCTGGGTGCGCGCTTCCGCGCCACGGCGCAGGTGGGCCGGCTCAAGGCGCGCTTCGCGCTGGACGCCGTCGACCCGGTGCGTGAGGCCCAGCAGGCGCAGCGCTACGATGCACTCGCCGCCGAGCACGGCCTCAGCCCGGCCTTCACCCAGCGCCTGTTCCGCTGCATCATCGACGAGGTGGTGGCCAACCACCGCGACATGCGCCAGGGCGACCCCACGGCGCCCTGACCAGGCCTCGGCGGCCGTCGCCGACCCTGCCCTGTGCGCAGCGGGACGACAATGCGCCGATGACCGACGACGCCCCCCAACTGCGCTGGACCGACGAACAAGGCCAGGTGCACCCCGTGCGATGGCGCTCGCTGGCGGGCCACCCGCCGCCGGTGCGGGTGCGCGTGGTTGGCGACGACCTGGGCGCCGACGAGGCGCTGCGCCTGGCCCGCGATGGCATCGGCCTGCTGTGGTGCGGCGACTACCAGAACGCCCGCCACCTGATGCAGGCCATGGGCCGCCGGCTGGACGCGCGCAATGCGCGTCATGCCAAGCCGGCCGCCGACCAGAAATCGGCCTTCCTGTCGCACCGGCGCGACCAGGCCCTGCGGGCGCGGCTGCTGGGCGCGCTGCTGCTGCCCTTCGACGCCGACCACGGCGTGCCATTGCGCCGCGCGCCCGATCTGCGCGCCGCCGGGCTCGAGGCCCATGGCCCGGTGGAAGAGCACTACGTGTCGTCGCTGCGCGAGCTGCTGGGCATCGTCGGCGCGCACGAGTGGCGCAAGAAGGGCGTGGCCGTCGAGGCGCTTGGCGCGGCCATCCACCCGCACCACGGCGTGTTCTCGCCAGTGCGCGGCGAGTACGTCGACCTGGTGGCACGCACACCGCTGCCCACCTCGGCGGCGCGCGACGGCGCCTTCGACATCGGCACCGGCACCGGCGTGCTGGCCGCGGTGCTGGCCAAACGAGGCCTGCGCGTGATGGCCACCGACCAGGACCCGCGCGCGCTGGCCTGCGCGGCCGACAACCTGGCGCGGCTGAAGCTCGCGCGCTCGGTCACGCTGCTGGCGGCCGACCTGTTCCCGCCCGGCCGCGCCGGGCTGGTCGTGTGCAACCCGCCCTGGGTGCCGGCACCGACGCACTCGCCGCTGGAGGCCGCTGTCTACGACCCCGACAGCCGCATGCTGCGCGGCTTCCTGGCCGGGCTGGCCGAGCACCTGGGCCCGGGCGGCGAAGGCTGGCTGCTGCTGTCCGACCTGGCCGAGCACCTGGGCCTGCGCAGCCGAGACGAACTGCTCGGATGGATCACCCAGGCCGGCCTGCGCGTCGTCACCCGCCACGACATCCGCCCGCGCCACAGCCGCGCCGCCGATGCCAGCGACCCGCTGCACGCCGCCCGCGCCGCCGAGGTCACGTCGCTGTGGCGGCTGGGGGCCGCGTAGGGCCCAGACGGCCCGCGCGTCGCGACGTTCCGATCGGTCACCGACTGAGCGCCGCCGCCACCAAGCGGTGGGCGTTGTGTCACCGCGGCAGCGCCCGGGCCGGCCGCCCCGACCCGCGAGCGAAGCCCGATGTGCAGCCACGCCGGAGCGCCTGAGGCCGATCCAAAAAGTATCGGTCATACAGAGCGACAAGCCGGGCGTCGCGGGAGAGCATTGAGTGCACTCAATTTGCGCGCGAATATTCACCGATACCTCCCCCTGGTATGAGGGGCCCGCTGGGATTAACAAGTTGACACATCGTCCCTAGCATTCGGATGTGGAGGGTGATTGCAGAAGTCGCGGGCAATTTCCCTCCTCGGTATCCGGCCATGGCCGCAAGACCGGACGGGATCCATCCAATGCTCATGAGGTGATAACAATGCGATATCCAATGATCTCGAAATCCGCGCTGGCGGTGGCCGTTGCCACGGCCTGCTGTGCGACCGGCGTCTCCGCGGCGCCGGTGCTGCAGTGGTCGACGGTCGTCAACAACAACTCGACCGCGCCCGATGGCAGCGGCGGGGAGAAGTTCTTCAGCTACAACCAGCCATCGGTGAACGATGCCGGCGTGGTGGCCTTCCGCGCCCGCGCACGGGTTCCGGCGGGCGAGGGCAGCGGCGGCTCCGGCGGCGAGCCGCTTCGCGGCATCTTCACCCGGGACATGTCGGTTCCCAACGCTGCCGTGACCACGATCGCCAGCAACAAGTCACCCTACGACGTGGTGCCCGGCCCGAACAACAACGGCGGCACGTTCAACGAGAACCCTGCGTTCCCTCGCATGGATGCGGCATCTAACACGGTGGCGTTCCGTGGGCAATCGACGCCGGTGTTCGAGTACCAGACCGGCGTCAATCCCGACGGCACGCCCATCATGACCAAGGGCGGGACCTCCGGCGTCTACACCAACCCCAACGGTACGCTCGTCACCGGGGCCAGCCTGCTGGGCAACGTCAACGGGTCGGCGTTTCCGGCGAACCCGGACCTGAGCCACTTCCAGGTGCCGGGCGCTGCCCCGGGCACGAAGTTCGATCAGTTCCCGGGTGCGCCCACGGTGACCGGCAACACGGTCGCCTTCAAGGGCAACTGGTCCGATCCGACCAACGGGGGCCAGACCGGCATCTACTTCCGGGATGTCGTCGCCAATGGCGGTCTGTCGCCAGTGGTCAAGATCGCAGCGAGTGGTGATGCGATCGAAGGCTCGGGCGGCAAGACTTTCGGTTCCACGGCGCCGCCGAGTGCGTCGGGTCGCAATGTGGCGTTCACCGGGCTGGACAATGAGAATGCGCCGACCGCCGGGGGCATCTTCGTCTCGTCGCTGGACGATCCGTTGCACAAGCTCAAGGCACTGGTGAGCATCGGCATCTCGAGCGTGGGCGACGCCCTCAATTCGACCTTCAAGACCGTCGGCGAGGCGCTGTCGTTCGATGGCAGCAAGATCGGCTTCTGGGGATCATGGGGCGACGCCACCCGGGAAGTGACCGTCAAGTGCGCGTCCGACGGCAATGCCGCCATCAAAGCCGCGTGCCTGGCGCAGGATCAGAGCGGCATCGTGGGCGACGGCATCTACAGCTTCCTCGTGCCCGAGCACCAGGGCATCTTCATGGTGGACATCTTGACCGGTGGCATCAGCATGAAGGCCCAGACCGGGCCGCAGTTCGACGACTTCCTGTTCTGGACCTTCTCGGGAGCCCCCAGCGATTCCGGTGGCGATGGCACTGACGATCGCGAGCCGCCCCGTTGGCGGTCATCTGCCTTCGTGGCAGTGGATGACGCGAGGATTGTCTTCAAGGCGCAGAACCGAAACGGCTCAACGGGTCTGTACGGCGACTTTGGGGAGGGCCTCGAAACGCTGCTCGAAACCGGCATGGACGGCACCCTGGTGGACGCCGACGCGGCCGGGATGAAGATCACGTCCATTGGCATCGAGCGCGACGGCTTCCGCAACGGACACCTGGCCATCAACGTCGGCATGGCCAACGACGATGCAACGCTCAGCATGGCCGGCATCTACCTGGCGCAGGTGCCAGAACCGTCCAGCATCGCGCTGCTGGGCCTGGCCTTCGCCGCGCTGGGGGTGAGTTCGCGCCGACGCCGCACGACCTGAGCCGCGTGCCGGCGTGATCCGACGGGGGGCCGATGGCCCCCCGTCGTCGTTCAAGATCCGACGGGGCCGGGCAGAGAAATCGGTCGGGAGGTCCGCGGCATGGCGACCAGGGTCGCCGGCTGGTTCGATGAAGCCGCGCCGGATTCGCAGGCCGGGCCATTGAGCGGACGCAACGCCCTCCGCACCCAGCGCCAGAAGATACCCTTTAGGGTACCAACCACGGTGTCGGCGCGATCGGTTCGATCCACGCTGGCGGGAGGGGCCCTGCACCTCAATGGGAGTGGATCATGACCTGGACGAACAGAAGGCTGTGGCATCGGAGTCTGATGGCGCCAATGCTGGTTGCCGTCATGGGGGGCTGCGGCGGCGGTGACGATGAACCCACGCCCGCGGCGACAACGCCGGTCAGTGCCGTCGGCGTGATCAGTGCATTTGGCAGCGTCGTCGTCAACGGCGTCAGGTTCAACGACTCGGGCGCGGCCATCACCATCAACGACGCCGCGGCCACCCGCGAGCAACTTCGTGTCGGCATGATGGTCGAACTCGAAGGGCGTCTGGATCGCTGCCCTCAGCCCGACCTCGGCGTCTGCACCGGCCAGGCCACGCGCATCCGGTTCCGCAACAACCTGGTCGGACCGGTCACCACGGTGAACCGCCTGCGGAACACCCTCACGGTGATGGGCCAGACCGTTGAACTGGACGAGGAAACGATCGTCGACGGCGCCGTCGTGGACGACATCGGCGGCCTGCAGGTCGGGGACGTGGTGGCGGTGAGCGGGCTCCGCATCCGCGAGCAGGACCGGACGCGCGACCGCCTGCGGGCGCGCCTGCTCCAGCGCACCGGCGGCTTCGTCAATGGCACCACCGGCATCAGCGTGGTGGGCGAAGTGACCGACGTGGTCGACGGCACCAGCTTTGGCATCGGCCCCGTGCGCGTGCGCGTCCAGGCCAGTTGCGGCCTGCCCACCGGGGGTGTGCAACGGGGGCAGTTCGTCGAAGTGACTGGCAAGGCCTTCGGGGCCGGGGGCTTCGATTGCGACCGAGTGCAGGTGCGCGAACGCATCGGCATGCCTGACGCCAGCAGTGTCGAGTTGGAGGGCTATGTCTCCGATGTCGTCTCGATCGGCAACTTCAGGCTGGACGGCATGGGGGTCAATGCTGCCCTTGCCACGCTGCGCGACGGGACCGCTGCCGACCTCGCGAATGGCCGCCGTGTCGAGGTGGAGGGCGTGGTGACCGATGGCGTGCTGGTTGCGTCCCGGCTGCTGTTCAAGCGAGAGGCCAATGTCCAGCTCCAGGCCCCGATGCAGAGCATCGACACGGCCGCAGGTCGTCTGGCGCTGCTCGGCAAGGTCGTGGCGTTGACCACCACGACGCAGTGGGTCGACCAGACGAGCGCGCCCGTGCGAACGCTGTCGCTCGGCGACCTCCGGGTGGGCGACCGACTCGACGTGCGCGGCGCCAGCGACTCGGCCGGGGTGCTCGTGGCCTCGCGGATCACCCGCACCGAGCCGAGCACGCTGCTGGTGGTGAAGGCCGGGCTCGACGCCAAGTCGCCGACGAGTCAGCTGACGATCTTCGGCATCAACGCCCTGACGGGCCCGCAGACGCGGTACCGGGATCCGGAGGGCAACCTGATCAGCGCCACGGACTTCTACGCGCTTGCACAGGTGCCACCGGCCGTGCCATCGGTGGTGCGCGCCCAGGGCGTCGCCGCGACGGTGGCGAACACGGTCGATGCCACGCGCACGTCGAGCAATCGGGGCGAAGTGGAGATCGCGCGCTGACGGGCCGCCACGCTCGATCCAGTGGCGAACAGATGTCCTGAATCGATCGCCATCGCCGCGGGGCGATGGCCCGCTCACTGCGGCCGGATGCCCCGCGCGGCCAGCACGCCTTGGGCGATGTCGGGCCGGTCGGTGACCAGGCCGTCGACGCCCAGGTCGATCATGCGGCCCATCGTGGCCGCGTCGTTCACGGTCCAGGCCAGCACCTGCAGGCCCAGGGCCTTGGCCTCGGCCACCCGGGCGGCATCCAGGTCGCCGAAGTAGGCCGACCAGACCCGGCCGCCCGAGGCCTGGATCATCTTCGGCACCGAGCCCAGGTCGCGGTGCTGCACGCCGGCCGTCCAGGCCGATGGCGCGGCCGCGCCGGCCCCCACGTTGTCCAGCCACTTCTGCTGCGCGGTGACGTAGACGGTGGGGATCTCCGGTGCGATGCGCTGCACCACCTGCAGCGTGCGCCAGTCGAAGGACAGGATCTGCACCCGCTGCATCAGCCCCGCGCGGCGGATCTCGTCGACCAGCGCAGTGGCGAAGGGCTCGGGCGCCAGCGTGGCGTCGGGCTTGCGCGGGTCGATCTTGGTTTCGATGGCGAAGCGCAGGCGGTCGTGGCCACCGCGCTTCACCATCTCGAACAGGTCGGCCAGGCGCGGGATGCGGGTGCCGTCGATGGGCTTCTGGTCGGGGTACAGGGACGCATAGCGGGTGCCGGGTTTCAGGCGGCCGACGTCGTGCGCCTGCAGGTCGGCCCAGCCGAGCTGGCGGATCGGGGCGCTGGGCTGCTCGAGCCAGCGGCCGGCCGCATCTCGGGTGGTGTCGGGGTTCAGCGCCAGGTCGTGGTGGATCACCATCACGCCGTCGCGGGTGACGGCCACGTCGAGTTCGAGCGTGGTCACGCCGTGGCGGATGCCGGCCTCGAAGGCGGCCAGCGAGTTCTCGGGCGCCAGGCCGCGCGCGCCGCGGTGGCCCTGCAGGTCGAAGGCGGGCGTGGCCGCGCTGGCCAGCAGGGCCAGTGTGGCGAGCAGCAGGCGGCCCGCGCCGCGATGCCGCGGACGATCGGCCCGGGCCCCTGGGGTGGTGGCGGTCGTCGGACGCGGCATGGGTTCAGTCCGCCTTGCCGGTTTCGATCAGCGCCTTCAGCCGCTTGTATTGCGCGCCGATCACCTTGTCGACCGCCGGGGCCAGCTTCTCGAAGCCGGCGTCGGCGTTGCCCGCCACGCGGTAGGTCATGCGCAGCATGGTCTGGCCGTCGCTGACGCCGGTGGCCAGGGTCAGCACGCCGTTCGCGGCCAGGTCCTGCAGCGGGCCCAGGCTGGCGTTCAGGCGGATCACGCGGCCGGGCTGCACCAGCACCACCTGGCCATGCATCACCGACTGACCCTCGCCCCAGCGCTCGCACCAGCAGCCACCGGCCTGGGCGTCCAGGCTGAGGTTGGCGGCCGAGCCCGACCAGGTGTGCTCGCCGCTCCACCACCGCGGCAACTGCACGATGGCCTTCCAGGCCGCGTCGGGCGTGGCCTGCACGGGCTCGCGGAAGCTGGAGATGAAGCCCGTGGCCGACACCTGCGAGGTGTCGGCGCGGGCCGTGGTGCACAGGGCGGCCAGCGCCAGCAGGGCCGCGCTGAGGGGTCGGTTCGTCGTCATGGCGGCAGGATACTGCGGCGCCGGTGCCGTGGCACGCTGCACCGCACGCCGCCGCCTCAGCCGGTGGTGTAGGGCAGCCCCAGCAGTTCGAGCGACGGCAGGTCGATGCCGATCGCGTTGAGCTCGGTGCCCGCGGCCAGCAGGCCCAGCGAGGCCGGCGTGTGCTGGCCGCTGTCGAGCAGGCCGACGAAGAAGCTGCGGTCGGCCGGCGGTGGCGCCACGCCGACGACGTTGGTGTAGAGCAGGTCCACCACCGCGCCGTGGCTGGCCCGCGGGCCGAGCCGGGCGTCCAGCGCCAGCTGCATCAGCGCGACTTCGCCCATGCCGCCGTCGAGCAGATCGAGGCCGATGCCCACGTAGGCGGTGTTGTGCACCGACTCCGCGCCGAACACCGCGCCCAGGAAGCGTGCCGCGGTGCCGGCATGTCCGTCGAGGTCGAGCGCCACGCGGCCGTCGGCAAAGCGCAGCCGCTCAACGCTTTCCAGCGCGTCGTGGCCGTCGTCGCCCTGCAGGTCGAGCACCGACCAGCCGTTGTCGCCGTGCTCGACGAGGTAGCGCGCCAGGGTGCCCGCCAGCACTGCGGTGTCGAGGTCGGCGCCGCCGTCGAGCCGGTCGTCGCCGCCGCCGCCGCGCAAGGTGTCGCGCCCGCCGTCGGCGTGCAGGCTGTCGTGCGAGCCGCTGCCCTGCAGGTCGTCTGCGGCGGCGCTGCCGCGCTGCACGGCCAGCGCCTGAAGGCCGATGGCGTAGTCGCCGATGCCGTTGTCGAAGTCGGAGGCGGCGACGAACCAGCTGCCCGCGGTGTCGGCCGCAAAGTACAGCCGTGAGTCGAGCCCGCTGCGGCCGCCGTCGTCGTCGTGGCCCCGCGCCACGCCATCGGGCGCCAGCAGCACCAGGTAGGGGTCGCTGAGGCCGGCGGCGCCGCGCGCGTCGAGCGAGATGAAGTACTCGCCGCCCACCGTGACCGACAGCGCGAACGTGTCGATGTCCGACGGCACGCCGATGCGGCCGTTGGCCGAGGCGCCCGGCGCCACGCGGCCGGCCGTGTTGGTGGCCCCCAGGTAGTCGTCGGTCGGGGCTGCGGCGCGGATGTCGTAGGCCCCGGTGGCCTCGGCATAGTCGTAGGCGCCGAGGTAGAAGGTGCCCGCCGTCGATGGCGTGAAGAACAGCCGCGAGTCGAGCGTGGCGCGCGATTCGTCGTCGTCGTTGTAGCCGATGAGCTCGGTCTCGGGCAGCAGGCCGTACAGCACCAGGTAGGGGTCGACCGCGCTGCCCGCCGCGCCGGCCATGTCGAACTGGTAGGTCACGCCGGCGCTCAGCGAGACACGGAACAGGTCGCCGTCGTTCGGGTTGTCGATGCGCGCGCGCAGGTTGGCGCCGTTGGTCGTCACCACGCCCGGCGTGGCGGTGGCCAGCGGGTAGTCGTCGGGGCTGGCCGCCTGGGTGCTGAAGTTCCAGGCCGTGGTGCCCGACAGCCCGGCGAAGCGGTTGCCGGCCGCATCGCGGAAGGCGCCGGCGTCGATGGCGATGGCGTAGCCGGTGCCCGGCAGCAGGTTGCCGTCGGGGTCGACCGTGACGGTGGTGCCGACGATGCTCACCTGCCGCGTGTCGCCGACGTCGATCTCGCGCAGCAGTTCGCCGCCGCTGCCCAGCAGGCGGATGACGCCGGTGCCGGCCTCCACCGGCTCGCTGAAGTTCAGCACCAGGTCGGCGTTGACGGCGACGGCCGCGGCGTTGTCGGCCGGCGCCAGGCCGGCCAAGGTCGGCGCCACGTTGTCGACCACGGTGGCGCGCACCGTGTAGCCGCCGATGCCGGCGTCGTAGTCGAGCACCGCGATGTAGAAGGTGCCCGTCTCGGTGGCGGTGTAGCGGGCGCGCGAGTTGCCCGAGCCCGCGCTGTCGTCGTCCACCGTGGCCTCGTCCAGCGCCGGGGTGAACAGGCCCAGGTAGGGGTCGTCCAGGCCGCCCTCGGTGCGCTGCAGGTCGATGATGTAGGTGACGCCCGCCTGCAACTCGATGCGCAGCAGGTCCTGGTCGCCGCGGCGCTCGATGACGCCGCCCACCGACGGGCCGTCCGGCACCACCTCACCGGGCGTGTCCACCGCGTAGGGGTAGTCGTCGGCGCGGTCCGAGACGCCGAAGTTCCAGGCCCCGCCGGCCGCCAGGCCACCATGGGCATTGCCGGCCAGGTCGGTGAAGGCGCCGGCATCGACGCTGACCGAGTACGAGCTGCCCGGCACCAGGTCGTCGGCGGGGTCGATGGTCACGGTGCCGCCGCTGATCGCGACCTGCGAGCCATCGGTGGCGGCGATGCTGCGCCACACGGCACCGCTGGCGTCGCGGATGACGATGAGCCCGGCGGCGGCGCGCACGTGCTCGTCGAACGTGAGCACCAGGTCCGATGCGGCGTCGATGTTGCCGGCGTCGTTGGACGGGCTCAGCGAGACCACGCGCGGGGCCACCGAATCGGCCGCCGCGGTGCTGAAGTTCCAGGCGCTGGGTCCCGACAGCCCGATGTACGGGTTGTTGGCCAGGTCGGTGAAGGCGCCGCTGGAGATCGTCACGAAGTAGCTGCCGCCCGGCGTCAGTGCAGCGCCCGGGTCCACCGTGACGCGGTTGCCGCTGGTGCGCACCAGGTCCGCGTCGCCGACGGCGATGCTGCGCACGCGGGCGCCGCCGGCGGTGAAGATGTCGATGCTGCCGCTGCCGGTCTTCACCGTCTCGCTGAAGACCAGCACCAGGCTGGCGCTGGCGGACACGTTGGCGGCGTTGTCGGTCGGGCTCAGCGACTGCAGCAGCGGCGCGCTGCGGTCGCCTCCGGCGCTCAGCTCGGCCAGGGTGCGCGACTGGTCGGCGAAGATGAAGCGTTCGACGCCGACCACCTGGTCGGTGCCGTCGGCCTGGCTGACCAGCGTGACGATGCCGTCGTTGAGCGTGATGGCGTAGCTGGCGAAGGCGGCGCTGAAGAAGGCCTGGTCGCTGCCGTCGCCACCATCACCGCCGTCGATGCGGTCGTTTCCGGGGCCGCCGGTCAGTGCATCGGCCCCAGCGCCGCCGACCAGGTCGTCGTCCCCATCGCCGCCCACCAGCACGTTGGCGGCGTCGTTGCCTACCAGGGCATCGTCGCCGCTGCCTCCGATGGCGTTCTCGATCACCGCCGAGTAGGCGATGGCGATGTTCTGCGTCATGTCGTTGGCCGACGAGAAGCTGCCGGCCAGCAGGCTGATGCGGCTGGGGGTGGACCAGCCGCTCAGGTTCAGCGTGTCGAAGCCGCCCGAGTCGAAGATCGTCAGGATCGGGTGCTCGTTGCGGGTGAAATCGAAGATCTCGGCCGTGGCACCGACGATGTTGCTGTTGAAGCCGTAGACCGTGTCGCCGCTGCGGGTGGTGCCCGATGTGCCGTACATGGCCTGGATGGCCATCACGTCGTTGACCATCGGTGTCTGCGGCGACAGCGTGCGGCCGTCGCGCGTGGTCCAGTCGGCCAGCATCACCTCGGGGGAATACTGCGGCGCCGCGTAGCGCGGGCCGAAGTACGACATCACGCTGAGCACCTGCGTGTCCTGGTACGACGAGGGCGTGAAGCTGCCCGCCCCGTTGTAGTCGCCCATGTGGTCCAGGCCGAGCGCGTGGCCGATCTCGTGCACCGCGGTGAGGAAGCCGTAGCCGCCGACGGTGGGCGACAGCAGGTCGGCCTCCTGCGCGTTGAACCACACGCTGCCCACGGTGGGGAAGTAGGCGTGGGCGAAGCCGATGTGCGTGGTGGTGTAGCCGAACTCGATCGCCGTGGTGCCGGGCGCCCCGGGCACGAAGGCCTGCGGCATCAGGTCGTCCCAGGTGGCCAGGGCCAGCGTCAGCAGCGACTGCTGGCGCGCGTCGACGGCGCGGAAGCCCTGGGCCTCGCCCTGCGAGGCGAGCCCGCTGGCGCTGGTCGGGAACGAATAGGCGATGCTGTCGCCGCTCCAGCGGGCGCCGGAGTTCAATTGAGCGAGGACCTGGTTCAGGGTCCACTGGGCCACGGCCATGGGCACGATCTCCTGGGAGCACGGGGCGCGACCGGTCGCGCCGACGCCCGCGCCGAAGCCGCTGCCCGGGCCGCGCGCGTCATCCCCATTGATAGCACGGGCCGGCGCGCGGCATGCGGCAGAACTGCCGGGATTTCCGGCCGTCTCATCACAAGATGTGTCGG
Organism: Ideonella sp. A 288; assembly: GCF_002198735.1. GTDB lineage: Bacteria > Pseudomonadota > Gammaproteobacteria > Burkholderiales > Burkholderiaceae_C > Pseudaquabacterium. The sequence continues at coordinate 70,827 of NZ_MWLO01000156.1, forward strand.
CCGTCGGGCCGCCACCCGGGTGGTCAGGGCCGCGCGCCGGCCTGTTCCAGTGCCGCTGCCATCGCGGCGTAGCCGCGGCCCCGCGCCAGCGCCAGCGGCGTGCGGCCATGGCCGTCGGCCAGATTGGGGTTGGCGCCGGCGGCCAGCAGGGCGCGCAGCGTGGCCAGGTGGCGCGGGCCGCCGTCGCCCAGCACGATGGACTCGATCAGTGCCGTCCAGCGCAGGTTGTTCACGTGGTCCAGCGGCGCACCGGCGGCGACGAGCTGCCGCACCACGCCGTCGTGGCCCAGGTGGGCGGCGGCGATCAGCGCGGTGCCGTCGTAACGGCTGGTCACGCGTTGCGGGCTGGCGCCCAGTTGCAGCAGCAGGCGCAGCGTCTCCTCGTCGTCGGCCACGGCGGCGATGGTGACGGCGTCGTAGCGGTCGTGTTCCAGTGCGCCCAGGTCGGCGCCGGCCGCGGCCAGCCGGCGCAGCGCCTCGCGCTGGCGCGCGAAGGCGGCCAGGTGCACGGCGCTGCGGCCGTGGCTGTCGCGCTCGTCGAGCGGGGCGCCGCCCTGCAGCAGGGCCGCCAACCGCACCAGGTCGCCGCGGTGTGCCGCGCCCAGCAGGCCGCCGTAGCGCGCCGCCTCGGCGGCCGTGGGGGGCGTCTGGGCGACCGCCGGGGGCACCGCGCCCCCGGCCAGGCACAGGGCCGCGGTGGCGCGGGCGGCCAGGGTGAGCAGACGGCGGGTGAGGGGCATGCGGTGGCTCGGCGACGCGATCGTTGCACTGTAGGCCGCGCCGCGGCGGGCCGGCATCCGGGGCGGCGCGCGCCGCGCTGCGTAGAACTACGCAGCGCCCGGCGTCGCCCGGGTGGCGGCCTCTTGCTCGGCCAGCTGGGCATAACGTTTGATCAGCTGGGCCAGCGACTCGGTGCCCAGCTTGGCCAGCAGGTGCGCGCGGTGGGTTTCCACGGTGCGCGGGCTCAAGGCCAGCGCGCGGCCGATCTCCTTGTTGGTGAGGCCCTCGACGATCAGGCCCAGCACCTCGCGCTCGCGCGGCGAGAGCTGGCCGTAGCGCTCGGCCGCCTCGCGGTCGGCCTGCAGGCGCTGGCGCGAGCGCACGTGGGCGCGCACCGCGGCCTGCAGCGCGTCGAGCAACTGCTGGTCGTCGACCGGCTTTTCCAGGAATTCGGCCACGCCCGACTTGAAGGCCCGCCGGCACAGCGCCACCGTGCCGTGGCCGGTGAGCATGACCACCGGCTGGTCGACGCCCATCGCGGCCAGCCGCTCGAGCACCTGCAGCCCGCCCAGGCCGGGCATGCGCAGGTCGAGCACGATGGCGCCGATGGCCTCGCGGTCGAGCCCGTCGAGGAAGGCCTGCGGGTCGGCCCAGGGCTGCACGCGCAGGCCGATGGTGCCGATGAGCAGCGCCAGGCTGTCGCGCACGGCGGGGTCGTCGTCGACGAGGTGGATCAGCGGGGACGAGGTCATGGGCCGGTGCGTGGGGCAAGGGGGGTGGACAGGGCCGCCTCGGGTGCGCCGTCGGCGGCCGGCAGCAACAGCGTGAACTCGGCACCACCGCCGTCTCGGTTGGCCGCGCCGAGGCTGCCGCCGGCGCTGGCGGCCAGCGTCTCGCACAGGCTCAGGCCCAGGCCCAGGCCGTCGGGTCGGGTGGTGAAGAAGGGCTCGAAGGCGCGCGCCAGCGCGTCGGGCGCCAGGCCGGGGCCGCGGTCCTGCACGCGCAGCGCCACCGTGCCGGGGCCGGCCTCGTCGATGCGCAGGGTCAGTTCGCGCTGGGCCGCCGGCACCCGCTGCAGCGCCTGCAGTGCGTTCTGCAGCAGGTTGTGCACGATCTGCTCCAGCGCCACCGGGTCGGCTCGCACGCGCAGGCCGGGCGCGGCTTCCCACAGCTGCGGCCGCACGCCCAGGCGCTGGCCTTCGGGGGCCAGCAGGTCCAGGCCGCGGCGCACCGCCTCGGCCAGCACCAGCGGCTGCGCGGCGGCGTCGTCGTCGGGCCGCTGCACCAGCCGGCGCAGCCGGCCCACCACGGCGGCGGCGCGGCGCGCCTGGTCCACGCTGCGGCCCAGGGCGTCGCGCACGGTGGGCAGGTCGGGCGGCTCGTCGGCCAGCAGGCGCTGTGCCGCCTGGGTGCTGGCCAGCACCGCGGTGAGCGGCTGGTTCAGCTCATGCGCCATGCCGGCGGCCAGTTCGCCCAGCGCGTTGAGCCGGCCCACCTGGCCCAGGCGCACCAGTTCTTCGGCGCGGCGGCGCGCGGCGCGCTGCCGTCGCCAGGCGGCACCCGCGGCGGCCGCAGCGGCGGCGGTGGCCCAGCAGGCGGCCAGGGCCGCCCAGGGCAGCGCGTGCCAGGGCAGGCGCTGCGACAGGCGGATGTCGAAAGGCTGGCTGTCGGCGGCCAGGGGCTTGGCGAAGTTGAAACGCCAGGGGCCGGTGGCCTCGCGCCCGGGCTGCAGCACCAGTTGCTGGTCACCGTGCGCCAGCGCCACCCGCACCGCGCCGTCGCGCGCCAGCGGCCATTCGGCCCAGGGCACCATCGCCGCGGCGTCGATGCGCAGCGCGAAGCTCGTCGGCGTGTCCGCCCGCACCAGCGTGAAGTGGCCCTGCGCCAGCGCCGCCTGCGCCAGCACGGCGCGGCGCTGCGTGCGCGACGCGGCCTCGGCGGTGTCGAAGGCGGCGGGCGACGCGGCTGCGGAGGCGTCGCCGGGCCAGCGGCCGTCGGCGTCGCGCCGCAGCACCTGCAGCACCTGGGGGTAGAGCGCCGGCAGCCGCTGCTCGGGCGCCTCGGCCGCGCCGGGCTGCAGCAGCGCCAGCGTGGCCAGGATGGCGTCGTGCTGCACCGCGCGCTGGCTGAGCAGGCGGTGGGCGATGCGCGCGTTGGTGTCGAAGGCCTCGCGCTGCCGGTCGAGGTCGGCGCGCACCACCAGGGCGCTGGCACCCAGCGCCAGCGCCAGGCCACCCAGGGCCCAGGCCGGGGGCAGGGCGGTGGCCAGCGCGCGAGGCCAGGCCATGCTCAGTGCGCCGAGGCGGCCGCCGCGGACCTTTGGCCGCGCGCCACGTCCACCGGCCGCAGCAGCAGCACGCCGGCCACGAAGAACACGGCCGTCGACAGGATCGCCAGCCGGTGGTTGCCATCGGTGGCCCAGGTGACCAGGCCGTAGGTCACCGGCCCGACGATCGACGACAGGCTGGTGGCGAAGGCCCACAGGCTGTAGAACTCGGCCAGCCGCTTGGGCGGCGCGAACACGCCGACGATGGCCCGCCCGGCCGACTGGCTGGAGCCCATGCACAGCCCGGCCACCACCGCCGACACCCAGAACAGCGGCGGGCTGGTGGCCAGGTAGGCCAGCACCGTCATCAGCACCCAGCCCAGCAGCGTCACGGTGAGCGCCGGCTTGTGGCCGATGCGGTCCTGCCAGTAGCCGAAGGCGAACGCGCCCACCGCCGCGGCGATGTTGACCAGGAACACCAGCATCATCGTGTCGATCTGCTTGAAGCCGAGCACCTGCTCGGCGTACACCGCGGCCAGCGCGATGACCACCGAGATGCCGGCCTGGTAGGCGAAGCCGCAGGCCAGCAGCCAGCTGAAGTCGCGGAACGCGGCGGCCTCGCGCCAGGTGGTGCGCAGCCGCTGCAGTGAAGCCACCAGCCCCGCGTCGCGCAGCGCCCCGGGCTGCGGCAGGGCCCGCTCGCGCAGCAGCGCGAAGGTGGCCAGCGAAGCCGCACCGTACACCGCCGCGGTGATCAGCATGGTCACCGGCACGTACTGCGTGGCCGGCTGCTGCTGCCCCTGCGCCCACAGCACGTGAGCCAGCCCCAGGCCCAGCGCCAGCATGCCGCCGAAGTAGCCGAAGCTCCAGCCCCAGCCCGAGACCCGGCCGATCGAATCGGGCCGCGCCAGCTCGGGCAGGAAGGCCGCGGTGATCGTCTCGCCGTAGGCGTAGAACAGGTTCGACAGCACGATCAGCGTCACCGCCAGCGCCACGTCGCCCGCGCCCACCGCGGCCAGGGCGGCGGTGGTGGCCACGCAGCCGGCGGTGCTGAACATCAGCACCCGCTTCTTGGCCGCACGCAAATCGGCCCAGGCGCCCAGGGTCGGCAGGGTCAGCATCACCAGCGCGCGCGAGAAGCCGAGCGACAGCGTCCAGGCCAGCGTGGCCCAGGGTGCGTTGCCGGCCACCGCGCCGACGAAGTAGGCGTTGAACACCGCCGTCAGCACCACCGTGGTGTAGCCCGAGTTGGCGAAGTCGTACATCGCCCAGCCGAAGACCTCGCGCTTCTTCACGCCAGGGTTCAGCGCGTCCTGCGAGAACAGGCCCATCGGGGGTTCCTCGGTGCGGTGTGGGGTCAGCGCGTGGGCGCCAGCAGGCCCACCGCCTGCGCGGTGGCGCGCAGATTCTGCGCGAACTGCGCATAGCCCTCGGCGTTGGCGTGGATGTTGTCGGAGCGCAGGCGCTCGTCGGCCAGCACCTCCGACCAGCCCTGGCGCTGCAGCGGCAGGCCCAGTTCGTCGGCCAGCTGTGCGTACAGCGGATGGTCGGTGAGCGAGCCGGTGAAGGCCGCCGTCACCGTGGGCCGCGGCACGGCGATCAGCATCACCTGCGCACCCGCCTCGCGGGCCAGCGTGATGGCGCGGCGCAGGTTGTCGCGCAGCGCCTCGTCGGGCAGGCGGCGCAGCAGGTCGTTGCCGCCCAGGCCCAGCAGCACCAGTGCCGGGCGGTGCTCGGCCAGCAGCGCGGGCAGGCGGTCCAGGCCTTGTGCCGAGGTGTTGCCCGACACGCCGGCATTCACCACCTGCCAGCCGGTCAGCCCGGCCAGCACGGCGGGGTAGGCGGCCTCGGGCGGCGCGCCGGTGCCCTGCGTCAGCGAATCGCCCAGCGCCAGCACGGTGGCGCCCGGTGGCACCGGCGTGGCCTTGGGGCCGCTGCTCTTCTGGCAGCCGGGCAGGGCGGCCAGCGCGGCCACCGCAAGGGCCGCGGCGAGCAGCCGGCGTCTGGTCGGTGTCATGCGAAGGTCGCTGGCCGACGACGGGCCGGAGGCCCCGTGCGACGCCGTGCGCCCGCCGGTTTGCACAACGTCATCGCCGCGGCCTCACTGTGCCGGAACCACCTGCGGCTTGCCCGGCATCACCGGCAGGGTGCCGGCGGCGAGCTTGGCGTCGTACTCCTCCTGCAGCGCCTTGTCGGTCTTGTAGTGCGGCACGCGGAAGACCAGCCGCTTCCAGCGGGTGAGCAGCGGGTGGCTGCCGGCCACCTCGTCGGTCCAGTAGCGGTGCGCGCGCTCGAGGTTCAGCTCGGTGTCCATCTCGAAATGGTCGCGCGACTTCTGGCCGCCGAACACGTAGAGCTTGCCGCGGTAGATGCGCCAGGTGTTGGGGCCGCCGCCGCTGCCCCAGGGCACGGCGTAGTTGATGCCGTTGGCGCACCAGCCGCCCAGTTGCGGCATGTAGCGCTGGGGCGACTTCAGGAACTCGGCCTTGTTGGCCTCGTTGGCGAAGCGGAACACCACGCCCTGGTGCTCGACCTTGATGGCCGGGTCGCCGCGCACCGCGTCGTTGACCTTGAAGTACGCCACGGCGTCGTGGCCCTCGAGCATCAGGCGGGTGTCGGCGCCGTCGGACGTGGTGCGGAAGGGCTCCACGCCGGCGGTGGAGTCGAGGGCGGCGGCCGGGCCGGCCACGGCGCACGCCGCCAGGGCGCACAGCACGGTTCGTCGGGACAGGCGCATGGGGACGCTCCGATGGGTCGAGAGGCCGCCAGTATGCGCGAGGTGGGCCGCGGCGGGGCGGCCGCAGCGGTCAGCCGATCTCGACCCGCAGCGGGTCGTAGGGGTACAGCCACTCGTTGCGCGAGCGGGCGATGTCGCGGTCGACGAAGGCCTGCCGCATGGTCTGCGCATCGCCGATGTGGTACAGCTCGCCCATCTCGGTGGATTCGCGCACGACGCGCGCGGTGCGCGGGGCCCGGTGGATTTCATAGCGCGCCAGGCGAGCGTCCAGCGGGCCGGGCAGGGCCAGCGCGCGGGCCAGCACCGCGGCGTCCTCGATGGCCATGGCCGCGCCCTGGGCCATGTAGGGCAGGGTGGCGTGCACCGCGTCGCCCAGCAGGGTGACGCGGCTGCTGCTCCAGCGCATGCTGGGGGCCCGGTTGTTCAGCGCCCAGCGGTAGCACTGGTCGCTGTCGGCGTGCTCGATCACCGCGCGCACCATCGGGTGCCAGCCTCGGTAGTCGGTGTCCAGCTCCGACCACGGGCGCCGGGCGGCCCACGACTCTTCTTCCCAGGGCCGTTCAACGCAGCCGACGAAGTTCAGCAGCTCGCCGCCGCGCAGGTAGTAGGTGACGGCGTGGTTGTGCGGACCGCACCAGATGGTGGAGACCAGGTCGGTGCGCAGCGCATGCGGGATGCGCGCGGTGGGCACGGTGCAGCGCCAGGCCACCTGGCCGGTGAACACCGGCAGGTCGTCGCCCAGGATGTGCCGTCGCACCACCGACTTGATGCCGTCGGCGCCCACCACCAGCGACGCGTGCACCGAGGGCAGTCCGTCGAAGTGCACGGTGACGTCGTCGACGCCTTCGTCGATGGCGGTGGCGCGCGCGCCCAGCGTGATGGCCCTGGGGTCGAGCGCACGCACCAGGCGCTGCAGCGCGTCGTGCAGGTCGGCCCGGTGCATCTGCAGGTAGGGCGCGCCGTGGCGTTGCTCGTGCAGGTCGCCCAGCGGCAGGCGGTGCAGCATCTCGCCGGTGTCGTAGCGGCGGAACTCGAAGGCCTTGGGCCGCACCGACAGCGGCTCGAGCGCCGGCCGCAGGCCCAGGCTGTCGAGCACCTTCATCGCGTTGGCGCTCATCTGGATGCCCGCGCCCACCTCGCCCAGGCGCCGCGACTGCTCGAACACCCGCACCCGGTGGCCGCTGTGCAGCAGCGCGGCGGCCACGGTGAGGCCGCCCAGTCCGGCGCCAACGATGACGATGTCCATGCCCATGTGCCGCGTCCTCCCTCGTCGTCAGTCGGCCCGGATGCCCTGGGCGCGGATCACCTGCGCCCAGCGCGCCGCGTCGCGCTCGATCAGCGCGCGGAACTCGTCGGCCGGGCCGTGCGCCGGCGCCATGCCCTGCGTTTCGAACGCGGCCTTCACCTCGGGCAGCGCCAGGATGGCCCGCAGCTCGGTGTTCAGCCGCTCGATCAGCGGCCGGGGCGTGCCCTTCGGCGCCAGCACGCCGTACCACATCTCCACGTCCAGCTCGCCCAGGCCCAGCGAGCGCAGCGGCGGCACCTCGGGCAGCAGCGGGTGCGGCTTGTCGCTGCTGATGGCCAGCGCGCGCAGGCTGCCGGCCTTCACGTGCTGCAGCGCCACGTGGATGGGCAGGAACATGGCCTCGACCTGGCCGCCCAGCAGGTCGGTGACGGCCGGCGCGGTGCCGCGGTAGGGGATGTGCGTGACGAAGATGCGTGCGTGGTGCTTCACCAGTTCCATCGCCAGGTGGTGCGGCGTGCCGTTGCCGGGCGAGGCGTAGTTCAGGTGCCCCGGCCGGGCCCGGGCCCGTGCGACGAAGTCGGCCGCGCTCTGGATGCCCGAGGTCCGGCTGGCCACCAGCAGCAGCTGGCCCCAGCTGGTGAGCGAGACGGGGTCGAGGTCCTTCACCGGGTCGAAGCCCAGTTTGGCGTAAAGCGCCGGCGCCATCACCAGCGTGTTGACGGTGACGAGCAGGGTGTGGCCGTCGGCCGGCGCGCGCACCACGGCCTCGGTGCCCAGGTTGCCCGACGCGCCGGGCCGGTTGTCCACCACCACCGGCCGGCCCAGCCGCTCGGCCAGCCGCGGGCCCACCTGGCGCGCGATCAGGTCGATGCCGGTGCCGGGGGTGAAGGGGACGATCAGCCGCAGCGTGGGGCTGCCGGCGGGGGCCTGGGCGGCGGCCGGCCAGGGCGCCAGCACCGCGGCGGCCTGCAGCAGCGCGGTGCGGCGCCGCAGCAGGCCAGGGGACGGGCGGACGATCGGAAGGCTCGGCATCGTGGGAAGGGTCGGTCCGGGTCGGTTGGCCGAGGTTATCAGGGCTCCCGCCCGCCCGGTCGGAGGTCGAGGCCCCGTGGCCAGGGGGACTTCGGCGCAGCGCATCAGGGCGGGCTCGACCCGGCCGTGCGCCGAGGCGCATCCGCAGCCATGGGGCTGGTGCGGATGGCGCGCGATTCGGGCTCGCCCCCAGAATGCGCCAGCCTCGGGGCGAGCCCTGCGGCGCCGCCCCATCCGATCGTCCACCCGCCCCGGAGATTGCCATGTCGGCCCCCGCCACCACGCACGTGCTGGACCGCCTGATCGGCACTCAGCCGCCGGTGTTCGCCACACCCGCCGACATCGCCGCCTTCGAGCGCCAGGCGCCGTGGCCCGAGCGGGTGGCGGCGGCCAGCACCTACGAGGCGCTGCGGCTGGGCGCCGCCATCGACCCGCAGGCGCCGGCGATCCAGTTCCTGCGCGCGGCCGATCCCGACGAGGTGCCGACCACGCTGAGCCACGCGCAGTTCTTCGCGCGGGTCACGCAGGCGGCCAATGCCTTCCATGCGCTGGGCGTGGGGCCGGGCCAGGTGGTGAGCTTCCTGCTGCCGCTGCTGCCGCAGGCCTTCGTCGCGCTGTACGGCGCGCAGGCCGCGGGCATCGCCAACCCGGTGAACCCGCTGCTGTCGGCGGCGCAGCTGGCCGAGATCCTGCGCGCGGCGGGCACGCGGGTGCTGGTCACCGTGGGGCCGTCGGTGGATGCCGAGCTGTGGGCCAAGGTGGCCTCGATCCGCGCGCAACTGCCGTCGCTGCAGGCCGTGCTGGTGGTGGGTGGTGCCGAGCCCGGCGCGGCCGATCTCGACGCGTTGCTTGACGCCCAGCCGGCCGACCGGCTGGTCAGCGGCCGGTCCATCTCGGCCGAGGACATTGCGGGTTACTTTCACACCGGTGGCACCACCGGCACGCCCAAGCTGGTGCGCCACACCCATGCCAACCAGGTGTACCAGGCCTGGGCGCTGCGCCTGATGGGCATTGCCGAGCCGGGCCGGGCGCTGCTGTTCGGGCTGCCGCTGTTCCACGTCGGCGGCTCGCTCACGCAGGGCCTGTCGGCGCTGGCCAACGGCGGCTCGCTGGTGGTGCTGACGGCCGCGGGCTGGCGCGACCCGCGCGCGGTGCGAAACGTGTGGCGCCTGGTGCAACGTTACCGGCCGGCGGTGTTCGGCGCGGTGCCCACGGTGCTGGCCGCGGCGCTGCAGGTGCCGCGCGACGGCGCCGACGTGTCGAGCCTGCGGCGTGCGTCGGGCGGCGGCGCGGCCATCCCGGTGGCGGTGACAAGCGGCTACGAGGCCATGGGCCTGCCGGTGCTCGAGGTCTACGGCATGACCGAGACCGCCAGCGTGCACTGCATGGGCTACCCCGACCTGCCGCGCCACGCCGGCTCGGTGGGCCGGCCGCTGCCGCATTCCCGCGTGCGCGTCGTGCGGCTCGACGCCGACGGCCGCTTCGTGGGCGACTGCGCGCCGGGCGAGATCGGCGTCGTCGCGATGGCCGGGCCGGGCGTGTTCTCGGGCTACCTCAGCGAATCGCACAACCGCCAGGCCTTCGTCGAGCCCGGCTGGGTGAACTCGGGCGACCTGGGCCGGCTCGATGCCGACGGGCAGCTGTGGATCACCGGCCGGGCCAAGGACGTGATCATCCGCGGCGGCCACAACATCGACCCGCAGCCGATCGAGGAACTGCTGTACCAGCACCCGTCGGTGGCCCTGGCGGCGGTGGTGGGCCAGCCCGACGGCTATGCCGGTGAACTGCCAGTGGCCTATGTGCAGCCGCGGCCGGGGCACACGGTGGACGCCGCCGCGCTGACCGGCTTCCTGCGCGAGCGCACGCCGGAGCGTGCCGCGGTGCCGGTGGCCATTCACGCGGTCGACCCGATGCCGCAGACGGCGGTGGGCAAGATCTTCAAGCCGGCGCTGCGCGTGGACGCGATGCGCCGCGCCACCGAGGCGCTGCTGGCCGACCTGCCGCTGCAGGGCGCCTTGCTGGCGGTGCAGGTGCTGCCGCACCCGGCGCACGGCCAGGTGCTGCAGGTGACGCTGCAGGGCGCACCGGCGGACGCGCGCGCCGCGCTGGCGGCGGCCATCGACCTGCGGCTCGATCCGCTGACGCTGCGCCACGAGGTGCTTTGGGCGTGAGCCGCGCCACGGTGCGGGGCCTCGACGACGCCGCGCTGCACGCGCTGCTGGCCCGCCACGGCCTGCGCGCTGCGCGCTGGCGCGTGGTGGCCACGCTCGACTGCACCATCGTGCGCATCGCGCCGACGCGCGGGTCCGTCGTGTCGCTGCGCATCTACCCGCTGAGCAAGACCGACCTCGCCGGCATCGACACCGAACTGGCCTGGCTCGCGATGCTGGCCGACGACGGCCTGCGCGTGCCGCGGCCGCTGGCCGACCGCGACGGCCAGCGCCGCCACACGCTGCCCGATGGCCGCAGCTCGGTGCTGCTGGGCTGGGTGGCCGGGCGCCTGCTCGACCGCGCGCTGCGGCCCCGCCACCTGCGCCTGGTGGGCCGGTTGATCGCCGGCTTGCACGACGCCGCCGACCGCCTGGCCGCCGCCGGCGGCGTGCGCACCGAGCGCGCGGCCGACGGCCCGAGGCTCGACGACTGGTCGGCCGACCGGCGGCCGCCCGCGGGCCTGTGGACGCGCCGGGCGCAGGCCGTGGCCTCGGCCACCGCGCGGTCGCTGATCGACGAGATGGCCGGCTGGGAGCGCACGGCCGCCAGCTGGGGCCTGGTGCACGGCGACATGCACCTGTGGAACCTGCTGTTCGCCGGCCGTGGCGACGCGGCCGTGGCCGGCGCCATCGACTTCAGCGACTGCGGCATCGGCTGGCGGGCGCTGGATCTGGCGTCGACGCTGCAGTACCTGCAGCACCCGCTGCAGGGCTTTGCCGACCACCGCCCGCACTGGCCGGCCTGGCGAGACGCGTTGTTCGAAGGGTATGCCGAACGGCGCGCGCTGTGGCCCGGCGCCGAGCGCCAGGTGCAGGCCCTCACCGCCGCCCGCTGGCTCAACACGGTGGAGTGGATCCTCGACTGCTGGCCGCGGCCCGACCTGCGGGCCTTCGGGCCCGCGGTGCTGGCCGATGCGCCGCGCCTGCTGGGGTCCGTGTGGCCGCTGGCAACGTCGTCGGTGCACCGCACCGACGCGCGACGCGCTCGGGGCCCACAATCGGGCCCATGAAACCTCCCGAGCGCCTGCGGTCGCTGATCGACGAGGGCCTCATCGACGAGGTCGTGCGCCAGCTCATGAGCGGCAAGGAAGCCACCGTCTACGTGGTGCGCCGCGGCGGCGAGACGCTGTGCGCCAAGGTCTACAAGGACGCCACCCAGCGCAGCTTCCGACAGGCGGTGGACTACACCGAGAACCGCAAGGTGCGCAACACGCGCCAGGCCCGCGCCATGGCCAAGGGCACGCGCTTCGGCCGCGAATCGCGCGAGGCGGCCTGGCAGAGCGCCGAGGTCGACGCGCTGTACCGCCTGGCCGCGGCCGGCGTGCGCGTGCCGCACCCCATCAACTTCCACGACGGCGTGCTGCTGATGGAACTGGTCACCGATGCGCACGGCGACGCCGCGCCGCGGCTGAACGACGTGCTGTTCACGCCCGACGAGGCGCGCCGCCACCACGCCACGCTGGTGGCCGAGGTGGTGCGCATGCTGGGCGCCGGCATCGTGCACGGCGACCTGTCGGAGTTCAACATCCTGCTGGCCGAGGACGGGCCGGTGATCATCGACCTGCCGCAGGCCGTGGACGCCGCGGGCAACCTGCACGCCAGCCGCATGCTGCTGCGCGACGTGGTGAACCTGCGCGACTTCTTCGGCCGCTTCGCGCCCGAACTGCTGCCCACCGCCTTCGGCCCCGAGATCTGGAACCTCTACGAGCGCGGGCTTCTGCGGCCCGACGCGGTGCTCACCGGCCGCTTCGAGCGCTCGACCGCGTCGGTCGACCTGGCCGGCGTGCTGCGCGAGATCGACGACGCGCGCGACGAGGAATCGGCCCGGCTGCTGCGGATGCACGCCGGGCGTTGAACCTCGGCCGGGTGGCCCTCGGGTGGGGCCTCGCCCTCAGCGGCCGGGGCCCGGGCATTGCCCCAATGCCCCCGACGTGTCGGAGCAGCAGCAGTTCATCGAGGGGGTCGAGGGCTTGGCAGGGTTGTCGTAGCAGGCGTGCGTGCCCTTCGGGCAGTAGTACTCGGCAGAGCTGCCCTGATACGGGCAACTGCCGCCGTCCACCGAGTTCCGGCAGGCCTTCTGGCAGCACCACTGGCTGGCGGCGCAGGTCTGTGTTCCGCACTTTGCCGCGGGTGTGGCGCAGGCGCCGGCCGAGCACTGCGCCCCGGCACTGCAGGCGTGGCCGCAACTGCCGCAGTGGGCGTTGTCGGTCTGGGTGTCGACGCATCGGTTGCCGCAGGCCGTCTGGCCCGAGCGGCAGGTCGGCGGCGCGGCCGCGACCTCGAAGGTGAAGTTCTTGTGGGCACCCAGAGCGCCGGACGTGCCCCTGGCATCGACGGTGGCGCGGCCGACGGTTGCCGTGGTGGCGGCCTTCAATGTGGTGGTGCCGCTCGCGCCGCCGATCACCAGCGGCACCTTGCTGCTGGTGACTCCCTGGGGCAGGCCGAAAAAGGTCACGCTGACCGATCCATTGAAACCGCCGAGCCGGCCCACGCCCACGGTGACGTCCCGGCTTTGGCCTGCCGTCAGCCGGGCCGGATCGGGACTCACCGACAGCGTGAACGAGGGCGCGACGCTGGTGCCGTAGGTCCTGAACAGGAAGTCGTTGTCGGAGAACGGCTTGCCGCCGAAGGTGGTGCCGCCTGCGGGGTAGGTGTTGCCGCCCTTGTACTTCCACCAGAAGACGTTCTTGCCGGTGTCCTGCAGCCGCAAGGTCAGGGGCTGCTGGGGCGTGACGGCCAGGCCGGCGCCCGGCATGCTGAAGCGCACCCAGTCCTCGGTGCCCTCCTGGATGGTCACGCCCACGGTGGCCAGTGCCTGGCCGCTGGCCGTCATGACCGACAAGGTCAGCTTGTCGCCGCCGCGTCCTCGGTTACCGGTCTTCAGGGCCAGCGACACGCCGGTCAGCAGCGGCAGCTTCGGCACCACGGTCTGCCCCACCTTGTTGCCCGGCGTGACGTTCACCGCCCCGCCCGTCCAGGCAGGCTCGTTGGCCTGATCCTGCGTTTCACCGGCCCGCGCCACGGGCGGGGTGACGGCCAATGCGATGGCGCAGGCCACCGCCGCGATGATTCGAACTGCGACAGGCGCGTTCATGACGGCCCCTTTCGATGCCAGGACGCGGTGGCCTGACATCCAATGGCAGATCGGCCACCACTGAGCCCATTCTCGACACGGCCCGCGGTTCGGCGTTGAGTGGGCGCAAGGCTTGCGCGGAGCACCGCGCCGACCCATGCCGGGCTCATCACGGGTGGGCGGTGGATGGCAGCCCTGGCCCCGCCACGCCGCGGGTTCTGCCCCGAGGTGACGGGCGCGCGGAGGCGCCGAAGGCTATCGCTTGATCGGAGCGGACAAGTCGGGCTCGCGCAGCATCACCGGCTCGAGCGATCCGTTGGCCAGCCGGCGCAGCACGGCCGCGTCGATCTCTGCCTTGTGCCCCAGGTAGCTGGCCAGCGCGTCGTCGCCGCCCATCGCGGCACGGAAGCGGAAATGCAGTGTCTGCCGCGAGACGCTGGCGCCGACGTGCCGGCCATCAACGGTCTGCACCCAGAAGCGCACCGCGCCCGAGTCGTCGTGGAAGTGCGGGGCGGGCGGCCAGGCGTCGGTCGGCGCGGGCACCGGGGAATCCTTTGCGGTCATGCCGTGAGCCTACGACCGGCCGGTGCACCGGGTCGGTGTGCCACCGCACAGACCGTGCCCCCCCGGTTCACGGTGAAAACCCGCAAATTTGACCCACCGATTTATTTGTCAATGCCTATTGACTTGGGGTTAACCCTGTGGTTGTCAGGCGGTGTTGGCTGGGTGTCAGACGACGGTCAGTGCCGTGGCAGACGATGCGCTTCATGGCTCCGGTCGGAGCTGCCCCCGTTCTTTCTCGAGGAGATGACATGGAAGACGATCTGGTTAGGCGAATCGCCAGCCACCCCAAGTACCACGAGCTGCGTGCCAAGCGCACCGGCTACGGCTGGTGGCTGACACTGGCGATGATGGTCGTGTACTACGGCTTCATCGTGCTGGTGGCCTTCAACAAGGAGTTCCTGTCCCAGCGTCTGGGCAGCGGCGTCATGACGGTGGGCATCCCCATCGGCTTCGGCGTCATCGTCTTCACCATCATCATCACGACCATCTACGTCAAGCGCGCCAACGGCGAGTTCGACGACCTGGTCGAGGCCATCAAGAAGGGGGTGCTGAAGTGATCCGCACCAAGTTCGCCATCGGCGACATCACGCGCAACGTCGCGGCGCTGGCCGCCCTGCTGGGCGTCTCCGCCGCGGCCTATGCCGCCGGCGCCGACCTCGGCCAGGCGCAAAAGCAGGCCACCAACTGGACGGCCATCAGCATGTTCGCGATCTTCGTCGTGGGCACGCTGTTCATCACCAAGTGGGCGGCCGCCCGGACCAAGAGCGCGGCCGACTTCTACACCGGCGGCGGCGGCATCACCGGCTTCCAGAACGGTCTGGCGATCGCCGGCGACTACATGTCGGCGGCCTCGTTCCTGGGCATTTCCGCGGCCGTGATGGCCTCGGGCTTCGATGGCCTGATCTACTCGATCGGCTTCCTGGTCGGCTGGCCCGTCATCACCTTCCTGATGGCCGAGCGCCTGCGCAACCTGGGCAAGTTCACCTTCGCCGACGTGGCCGCCTTCCGCTTCTCGCAGACCCCGGTGCGCGTCTTCGCCGCCTCGGGCACGCTGGTCGTGGTGGCCTTCTACCTGATCGCCCAGATGGTGGGCGCGGGCCAGCTGATCAAGCTGCTGTTCGGCCTCGAGTACTGGATGGCGGTGGTCATCGTCGGCGCGCTGATGATGGTCTACGTGCTGTTCGGCGGCATGACCGCCACCACCTGGGTGCAGATCATCAAGGCCTGCCTGTTGCTGGGAGGTGCGTCGTTCATGGCCTTCATGGTGCTGCTGAACTTCGGCTTCAGCCCCGAGGCGATGTTCGCCAAGGCCGTCGAGATCAAGGCCGCGCTGGCCGTCAAGGGTGGCAAGCCGGCTGAAGAAGCCGCCAAGATCGGACAGTCGATCATGGGCCCGGGCAACTTCGTGAAGGACCCCATCTCCGCCATCAGCTTCGGCATGGCGCTGATGTTCGGCACCGCCGGCCTGCCCCACATCCTGATGCGCTTCTTCACCGTGCCGTCCGCCAAGGAAGCACGCAAGAGCGTGATGTGGGCCACCGGCTGGATCGGCTACTTCTACCTGCTGACCTTCATCATCGGCTTCGGCGCCATCACCTTCGTGCTGACCAACCCGCAGTTCCTCGACGCCAAGGGCACGCTGCTGGGCGGCGGCAACATGGCCGCCATCCACCTGGCCAACGCCGTCGGCGGCAACGTGTTCCTGGGCTTCATCTCGGCGGTGGCCTTCGCGACCATCCTCGCGGTGGTGGCCGGTCTCACGCTGTCGGGTGCCTCGGCCGTCTCGCACGACCTGTACGCCACCGTCATCATGAAGGGCAAGGCCGACAGCGCGTCCGAACTGCGCGTCTCCAAGATCACGACCATCTGCCTGGGCATCGTGGCCGTGGCACTGGGCATCGCGTTCGAGAAGCAGAACATCGCCTTCATGGTGTCGCTGGCCTTCGCCATCGCCGCGTCGGCCAACTTCCCGGTGCTCTTCATGAGCGTGCTGTGGAAGGGCTGCACCACCAAGGGCGCCGTGATCGGCGGCTTCCTGGGCCTGATCTCCTCGGTCGCGCTGACCGTGGTGTCGCCGTCGGTGTGGGAAGCCACGCTCGGCAACCCGAAGGGCTCGGCCTGGTTCCCGTACACCTCGCCGGCGCTGTTCAGCATGACGATCGGCTTCCTCGGCATCTGGCTGTTCTCCGTGCTCGACGGCAGCGCCCGCGCCAAGGTCGACAAGGATGGCTTCCTGGCCCAGCAGGTGCGTTCTGAAACCGGCATCGGTGCTTCCAGCGCCAGCGGTCACTGACCTTCCGTCGCTGACCTGAACCGGGGGTTGCAGGCCAGTGCCTGCAGCCCCTTTTTCCTTCCAGACGTCTGCCTTTCATGCCCGACACCCAAGCCAAGGAAACGCAGCGCGAGTGGCTGTCGCTGGTGACCGCGCGCGTGCGCGACACCTACATCCGCAAGCCGTTCTACGTCGACGGCGCACTCGACCTCGTGTCGGTGTGCCGCCTGCTGCAACCCCAGGGCCTGACCCACGCGCTGGTGCGCGACGGCGACCGCCTCGGCATCTTCACCACCACCGACCTGCGCGACGCGCTGCTGCGGCCCGAACCGCCGGGCCAGTTGGCGGTGCGCGAAGTGGCCCGCTTCGGCCTCGTCGACATCCACCCCGACGCCGAACTGTTCGAGGCGCTGTGGCTGATGGTGCGCCACCGCGTGCACCGACTGCTGGTGCGCGACGGCGACCAGGTCATCGGCTTGCTCGGCCAGCTCGACCTGGTGAGCTTCGTCGCCAACCACTCGCACATCGTCGCGCTGCAGATCGACGAGGCGGCCAACATCGACGACCTGAAGGCCGCGGCCGAGCGCATCGACTCGATGGTGGGCCTGCTGCACGACGGCGGCATCAAGGTCGAGCGCATCGCGCGGCTGGTGGGCGAGCTCAACGCGCGCCTGTTCTCGCGCCTGTGGACGCTGCTGGCGCCGGCCGACCTGGTGGCCAACAGCTGCCTCGTCGTGATGGGCAGCGAAGGCCGCAGCGAGCAGATCCTGAAGACCGACCAGGACAACGCGCTGCTGCTGCGAGACGGTTTCGACTGCCCCGAGCTCGAGGACATCGCCGGCCGCTTCAATGCCGCGCTGACCGAACTGGGCTACCCGCCGTGCCCCGGCGAGATCATGCTGACCAACCCGCTGTGGCGCCAGCCGCTGGCCGGCTTCAAGGACACCTTGCGTGACTGGGTCTACGGCCACGATCCCGAGGGCCCGATGAACCTGGCCATCTTCATCGACAGCCATGCCGTGGCCGGCGACGCCCGCCTGCTGGACGAGGCGCGCGACTACCTCGACCGCATCCTGGTGGGCAGCGATTCCTTCCTGGCGCGCTTTGCCAGCGCGATCGACCTGTTCGACGACCACCCCAGCTGGTGGCAGCGCCTGACCTCGCGGCGCGACGAGAAGCCCATCGACCTGAAGAAGCTGGGCACCTTCCCCATCGTGCACGGTGTGCGCGCGATGGCCTTGCAGCAGCACTTGCGCGTCAACGGCACGGCGCCACGGCTGCGCGCGCTGGTGGAGCGGGGCCAGGTCGACGCCGACCTGGCGCGCGACGTGCTGGACGCGCTGCACTACCTGATGGCGCTGAAGCTCACCCACCAGTTGCGCCAGAAGCAGGCCGGTCAGCAGGCCGGCAACCTGGTGCGGGCGTCGGAGCTGGGCACGCTGGAGCGCGATCCGCTGCACGACGCGCTGGGGATCGTGCGACGATTCCGCAGCGTGCTGCAGCACCGCTTCAAGCTCGACGCGCTGTAGCCCCACCCGTCCGGAGGTCTCCATGTTCGACGGCTTGCGATCGCAACGACTGCTCGGCCTTTTCGCGCTGGGCTGGCTGCTGCTCAACGTGCCGCTGCTCACGCTGTGGGACCGGCACGTGCACGTTTTCGGGCTGCCCCTGATGCCACTGGCGGTGTTCGTCGGCTGGGGCGTGCTGATCGCGGTGGCGGCCTGGGTGGCCGAGGCGCCCGACCGCCACGATGCGGCGGACTGACATCGCCCGACCGCCATGCTGTCCGCCCCCCTCGTCATCGCCGCGTCGTTTGCCTACCTGAGCCTGCTGTTCTGGGTGGCGCACGTGGCCGACCGGCGCGCGTTGCAGGGTCGATCGCTGATCGGCAACGCCTGGGTCTATGCGCTGTCGATGGGCGTGTACTGCACCGCCTGGACCTACTTCGGCAGCATCGGCCGCGCGGCCTCGTCGGGGTTGTGGTTCCTGCCGATCTACCTGGGCCCGACACTGGCCATGCTGATGGCCTGGATGGTGCTGCGCAAGATGATCCGCATCGCGCGCAGCTGGCGCATCACCTCGATCGCCGACTTCATTGCCAGCCGCCACGGCAAGAGCCCGCTGCTGGCCGCGCTGGTCACGCTGATCGCGGTGGTGGGCATCCTGCCCTACGTGGCGCTGCAGCTCAAGGGCATCGCCAGCGGCTATGCGGTGCTCACCGCCGTGCCCGGCGCGCCGGCGTTGCCGCCGCTGCCCTGGTGGCGCGACAGCACGCTGTACATCGCGCTGGCGCTGGCCGGCTTCACCGTGGCCTTCGGCACACGGCACCTCGACACCACCGAGCGCCACGAGGGCATGGTGGCGGCCATCGCGGTCGAGTCGGTGGTCAAGCTGGCGGCCTTCCTGGCGGTGGGCGTGTTCGTCACCTGGGGGCTGTTCGACGGCCCGGCCGACCTGTTCGGCCGCGCCGATGCGGTGCCCGAGCTGCGGCGCCTGCTCACCCTCGGCAGTGGCAGCGGCGGCTCGACCGGCGGCTTCGCCGGCGGACCCTGGTTCGCGATGACGCTGCTGGCCATGCTGAGCGTCATCTTCCTGCCGCGGCAGTTCCAGGTGATGGTGGTCGAGAACGTCGACGAGCGCCACGTGCGCCGCGCCACCTGGGCCTTCCCGGCCTACCTGCTGGCGATCAACCTGTTCGTGCTGCCGATCGCCATCGGCGGCCTGCTGCACTTCGGCATCGGCCGCGAGAACCCCGAGACCTTCGTGCTCTCCCTGCCGCTGGCCGCGGGCGAGCGCGCGCTGGCGCTGGCGGCCTTCATCGGCGGGCTGTCGGCAGCCACCGGCATGATCATCGTCGAGGCCATCGCGGTGTCCACGATGGTCTGCAACGACCTGGTGATGCCGCTGCTGCTGCGCGCCGGCCTGCGCTCGGCGCGCGACCTCACCGGCGTGCTGCTCGGCATCCGCCGTGCGGTGATCGTGGCCATCCTGCTGCTGGGTTATCTGTACTACCACATCGCCGGCGAAGCCTATGCGCTGGTGAGCATCGGCCTGATCAGCTTCGCCGCGGTGGCGCAGTTCGCGCCTCCGCTGCTGGCCGGCATGTACTGGAAGGGCGGCACGCGCCAGGGTGCGCTGGCCGGCCTGGGCGCGGGCTTCGCGCTGTGGGCCTGGACGCTGATGCTGCCGTCCATCGCCAAGTCGGGCTGGATGGACACGCGCTTCGTCGCCGAGGGCCCGTTCGGCATCGCCGCGCTGCGGCCCGAGCAACTGCTCGGCCTCACCGGCATGGACAACCTCACCCATTCGCTGTTCTGGAGCCTGCTGGTCAACATGGGCCTGTACGTGGGCGTGTCGCTGTGGCGGCGGCCATCGGCCCGCGAGACCAGCCAGGCGCTGCTCTTCGTCGACGTGTTCCAGCGCACCGAGGGCGAGCTGCACGATGGCCCGGTGTTCTGGCGCGGCCAGGCCAAGCTGGCCGACCTGCGCCAGCTGGCCGAGCGCTTCCTGGGCGCCGACGCCGCCGCGCGGCTGTTCCAGGACTATGCCCGCCGCATCGGCTTGGCCAGTGCCGACACGATCGTCGCCGACGCGCGGCTGGTGCAGTTCGTCGAGACGCAGCTGGCCGGCGCCATCGGCAGCGCGTCGGCCCGGGTGATGGTGGCCTCGGTGGTGCAGGAGGAGTCGCTCGACCTCGACGATGTGATGCGCATCCTCGACGAAGCCTCGCGAGAGGCCGCCGGCCTGCGCGCCTATTCGCACGCCCTGGAAGAGAAGTCGCAGTCGCTCGAGCGCGCCACCGGCGAGCTGCGCGAGGCCAACGAGCAGCTCAAGAGCCTGGACCGGCTGAAGGACGACTTCATGTCGTCGGTGACGCACGAGCTGCGCACGCCGCTCACCTCGATCCGCGCGCTGGCCGAGCTGATGGTCGACGACCCCGACATGGACGTCGAGCAGCGCCAGCAGTTCCTCACGCTGGTGGTCGGCGAGACCGAGCGCCTGACGCGGCTGGTGAACCAGGTGCTGGACATGGCCAAGATCGAGTCGGGCCACGCCGAATGGCGCAACAGCGAGGTCGACCTGAAGGCGCTGGTGCAGCAGGCGGTGCAGACCACGCACGAGCTGTTCCGCGAGCGCGGTGCCACGGTCGAGATGCACCTGCCGGATGCCGTGCCGCCGCTGCAGGCCGATGCCGACCGGCTGATCCAGGTGATGATCAACCTGCTGTCCAACGCCGCCAAGTTCGTGCCGGCCGGGCAGGGCCGCGTCGCGGTGACGCTGGTGGCCACGGCCGATCACGCCACCGTCACCGTGCAGGACAACGGCCGCGGCGTCCCGCCCGAGCAGCAGGAGCTGGTGTTCGAGAAGTTCCGCCAGGGCGGCGAGGCCGACCACCGCCCGCAGGGCACAGGGCTGGGCCTGCCCATCAGCCGCCAGATCGTCGAGCACTTCGGCGGCCGGATGTGGCTGAAATCTGAGCCCGGTCAAGGCGCCTGCTTCGGTTTTGATCTGCCATGGCAGCATGCGGTGCAGGCGTCCGACAAGACAGAGAAGACGGAACAGACCCCAGGAGACAAGACATGACCTACAAGGTGCTGATCGCCGACGACGAACCCAACATCGTCATCTCGCTCGAGTTCCTGATGAAGCGCGAGGGCCACCAGGTGAGCATTGCGCGGGACGGCCAGGCTGCGCTCGAGACCATCCGCGACTTCCGGCCCGACCTGGTGCTGCTCGACGTGATGATGCCGTTCAAGACCGGTTTCGAGGTCCTGCAGGCGGTGCGTGCCGATGAGGCCATCGCCGGCACCAAGATCCTGATGCTCACGGCCAAGGGCCGCGAGACCGACACCGCCAAGGGCCTGGCGCTGGGCGCCGACGCCTACATGACCAAGCCGTTCTCGACCAAGGAGCTGGCCGAGCGCGTGCGCCAGTTGCTGGGCGCCGCGACATGAAGGTCGACAAGCTCGAGGTCGCCGCCACGCTGGCACCGGGCCTGGCGCTGGGGCTGGTGCTGCTGGCCGCGGGCGGCGTGCTGGCCGGCACGCTGGAGCCGCCCGAACGCGCCGCTCTCGGCGCCATGGTCGAGCCGCGCGGCGCGCTGCTGGTGCTGGTGTGGCTGGCGGCTTCGGCCGCCGCTGGCGCACTGGCCCGCCGCGCCTACGGCCTGTGGGTGGCCGCGCCGGCGCGCATGGCCGAGGCGGCGCAGGCTGTGGCTGCCGGGGCCGCCGCACACGCCCTGGCCCCCGCCGGCGGCGCCGGGCTGCAGGCGCTGGCGGGCGTGGTCAACGACCTGGTGCGCCAGCGCGAGGGCTACCGCGCCGACATCGACGCCAAGGTGCGCGAGGCCGCACGAGGCATCGAGCAGGAGCGCAGCCGCCTGGCCGCGCTGATGTCCGAGCTGACGCAGAGCGTGGTCGTGTGCAACCTCGACGGCCGCATCCTGCTGTACAACAACCGCGCGCGGGTGCAGTTCCGCGCGCTGTCCAACGCGCCCGCGCTGGCCGACGGCGCCGAGCTGATCGGCCTGGGCCGCTCGGTCTACACCGTGTTCGACCGCAAGCTGGTGGCCCACGCGCTGGAGAGCATCCAGCAGCGCCTGCTGCGCGGCGCCGCGCAACCGTCGGCGCAGTTCGTCACCGCGTCGCGCGCCGGCCAGTTGCTGCGGGTGCAGATGGCGCCGGTGCGCGACCCTTCGGCGGCAACCGACGAGCCGGCCCGTCTCTCCGGCTTCGTGCTGATGCTCGAGAACATCACCCGCGATTTCGAGGACGACTCGGCGCAGGACCGCCTGCTGCTGGGCCTGACCGAGGGCAGCCGCTCGTCGCTGGGCAACCTGCAGGCGGCGGTGGACATGCTGGAACTGCCCGACCTGGAGCCGCCGATGCGCGAGCGCTTCCTGGGCGTGGTGCGCGACGAGGTGCGGGCCATGACCACCCGCATCCAGGACCTGGCCACCAGCACCAGCCAGGGCCTGAAGACGCGCTGGCCGCTCGAGGAGATGCTGGGCGCCGACCTGGTGCAGGCCGCCTTGCGCCGCATCGAGACGCAGCTGGGCGTGCGCACCGCGGCCGTCGACGTCGACCCGTCCGTGTGGCTCAAGGTCGACAGCTTCGCGCTGCTGCAGGCGCTGGGCTCCCTGGCGGCGCGGCTGGTCGAAGAGTTCGAGATCAAGATGGTGCAGATGCGGCTGCGGCGCGACGGCGAACGTGCCCACCTCGACCTCATCTGGACCGGCCACAACATGAGCACCGAGACGGTGATGAGCTGGGAATCGAGCCCGATGACGGTCGGCCCCGAGATCAGCCCGCTGTCGGTGCGCGACGTGGTCGAACGCCATGGTGCCGAGTTCTGGTTCCAGCGCGAGCGCGTGCGGCACGAGGCCTACTTCCGCTTCCTGCTGCCGCTGGCCACGCCGCAGGAGCAGTTCGACTCGACCCTGCTGCTCAAGAGCGACAGCCGGCCCGAGTACTACGACTTCGACCTGTTCCGCGCCAACGAACAGACGCGCGAGCTCGACGACCGCCGCCTGGTCGAACTGGCCTACACCGTGTTCGACACCGAGACCACCGGGCTCGACCCGTCCTCGGGCGACGAGATCCTGCAGATCGGCGCCGCGCGCATCGTCAACGGCAAGCTGCTGCGGCAGGAGAGCTTCGAGCAGCTGGTCGACCCCTGCCGCGACATCCCCGCCGCCGGCATCCCGATCCACGGCATCACGCCCGACATGGTGGCCGGCAAGCCGCCGATCGGCCAGGTGCTGCCGGCCTTCCACGCCTTCGCCAGCGACACCGTGCTGGTGGCCCACAACGCCGCATTCGACATGCGCTTCCTGCAGCTCAAGGAAGAGGCCACGGGCCTGCGCTTCGACCAGCCGGTGCTCGACACGCTGCTGCTGTCGGCGGTGGTGCACCCGCACCAGGAATCGCACCAGTTGGAGACCATCGCCGAGCGCTTCGGCATCACGGTGATCGGCCGCCACACCGCGCTGGGCGACGCCATCGTCACCGCCGAGGTCTTCCTGAAGCTGGTGCCGCTGCTCGCCGACAAGGGCATCCACACCCTCGGCCAGGCGCGCGAGGCGGCGCAGCAGACCTTCTACGCGCGGCTCAAGTATTGATGAGCGCCCCCAGGGCCGGGCTGAGCCCGGCCCGCCCCCCGCGGGGGTCAAGCCAAGTGGCAGAGCCACATTGGCTTGAGAGCGGCGGCCTCAGGTCGCCTTGGGGGCGGCCGCCAGCAGCGCTTCGCGCCGGCGCAGGCTGTCGGCCGGCCAGTGGGCGTCGCGGTCGTAGTACTCCGGCACGGCCGGTGTCTCCGGCGGCAGCAGCACCCAGGGCTGCTTCGACGCCGTGAAGATGTGGATGTCCGGCGGCAGCCGGTCGGGCTCGTCCAGCGTGCCGACGCGCACGAAGCTCACGCGCGTGCCGGCGCCGGCGTAGTGGCTCCACAGCGCGATGCGACAGCGCACGCAGCGCACGATGCGTTGGCCCTTGCCGCTGGCCGAGGGCGTGTGCACTGCCTCGGTCTCCCCCTGCAGCAGCAGCACCCGGTCGGCCTCGATCATCGCGTTCAGCGCGAACGAGGCGCCGGTCTCGCGCTGGCACCAGCGGCAATGGCAGCAATGCACGAACATCGGCGCGCTGACCAGGCGAAAGCGCACGGCGCGGCAGGTGCAGCCGCCGTCGAAGGTGTCGGCGCCGCCGGGGCGGTCGGTGGTCTCGGTCACGGGGCGTCTCCTCACCGGTGCAGGGCCTCAGGGCAGGCCATTGTGGCCATGGCGCAGGAAGGCCGGGCGTTCGCACAGGCGCGCGAAGTACGCGTCCAGTGCCGGCAGTTCGGGCCGGGCCATCGGCGTCATGCGCCAGCGCTGCGTCGACAGTCCCAGCACCACGTCGGCCAGCGTGAACCGGGGCCCGGCCGCGAAGGCGCCGGTGGCGGCCAGCCGGCGGTCGAGCAGCTGCATCAGCGCGTTCCAGCGCTGCACGCTGGCGTCCACCGCGGCCGCGTCGATGCCGGGCGCCTGCCGCACCCGCGCCATGAAGGCCGGCCGCCAGGCGGTGTTGAGCTCGGTGGCCTGCCAGTCCATCCACTGTTCCACCGCGGCGCGCTCGCCGGCCGCGGCCGGCAGCAGGTCGGTGCGCCCGTGCTGCGCAGCCAGGTAGCGGCAGATGGTGTTCGATTCCCACAGCACCCGGTCGCCGTCGACCAGCACCGGCACCAGGCCGTTGGGGTTCAGCGCCAGGAATTCCGGCGCCCGGGTGTCGAGATCGCCCGAGCCCCAGGGCGTCACCTGCGGCGCCAGGCCGATCTCGTCGCAGGTCCACAGCACCTTGCGCACGTTGATCGACGAGGGCTTGCCGAGGACCTGCAGCGTGGCCATGGTGTCGTGTGCGGGTCGGTCGAAGGGCAGCGCGCGCCGTCAGGCCGTCGGCGGCCAGTGGCGCGCCACCACCGGCGCCACGGCAGCGTGGCGCTCGATGCGGGCGAGCGTCTCGGTGAAGCCGGGCCGGGCCCGGCGCAGGTGCGCCCTCGCGCCCGACCACTTCGACACCACCACCGCCAGGAAGTCCAGCGCACCGGGCGTGCGGCCGCCCAGGTAGGGCCGCGCCGCGAAGCTGTCGGCAAAGATCTCCCAGTGGCGGTGCAACTGGCGCCGGGCGCCCCCGCGCACCGCCTCGTGCGCGGCCGCGTCGGTGGCCAGGGTCCAGCGCTCGGGGTAGTCGGAGATGCCGACCGCCGGGTAGGCATTGGCGGCGATGAACACCAGGCCGCGCAGCACCTGCGCCCGCTGCGACGGGTCGGCGGGCAGCAGCCTCGATTCAGGAAAGCTCAGGCCCAGGTGGATCAGGATCGCAGCGCTTTCGGTCATCACGCTGCCGTCGGGGCCGCGCAGCGTGGGGATCTGGCCCAGTGGGTTCACCGCCGCCAGCTCGTCGCGCGCCGAATCGGCCTCCCAGGTGGACGCTCTCACCACGCGATAGGTCAGGCCAGCGCGCTCGAGCGCCATCTCCACCGCCGCCGAGCCCGAGCCCCGGCTGCCATAGAGCGTGTAGGGCGCCGCCGCGGCATCGGGGCGCCGCGCGGCGCGCGTGCCGCCGGAGACGGGGCTGTCGCCACTGCCAGTGCTGCGCTTCATGGGGCCCCCGGTCGACACGTCGATGGGCGATTCTGGACCGCCCGGGGGCGCATTGCCAAGGCGCATCGGCCCGGTCGCCGGAGTCTGGCGCTGGGCCCTAGTCCCGCTTGCCCTTCTTCCGGCCGCGCTTCGGGTGCACGTCCTCCAGAGCCTGCTCGACCGCCTCGCACAGCGTCTTCAGCACCTTGATGCGGGCGTGGTACTTGTCGTTGGCCTCGACCAGCGTCCAGGGCGTCGTCGCGGTCGAGGTGCGGTCCACCATCTGGCACACCGCGGTGGTGTAGTCGTCCCAGCGCTCGCGGTTGCGCCAGTCCTGGTCGGTGATCTTGAAGCGCTTGAAGGCCACCTTCTCGCGCTGCTTGAAGCGGCGGAACTGCTCGTCCTTCGAGATCGCCAGCCAGAACTTGACCAGCACCACGCGGTGGCGCACGAGCGCGATCTCGAAGTCGTTGATCTCGCCGTAGGCGCGCATCCAGTCGGCCTCGGTGCAGAAGCCCTCGATGCGCTCGACCAGCACGCGGCCGTACCACGACCGGTCGAAGAAGGCGAACCGGCCGCGCCGCGGCAACTGGCGCCAGAAGCGCCACAGGTAGGGCTGGGCACGCTCCTCCTCGGTGGGGGCGGCCACCGGGATGCTGTCGTAGCTGCGCGCGTCCAGCGCCCCGGTGACGCGCCGGATCGCGCCGCCCTTGCCGGCGCCGTCGTTGCCTTCGAACACCGCGACCACCGACAGCGACTTGAAGCGCGGGTCGCGTGCGGCCAGGTTGAGCCGGCCCTGCCATTTCTCCAGCGACCGCTGGTAGGCGGCCCGCGACATCGGCTGGTCGAGCTCGAGCGCGCTCAGCATGTTGACGCCGTCGCCCGGCGCCGGCAGCGGGGGCGCCTTCACGGCTGCGGCCTTTGCGGCCTTGTGGTCGAGCCGCTCGCGCATCGCGGCCAGCAGGTGGCGGCCGACCGTCAACGCCCGGTGCTGCGGGTCGGCGCCGGGCACGACGATCCAGGGCGCGTCGGCGGTCGAAGTCTGGCGCAGGAACGGGTCGCAGACCTCGACGAAGCGGTCGTAGCGCTTGAAGTACGCCCAGTCGATGTCGGTCACCCGCCAGCGCGTGGCCGGGTCCTTCTCCAGCGCCTCGAGGCGCTTGCGCTGCTGCGCCTTGGACAGGTGGAACCAGTACTTCAGCAGCAGCACGCCCTCGTCGCACAGCATGCGTTCGAGGCGCTGGATCTCGCCGATCGAGCGTGCGAACGCCCCGTCGTCGATCTGGCCCATCACCCGCTGGACGATCGGCTGGGTGTGCCAGGCGCCGAAGAAGATGCCGATCCGGCCCTTGGGCGGCAAGGCGCGCCAGAAGCGCCAGAGCGCCGGTCGCTCGATCTCCTCGTCCGACGGCGCGCCGAAGGCGGTCGTGCGGATGTGGCGCGGGTCCATCCACTCGTTGAGCAGGTTGACGGTCTCGCCCTTGCCGGCGCCCTCGACCCCGGCGATGAGGATCAGCACCGGAAAGCGGCCATCGACGAAGAGGTCGTACTGCGCGTCGAGCAGGCTGGCCCGCAGCGACGCTTCCTCGCGTCGGTAGGCGGCCTTGGCGACGCGGTGCGGAAGGTCTGCGGATTCGAACATCGTGGCCGGAATCTGGCACGCTGCGGTGGGTCCCGCAAGGGCGATCGTCAAGCCGTCGCCACCGAGGCACCGGCCGGCGGGCCGGACACCGCCGCGCGCGTGGCCCCGCAGGGCTCGACGCAGGTCAAGGCCCGCCGCGCGCATGGCCGGACAATGCCGGCAGACCCAGGGGCCTTCGATGGAATGCGCAGTCTTGTTCGCGGATGTGGCCGGCAGCACCGCCCTGTACGAACTGCTCGGCGACGAGCGCGCCTTCATGCTCGTCGAGAGCTGCCTGTCGGCGATGTCCGACTGCACCGCCGAGCTGCACGGCCGCGTCGTGAAGACGATCGGCGACGCGGTGATGGCGGTGTTCCCCAGCGCCGATGCCGCGGCCGCCGCGGCCTGCGAGATGCAACTGCGGGTGGAAAGGCTCGGCCCCGCGGCGGGCGTGCGCCTGAGCGTGCGCGTCGGGCTGCGCTACGGCCCGGTGGTCGAACGCGACCACGACGTGTTCGGCGACACCGTGAACCTGGCCTCGCGGCTGTGCGACCTGGCCTCCAAAGGGCAGATCGTCACTGACGAGGACACCGCCCAGCGCCTGTCACAGGCCATCGTGCCGAGCCTGCGCAGGCTCTACTCGGTGCCGGTCAAGGGCAAGGAGCAGGAGGTGGCCCTGATCGAGATCCTGTGGCAGGCCGCCGCCGAGGACCGCACCGCCATCGTGGCTGCGCCGACGAGCACCGGCGCCCCGGCGCGACTGGTGCTGGAACTCGACGGCGCGAGCATCGAGATGGGCCCGCAGCGGCGCAAGGTGACCTTCGGGCGGGACCTCGAGGCCGACTTCACCATCCGCCATCCCAAGGTGTCGCGGGCGCACGCCATGATCGAGCGTCGGCGCGACCGCTTCGTGCTGGTCGACCACAGCTCCAACGGCACTTTCGTGAGCTTCGAGGGCCGGCCGGAGACGACCGTCCACCACGAGGAACTGGCGCTGATGGGGCACGGCTGGATCGCTTTCGGCCAGCCACGCGCCGAGGCGGGGCAGGTGGCCACGTTCAGCTGTGTGCAGGGCCCGGAGGCGGCGACGGAGCCCTGATCGCTTTTTGGGGGGCTGCGCATCGTTGGTGAGCGCCCCTGATGCCCTTGGTCGCGGGCCCGGTGGTCAGGTTCGGGCTCATCGCAGCCGCTCGTTCCGTCCGACAATCTGTGCGGTGCGGCAGGTGCGGCGCGGCGCGACAGGCGGCAGCCGACGGTGGCGCTGACTGTGGCGGTCG
>NZ_MWLO01000157.1 GCF_002198735.1 Ideonella sp. A 288
CGCCACCCCGCGAACCAGGCCCGGCGGGCGGCGGTCAGCGCGGGTTGGCGTCAGCCGATCAGGTCGGCCACGGTCAGGCGGGCCAGGCCGGCGCGATCACGGAAGGCGTGCGTGGCCGCGCGGTCCTCGAGCAACAGACGGTCGACCAGCGGGGCCGCTGGCGTGGTGGTCGGCTCGATCAGCAGGATGTGGCGCGGGTCGCCGTCGTCGTCGAGCCGGCTGCACCAGTCGAGGCCGTGCAGGTCTTCCAGCACCGGCTGCACCTGCAGCGGGTCGATGCGCAAGGCGCCGGCAATGGCTTCCAGGCCCAGCCCGTGCGGCGGGCGCCCACGCGTGGCGGCCAGCGTCCGCAGAACAGCCACGGCCAGCGCGAATCGCTGGCCTGGGCGGTCGGGCATGCGCACCACGCGCAAGGCCAGGCTGGGCGCATAGGCGGCGATCACGGCGCCCAGCAGCACGATGACCCAGCCGAGGTAGATCCAGAGCAGGAAGATCGGCAGCGTGGCAAAGGCGCCGTAGACCACCGAGTAGGTCTGCACGCTGGCCACGTACCAGCCCAGCACGCGCTTGGCGATCTCGAAGCCCAGCGACACGAACACGCCGCCGGCCCAGGCATGCTTCCACCTGACATGGGTGTTGGGCACGTAGCGGAACAGCGCGGCCATGCCGCCGGCCAGCATCACGAACTCGAGCACGCCGAGCAGCAGCGTCAGGCCGCCCGGCAGCGCGTTGACGAAACCCTTGGACGCCGACAGCGCATACGAGGTGATCGTCAGGCTGATGCCGAGCAACAGCGGCCCCAGGGTCATCGCCGCCCAGTAGACAAGCACGCGGTGCGCCAGCGGGCGCGGCTTGGGCACGCGCCAGATGGCATTGAGGGTGCGGTCGATCGTGAACACCAGCGCCAACGCGGTGAACACCAGCACCACCACGCCGACGCCACCCACCCGGCTGGCCTTGCCGGCAAAGGTCGTCAGGGCCTGCAGCACCGGCCGCGCGATGTTGTCGGGCACCAGGCTCTGCACCAGGTACTGCTGCAGCGAGGCCTGGAACTTGGCGAACATCGGAAATGCGGTGAACAGCGCCAGCATCACCGTCATCAGCGGCACCAGGCTGATCAGCGTGGTGAAGGTCAGGCTGCTGGCGGTGAGGCCCAGGTGGTCTTCGCGGAAGCGCAAGCGCAGCGTGCGCAAGGTGTCGAACCAGGGCCAGGTGCGCAGCACGTGCGCGAGGCTGGCCACGTGCCGCTGCACGCCGGCGCGAACGAGTTGCGTCGAGGACATCCGACTATCATGCCAGCCGTGAACGAGACCACCCCGCCCGACCGGGCCCTGCAGGCCACCCGTGCGGTGGCGGTGGGCTCGCTGCTGGGCCTGATCGTGCTGGGCCTGGCGTGGGAACTGTGGCTGGCACCCACGGGCCGCGGCACGCTGGCCTGGAAGGTGCTGCCGCTGGTGCTGCCCCTGTCGGGCCTGCTCAAGCACCGCATGTACACCTACCGCTGGGTGAGCCTGTTCGTGTGGCTGTACTTCATCGAGGGCGTGGTGCGCGCCACCACCGAGCCTGGCATCGTGGTGCTGCTGGGCTCGATCGAGGTGCTGCTATGCGTGGTGCTGTTTGCCGCCTGCGCCTTCCACGTGCGCTGGCGCCTGTCCAGGCCCCGGGAGGCCACATGACCACGACGCTGCTGCAGGCCTTGCGCCAGGTGGTGGGCGAGGCGCAGGTGCTGCACCAGGGCGACCTGTCGGCCTGGGAGCGCGACTGGCGCAAGCGCTGGCACGGCAAGGCCCTGGCCGTGGTGCGCCCCGGCAACACGGGCGAGGTGGCCCAGGTGGTGAAGCTGTGCGCCGCGCACGGCACCACCATCGTGCCGCAGGGCGGCAACACCGGCCTGGTGGGCGGCGGCGTGCCCGACATGAGCGGCACCCAGGTGCTGCTGAGCCTGGCGCGGATGCGAACCGTGCGCGCCATCGACCGCGCCAACCTGGCCATGACGGTGGAGGCCGGCTGCGTGCTGCAGGCCGTGCAGGAGGCGGCCGCCGAGGCCGGCCTGCTGTTCCCGCTGAGCCTGGCCGCCGAGGGCAGCTGCACCATCGGTGGCAACCTGGCCACCAATGCGGGCGGCACGCAGGTGCTGCGCTACGGCAATGCGCGCGAGCTGTGCCTGGGGCTGGAGGTCGTCACGCCGCAGGGCGAGGTCTGGGACGGCCTGTCGGGCCTGCGCAAGGACAACACCGGCTACGACCTGCGCGACCTGTTCGTCGGCAGCGAGGGCACGTTGGGCATCATCACCGCCGCCACGCTGAAGCTGTACCCGCGGCCGGCCGCCGAACTCACCGCAATGGCCGCCTGCGGCACGCTGGCGCAATGCCTGTCGCTGCTGGGGCTGGCGCAGGCCCGCCTGGGCGCCGGGCTCACCGGCTTCGAGGCCATGAACACCTTTTCGCTGGGGCTGGTGCGGCAGCACTTCCCGCAATTGCCGCATCCCCTGCCCCCGGCGCCCTGGACGGTGCTGCTGGCCTTCGACGACACCGGCACTGAAGAAGCGGCCCGCACGCGCTTCGAATCGCTGCTGGAGGCCGCGCTGGAAGGCGGGTTGATCGACGATGCGGCCGTGGCCGGCAGCCTGGCGCAATCGGCCGCGATGTGGCACCTGCGCGAATCGATCCCGCTGGCGCAGAGCGAGGAAGGCCTCAACGTCAAGCACGACATCTCGCTGCCGGTGTCGGCCATCCCCAACTTCGTCGACCGCACCGACGCCGCGCTGCAGCGGGCCTTCCCGGGCGCGAGGCTGGTCAACTTCGGCCACCTCGGCGACGGCAACCTGCACTACAACGTGCAATGCCCGGCCGGCGGCGACGGGGCGCAGTTCCTGGCCCTGAACGAGCACGCCATCAACACCATCGTCTACGACGCGGTGCAGGCCTGTGGCGGTTCGTTCTCGGCCGAGCACGGCGTGGGATCGCTCAAGCTCGACGAGATGATGCAGCGAAAGTCACCGGTGGCGCTGGGCATGATGCGCGCCATCAAGCGCGCGCTCGACCCGCAGGGCACCCTGAACCCGGGCCGCGTGGTCAGTGTGCCGGGCCCTTGAGCGCTGCGGGCATCGGCAGCGGCACCGCCTCGATGCCCTCCTCGGCCAGCGCGCTGCGCTCCTCGGGCGTGGCCTGGCCACGGATGCCGCGGGCCTCGACCTCGCCGTAGTGGATGCGCCGCGCCTCTTCGGCGAAGCGGCGGCCCACGTCCTCGGTGTTGGCGATCACGTGCTGGACGGCCTGCAGCCACATCGTCTGCAAATCGGGTTCAGCAGGCTTGGCCGCCGGCGTGGGCGTCTGCTCGGGGCGCACGGCGCCCAGGTTGAGCCGTGGGGCACTGGGCATGCGGGTGATGACCTTGTCCGCACAGAGGGGGCAATCGATGAGGCCGCGCCCGTTCTGCGCCAGGAAATCATCTTCCGAGGCGAACCAGCCTTCGAACAGATGGCCGTGGGCACAGCGCAGGTCGAGTACCTTCATGCGGAGCCCATTATGGGGTGCCCGGGCCAGCAGCGCCTCGATGGGCCATCCCGGGGACGTATGGTGACCGCACCGGTTGCCGCGGCCCCGCGGGGCGTCGGGGTCAGACCGGCGAGGTCCAGGCCAGCGGCCACTGCCCGGCCTGCCAGCGCTGCAGCCATAGCAGGCCGACCAGGGTCTTGGCGTCGGTGACCTCGCCGCGGCCGGCGGCATCGTCCAGCGCGGCGGCGTCCATCGTCAGCACGTCGAGGAACTCGCCGGCATCCAGCGAACGCTCGCCGGCCGTCAAGCCGCGCGCGAACCAGATCTCGATCACCTCGCTGGCATAGGCCGGCGCGTTGTGCAGGACACCGGCGCGCGCCCATTCGGCGGCGCGGTAGCCGGTTTCCTCGGCCAGCTCGCGCTGGGCGCAGGTCTGCACGGTCTCGCCTGGGTCCAGCTTGCCGGCCGGGAACTCGAGCAGCACCGTGCCGACGGGATAGCGGAACTGTCGCTCCATCACCAGGCGGCCGTCGTCGAGGATCGGCACCACCATCACGGCGCCGGGGTGCACGATGTATTCGCGCGTGGCTCGGCCGTCGTCGGGCAGCGCCACCGTGTCGCGCCGCACATCCAGCAACCTCCCCAGGAAGACCTGCTCGCCACTGACGTGTCGCTCGACGAGCGCGTCGTCAGCCATGGCGCGGCACAGGCTGACGGCGCAGGTGGCGCCAGACGAAGCCGGGGAATGCGAACGTGATGAAAAGGCACCCGGCGGCCGCGTAGAACGGCCAAGCCTGCGGATGCCGCTGCCCGCCGCGCGCCTCGACCAGCATGCCCAGGCCGATGGTCAAGGCGGCGAGCAGGAGCAACTCGATCAGGCGCCAGCCGATGCCCTTGTCGGGCCGCCGCGGGCCGACCAGCAGCAGCCGCTCGGTGAAAAACGGCAGGTTGGCGGCGACGACGCCGACGGCCAGCAGCAGCCAGACGGACGCGGCACCACTCATGCCGTGGTCAGGTGGCCAGCGCCTTGACGATGGCGTCGCGGCAAAGTGCCATCAGGCCGCCCGGCAACAGGCCGAAGCCCAGCACGGCGGCGCCGTTGAGCGCCAGCAGCGCGCTCACACCGCCGGCCTGCACGGGGCGAGACGCATCGGTGGGCTCGTCGAAGTACATGACCTTGACGACGCGCAGGTAGTAGAAGGCGCCCACCAGCGAGAGCATCACCGCCACCACGGCCAGGACGATGTAGCCCGTCACGTTGGTGGTGACCAGGGCCTGCAGGATGGCGAGCTTGGCATAGAAGCCGACCATCGGCGGCACGCCCGCCAGCGAGAACATGAACACCGACATCACGCCCGCCAGCCACGGCGCGCGGCGCGCCAGACCCGCGAGGTCCTTGATCTCTTCGCTTTCGAAACCGGAGCGCGACAGGAACATGACCAATCCGAACGTGCCCAGCGTGGTGAGCACGTAGGACACCACGTAGAACATCGCCGAGCTGTAGGCGTTACCGGCCGACAGCGTGTTGCCGCCAACGACGCCGGCCGTCAGGCCCAGCAGCATGAAGCCCATCTGCGAGATGGTCGAGTACGCCAGCATGCGCTTGAGATTGGTTTGCGCGATGGCGGCCAGGTTGCCGATGACCAGTGAACTCACGGCCAGCACCATCAGCATCTGCTGCCAATCGACCGCCAGCCCAAGCATGCCCTCCACCAGCAGTCGGATGGTGATCGCGAAGGCCGCGAGCTTGGGGGCGCCGCCGATCAGCAGCGTGACGGCCGTCGGCGCGCCCTGGTACACGTCGGGCACCCACATGTGAAAGGGCACCACACCGAGCTTGAAGGCCAGACCGGCCACGACGAACACGATACCGAAGGTCAGCACGGTGGCATTGATGCGACCGGTGCCGATGGCGTTGAACACTTCGTTGAGGTCGAGCGAACGCGTGGCGCCGTACATCATCGACAGGCCGTAGAGCAGGAAGCCGCTGGCCAGTGCGCCGAGCACGAAGTACTTCATTGCCGCCTCGGTGGACACGCCATGGTCGCGGCGCATGGCCACCAGCGCATACAGCGACAGGCTCATCAGTTCGAGGCCGAGGTAGATGACCAGGAAGTTGTTCGCCGAGATCATCACCGAGATGCCCAGCAGCACGAACATCGACAGCGAGTAGAACTCACCCTTCTGCAGTTCGCGCGAACCGATGTAGGGCTGGGCATAGGCCAGCGAGATCATGGTGGCCACGGTGGCGAAGAACGCCAGCAGGTGGCCCATGGGATCGGTGACCACCATGCGCTGCATGCCGTACATCGTGAAGCCACCATCGAGGTAGACGAGGTGCAGCGCAGCCACGGCCGCGAAGCTGATCTGCGTCAGCCAGAAGGTGGGACGGCGCTGCTCGTCGGTGACGAACAAGTCGATCAGAGCGACGGCACAGGCCGCCACCAGCAACAGCGCCTCGGGGTAGACGACCAGCCAGTTCATTGCATCCATCTTGTGGTTCTCCGTGGCGTCACTTCAGCTTGGAGGCCGCGGTGTGCTTGAGCAGGGCTTCGACCGAGGTGTGCATCACGTCGGTGAACGGCTTCGGGTACACGCCCATCCACAGGGTGGCGATGGCCAGCACCGACATGATGGCGAACTCGCGGCCATTGATGTCGGTGAGCTTGCGCACGTGATCGTTGGCGATCTCGCCGAAATAGACGCGCTTGTACATCCACAGCGAATAGGCTGCGCCGAAGATCAGCGCCGTGGCGGCGATGGCCGCGATCCAGAAGTTGGTCTTGACGGCGCCCAGGATCACCATCCATTCGCCCACGAAGCCGCCGGTGCCCGGCAGGCCGCAGTTGGCCATGGTGAAGAACAGCGCGAAGGCCGCGAACTTGGGCATCGTGTTGACGACGCCGCCGTACGACGAGATCTCGCGAGAATGCACGCGGTCGTAGAGCACGCCGATGGCCAGGAACATCGCACCCGACACGAAGCCGTGCGAGATCATCTGCACCAGCCCGCCCGACACGCCGAGCTCGCTGAAGATGAAGAAGCCGAGCGTGACGAAACCCATGTGGGCAATCGACGAATAGGCCACCAGCTTCTTCATGTCCTGCTGCACCAGCGCCACAAGACCGATGTAGACCACGGCGATCAGGCTGAGCGCGATGATGAACCAGGCGTACTCGCGCGAGGCGTCCGGGGCGATCGGCATCGAAAAGCGCAGGAAGCCGTAGGCGCCAAGCTTCAGCATGATGGCCGCCAGCACCACCGAGCCGCCGGTGGGCGCCTCGACGTGGGCATCGGGCAACCACGTGTGCACCGGCCACATCGGCACCTTCACCGAGAAGGCAGCGAAGAAGGCGAAGAACAGCAGCGTCTGCGCGTTCATCGGCAACGGCAACCTGTGCCAGGTGGCGATGTCGAAGCTGCCGCCCGACTTGAAGTACAGGTACACCAGCGCCACCAGCATCAGCAGCGAACCGGCCAGCGTGTAGAGGAAGAACTTGAACGCCGCGTAGACGCGCCGCGGCCCCCCCCACACGCCGATGATGATGTACATCGGGATCAGCGTGGCTTCGAAGAACACATAGAACAGCAGGCCGTCGGCCGCCGAGAACACCCCGACCATCAGGCCCGACAGGATCAGGAACGCACCCATGTACTGGTGCACCCGCTCGGTGATCACTTCCCAGCCTGCCGCCACGACGATGATGGTGATGAAGGCCGTGAGCAGCACGAACCACACCGAGATGCCGTCGACACCCAGGTGGTAGCGCACCGCGAAGCGCTCGATCCAGGGCATGTTCTCCTCGAACTGCCAGGCGGCGGTGGCCACATCGAACCCGGTGACCAGCGGGATGGTGACCGCAAAGCTCAGGATCGCACCGACCAGCGCAACGACCCGAGCCATCTGCGGGTTGTCGTCGCGGCCCAGCGCGAGCAGCAGGATGCCGAATGCAATCGGCAGCCAAATGGAAACACTCAGAAGACCCATTGTTGTTCTCCGCGCCCTGTTCTGTCAGCGGCCCATCAGGCCGGCGAGATCGGGCCACAGCTGCCAGGTGAGCAGGCCGAACAGGCCCAGCAGCATGACGAGCGCATACCAGTAGATGTAGCCGGACTGGAGCAGTCGCGTGAGACCGGCGATGCCGCCCACTGCCCGCGCCGATCCGTTGATGAGGACGCCGTCGATCAGACCCTGGTCGCCGCCCTTCCACAGGCCGGTGCCGAGTCCACGAGCCGCCGCGGCCAGCACGTTCTCGTTGAACCAGTCGAGGTAGTACTTGTTCTCGAGCACCTTGATCACCGGGGACAGGGCCTTGGCAATGGCCGCCGGAATCGACGGTGCCACCATGTAGAACACATAGGCGACGACGACACCGGCCAGTGCGAGCACGAACGGCAAGGTCGTCAGGGCGTGCGTGGCCATGGCCATCGCGCCGTGGAATCCTTCGGACATCACCTTCATCGCCGGATGCGCCGCCGCGTTCACGACGATCGAATCCTTGAAGAAATCACCGTGCAGCATCGGACCGATGGTGAAGTAGCCGATGACGACCGACGGGATCGCCAGCAGGACCAGCGGCACGGTCACCACCCAGGGGCTCTCGTGCGGGGTGTGATCGTGGCCGTGGTGGTCGTCGTGGCCATGGTCGTCTTCCGGCGGGAAGGGCTTGTGGTGGAAATGCTCCTTGCCGTGGAACACCAGGAAATACATCCGGAACGAATAGAACGCCGTGACGAACACGCCGGCCACCACCGCGAAGTAGGCCCAGTGGGCTGCCGGCAATTGGCTGGCGTGCACGGCCTCGATGATGGAATCCTTGGAATAGAAGCCCGAGAAAAACGGCGTGCCGATCAGTGCCAGCGAACCCAGCAGAGAGGTGAGCCAGGTGATGGGCATGTACTTGCGCAGCCCACCCATGTTGCGGATGTCCTGGTCATGGTGCATGCCCATGATGACCGAGCCGGCACCGAGGAACAGCAGTGCCTTGAAGAACGCATGGGTCATCAGGTGGAACACGGCCACCGAATAGGCCGAGACGCCGAGCGCCACCGTCATGTAGCCCAGTTGGGACAACGTGGAATAGGCGACCACCCGCTTGATGTCGTTCTGGATGATGCCCAGGAAGCCCATGAACAACGCCGTGATTGCGCCGATGACGAGCACGAAGTTGAGTGCCGTGTCCGACAACTCGAACAGCGGCGACATGCGCGCGACCATGAAGATGCCGGCGGTGACCATCGTCGCGGCATGGATCAGCGCGGAGATGGGGGTCGGACCTTCCATTGAATCGGGCAGCCACACGTGCAGGGGGAACTGCGCGCTCTTGCCCATGGCACCGATGAACAGGCAGATGCAGGTCACCGTGATCAACATCCAATCGGTGCCCGGGAAGACAAGCTTGGCCAGCTCGGGGCCCTTGGCGAAGGCTTCGTTGTAGCTCAGCGTGCCGGCGTAGGTGACGATCAGGCCGATGCCGAGGATGAAGCCGAAGTCGCCGACCCGGTTGACCAGGAAGGCCTTCATGTTGGCGAAGATCGCCGTCGGCTTCTTGTACCAGAAGCCGATCAGCAAGTACGACACCAGGCCCACCGCTTCCCAGCCGAAGAACAGTTGCAGGAAGTTGTTGCTCATCACCAGCATGAGCATCGAGAAGGTGAACAGCGAGATGTACGAGAAGAAGCGCTGGTAGCCCGGGTCCTCGGCCATGTAGCCGATGGTGTAGACGTGCACCATCAGCGACACGAAGGTCACCACGCACATCATCATCGCGGTGAGCCCGTCGACCAGGAAGCCGACCTCCATCTTCAAGTCGCCGAGCACCATCCATTCGTAGATGGTGGCATTGAAGCGGGCGCCGCCCAGCACGTCGTTGAGCACCATCGCGGACAACACGAAGGAGATCAGCACGCCGAGGCAGGTGACGATGTGCGCGCCGCTGCGGCCGATGGCCTTGCCGAAGAATCCGGCC
Source organism: Ideonella sp. A 288 (assembly GCF_002198735.1). Lineage (GTDB taxonomy): Bacteria > Pseudomonadota > Gammaproteobacteria > Burkholderiales > Burkholderiaceae_C > Pseudaquabacterium. The sequence goes on from NZ_MWLO01000157.1 coordinate 9,467, forward strand.
ACCACCGCGCCAACCAGCGGCGCCAGCGGCACCGCGAGCAGAAGGTTCTGGGAGAGTTGTGCAGACATGTTCGACGCCGCTCCGTCAGCCTTTGAGTGCGTCGAGTTCTTCGACGTTGATGGTTGCGCGGTTGCGGAACAACACCACCAGGATGGCCAGCCCGATCGCCGATTCGGCGGCCGCCACCGTGAGGATGAAGAACACGAACACCTGCCCCGCCATGTCGCCCAGGAAATGCGAGAAGGCAACGAAGTTGAGGTTCACCGCGAGCAGCATCAGTTCGATCGCCATCAGCAGCACGATCAGATTGCGGCGGTTGAGGTAGATGCCGATCACCGAGAGGGCGAACAGCACGCCACCGAGCGACAGATAGTGGCCGAGCGTGATGGGGCCAATGCTCATTTCTTGTCTCCCGAAGTGCCCGGCACGACCGGAGCGGCTTGGGTCGGCACAGACGCCGGCACCTCGATCACCGGCTCCATCTTCACGATGCGCAGGCGGTCGGCCTTCTTGGCCAGCACCTGCTGCGATGGATCCTGCGTGCGGCTGTCCTTGCGCTTGCGCAGCGTCAGCGCAATGGCGGCGATGATGGCCACCAGCAGCAGCACGGCTGCGATCTGCAGCGGATAGAGGTACTTGGTATAGACCTCGATGCCCAGCAGCTTGGTGTTGCCCATCTTGACCAGGGCGGGGTCGGGCACCGGCGCCTCGACGAGGCGGAAGCCGCCCATCAGCACCAGCGCCATCTCGAGCGCGATCAATGCCCCGATGAAGCCTGCCAGCGGCAAATGCTGCCAGAAGCCCTCACGGAATTCGTCGCCTTTCAGATCGAGCATCATCACGACGAACAGGAAGAGCACCATCACGGCACCCACGTAGACGAGCACCAGTGCGATGGCCAGGAACTCTGCCTTGAGCATCATCCAGATGACTGCGGCATTGGCGAAGGCCAGCACCAAGTAGAGGGCTGCGTGCACGGTGCTCTTCGCCGTGATGACACGGAACGAAGCGACCAGCAGCACTGCCGCGAAGAAGTAGAAAAGTACGCCGGTGATGTTCATGGGTATTGCCGCGGGGCGAGCCGCGCTCCTCCTGGCCGATGTCCCGACACTGTGTGGCCGGGTACAGGCGTGTCGGGGCGTCAGCGGTACTTCGCGTCGGCCTCCTTGTTGGCGGCGATCTCGGTTTCGTAGCGGTCGCCGACGGCCAGCAACATGTCCTTGGTGAAGTACAGGTCGCCGCGTTTCTCGCCGTGGTACTCGAAGATGTGCGTCTCGACGATCGAATCGACCGGGCAGCTCTCCTCGCAGAAGCCGCAGAAGATGCACTTGGTGAGGTCGATGTCGTAGCGCGTGGTGCGGCGCGAGCCGTCGTCGCGCACATCGCTCTCGATGGTGATCGCCATGGCCGGGCACACCGCCTCGCAGAGCTTGCAGGCGATGCAGCGCTCCTCGCCGTTCTCGTAGCGGCGCAACGCGTGCAGGCCGCGGAAGCGCGGGCTGAGCGGTGTTCTCTCTTCGGGGAACTGGACCGTGATCTTCTTCTGAAAGAAGTGACGGCCCGTGAGCTTCATGCCCTTGAGCAACTCCAGCAGCATGAAGCTGGAGACGAAGTCCTTGAGTGATGCGGTGGCTGCCATGTCACTTCCAGATGTTCAGGGAGGTCTGCATCCAAAGGCCGACCACGACCAGCCAGATCAGCGTGATCGGGATGAAGATCTTCCAGCCCAGGCGCATGATCTGGTCGTAGCGGTAGCGGGGGAACGTGGCGCGCACCCACAGGAACATGGTGACGACCACGAAGGTCTTGATGGCCAGCCAGATCCATCCCGGCACCCAATTGAAGACGGCGCTGTCGATCGGGGGCAACCAGCCGCCCAGGAACATGATCACGCACAGCGTGGAGACCAGAATCATGTTCGCGTACTCGGCGAGGAAGAACATCGCGAACGACATGCCCGAGTACTCGATCATGTGTCCGGCAACGATCTCGGACTCGCCCTCGACCACGTCGAACGGATGGCGGTTGGTCTCAGCCAGGCTCGAGATGAAGTAGACGATGAAGATCGGGAACAGCGGCAGCCAGTTCCAGGAGAGGAAGTTCAGGCCCATGTCGGCCATCGTGCCGCGGCCCTGGGCGTTGACGATCTCGCCCATGTTCATCGAGCCCGACACCATCAGCACCACGACCAGGGCGAAGCCCATGGCGATCTCGTAGCTGACCATCTGGGCCGAGGCCCGCAGCGCACCCAGGAACGCGTACTTGGAGTTCGAGGCCCAGCCGGCAATGATCACGCCGTAGACCTCGAGCGAGGTGATCGCCATCAGGAACAGCAGGCCGGCGTTCACGTCGGCGACCACCAGATCAGGGCCGATCGGCACGACGGCCCAGGCGGCGAGCGCCGGCATGATGGTCATGATCGGGCCGAGGAAGAACAGGCCCTTGCTGGCCGCAGTCGGTCGGATGATCTCCTTGAAGATCAGCTTGACCGCATCGGCGATGGGCGTCAGCAGGCCGTACGGACCGACGCGGTTCGGGCCGGGACGCACCTGCGTGAAGCCGATGCCCTTGCGTTCCCAGAGGGTGAGGTAGGCAACGCACAACATCAGGGGCGCCACCAACGCGATGATCTTGATGAGACTCCAGACCACCGCCCAGAGGGTGCCGCCGAGCAGTTCGCCGCCGAATTGGTTGAATTGGTCGATCATGGTCAGGCTTTCTCGACCGCAATGGGGCCAAACATCGCCCCGAGGCCGACAGTTTCCGCGCAACCGGCAGCAACCCGCACCGCCTGCGCGGCCAACGTGGCGTCCTCGCGTGCAGGCAGCACTGCCGACGCGGCATCCTGTGTGAGCCTCACCGAGTCGCCCACCTTCAGTCCGAGTTGCTGCCACAGCGCAGTGGACAAGCCGACCTGCGGCGCTCGGGCATCCGAGGTCAATTGCAGCGAGGTGGCGCGACGGACCACCGAATCGGTGGCATAGATCGGCACGTCAGACACGCGCTCCAGGCCGCGCACTGCCTCACCCAGAGCGATCGGCACGCTGCTGCGGTTGTTCAGGCGCTCCGGCAACTGGGACAGATCGCCCAGGGCCTCTGCGCGAACCTCGTCGACGCTCTCCTGCTCGAATCCTGGCAGGCCCAGCAGGTTGCCCAGCACACGCAGCACCTTCCAGGCCGGCCGGGCATCGCCCAGCGGCCGCACCACACCGACGTAACTCTGCACGCGGCCTTCGGCGTTGACCAGCGTGCCAGCGCTTTCGGTGAACGGGGCGATGGGCAGCAGCACGTCGGCGTTGTCGACGGCGGCATCCTTGAAAGAGGTCAGCGCCACGATGAGGCCTGATCCAGCCAGCGCCGTCTTGGCCGCGGCGGCGTCGGCGGCGTCGCGCACCGGCTCGACATCGAGCAGCAGCAAGGCCTTCATCGGTTGGCCGAGCATCTGACCTGCATTCATCCCGCCGGCGCCAGGCAGCGCATGGACGAGTTGTGCGCCCACGCTGTTGGCGGCTTCGGTGAGGTATCCGACGCTCGCGCCGGTGTGGTCACCGATCCATTGCGCCAGCGCCAGCAGGCCGCTGGCCTGCGGATGCTGGGCCGCTGCATTGCCCAGCAGGATGGCCTTGCGCTCGCCCGACAGCAAGGCGTCGGCGACTGCCTTGGCGGCCTCGTTGACCAGCGCATTGGCCGGTGCAGCGACGCCCTTGGCACTGGCCACGTACCCAGCCACGTCGGCAAGAGCTTGTGCCCAGCCACTCGGCACAGACGTGATCCGGCCGGCCAGCGTCATCGCCCAGTCATCGTGCACCGCGTTCAAGCTGAACACTTGCGCACCCTTGCGGACCGCCTGGCGGATGCGCAGCGCAAAGAGCGGATGGTCCTTGCGCAGGAACGAACCGACCACCAAGGCCGAGTTCAGCGACGTGAGCGACGCAATGGACCGGCCCAGCCAACGGGCCTGCCCCGCCGGTGCGGCGTTGGCGAAGTCGGCGTGCCGTGCACGGACATCGACGCTCTCGCTGCCGAGTCCGCGGACCAGCTTGGCCAGCAGGTGCAGTTCTTCGACGCTGCGATGGCCGGCTGCCACGGCGCCGATGCCGGCCACGCCATGCTCACCCTTGATGCGCTTCAGGCCGTCGGCCACGTAACCGAGAGCGGTGTTCCAGTCCACGGTCTGCCACTGGCCGCCCTGTTTGATCATCGGCTGCGTCAGACGGGCATCGCTGTTGAGCGCCTCGTAGCTGAAACGGTCGCGGTCAGAGATCCAGCACTCGTTGACGTCGTCGTTCTCGAGCGGAACCACTCGAAGGACCTTGTTGCCCTTGACCTGAACGATCAGGTTGGCGCCCGTGGAGTCGTGCGGGCTGACGCTCTTGCGGCGAGACAGTTCCCAGGTGCGGGCCGAATAGCGGAACGGCTTGCTGGTGAGCGCTCCGACCGGGCACACATCGATCATGTTGCCGGACAGTTCGGAATCGATGCTGCGTCCGATGAAGGTGGTGATCTCGCTGTGCTCACCCCGGTGTTGCATGCCGAGTTCCATGATCCCGGCAATCTCTTGACCGAAACGCACGCAGCGGGTGCAGTGGATGCACCGGCTCATCTCTTGCATCGAGATCAGCGGGCCGACGTTCTTGTGGAAGACCACGCGCTTCTCTTCCGCATAGCGCGAGGTCGAGCCACCGTAGCCGACGGCCAGGTCCTGCAACTGGCATTCGCCGCCCTGGTCGCAGATGGGGCAGTCCAGCGGATGGTTGATGAGGAGGAACTCCATCACCGACTTCTGCGCCTTGACCGCCTTGTCGCTCTTCGTCCGCACGATCATGCCCTGCGTCACCGGTGTGGCGCAGGCCGGCATCGGCTTCGGGGACTTTTCGATGTCGACCAGGCACATGCGGCAGTTGGCCGCGATGCTGAGCTTGCGGTGATAGCAGAAGTGCGGGATGGTGACGCCAGCAGCATCGGCTGCATGCATGACCATGCTGCCCTCAGCCACCGAGACCTTCTTGCCGTCGAGTTCGATTTCGATCATGTTGCTCACCAGCACGCCCGGCAAAGTGCCGGGCCGCCAAGACGCAGGCGAAGGCAGCGCTTCGCTTGCCGTGAATGGCCAGCCGCCCGAAGGGGCAGCGAGGTATGCCGAGCTTGGGGGCGCTTAGACATACGCGGGAACCATGCAGGTTTTGTGGTCGACGTGGTAAACGAACTCGTCGCGGAAGTGCTTGAGCATGCCCCGCACCGGCATGGCCGCGGCGTCGCCCAGTGCGCAGATGGTTCGGCCCATGATGTTCTCGGCCACGTTGTCGAGCAGGGCCAAATCGTCGGGGCGGCCTTCGCCGTGCTCGAGGCGGTTGACCAGCCGCCAGAGCCACCCTGTGCCTTCTCGGCACGGCGTGCACTGGCCGCAGGATTCGTGGCTGTAGAAGTACGACAGGCGCAACAGGCTCTTGACCATGCAGCGCGTCTCGTCCATCACGATGACCGCGCCAGAGCCCAGCATCGATCCGGCCTTGCTGATGGAGTCATAGTCCATCGTGCAGTCCATCATGATCGACGCCGGCAACACAGGCGAAGACGATCCACCTGGGATCACCGCCTTGAGCTTGCGGCCGCCATTGACGCCACCGGCAAGCTCGAGCAATTTGGCGAACGAGGTGCCCATCGGGATCTCGTAGTTGCCCGGACGTGCCACATCACCGACCATCGAGAAGATCTTGGTGCCGCCGTTGTTGGGCTTGCCGCATTCGAGGTAGGCCTGACCGCCATTGCGGATGATCCAGGGCACCGCCGCGAAGGTTTCGGTGTTGTTGATCGTTGTGGGCTTGCCGTACAGGCCGAAGCTGGCAGGGAACGGCGGCTTGAAGCGCGGCTGTCCCTTCTTGCCTTCGAGGGATTCGAGCAACGCCGTTTCTTCGCCGCAGATGTACGCGCCGAATCCGTGAAAGGCATGCAGCTGGAAACTGTGGTTGCTGCCCAGGATCTGATTGCCCAGGTAGCCCGCGGCACGCGCCTCCTCGAGGGCTTCCTCGAAGCGTTCGTAGACCTCGAAGATCTCGCCGTGGATGTAGTTGTAGCCCACGGAGATGCCCATCGCGTAGGCCGCGATGATCATGCCTTCGATGACGATGTGCGGGTTGTAGGCAAGGATGTCGCGATCCTTGCAGGTGCCAGGTTCGCCTTCGTCCGAGTTGCACACCAGGTACTTCTGCACCGGCAGCGCACGCGGCATGAAGCTCCACTTCAGGCCGGTCGGGAAGCCGGCACCGCCACGGCCGCGGAGCCCGGAGCCCTTGACCTCGGCCACGACTTGGTCTGGCGTCATGCCCCCCTCGGCTGCGAGGATCTTTCGCAGCGCCTGATAGCCACCACGCGCCTCGTAGTCTTTCAAGCGCCAGTTGCTGCCATTGAGGCCAGCGTAGATCTGGGCGCCGATGTGTCGGTCGTGGAAGCAGGTCTCCACGCCCCTGGACTGGAACTTCGAAAGGTCGGGCATGTGCATGATCGTGGCGCTCACTTGGCCTGTGCCTTCAGCACGTCGACCAGTTCGTCGAGGCGCTCGTTGCTCATGTAGCTGACCATCTGCCGGTCGTTGACCAGCATCACCGGCGCATCGGCGCAGGCGCCGAGGCATTCGCACTTGGCCACGGTGAACATGCCGTCGGGCGTGGTGCCGCCGTCCTCGATGCCCAGCTTGTGGCAAAGGTGCTCGAGCGCCTGTTGCCCGTTGCGCAGCTGGCACGGCAGGTTCGTGCAGACGTTGAGCTTGAACTTGCCCACCGGCTGCTGGTTGTACATGTTGTAGAACGTGGTCACCTCGCGAACCGCGATCGGCGCCATGCCGAGGTAGCTGGCAATCGCCTCCTCGGATTCGGCCGAGACATGACCCTGCTCCTGCTGCACGATGGACAGGCAGGCCATCACCGCAGACTGCGCCTGGTCAGCCGGGTACTTGGCCACTTCGCGTGCGAATCGGGCCTTGGTTTCTTCAGAGAGCATCATCTGTCGATCTCGCCAAACACGATGTCCATGGTGCCGATGATTGCCACCGCGTCGGCGATCATGTGGCCACGCGACATCTCGTCAAGCGCAGCAAGGTGGGCAAAGCCAGGGGCGCGGATCTTCATGCGATAGGGCTTGTTGGCGCCGTCGCTGACCATGTAGATCCCGAACTCGCCCTTCGGGTGTTCGACCGCGGCATAAGCTTCGCCTTCGGGTACGTGGAAGCCTTCGGTGAAGAGCTTGAAATGGTGGATCAACTCCTCCATGTTGCTCTTCATGTCGACCCGCGGCGGAGGTGCCACCTTGTGGTTGTCGACGATCACCGGACCAGGGTTGTTGCGCAACCAGGCAGAGCATTGCTGGATGATGCGATTGGACTGGCGCATTTCCTCGACACGCACCAGGTAGCGGTCGTAGGTGTCGCCGTTGACGCCCAGCGCCATGTCGAAATCGATCTTGTCGTAGACGTCGTAGGGCTGGTGCTTGCGCAGGTCCCAGGTGACGCCCGAGCCGCGCAGCATGGGCCCGGTGAACCCGAGGTTCAACGCGCGCTCCGGCGAGACCACGCCAATGCCCACGGTGCGCTGCTTCCAGATGCGGTTGTCGGTGAGCAGCGTTTCGTACTCATCGACGAGACCGGGAAAGCGCCGGGTGAAATCGTCGACATAGTCCAGCAGCGTGCCCTGCCGATTCTCGTTCAATGCCTTGATGGCCCGCTCGTTCTTGATCTTGCTGACGCTGTACTGCGGCATCGTGTCCGGCAGGTCGCGGTACACGCCGCCCGGCCGGAAATAGGCCGCGTGCATGCGCGCCCCCGACACCGCTTCGTACATGTCCAACAGATCCTCCCGCTCGCGGAAGGTGTAGACGAACATGTTCATCGCACCGCAGTCCAAACCGTGCGCACCCAGCCACATCAGGTGGTTCAGCAGTCGCGTGATCTCGCTGAACATCACGCGGATGTACTGCGCGCGCTCGGGCACCTCGATGCCCAGCAGGCGCTCGATGGCCAGGCAGAACGCATGCTCGTTGCACATCATGGACACGTAATCGAGACGGTCCATGTAAGGCAGCGACTGGATGTAGGTCTTGCTCTCGGCCAGCTTCTCGGTGGCCCGGTGCAGCAGTCCGATGTGGGGGTCGGCACGCTGGATGACTTCGCCATCGAGCTCGAGCACCAGACGCAGCACGCCGTGCGCCGCCGGGTGCTGGGGCCCGAAGTTGAGTGTGTAGTTCTTGATTTCAGCCATGAATCACTTTCGGCTCAATGCAGTCCGCCGTAGTTGTCTTCGCGGATGATGCGCGGGGTGATTTCTCGCGGCTCGATGGTCACCGGCTGATAGATCACGCGCTTCAACTCGGGGTCGTAGCGCATCTCGACGTGCCCCGTCACCGGGAAGTCCTTGCGCATCGGATGGCCGATGAAGCCGTAGTCGGTGAGGATGCGACGGAGGTCGATATGACCTTCGAAGATCACGCCGATCATGTCGAACGCCTCTCGCTCGAACCAGTTGGCCGACGACCACAGGTCGGTGAGCGAGGCCACCACGGGCATGTCGTCATCTGGCGCGAAGACCTTCAGGCGAACACGCCAGTTGAGGCTGACCGACAGCAGGTGCGTGACGACGCAGTAACGCGGGCCGTCCCAGGAGCGATCCTTCCAACTGCTGTAGTCGATGCCGCAAACGTCGATCAGTTGCTCGAACTTGAGGCTCGTGTCGTTGCGAAGCACCGAGGCAGCGGCCAGGTAGTGGGCGGCATCGACGGTGATCGTGATCTCGCCTCGCTCTCGCTTGAGGTGCTTGATCTTGTCGCCGAGCGCGGCCTCGAGGGCGGCTTGCAGTTTGTCGAGTCGAACGGTCATGTCAGGCTCGGGCGATCGTGTTTTCGCGGCGGATCTTGGCCTGCAGCTGCAGGATGCCATACAGCAATGCTTCGGCCGTCGGCGGGCAACCCGGGACGTACACGTCGACCGGTACGATTCGATCGCAACCGCGGACCACCGAATAGCTGTAGTGGTAGTAGCCTCCACCGTTGGCGCACGAGCCCATGCTCAACACCCAGCGAGGCTCGGCCATCTGATCGTAGACCTTGCGCAGCGCAGGGCCCATCTTGTTGCACAGCGTGCCCGCAACCACCATCAGATCGCTCTGCCGAGGACTGGGGCGGAAGAGCATCCCGAACCGGTCGATGTCGTAGCGCGCCGCACCGGCGTGCATCATCTCGACTGCACAGCAGGCCAGACCGAACGTCATCGGCCACAGCGAACCGGTCTTCGACCAGTTGATCAGCTTGTCCACCGACGTGGTGACGAAGCCTTCCTTCAGTACGCCTTCGATGCCCATGGGCTTGATCCTCGTGTGCTGTGGTGCGTTGCGACCGTCATTCCCAGTCCAGCGCGCCCTTCTTCCATTCGTAGATGAACCCCACCACGAGGATGGTGAGGAAGATCATCATCGCCCAGAAGCCTGACGCCCCGATGTCACGCAGCGCAACCGCCCAAGGGAACAGAAACGCAATTTCCAGATCGAACAGGATGAAGAGGATGGCGACGAGGTAATAGCGCACGTCGAATTTCATGCGCGCGTCGTCGAAAGCTTCGAAGCCGCATTCGTAGGGGCTGTTCTTGGCGGCGTCGGGCCGCTGCGGACCGAGCAGGTAGCCGAGCACTTGGGGGGCAACGCCGACGCCGACGCCGACCATGATGAACAGGATGACAGGCAGGTACTGTTGCAGGTCCATGATCGAGTGTCAGCTTCGCGTCAAGAAACATCCGGCCAGAAAAATGGCGCGCCGTCCGCCATCTGATGATGGCCGCAGAGCGCGCCCGATCTTGCTCCCTGCTGCCAGGGCGCACAGCCCAGGCGCCCGGAGGCGGCCTGCACTGCATCGAAACGTTGGTGCCGTCGGCGAGACTCGAACTCGCACAGCTTTCGCCACTACCCCCTCAAGATAGCGTGTCTACCAATTTCACCACGACGGCCACTTTACCGGGCCGAAAAAGCCCCGGCGGCGCTCAGCTTGCGAGAGGATTGGCTCGCTGAACAGCCTCGAATTCTAAACTCAAAAATTGGTCGATCCGCGGGTTTCTGCGGGTCTGCGATGCAGACCTTGCGCTCCCACAAGCCCCGATCCGATGGTCACTTGGTCGGAATGGTGCCAGGGGCCGCAGACGCCGCGGCCGAGGCTGCCGGTGCCGTTGTCGGACCAGGAAGCGGCACGGTCACTGTGCCAGGAATCGCGTTGGTGGCAGGGGCTGCCGCACTGGCCGCTGGCGCCGCACGATCGAGCACGCTGCCGCCGCTGCTGGGTGCGGTCATCGTGGCGCTGTTCGTGAGAAAGGCCAGCGCCAGCGTGCAGACAAAGAACACGCTCGCGCACACTGCCGTCGAGCGCGACAGGAAGTTCGCGCTGCCAGTGGCGCCGAACAGGCTGCCCGAGGCGCCACTGCCAAAGGACGCGCCCATGTCCGCGCCCTTTCCGTGTTGGACCAGCACCAGGCCGATCATCACGATGGCCGACAGCAACTGCACCACCAGCACCAGATTCATCCAGATTTGCATTTGACTTCTTCTCCGTTGTCTTGGGCTCAACCCGCCGCACGGCAGATGGCCACGAAATCGCTCGCCTTGAGGCTGGCACCGCCGATGAGGCCGCCATCGATGTCGGCCTGGCCGAACAGCGTGGACGCGTTGTCGGGCTTGACGCTGCCGCCGTACAGGATCTTCATCGCATCGGCCTGCGGCGTGGCGGCGCGCAGCTGGGCACGCAGCAGCGCGTGCACCGCCTGGGCCTGCTCGGGCGTGGCCGTGCGGCCGGTGCCGATGGCCCACACCGGTTCGTAGGCCACGACCATCTCGCCGGCGCAATGCCCCAGCGTGTGGATCACGGCCGACAACTGGCGCTTGACCACCGACTCGGTCTCGCCGGCCTCACGCTGGGCGAGCGTCTCGCCGACACAGACGATCGGCGTCACGCCGCGCGACAGCGCGGCCTTGGCCTTGTCGGCCACCAACTGATCGCCCTCGGCGTGGAACTGCCGGCGCTCGGAATGGCCGACGATCACGTAGCGGCAACCGAACTCGACGAGCATGCCCACCGAGACCTCGCCGGTGTAGGCGCCCTGCTCGTGCTTGGAGCAATCCTGCGCACCCCAGCGGATCTGGCTGCGCGCCAGCGTGACGGCCGTTTCGGACAGGTAGGGAAACGGCACGCACACCGCCACGTCGCACCCATAGGGGCCCGAGCCGATGATGCCCGAGAGCAGTTCGGCATTGGTGGTGTGGCTGCCGTGCATCTTCCAGTTGCCGGCCACGAGCTTGCGTCGCATGGTTGAGTCCTTCAAAGGGTCCAGTCCAGCACGATCTTGCCGACGTGCTGGCTCGATTCCATCAAGGCGTGGGCCTGGGCGGCCTGCGCTGCCGGGAACACCGTGTGGATCACCGGCCGCACCTGGCCGGAGGCCAGCACGGGCCACACCCGTTGCCGCAGGGCCGCCGCGATCGCGCCCTTGAACGCGACGGGCCTTGGCCTGAGTGTGGAACCGGTGATCGTCAGACGGCGCCTCAGCACCTCGCCCGCGTTGATCTCGCTCTTCACGCCGCCCTGCACCGCGATGATGACCAGGCGGCCGTCATCGGCCAGGCACTGCAGTTCTCGGCCGACATAGTCGCCGGCCACCATGTCGAGCACGACGTCGGCGCCACGGCCGCCGGTGGCGGCCTTGACCTCGGCGACGAAGTCCTGCCGGCGGTAGTTGATGCCGACGTCGGCGCCCAGCGCCACGCAGGCCGCCACCTTGTCGTCGCTGCCGGCCGTGACCAGCACCTTGGCGCCGAAGGCCTTGCCGAGCTGGATCGCGGTGACGCCGATGCCACTGGAGCCGCCCTGCACCAGCAGCGTCTCGCCCGGCTGGAGCCGCCCGCGGTCGAACACGTTGGACCACACGGTGAAGAAGGTTTCGGGCAGGCTGGCCGCCTCGACGTCGGACAGTCCGTCCGGCACCGGCAGGCATTGCGCGATCGGCGCCACGCACAACTCGGCATAGCCGCCGCCCGCCACCAGCGCGCACACACGCTGGCCAAGGGACAGGCCAGCGGCCGCCAACTCTGCCGCGTCGCCGGCGGCGATGGTGCCGGCGATCTCGAGCCCTGGCAGGTCCGACGCGCCGGGCGGCGGGGCGTAGGCACCCTTTCGCTGCAGCACGTCGGGCCGGTTGATGCCGGAGGCAGTCACCCGCACCAGCACTTCACCGGCGGCCGGCTGCGGGTCGGGACGCGTGGTCTCGACCAGCACCTCCGGCCCACCGAATTGGGTGATGGCAATGGCGCGCATGGGTGGCTGCCTTGGCCGCGCTCAGGACTGCGGGTTCTGCGGGTCGTTGCCTTGCGGCTCGACCGGCGCGGAGGACTCGCCGGCACCGCCTTCGGCCGGCTCACGCGGGCGGTCGGGCCGATCGCCACGGTCGCTGCGCTCGCGGCGCGGCGGACGGTCGCCACGCGGGCCACGGTCGGGGCGATCGCCGTACTCGCGGCGCGGACGCTCGCTGCGCTCTTCTTCCATGCCCTCGGGCCGCTCGAGCAGCGCCTTCATCGACAGCTTGATGCGCCCCTTCTCGTCGGTCTCGAGCACCTTGACCTTGACGATCTGGCCTTCAGACAGGAAGTCGGTGACGTTCTCGACGCGCTGGTGGGCGATCTGGCTGATGTGCAGCAGGCCGTCCTTGCCTGGCAGGATGTTGACCAGCGCACCGAAGTCGAGGATCTTGGTGATCGGGCCTTCGTAGACCTTGCCGATCTCGGCCTCGGCCGTGATCTCGGTGATGCGCTTCTTGGCGAACTCGGCCTTGTCGGCATCGGTGCTGGCAATGGTGATCGTGCCGTCTTCGCCGATGTCAATGGTGCAGCCGGTTTCCTCGGTCAGCGCACGAATGGTGGCGCCGCCCTTGCCGATCACGTCGCGGATCTTCTCCGGATTAATCTTCATCGTGTACAGGCGCGGCGCGAACACCGACACCTCGGCCTTGGCCGTGCCGACCGCGTCCTGCATGCAGCCCAGGATGTGCATGCGGGCTTCCTTGGCCTGAGCCAGCGCCACCTGCATGATCTCCTTGGTGATGCCCTGGATCTTGATGTCCATCTGCAGCGCGGTGATGCCGCCGGTGGTGCCGGCGACCTTGAAGTCCATGTCGCCGAGGTGATCTTCGTCGCCCAGGATGTCGGTCAGCACCGCGAAGCGGTTGCCTTCCTTGATCAAGCCCATGGCGATGCCGGCCACGTGGGCCTTCATCGGCACGCCGGCGTCCATCAGCGACAGGCAGCCGCCGCAGACCGAGGCCATGGACGAGGAACCGTTCGATTCGGTGATCTCGCTGACGACGCGGATCGAGTACGGGAAGTCTTCCTTGCTCGGCAGCGCGGCGATCAGCGCGCGCTTGGCCAGGCGGCCGTGGCCGATCTCGCGGCGCTTCGGGCTGCCCACGCGGCCGGTTTCGCCGGTGGCGAACGGAGGCATGTTGTAGTGCAGCATGAAGCGGTCTTCGAACTCGCCGGCCAGCGCATCGATGCGCTGCGCGTCGCGGTCGGTGCCCAGCGTGGCGATGACCAGCGCCTGCGTCTCGCCGCGCGTGAACAGTGCCGAGCCGTGGGTGCGCGGCAGCACGCCGGTGCGGATCTCGATGGGGCGCACGGTGCGGGTGTCGCGGCCGTCGATGCGCGGCTCGCCGGCGAGGATCTGGCCACGCACGATGCGCGACTCGATCTCGAAGAGCAGGCCTTCGACCTCGACCTTGTCGAACTCGACGCCGTCGGCCTTCAGCGCGGCCAGCACGTCGGAAGTGACAGTGCGGCAGGCCTGGGTGCGGGCCTGCTTGCTGCGGATCTGGTAGGCGGCACGCAGCTTGTCTTCGGCCAGGGCGGTGACCTTGGCGATGAAAGGCTCGTTCTTGACCGGTGCCGTCCAGGCCCATTCGGCCTTGCCGGCGTCGCGCACCAGGTCGTGGATGGCATTGATGGCGACCTTGCCCTGGTCATGGCCGAAGACCACGCCACCGAGCATGACCTCTTCGCTCAGCTGGTCGGCTTCGGATTCGACCATCAGCACGGCGCCTTCGGTGCCGGCCACGATCAGTTCCATCTTGCTGTCGGCCAGTTGCGCCTTGCCGGGGTTCAGCACGTACTCGCCGTTGATGTAGCCCACGCGTGCGGCGCCGATGGGGCCATTGAACGGGATGCCCGACAGCGACAGCGCGGCGCTGGTGCCGATCATCGCGGCGATGTCGGCCTGCACCTCGGGGTTCAGGCTCAGGACGTGGACGACGACCTGCACTTCATTGAAGAAGCCTTCGGGGAACAGCGGGCGGATCGGGCGGTCGATCAGGCGGCTGGTGAGCGTCTCGAGTTCGCTGGGACGGCCTTCGCGCTTGAAGAAGCTGCCGGGGATCTTGCCGGCGGCGTAGGTCTTCTCGATGTAGTCGACGGTCAGCGGGAAGAAGTCCTGGCCGGCCTTGGCTTCGGTCTTGGCGACCACCGTGGCGAGCACCACGGTGCCTTCGATGTCGACGACGACGGCGCCCGACGACTGGCGGGCGATCTCGCCGGTTTCCATCACGACCTGGTGCTGGCCCCAGGTGAAGGTCTTGGTGACTTTGTTGAAAAGGCTCATGAAGCGTCTCCGGTGGAGGATGCAGCGCGCTTGCGGTGGCGCGGCGACGAGACCGGGAGCAGATCGGCCGGCATCAGCGGCATGCCATTCCAAAGAAGCCAGAAGGGCTGGCGCCGGTGGAATGACACAGCTGCGACTGAGGGGCTGGGCTCCAAAGACGAAAGAGCCTGTGCTGGTCGATCCAGACAGGCTCTTTCACGCATGCTTGCCGATTACTTGCGCAGGCCCAGCTTCTGGATCAGCGCGGTGTAGCGGTCGGCGTCCTTGCCCTTGAGGTAGTCGAGCAGCTTGCGCCGACGGCTGACCATCCGGAGCAGGCCGCGGCGGCCATGGTGGTCCTTCAAGTGGGACTTGAAGTGCGGGGTGAGTTCGTTGATGCGGGCGGTGAGGAGCGCCACCTGGACTTCAGGGGAGCCGGTATCGGCAGCGCTGCGTGCATTGCCTTTGACGATCTCGGCGCGATTGATGTCAGCCACGGACATGATGGATTTCCTGGAGGATGGAAACCGCGTCCGCGCCCATGGGAGGGTCGCTCACGGTTTCCGGTTGCCACTTGCGGCAGCGGGTGAAACCGACCCGCGCCGTGCTCGATCGACCCGCGGGAGACAGGCACCCGTGGGACAAACCTGCGGATTATAGGGGCAGAGCCAGGCGCAGCCGTTCCACCCCCTGCAGCAGGCGTGCAGGATCGCGCGAGGCGAAGCACCAGCGCAGCCACCCTTCCCCCTCCGGGCCGAAGGCGGCGCCGGGCGCCAGGCCCAGGCCATGCTCGGTGACCAGGCGCTTGGCCACGGCCAGCGAGTCCTCCGCGCCAGGCACCTGCAGGAAGGCGTACATGCCGCCCACCGGCGTGGCCTGCCGCACGCCCGGCAAGGTGGCCAGGGCACCACAGAGCGTGTCGCGGCAGTGCCGAAGGCGCGACACCAGCGCCGGCACGCTGTCGTCGGCCGTGGCCAGCGCTGCCAGCGCGCCCCGCTGCACGAACACCGGCGCGCAGGAACTGTTGAACTCGAGCAAGGTGCCCATCGCATCGAGGTGGCCCCGCGGCAGCACCAGCCAGCCCAGGCGCCAACCGGTCATCAGGAAGCTCTTGGAGAAGCTGTGCACGACGATCAACCGGTCATCGGGGCTGGTGACGTCGAGGAAGCTCGGCGCGGCCTTGCCCGGGCCGTACCAGAGCCGCTCGTAGACTTCGTCGGCAACGATCCAGGTGCCGGTGCGGCGGCAGTGCTCGACGATGGCCTGCTGCTCGTCTCGCGTCAGGGTCCAGCCGGTCGGGTTGTTCGGGGCGTTCAGCAGCAGCAGCCGCGTGGCGGGCGTCACCGCTGCACGCAGCGCGTCGAGGTCGAGGTTCCAGGCCCCGTCGGCGCCAGGCGACAAGCTGACCCGCCGCACCCGCGCACCGAGGATCTCCGCTTGCGCGGGCAGGTTCGGCCAGATCGGCGCCACGGCCACGACCTCGTCGCCCGCGTCCACGAGCAACTGCGCGGCCAGCATCAGCGCATTCACGCCCGCCGAGGTGACGGCGATGCGGTCGTCGCCCGGGTCCCCATGCAGGGCAGCGGTGTAGCGGCGCAGCGCATCGCGCAGTTCGGCCAAGCCGAGGTTGTGCGAATAGAAGGTTTCACCGCGAGCCAGCGAGGCCGAGGCAGCCTCGCGCACCTCCAGAGGCGTCACCTCGTCGCTTTCGCCGAACCAGAACGCCAGCACATCGTCACGACCGAGCCCGGCGTTGGCCACCTCGCGGATCTTGGAACCGGGCAGCCGGGCAATGGAGTCGCGCATGGCAGGGATGGGCGTGGGGGGGAGAGGAATTGCGGCAACGCAAAAGCCACCGGTTGAAAACCGCGCGGGCGCTGCCATGTGTTGGGCATGGGCGGTGCGTCGCAACGATCTACAGGATCCTGCACCGTCCCACCACCGATTGTAAGGAGCACACCATGTTTCTCGTTCCGCTGACCCGCCAGGCCAATGAACTGGGCCGCCCATTCGATCGCCTGTTCGACGATCACCTGTTCGACCGCTTCTTCGCCCCCGTGGGCCGCCCCGACGCCAACGTGGCGCGCAGTCCCGCGCTGGACGTGGCCGAGTCCGAGCGCGCGTACACCGTCAAGCTCGAGATGCCCGGCGTGACCAAGGACGACGTGAAGATCGCCGTCGATGGCCGCCGCGTGACCGTGGAAGCCGCCTCGACCCAGGACGCCGAAAAGAAGGAAGGCGACCGGGTGGTCTATCGCGAACGTTCGGTGGCCAGTTACGCGCGCAGCTTCACGCTGCCCGCCGAGGTGGACCAGGCCGAATCAACCGCCAGGATGGAGCACGGCGTGCTCACGTTGACCCTGGCGAAGCGCGGCACCGGCAAGGCAACGCGGATCACGGTCAGCTGATCAGTCCGCCGACCGGTCCAGCGGCCAGCGGGGCCGCACGTCGAAGGCATAGTCCTTCGACGCGGCGGCCACGCCGGCCTGCAGCCGCATCGCACCGGCCAACGCGATCATCGCGCCGTTGTCCGTGCACAGGCTCAGTTCAGGGTAGTGGATGCGCAGCCCGTGTCGTCTGGCCGCAGCGTCCAATTGGCGGCGCAGTTCGGCGTTGGCGCCGACGCCGCCCGACACCACCAGCCGATCGAGCCCGCTCTCGCGCAGCGCCGACATCGACTTCTTCATCAGCACTTCCACGATGGCGGCCTGCGTCGAGGCGGCCAGGTCGGCACGTTGGCCTGACGTGGGTACGTCGCCCAGGCGGCGGAACTGCGTCATCACCGCGGTCTTGAGACCGGCGAACGAGAAGTCGAGGTTCCCGCTGTGCAGCAGTGGCCGAGGCAGTGCGAAGGCCGACGGATTGCCCTGAGCCGCCAATCGCGACAGCGCCGGTCCGCCCGGGTAGCCGAGCCCCAGCAGCTTGGCGGATTTGTCGAAGGCCTCGCCCGCCGCGTCGTCGATGGTCTCGCCGAGCAGGCGGTAGCTGCCCACGGCCTCCACCTGCATCAGCTGCGTGTGCCCGCCGGACACCAGCAGGGCGATGAACGGAAACTGCGGCGGGTCGGCCGACAGGAACGGCGACAGCAGGTGTCCTTCGAGGTGGTGCACACCCAGCACCGGCCGATCAAGCGCCGCACCCAGCGCACAGGCCACGCCGGCGCCGACGAGCAGCGCGCCCGCCAGGCCCGGCCCGCGTGTGTAGGCCACCACGTCGACATCGGCCAGGGTGCATCCGGCATCGGCCAGCACCTCGCGGGCCAGCGGCAGCACGCGGCGGATGTGGTCGCGCGAGGCCAGTTCGGGCACCACGCCGCCGTAGGCCTCGTGCATTTGCACCTGGCTGTGCAGCGCATGCGACAACAGCCGCGGCACCGCGGCCCCGTCGGTGGCAACCAGGGCCACGCCGGTCTCGTCGCAGGAGGATTCGATGCCCAGGACATTCATGCGACGGGCAGTGTAGTGGGCCGGTTCCCGGTGGCGGCGTCACCGGTCACTGCGGCGACACGGGCCGACCGGCGGTGACGCCAGAATCCGGGCCATGGGAACCCTCTTCCTCGTGCGCCATGGCCAGGCCTCGTTCGGCACCGACAACTACGACCGGCTCAGTGACCTCGGCCGCCGGCAATGCCTGCGCCTGGGCGAATACCTGAAGGGCCGCGGGCTGCCCTTCGACGCGGTGCTCACCGGCACGCTGCAGCGCCAGATCCAGTCGTGGGACGCGATCGCCGAGGGGGCCGCGTTGGACGCCACCCCGCTGCAGTGGCCTGGACTGAACGAGTACGACAGCGCGGCGGTGATCGCCACGGTGCACCCCGAACCTCTGACGCGCCCGACCTCGGCCGAGGAATACCGCCACCACTTCCGCCTGCTGCGCAACGGCCTGCAGCGCTGGATGGCCGGCACCGCGCAGCCGGTGGGCATGCCCAGTTACCGAGACTTCGTGGGCGGCGTGACCGGCGCGCTCGACCACGTGCGCAGCCAGTGTGAGGGCAACGTGCTGCTGGTCAGCAGCGGCGGGCCCATCTCCACCGCGGTGGGACAGATCCTGGGCACCGCGCCCGAGGTGACGATCGAGTTGAACCTGCGCATCCGCAACAGTTCGATCACCGAGTTCGCCTTCACCCCGAAGCGCCACATGCTGGTGACCTACAACACCCTGCCCCACCTCGAAGGCGAGGCATACCGGGACTGGATCACCTACACCTGACGCTGCCGGCGGTCAGTGGTTCTCGCGGGCGTGGTTGATCGTGTACTTCGGGATCTCGATGGTCAGGTCCTGGCCCGCCACGATGGCCTGGCAGCTCAGGCGCGACTGCGGTTCCAGGCCCCAGGCCCGGTCGAGCAGATCTTCCTCGGCCTCGTCGGGCTCGCCCAGGCTGGCATAGCCCTGGCGCACGATGACGTGGCAGGTGGTGCAGGCACAGCTCATCTCGCAGGCATGCTCGATGGCGATGCCATGGTCGAGCAAGGCCTCGCAGACGGAGGTACCGCGCGGCACCTCGAGGCTGCGGCCTTCGGGACAGAGTTCGGCGTGCGGCAGGATCTTGATGACGGGCATGGTGGTCAGACGTCCTCGACCTTGCGGCCAGTGAGCGCGGCGCGGATGCCGCGGTTCATGCGGGCAGCGGCAAAGCCCTCGGTGCCCTTGGCCAGGGCCTCGACGGCCGTGTCGATGGCGGCATGGTCCTCTTCGGCGGCCACGCGCGCCAGGCCGGACAGCAGGGCCTCGATCGACTCGCGCTCGCCGTCGTCGAGCAATGCCCCGTCGGCGGCCAGGGCGGCGCGGGTGGCCAGCGTCATGCGCTCGGCCTCGACCCTCGACTCGCGCAGCGAGCGCACGGCCATGTCGACTTCGGCACTGTCGAAGCCCTCGCGCAGCATGCGGGCGATGTCGTCGTCGGCCAGGCCATAGCTGGGCTTGACGACCACCGAGGATTCAACGCCAGAGCCCTGCTCTCGCGCAGACACGCTGAGCAGGCCATCGGCATCGACCTGGAAGGTGACCCGGATGCGCGCGGCGCCGGCCACCATCGGCGGGATGCCCCGCAGCTCGAAGCGGGCCAGCGAGCGGCAGTCGGACACCAGTTCGCGCTCGCCCTGCACCACGTGGATGGCCATCGCCGTCTGGCCGTCCTTGAAGGTGGTGAATTCCTGCGCCTTGGCCACCGGGATGGTGGTGTTGCGCTCGATGACGCGCTCGACCAGGCCGCCCATGGTCTCGAGGCCCAACGACAGCGGGATGACGTCGAGCAGCAGCAGTTCGCCGTCCTGGCTGTTGCCTGCCAGGGCATTGGCCTGGATGGCGGCACCGACGGCCACCACCTCGTCGGGGTTGAGGTTGATCAGCGGCGGCCTGCCGAACAGCTCGCCCACCGCGGTGCGCACCGCCGGCATGCGGGTGGAGCCGCCGACCATCACCACGCCCTGCACCTCCGCCTTGCCGATGCGGGCATCGCGCAGCACCTTGCGCACCGCCGCGAGCGTGCGTTCCACCAGCGGACGTGTCATCGCATCGAACTGCTCGCGCGTCACCCGCACGTCGAGCGGTGTGTCGCCCAGCAGGCACGACAGCGTTGCGTCATCGGCCGTCGTCAGCGCCTCCTTGGTCGCCCGGGCGGCCACCAGCACCGCTCGCTTGGCCTGCGCCGTGTCGGCATGGCGGCCTGCCTGATGCAATGCCCAGTCAGCCAGCGCCTGGTCGAAGTCGTCGCCGCCGAGCGCCGAGTCGCCGCCGGTGGCCACCACCTCGAAGACGCCACGCGACAGGCGCAGCAGCGAGATGTCGAAGGTGCCACCGCCGAGGTCGTACACCGCGTAGAGGCCCTCGCTGCCGTTGTCCAGGCCATAGGCCACCGCCGCGGCGGTGGGCTCGTTGATCAGGCGCAGCACGTTGAGGCCGGCCAGTTGCGCAGCATCCTTCGTGGCCTGGCGCTGGGCATCGTCGAAGTAGGCCGGCACGGTGATCACCGCGCCGAACAGGTCGTCGGCGAAGGTGTCCTCGGCCCGATGCCGGAGCGTGGCCAGGATCTCGGCCGACACCTCGACCGGCGACTTGCGCCCGGCCCGGGTGTCCAGCGCCACCATGCCGGGCTGGTCGACGAAGCGATAGGGCAGACGCTCGTGGCCATGGATGTCGGCCAGCCGACGGCCCATGAAACGCTTCACCGACACGATGGTGTTCTCGGGGTCTTCGGCCTGCACCGCGAGCGCCTCGTGGCCGATCTGACGGCGCTGGGCGTCGACGTAGCGCACGACCGAAGGCAGCAGGACGCGACCTTCTCCGTCCGGCAGGCATTCGGCCACGCCATGGCGCACGGCGGCCACGAGCGAATGGGTGGTGCCCAGGTCGATGCCTACCGCAACGCGTCGCGCATGCGGGTCGGGTGCCTGGCCGGGTTCGGAGATCTGCAGCAGAGCCATGGGGGGTATTGTCGGTTCAGAGGCCTAGAGCGTCTTGGGCGGGCCCGATCGGAAGCAGTTCAGGCGTCGAGCGCTTCGAGGCGACGGCGGATGTCATCGCGAAAGCGGGCGACGAACATCAGGGCCCTGACCTGTTGCGCGGCCGCAGGCGCATCGCTGCGTTCGTCCAGTGCCACGCGCAAGGCGTCCTGCAGCACGCGTTCCTGGGCGGCGACGGCCTCGTCGAGGGCCTCGACCTGGGCCACGCCCACGGCATCGTCGAGCGCCTCGCGCCAGGCCATCTGCTGCATCAGGAAGGCCGCCGGCATCGCGGTGTTGTTCTCGGCCTGGATCGGTGCACCGCGCAGCTCGCAGAGGTAGGCGCCGCGCTGCAGCGGGTCCTTCAGACGCTGGTAGGCCTCGTTGACCCGAACAGCCCACTGCATCGCCACCCGCTGGGCCGAGCCGCCCTCGCCCGCGAATCGGTCCGGGTGCACCTGCGACTGCAGGGCCCGCCACTGCGCGTCGAGCGCCGCGCGGTCGAGCGCGAACATCGGCGTCAGGCCGAACAGCGTGAAGTCGTCGTCGTCGAGTTTCATGGGGTCAAAGGCGCTTTTCGTAGAACACCGACAGTCCATTGTCGGGATAGCCACCGAAGGGCCCGCGGGGCCCATAGCCACAGCGCTCGTAGAGTCGAACGGCCTCGGTCTGGTCACGTCCGGTCTCGAGCAAGGCCCGGTCCAGCCCCTCTGAAAGCAACTGCTGTTCCAGCGAGTCCAACACCTGCTCCGCGAGGCGCTGACCACGCCAGGCCGGGGCGACATACATGCGCTTGACTTCACCGTAGGCCACGCCGCCGGTCTCGGCCTCGGCGGCCATCAGGCGCACCGCCCCGCAACCCACGGCCCGCCCCTGGACTCGAGCGACGACGAATCGGACATCGGACGCCACCAGCGCCTGCACGTCCAGGATGTGATTGGCTTCGGGCGGGTACAGGCTGGCCAGGTAAGCGTCCAGCGCATTGAGCAATGCACGCACCTCGGGCTGGTCCGGGCGCTCGGGACGGATCACGGTGTCGGTGCTCATCACGGCTCACACAAAAACAAGGGCGCGGAGCAGAACACGCCGCGCCCGGACGACCCAGCCCGACCCCAAGGGCCGGTCAGACGCGGAACGATTCGCCGCAGCCGCAGCGGTCTTTCTCGCGCGGGTTGTGGAACTTGAAGCCTTCGTTCAGGCCTTCGCGGACGAAGTCCAGTTCGGTGCCGTCGAGGTAGGGCAGGCTCTTGGGATCGATGAGCACCTTGACGCCGTGGTCCTCGAAGACATGGTCTTCGGGTGCCACGTCGTCGGCGTACTCGAGCTTGTAGGCCAGGCCGGAGCAGCCGGTCGTCTTGACACCCAGGCGCACACCGACGCCCTTGCCGCGCTTGGCGATGTAGCGCGACACGTGGCGTGCCGCGGCTTCGGACAATGTGACAGCCATGGGCTCAGTGGGTCGAGTGTTCTGCGGCGGGCTGGGCCACGCCATGCTTGGCCTTGTAGTCGTCCACGGCCGCCTTGATCGCATCCTCGGCCAGGATGGAACAGTGGATCTTGACCGGCGGCAATGCCAGTTCTTCGGCGATGTTGGTGTTCTTGATCTCCAGCGCCTGGTCGAGGGTCTTGCCCTTGACCCATTCGGTGACCAAGGAACTGCTGGCGATGGCCGACCCGCAGCCGTAGGTCTTGAAGCGCGCGTCCTCGATCAAGCCCGTGGCCGGGTTCACCTTGATCTGCAGTTTCATCACGTCGCCGCAGGCCGGCGCACCGACCATGCCGGTGCCGACGGAATCGTCACCCTTCTCGAACGAACCGACGTTGCGGGGATTTTCGTAGTGGTCGATGACCTTGTCGCTGTATGCCATGGCTATGCTCCGGTGTACTGGGCGTGCTCAGTGAGCGGCCCACTGGATCGAATTGATGTCGACGCCCTCGCGGTACATGTCCCACAAGGGCGACAGTTCGCGCAGCTTGGCCACCCGGTCCTTGAGGGTGGCGACGGCGTAGTCGATCTCGGCTTCCGTGGTGAAGCGCCCGATCGTCATGCGCAGGCTGGAATGCGCCAGTTCGTCGCTGCGGCCCAACGCGCGCAGCACATAGCTGGGCTCCAGGCTGGCGGAGGTGCAGGCCGAGCCCGAGGACACCGCGATGCCCTTGACGCCCATGATGAGCGACTCGCCCTCGACGAAATTGAAGGAGATGTTCAGGTTGTGCGGCACGCGGCGCTCGAGGTCGCCGTTGACGAAGGTCTGCTCGATGTCCTGCAGGCCGCTCAGCAACTTGTGGTGCAGCATGCGGATGCGCTCCTGCTCGGCACCCATCTCTTCTCGGGCGATGCGGAAGGCCTCGCCCATGCCGACGATCTGGTGCGTGGGCAGCGTGCCCGAGCGCATGCCGCGCTCGTGGCCGCCCCCGTGCATCTGGGCCTCGATGCGCACGCGGGGCTTGCGCCGCACGTACAGTGCCCCGATGCCCTTGGGGCCATAGGTCTTGTGCGAGGCCAGGCTCATCAGGTCGACCGGCAGCGTGGCCAGATCGATCGCCACCTTGCCGGTGGCCTGGGCCGCGTCGACGTGGAACACGATGCCGCGCTCGCGGCACATCGCGCCGATGGCCGGGATGTCCTGGATCACGCCGATCTCGTTGTTCACGAGCATCACCGAGACGAGGATGGTGTCGGGCCGCAGCGCGTCCTTCAGGCGGTCGAGGTCGAGCAGGCCGTTGGGCTGCACGTCGAGGTAGGTGACTTCGAAGCCCTGGCGCTCGAGTTCGCGCGTGGTATCGAGCACGGCCTTGTGCTCGGTCTTCACCGTGACCAGGTGCTTGCCGCGGGTCTTGTAGAACTGCGCAGCGCCCTTGATGGCCAGGTTGTTGGATTCGGTGGCACCGGACGTCCAGACGATCTCGCGGGGGTCGGCACCGATGAGTTCGGCCACCTGCACGCGGGACTTCTCGACGATCTCCTCGGCCTCCCAGCCCCAGGCGTGACTGCGGGACGCCGGGTTGCCGAAGTGCTCGCGCAACCACGGGATCATGGCATCGACGACACGGGGGTCCACCGGCGTGGTCGCGCCGTAATCGAGGTAGATGGGGAAGTGCGGGGTCATGTCAGGTGATGGAAATTGCGGTTCACTTGGTCAATACGCCACCGAGCGCGAACACCGAGTTCGGCGCGGTGATCTTGATGGGCTTGACGACGGGCACGGTCGAGATGGCGCGCTTGATCGGCGTCTCCTCGATCGACACGCCCTTGGCCAACTGGTCGTCCACCAGCTTCTTCAACGAGATCGAGTCGAGGTATTCGATCATCTTCTGGTTCAGGCTGGCCCACAGGTCGTGCGTCATGCAGCGGCCCGCGTCGTCACCCATGCAGTTTTCCTTGCCGCCGCAGCCGGTGGCGTCGATCGGTTCGTCGACGGCCACGATGATGTCGGCGACGGTGATCTCGTCGGACTTGCGGCCGAGCGAATAGCCGCCACCCGGCCCGCGGGTGCTCTCCACCAGCTCGTGCCGGCGGAGCTTGCCGAACAACTGTTCGAGGTAGGACAACGAGATCTGCTGCCGCTGGCTGATGGCGGCCAGGGCCACCGGCCCATTGTTCGATCGCAAGGCCAGATCGATCATCGCAGTGACCGCGAAGCGGCCTTTGGTGGTCAGACGCATGACGTTCTCCTGATGGCCTTTCGGCGACTGGCGGACCCGCCCCTGAAGGATGCCCCAGGGACCGACCGTCCGCATCCGGTGGATCCACCGGACCAGCGCTGCCGGTTGTCCGACTGCGTTTGTCAAGTATAGCCTAAGCCGACTGATTTGGTCGAGATTGAGGCCTGGACGGCCTTGGGGGCGTCAGCGGGGCGAGTCGAGCCGCTGACGCAGCCGTTCGATCAGCCGATCGCACGCGGGTTCAATGAGATCGAGCACAAGGTCGAAACCCTGCGCCGTGCCGTAGTACGGGTCGGGGATCTCTCGCACCAGATCGCTTCGGGGGGACAGGTCCAGCAACAGCGTGATCCGGTGGGCCATGTCCTGCGGGCAGCGCTCGAGCAGGTTCGACCGGTTGTCTTCGTCCATGACCACGACGTGCTCGAAGCGCTCGAAGTCGGCGTCGGTCACCTTGCGCGACCGCAGGCGGGTCAGATCGTAGCCACGGCGTGCGGCAGCAGCCACCGCGCGCGGATCGGCAGGCGCACCGCGATCGCCATGTGTGCCGGCGGAGTCGACCTCGACGCGGTGATCGAGGCCCAGGCGCGCCAACTTGTGGCGCAGCACGCCCTCGGCCATCGGCGAACGACAGATGTTGCCCATGCAGACCATCAGCACCCCCGTTTCATAGGCTTTGGGGGCGGGTCGGATGCGTCTCCAGATCGACATCGCACGAGCATACCTTCACTCGGCAGATGGCCCGACGGGCGCCATCGAGGACTCCCCACAACGCGACACGCTTTGCAGCGGCTTTCCGGTCGATATCGGTGCATTGGCGCTGGCAGATGGCGCCACCATCGGCCAACGCCAACCGTTCAAGACAAGAGAGTCGACACAATGCGCCAGAACCTGCCAGTCAGCCAGCGCGAGTACCAGGTGCCGCCCGGCACGACGCTCGTGTCCTCCACCGACCTGAAGAGTCACATCACCTACTGCAACCCGGCCTTCATCGAGGTCAGCGGGTACACGCGGGACGAGCTCGTCGGCCAGCCTCACAACATGATCCGCCACCCGGACATGCCGGCGGAGGCCTTTCGGGACATGTGGCACACGCTGCAGTCAGGGCAGCCCTGGACCGCGCTGGTGAAGAACCGGCGCAAGTCCGGCGATCACTACTGGGTCAGGGCGAACGTCACGCCGGTGCTCGACAACGGGCGCGTCACGGGCTACATGTCGGTGCGCACCAGCGTCACCCGCGACGAGGTGGCCGCTGCAGAAGCGCTTTATGCCCGAATGCGGGAGGAAGCCGCTGCAGGCCGCAGCGACGCCCGCCTGGTGGCTGGCGAGCTGCGGCACAGCGGCTGGCGCCATCGCCTGGCCGAAGCGTTCAGCCTGGGCTTCGGTGGGCGGTTGGCCGCCTTCGTCACGGCCAGTGCGATGTTGATCTCGGCGATCGTCGTGGTCGTCTCGGGTTTTGGGCTGGCGGCGCAGATCGTCGCAGCCACGATGGGCGGCCTGGCCTGCGGGTGGGTCGTGCGTCGCATGGCGGTCTCGCCCCTGCTGCAGGCCATCGAGGCGGTGAACCGCATGAGCGCGGGCGACCTGACGCAATCGATGCCAGCTGGCCGGCAGGACGAGATCGGGCGCCTCTCGCGCGGCCTCAACCAGCTGAACGTGAACCTGCAGGCGATCGTGGGCGACGTGCGCCGCGAGGTGGAAGGCATGACGCTGGCGTCGCGCGAGATCGCCAACGGCAACCACGACCTGGGCAACCGCACCGAATCGCAGGCCAGCAACCTGCAGCAGACGGCCGCCTCGCTCGAGCAGATCACCGGGACGATCCGCCAGACCGCGGACAACGCCCGCGTGGCCGCCGACCTGTCGCGGGAGGCCTCGGCGGTGGCCGAGCGCAGCGGCCAGGCCGCGCGCGACGTGGCCGGGCGCATGCACCAGATCCGCGATGCCTCGAACCGCATCGCCGAGATCATCGGCACCATCGATGGCATCTCCTTCCAGACCAACATCCTCGCCCTGAATGCGGCGGTGGAGGCCGCGCGGGCCGGCGAAGCCGGCCGTGGCTTCGCGGTCGTGGCGTCGGAGGTGCGCTCGCTGGCCCAGCGCACCACGCAGGCGGCGCAGGAGATCAAGACGCTCATCGCCGATTCGTCGGCCAAGGTGCAGGCTGGCAGTGAACTGGCCGACGCGACTGGCGTCACCACGGTCCAGACGCAGGAGGCCGTGCAACGCGTGCATGCGCTGATCGCCGAGATCAGCGCCGCCACGGGCGAGCAGTCGAAGGGCGTCGGGCAGATCAACGTGGCGGTGGCCGAACTGGACACCCTGACGCAGCAGAACGCGGCAATGGTGGAGGAACTCGCCGCCGCGGCTGGCTCGCTGACCGGCCAGGCCGAGGTGGTGTCCCAGGCGGTGCGCATCTTCCGGGCCAGCGCCGGGCGCTGACACAGCGAGCGCGAGGCGCCTCTGGCGCAGCGGTGGCCCGCGCTGCACCGCCGCGCTGCTCCGCACGGGTGGGGTGCCGGCTGGGTTCTACACTGCCGCACTGCAACAACACCCCTGACGGAGCACCCTCATGAGCATCACCACCGTTGGCGTCGTCGGCGCCGGCACCATGGGCAACGGCATTGCGCAGGCCTGTGCGGTCTGTGGCATCCCTGTCGTGATGGTCGACATCAACGACGCCGCCGTGCAGCGCGGCCTGGCCACGGTCTCGGGCAGCCTGGATCGCCTGGTCAAGAAGGACAAACTGTCCGCCGCCGACAAGGACGCCGCACTGGCCCGCATTCGGGGCAGCACCCACTACGCCGACCTGTCGGCGGCGCAACTGGTCATCGAGGCCGCCACCGAAAGCGAACCGCTGAAGATCAAGATCCTCGGGCAGCTCGACGAGATGCTGCCGGACGAGACGATCGTGGCCACCAACACCAGCTCGATCTCGATCACCAAGCTGGCCGCCGCCACGAAGCGGCCCGACCGCTTCATCGGCATGCATTTCTTCAACCCGGTGCCGATGATGGCGCTGGTGGAGATCATCCGCGGCCTGCAGACCAGCGACGCGACGCACGACGCCGTCAGGGCGCTGGCGCTGGCGCTGGGCAAGACGCCCGTCACCGTGAAGAACGCACCGGGGTTCGTCGTCAACCGCATCCTGGTGCCGATGATCAACGAGGCGTTCTTCGTGCTGGCCGAGGGGCTGGCCACGCCTGAGGACATCGATGCCGGCATGAAGCTCGGCTGCAACCACCCGATTGGCCCGCTGGCCCTGGCCGACATGATCGGGCTGGACGTGTGTCTGGCCGTGATGAACGTGTACGTCGACGAATACAACGACTCGAAGTACCGCCCCTGCCCGCTGCTGAAGGAGATGGTCGCCGCGGGTTGGCTGGGTCGCAAGACGGGTCGCGGGGTCTACCGCTACTGACCGGTCGTCGCGGGCAGCTTGCCCGCGCGCGGCGGGCCAAGCGCCGCAGCAGGCCACCCGTCGCCGGTCGATTGGCTGGGCATCAGGTGGTCGTCCGCGCTTGCAGCCGCTCCAGTGCCTGCAGTGCCGCGCCGTGGTCGTGTGCGCGCACGGCACGTTCGAGGGTGCGCGCCGCCGCAGCGCCGAACGCATGGCGGATCAACGGGTCGACCTCGTTGTAGCGTTCTGCGGCCCGGTAGTCTCCGATCTCGAGCATCTGCCGCAAGGCCGCCAAGGCTTCGTTCAGGCGGACCAGGGCATCGGCGCCCACCTGGGGCTGCGGTGGCACGGACAGACGGGCCTCGATGGCCTGCACCAGGGTCATCAGGGCCTCCTGCAGGGCGGCGCCCTCGCCGGCGAGTTCGGCCGTGGCGGTGTCGTCGTCGTCCAGCCCGCGCAACGCCTTGTCGAGCGACCAGGCCAGGGCTTGCAGTTCGTTGGCGCCCACCGCGCCGCAGGCCCCGCGCAGGGCATGCACCAGCCGCTGCGCAGCCGCAGCCTCGCCGCGGGACAGGTGCAGCATCAGCGCCGGCAATCCGTCGCGATAGGTCTGGCAGAACTGCCGAAGCACCCGTTCGAGGATGTCGTCGCGACCGGGCACGTACAGCAAGGTCCCGCGCACCTGCAGACCCGCAATGCCGTCGAACCGGCTGTCGTCCGTGCCGCCGACCGGCAGGCGCGGCACGCCTGCGCCCGCCGGCGCCGCGGCCACCGACGGCTTGACCGGCACCCAACGGCCCAGGGTTTCGAAGAGCACCCGAATATCCACTGGCTTGGCGATGTGGTCGTTCATGCCCGCGGCGAGACAGGCCGCGCGGTCATCACCGAACGCATTGGCCGTCATCGCCACGATCGGCGTGTTGGCGTGCCTGGGCATGCGGCGCACCGCCGCTGCAGCCTGCAGGCCATCCACTTCCGGCATCTGAACGTCCATCAGAATCAAGTCGTACTCGCTGGCCCGGGCCCGCTCGATGGCCTCTCGCCCATCGACGGCCAGGTCGACGTTCAGGCCGGCGGCAGTGAGCACTTCGAGGGCCACCTCCTGGTTGATCAGGTTGTCCTCGGCCAGCAGCACGTGGACACCGCGGAAGCTGCGCCGCCGCGACCCTTCGGCCCGCCGCTCGACCGGCGGCGACGGGGCGACTGCCGCCCCGTCGGCCCGCAGCAGCGGTGCCAGTGCACGGCTCAGTTCGTCTGCCAGCAAGGGTTTGGGCAGCAGTGCGTCGATGCCGGCCTCGTGGGCGAGTTCTCGCAGCTGCGCGTCGTCCCCGATGGTCAGCAGTGCGAGCCGGGGGGTTGGTCCGCCCATCGCCAGGCGAAGCTGCCGCACGGCATCCAGGCGTTCGAGCGCGGGCATCGGCCAGTCGACCATCAGCAATGCATAGGGTCGTCGGGCCGCGCGGGCCTCGGCCAGGAACTCGGCCGCCTCGGCCGCCGAGGAAGCCGCATCGATGTGCACACCCAGGTGCCGCACCATGGCAACGATCGCCTCGCGGGCGTCGGCCAGGTCGTCGATGAGCAGCACCCGGGCCTCGGACGGCGATGCCGGTGGGCCCGCGGCATGCTGCTCCTCGGGCTCGAGCTCGAACCAGCCGGTGAGCCAGAATTCGCTGCCTTCGCCCACCCGACTGCTGACCCCGACCTCGCCCCCCATCAACTGCGCCAGTCGCCGGGTGATGGCCAGGCCCAGGCCGGTGCCGCCGAAACGGCGGGTCATGGTGCTGTCGGCTTGTTCGAAGACGCTGAACAGGCTGTCGAGCTTGTCCTTGGGGATGCCGATGCCGGTGTCACGCACCTCGAACCTCAGGCCGATGCGGCTGGCATCGCTGTGGAACTGCCTCACGCGCAGCACCACCGTGCCGCGTTCGGTGAACTTCACCGCGTTGGAGGCCAGGTTCAACAGGGCCTGCGACACCCGGGTCGGGTCGCCGCGCACGTGCCGCGGCAGTTCGGGGTCGGCGTCGACGACGAGTTCGAGCCCCTTCGCCCGCGCCCGCTCGCCCACCAGCACGCTGGTGCGGGACAGCACCGTGGCCAGACTGAACGCGGTGTGTTCGAGGCGCAGCTTGCCGGATTCGATCTTGGACAGGTCGAGCACGTCGTTGATGACATCGAGCAGGTGCTGGGCCGCCTGGGACACCTTGCCCAGTCGATCGGTCTGCACGGCATCGCGGCTGTCGCGCTGCATCAGGTGGGTCAGGCCGATGATGGCGTTCATCGGCGTGCGAATCTCGTGGCTGATGTTGGCCAGGAAGGCGCTCTTGGCGCGGTTGGCCGCCTCGGCACGGTCGCGCGCCTGCACCAGTTGCTCGTTGAGCGCCTGCAGGTCGTGCTCTGCCGACTTCATCACGGTGATGTCCGTGCCCAGCACGAAGTAGCCCCGCACCTCACCGGCCGACTGGTCCGGCACGAACTGCACCCACAGATGCACCTTGCGGCCGTGCAGCATGCGCACGCGCTCGTACTGCTGTGGTTCACCCGCGAGCACCCGGATCACCCTGGCCTCGTTCTCCTCGTGCAGTTCGGCGCTGAGCAGTTCGCGCTGCGTGATCCGCCGCATCTCGTCCATGCTCATGCCGTAGAGGTCGAGATAGCCTGCGTTGGCATAGTGGCAGCGACCGTCCCGACCCCAGTACGACACGAAATTGGGCAGGTTGTCCGTGATGGATCTCAGGAACCGCTCGCTGTCCTCGCGGGCCCGCATGGCGTGCCTCAGTTCGCGTGTGCGATCGACCACCGCCTCTTCGAGCCCACGGCGGTACTGCTCGAGTTCCGCCTCGTCTCGCTTGCGGTCGGTGATGTCCTCCTCGATCGCGACGAAATGCGTCACCTGCCCGTCCGCCTGGCGAAGGGGCGTGATGCTCACGCGCTGGTCATAGGGCCTGCCATCCCGCCGCAACGACGCGAGTTCGCCCGACCACGACCGTGGGTCGGCGCGCAGGGATCGGAGCACCGCCTGCAATCCGCTGACTGCCGCATCGTCCCCGGGCGCGGCGGACTGCCCGCTGCCAGGCACGACGATCAATGGATCGATGCGACCGATGACGTCCTGTCGACTCCATCCGCTGATGCGCTCGAAGGCATCGTTGGCGTACTCGATGCGCCCGTCCAGGTCCATGATGACGATCGCCGCAGGGCTCTGCTCCACGGCGAGCGAGAGCTTGCGCAGCAGTTGCTCGGCGGCGTGGCGCTGCGTGATGTCGGTGCACGACACCACGGCTCCGGTGACCTGGCCGCCAATGCTGTCGATCACCGGCTCGGCGTTGACCAAGAGCCAGGTCATCGGCAAGCCCGGCGTGGCATTGCCGAGCACCACGTCGTGACAGGGCTCGCCGGTGGCCAGCGTGCGGGCCAGAGGCGTCTGCGACAGCCGCAGCGCCCGACCATCCTCGCCGACGATCGGCCACTCGTCCAACGAACTGCCGATGCCCCTGGCGATGGGGGCCATGTCGAGCCGCAGGATGCGTTCGGCCGCCCGATTGGCGCCGCGCATCAGCCCCGATCGATCGAACAGCAACACGCCCTCGCTGAGCGAATCGACCATCGACCTGTAACGCGCCTCGCTGGCGCGCAGGGCTTCGTCGGCATGATGACGGTCGGTCACGTCGGCATGGGCCACCACAGCGCCACCCGAGGTGCCGTGCAGCGGTGTCACGGTCATGCGGAACCAGCGCCGCGCGGCATCGCCCTGCCACGCAAACTCGACCGAATAGAGTTCCAGCCGACCGGCCACCACCTCGCCAATGCCATGCGCAATGGCCGAACGGTCTGGCGTCGTCACATGTTCGGCCACCGCCCACACCTGGGCGTAGCCGGTGCCGACACCACAGCGCAGTGGATCGCGGTCGTTCGTCTGCCCGGCGAACCCCACGAAGCGCAGCCACGCCTCGTTGACCCGCACCACCGTCCCGGCGGCATCCAGCACGGCCAACTGGTCGAGCACCGAGTTGCTGACGGCCACGACCAGCGCATTCAGCGACCGAAGGGCCTGTTCGGACTGCTTGCGCGCAGTCACGTCCCGGCAGATGCCGAAGATGAGGCGGCGGCCATCGAGCAGCACCCGGTTGATGTTGAGTTCGGCATCGATCACCGAGCCGTCCGGCCGCCGCCAATGCGATTCGAAGGTCTGCTGCTCGGGCTCGGTGCGTGTCGTGAACTCGAGCGCGCGCTCGCGGGGGTGGTCGATGTCCCAGTCCCAGAGGTGCAGGTCGCGGAGTTCGTCCAACTTCCGCCCGATGAGACGTGCAAAGCTTGCATTGGCTTCGACCAGTCGACCGTCGGCGTCGATGACGACGACACCGAAGTTCGACATGTCGAAGAAGAACCGCCGCCGCACACGCTCCTGCTCCTGCTCCTGTTCGAGTCGACGGCGGGGGGTGAGGTCTTGCAGCGCGCCGATCACGCGCAGCGGCCGACCCTGCCCGTCGCGCACCAGCGCGGCCCGATCGGCCACCCACACTGCGGTGCCGTCGTGGCGCACGACGCGGTACTCCTGCGCAAACGGTTCACCCTCTTTCGCCGTGCGCTCGAGGGCCTGGACCACGCGCGCCCGGTCCTCCGGGTGAATGTGCTGCTCGGCTTCGGATTCGGGCAGTTCGATGGCCAGGCCGCTGGGGTCGCCACCGCCGACCAATTGCACCACTTCGGGCGACCAGCACACGATGGCGCGTTGCAGGTCCCAATCCCAGATGGCCAGCCCAGCGCTGGCCACGACCAGTTCGAGCCGCTGCCGGCTTTCCTGCGCCGCGCGATCGGCCGCACGGTGCGCAGTGACATCGCGCAGGATTGCGTAACTGCCGATCAACCGGCCTTGCGCATCGCGCAGCGGGCCGCGGACAGATTCGAGCACCTCGTTCCGTCCCCCGACCGTGACATGCTCTTCGAAGGTGGTGGCCTGCAGGGTTTGCAGCACCTGACGGTCGTGCGCCGCGATCATCGCCGCCTGCTCGGGCGGGTAGACGATCTCCGGGCCCTTGCCAACCATCTCTTCGGGTCGATAGCCCGACTTGGCTGCCGAGACCCGGTTGTTGATCAGGAAGCGCCCGTCGAGGTCCTTGGCCACGATGGCATCGGGGCTGCTGTCGACGACCGCCGCCAGCAGGGCCAACGATTGGATGCGCTCGCGTTGCTGTGACTGCTCCCGAAGGGCCGCGCCCAGAGCCAGGCTGGACTGCCGCTGCCGGTGTGCCGCGGCCAGCGCGAGCAGGGCGAGCAGGCCCATGCCACCCGTCACGACGATGTCGCGGGCCAGGTGCTGCAGCACGACGGCTCGGTCCATCTGCGCCGTCATGACCCAACCGGTGTCAGCCACGGTGACCGAGGCGGCCAACACGGGGCGCCCGCGATGGTCGATGGCGAAGCTCGCCTGGCCACGGCCCGCTGCCGGGTCTCGCAGCAGTGCCGGCCCTTGAACGGTGCTGTCGGCCAGCGGCACCCGAACCTGCTGCAACACCCGCGTGCTCTCATCCGGAGGTCCGATGCCGATGGCCGCATCCGCATCGGGCACCCAGAGCGTGAGGTCGACGTGGGCGCCGGCCATCTGTTCGTCGTCGGCCCAGCGCGACACGGTGGTCGAGACATCCACCGCCATCACCGCTGCCATGCGGGGCATCTGGCCAGGCACCGCCAACGGCACGATCAGCCACGGCTGCCAGGTGGAGGTGGCCACGCCGACGGCCATGCCGGCCAGCCCCGGCGCATCGGCCGCCAGGCGTTCGGCCAGCCGCACCGGCCACCGCGGCGCCGGACTGTAGAGAACGCCGGTGCCCAAGGTCCGGCCCTGGGCATCGACGAGCGCGCAGCCCGTGAAACGACGGCTGCGGCAGTAGTCCTGCAGATCGGCCGCCAGGGCGGCGAGCGCCGCCGGATCGCCGCTGCCCAGCCATCGCTCGACCCGCCGGGCCAGGGTCTCCTGACCCCTCAGGTAGGCCGCATCGTCCAGCCAGTCGGATCGTTGGCGCAGCATCTCCTCGGCGCGGTGGTGCGCCATGCGATGGAGGTGCACCGAATGCTGCTCCAGTTGGCGCGCGCCGGCGATCCACACCGCCACCACCACGCAGACCGCCATGGCCACGGCCAGCCAGCGGGGCGCACGGAAGTCCGGCGTCGGTGTTGGGGGAACGCGGTCGACGCTCATGGCCACGGGCGGGGCCCCACAGGCGACGGGCATCGGGCCGACCTCGACCGCACGCCGCCGATGACCACCGTGAACACCCCCGGCTGCCATGGCGATCCGCAGAGGCCCCGCACGGGCGGCAGGAGGGACTCGACAGATGAAACGACAGGCTGGCGCGCAAACATCGGTGGCATGCAGGTGAGCGGCGTCCGCCGACGCGGACCGATGCCCGGCCTTGTATCACGGCAGACACAGGCCGACCTCGGGGCAAGGCCGTTCGGGCGGGTGTCACACTTCAGGCATGAGTGGCCTGCCCCATCGCATCGTCTGCCTGACCGAAGAGCCCACCGAGGTGCTTTACGCGCTGGGCGAATCCGACCGCATCGTGGGCATCTCCGGGTTCACCGTGAGGCCGGCCCGGGCCCGGCACGAGAAGCCGCGCGTCAGTGCGTTCACCAGCGCAAAGATCGACCGCATCCTCGATCTGCGGCCCGACCTGGCGATCGGCTTCTCCGACATGCAGGCCGACGTGGCCGCGGCACTGATCCGCGCTGGCGTCGAGGTGTGGATCAGCAACCACCGATCGGTCGACGGCATCCTGGGCTACGTGCGGCGGCTGGGCGCGCTGGTGGGTTGCGCTGCCCGGGCCGACGCGTACGCGGCCGAACTGGCCGAGTCGATGGAGGCCGTGCGCCGGGCGGCTGCGGCCTGGCCTCGGCGGCCGCGCGTCTATTTCGAGGAATGGGACGAACCCGCCATCAGCGCCATCCAGTGGGTGAGCGAACTGATCGGCATCGCCGGCGGCGACGACATCTTCCCGCAGCGAGCCGCGGCGCCGCTGGGCCGCGACCGCATCGTGGCCGACCCGATGGAGGTGGTGCGCGCGGCGCCCGACCTGATCATCGGCTCGTGGTGTGGCAAGAAGTTCCGGCCCGAGCGCGTGGCGGCCCGGCCGGGCTGGGACACGATCCCGGCCGTGCGCGACGGCCGCCTTCACGAGATCAAGTCGCCGCTGATCCTTCAGCCCGGCCCGGCCGCCTTGACCGAGGGCCTGCAGTCGCTGCACCGCCTGATCGGCGACTGGGTGCACGACGCACCGAACCTGGTCGACGGCAAGGTGCGTGGCCGCACGCTCGTCGACACCAGCCGCTGAAGGATTGGCCATGGCTGCCGGACAAAGCCGACCGCAACCCAGGCCGGCCCGGGCCCGGGCCGCGCTGGGGCCTCTGGCATGGCTGATCGGGGCCCTGCTGTCGGGCTGCGCCGGGCCGGCGGTGAAGCCCCCGACCGCGGCCTCCCCGGTGCCCGAGGCGGCATCCGGGCTCACTGCCAAGCCCGGCTGGGCCACACGCCGATTCGCGGTCGCCGCGGCCAATCCGCTGGCCACCGAGGCCGGCGACCGCATCCTTCGCGCGGGCGGGTCGGCGCTCGATGCGGCGGTGGCGGTGCAGATGGTGCTGGCCCTGGTCGAACCGCAGTCCAGCGGCCTGGGTGGCGGCGCGTTCCTGCTGCATTGGGACGGTCAACAGGTGCAGGCCTGGGACGGGCGCGAAACGGCCCCGGCGGGCGCCGACGAGCGGCTCTTGCTGGGCCCCGATGGACGGCCGCTGCCGCTTCCCCAGGCGGTGGCCAGCGGACGCGCCGTGGGCGTGCCGGGTGCGGTGCGCATGCTCGAGGCGGCCCACCGCCAGCACGGCCGGCTGCCGTGGGCCACCTTGTTCGAGCCGGCGATCGCGCTGGCCGAGCAGGGGTTCCCGGTCAGTGCCCGCCTGCACACGATGCTGCAGGCGGCCGATCACCTGCGACGGGATGCCCGCGCCGCACGCTTTTTCTTCCTGCCCGACGGCCAACCGCTGCCGATCGACCATCGGCTGCGCAACCCGGCGCTGGCCCAGGTGCTGCGGTCGATCGCCCGCCAGGGCAGCAGCGCCTTGCACGACGGGCCGGTGGCTGCCGACATCGTGGCCCGGGTGCAGGGCCATGCCACCCTGCCCGGCCGCATGACGGCCGCAGACCTCGCGGCTTACCAACCCGTCCGGCGGGAACCGCTGTGCACGGACTGGCAAACGAGCTACCGCATCTGCGGCATGCCGCCGCCGTCGTCGGGCCACCTGACGGTGATGCAGATCCTCGGCCTCGTGGACCACGCGTCGGTGGCAGCGCCGGCGCTGCAGGACGGCATCCCCTCGGCCGCCTGGCTGCACACCTACACCGAGGCCGCGCGCCTGGCCTACGCCGACCGCAACCAGTACATCGCCGACCCCGATTTCACCGCGCCCCCCGGCGGCGACTGGCGCAGCCTGCTCGGTGCCGACTACCTGCGGCAGCGCGCCGGCCTCATCGGCCCGACCTCGATGACGTCGGCGCGGCCCGGCACGCCAGCGGTTGTGCGCGTCGCGTACGGCACCTCCGCGGAATCGCCCGAGCACGGCACCAGCCACCTCAGCATCGTCGACGCCGACGGCCGCGCCGTCGCGATGACCACCACCATCGAGGCCGCCTGGGGCTCCGGTCTGTTGTCCGACGGTGGCAGCGGCCTGCCCGGCGGCTTCCTGCTCAACAACCAGCTCACCGACTTCTCGCCCGAGCCTGCCGACGCGCAAGGGCGGCCCATCGCCAACCGCGTGCAGGCCGGCAAGCGGCCCCGCTCGAGCATGAGCCCCACGCTGGTGTTCGACCGCCGCGATGGCCGGCTGCTGATGAGCCTGGGCTCGCCCGGCGGCGCCACCATCATCCACTTCGTCGCGAAGACGCTGATCGGCAGCTTCGACTGGGGGCTCGATGCGCAACGCGCGATCGACCTGCCGAACTTCGGCAGCCTGAACGGCCCGACGCTGCTCGAGCGGGGGCGGTTCCCGGCGTCGACGGTCGATGCGCTGAGGGCGCGCGGCCACACGGTGCTGGAGGTCGACCTCCCAAGCGGCCTGCAGGCGATCCAGCGCACGCCGACAGGCTGGTTCGGCGGCGCCGACCCACGCCGCGAAGGCGTGGTGATGGGCGACTGACGCGCCCGTCGGTGGCGCTGCGGGCGCCAGGCCCTCGGCCGCGATAATCGCGCGATGAATCCGCTGCTCGACCGGCTCCAGCCCTACCCCTTCGAACGCCTGCGCCAGCTCACCCGGGACATCGTCCCGAACCCGGCGCTGCGGCCGATCAGCCTGGGCATCGGCGAGCCGCGCCACCCTGCGCCCGAGCTGGTGCGCCAGGCACTGGTCGGCGGCATGGCCGGCCTGTCGGTCTACCCGCCCACGCTGGGCACGCCGGCCCTGCGCGAGGCCATGGCCGGCTGGGTGCAGCGTCGCTACGGGCTGGCACTGGACCCCGCCACCCAGGTGCTGCCGGTGTGCGGCTCGCGCGAGGCGCTGTTCGCCCTGGCGCAGACGGTGGTCGACGCCACGAAGGCGGGTGCCACCGTCGTCTGCCCGAACCCGTTCTACCAGATCTACGAAGGCGCCGCGCTGCTGGCCGGGGCCGACACCGCCTTCGCCAACAGCGACCCGGCACGCAACTTCGCCGCCGACTGGTCGCAGATCGACGAGGCCACCTGGTCGCGCACCCAGTTGTTGTACACCTGCTCGCCAGGCAACCCGTCGGGTGCGGTGATGCCGCTGGATGAGTGGGCGCGCCTGTTCGAACTGAGCGACCGCCACGGTTTCGTGATCGCCAGCGACGAGTGCTATTCCGAGATCTACTTCCGCGACGAGCCGCCGCTGGGGGCCCTGGAAGCGGCCGTCCAACTGGGCCGCAGCGACTTTCGCAACCTGGTGGTCTTCACCTCGCTGTCCAAGCGCAGCAACGTGCCAGGCCTGCGATCGGGCTTCGTCGCCGGTGACGCCACGGTGCTGAAGGCGTTCCTGCTGTACCGCACCTACCATGGCTCGGCGATGAGCCCGCTGGTGCAGCAGGCCAGCATCGCCGCCTGGAACGACGAGGCCCACGTGGTCGACAACCGCGCGCTGTACCGGGCCAAGTTCGCGCAGGTGACGCCGCTGCTGGCCAGCGTGCTGGACGTTCGGCTGCCCGACGCCGGCTTCTACCTCTGGGCCGCCGTGCCGGGCCAGGGCGGTCCGGGCGATGACATTGCTTACGCCCGCCAGTTGCTCGCTCAATACAATGTGGCGGTGCTGCCGGGCAGCCTGCTGGCCCGCGACGCGCATGGCACCAACCCTGGCCGCGGCCGCATCCGCATGGCGCTGGTGGCCACCACCGAGGAATGCCTCGAGGCCGCGCACCGCATCGTCGAATTCACCCGTTCCACCCAAGCCCCATCGAGCTGACCCAATGACCCAGCAACTGCAGACCCTCATCGACCTGGCCTGGGAAGGCCGCGCCAGCCTCGGCCCGGCGTCCGCCGACCCGGCCATCCGCGACGCGGTGGACCACGTCATCTCCGACCTCAACGCCGGGCGCCTGCGCGTGGCCGAGCGCCAGGGCGTGGGCCAGTGGACCGTCAACCAGTGGGTCAAGAAGGCCGTGCTGCTGAGCTTCCGCCTGAAGGACAACCACGTCGTCCGCGCCGGCGACCTGAGCTACTTCGACAAGGTCGAGACCAAGTTCGCCCACGTCAGCGAAGAAGCGATGCGCGAGACCGGCATCCGCGTGGTGCCGCCGGCCGTGGCCCGGCGCGGCAGCTACATCGCGAAGAACGTGGTGCTGATGCCCAGCTACGTCAACATCGGTGCCTACGTCGACGAGGGCACGATGGTCGACACCTGGGCCACCGTGGGGTCCTGCGCCCAGATCGGCAAGAACGTGCACCTGTCGGGCGGCGTCGGCATCGGCGGCGTGCTCGAGCCGCTGCAGGCCAACCCCACCATCATCGAGGACAACTGCTTCATCGGTGCCCGTTCCGAGGTGGTGGAAGGCGTGATCGTCGAGGAGAACTCGGTGCTGGGCATGGGCGTGTACCTCGGCCAGAGCACGCCCATCTACAACCGCGACACCGACGAGGTGAGCTATGGCCGCGTGCCCAGCGGTTCGGTCGTGGTGAGTGGCAGCCTGCCCAAGGCCGGCGGCAAGTACAACCTGTACTGCGCGGTGATCGTCAAGCGGGTGGACGCCCAGACCCGCGCCAAGACCAGCATCAACGACCTGCTGCGGCCCTGAGCCCCGGCCCCACGCAGTACTCACCACGGGAGGGGATCGCATGAGCGGCAACATGGAGAAGGTGCTCCGGCTGATGGCCGAGAAGCACGCGTCCGACGTGTACCTGTCGGCGAACATGCCGATCCTCATCAAGATCCACGGCCAGGTGCTGCAGTTGTCCGACCAGGTTCTTTCGCCGCAGCAGCCGCGCCAGTTGCTGGCCGAGTTGCTGCCGCCCCGCCAGATGGAAGAGCTCGACGAGACCTGCGAGCTGAACCTGGCCGTCGGCATCGACAAGGTCGGCAGCTTCCGGCTGTCGGCCTTCAAGCAGCGCGGCACGATCGCCGCGGTGTTCCGCCACATCCCGCATGTGATCCCGACGCTCGATTCGCTCAACGTGCCCGATATCCTGGGCACGCTGGTGCTCGAGAAACGCGGCCTGATCCTGATGGTCGGCGCCACCGGCACCGGCAAGAGCACGACGCTGGCGTCCATGCTCGACCTGCGCAACCGCAACCTGGCGGGCCACATCCTCACCATCGAGGAGCCGATCGAGTACCTGTTCACCAGCAAGAAGTCGGTGGTCAACCAGCGCGAGGTCGGCCGCGACACCAACTCGCTGCAGGTGGCGCTGAAGAACGCACTGCGCCAGGCGCCCGACTGCATCATGATCGGCGAAATCCGCGACCGCGAGACCATGACCGCGGCGCTGAGCTATGCCCTGTCGGGCCACCTGGTGCTGGCCACCCTGCACGCCAACAACAGCTACCACGCGCTCGGCCGGATCCTGTCGTTCTACACGCCCGAGGCGCGCCCGGTGCTGCTGGGCGACCTGGCTGCCGGCCTGCGCGCCATCTCCTCGCAGCGCCTGCTGCGCGCCAACACCGGCGGCCGCCTGCCGGCGATGGAGGTCATGCTCAACACCAAGCTGGTGGCCGAGATGATCGAGAAGGGCGACTTCGGCGGCGTCAAGGAAGCGATGGAGAAGTCGCTGGCCGAAGGCTCGATGACCTTCGAGCAGGACATCGCGCGTCTCATCAACGAGGGCCTGGTCAGCCGAGACGAAGGCCTGGCCTACGCCGATTCGCCGACCAACCTGATGTGGCGCCTGCAGAACGATCTCACGCCGGCCAACCGCGCCGCGCCCCGCAAGGAAGAGTCCGACCAGGCCGTGTTCACCGAGTACAGCGTGGACATCTACCCCGAGGGCACCGCGCCGCGCAAGGCCAACATCTTCGGGCGTGCCGAATGAGGCGTCAGGAATGAGCGGCGACACCCTGCGACTGCTCGAGGCGCTGATCGCCCGCCCTTCGGTCACGCCCGACGACGCCGGCTGCCAGGCGCTGGTGGCCGCGCGTGTCGAGCCGCTGGGCTTCCATTGCGAGACGATGGCCTGCGGCCCCGAGGGCGCGCGCGTCACCAACCTGTGGGCCACGCACCGCGGCCAGCGGCCTGGCCCCACCGTCGTGCTGGCCGGCCACACCGACGTGGTGCCGTCGGGCCCGGTGGCGCAGTGGACCAGCGACCCCTTCGTGCCGCACCACCGCGACGGTCGGCTCTACGGCCGCGGCGCCGCCGACATGAAGACCTCGATCGCCGCGATGACCGTGGCCGCCGAGGAGTTCGTCCGGGCCCGGCCCGATCACGCCGGCACGCTGGCGCTGCTGTTCACCAGCGACGAGGAAGGCCCCTCGGTCGACGGCACCGTGCGCGTCGTCGAGGCGCTGCAGGCCCGCGGCCAGCGGCTCGACTGCTGCATCGTCGGTGAGCCCACCTCGGTCGAGCGGCTCGGCGACATGGTCAAGAACGGCCGCCGCGGCTCGCTGTCGGCGCGCCTCGTGGTGCAGGGCATCCAGGGCCACGTGGCCTACCCGCAATTGGCCCGCAACCCGGTGCACCAGCTGGCGCCGGCGTTGGCCGAACTGGCCGCCACCGGCTGGGACGCCGGCAACGAGCACTTTCCGCCCACCACCTGGCAGGTGTCGAACCTGCAGGCCGGTACGGGGGCGCTGAACGTCATCCCGGGCGAGGCGGTGGTGGACTTCAACTTCCGCTTTTCCACCGAATCGACCCCCGAATCGCTGAAGGCCCGGGTCGAGGCGGTGCTGCAGCGCCACGGCCTGTCGTACACCCTGGCCTGGACCCTGGGCGGCTCGCCCTTCCTCACCCGGCCGGGACACCTGAGCGAGGCGCTGGCCGCCGCCATCACCGCCGAAACCGGCGTGCAGCCCGTGCTGTCCACCACCGGCGGCACCAGCGATGGCCGCTACATCGCGCGCCTGTGCGAGCAGGTCGTCGAGTTCGGCCCCATCAACGCCACCATCCACAAGATCGACGAATGCGTGAACGTGGCCGACATCGAACCCTTGAAGAACATCTACCGGCGCACGCTGGAGGCGCTGCTGCCATGACCCTGCGCGACACCATCGAGCAGATGAGCGCCCGCCTCGAATCGGCGGGCGTTTCGTTTGGGCATGGCACCACCAATGCGTACGACGAGGCCGCGTGGCTGGTGCTGTGGCGGTTGGGCGTGCCGCTGCATGCGCTGGACGATCACGCCGACGACCTGCTGTCGCCCCAGCAGATGGCGGCAGTGGCCGAACTGGTCGACCGCCGCATCGCCACGCGACGACCCGCCGCCTACCTGACTGGCGAAGCCTGGCTGCAGGGCGTGCCCTTCACCGTGGACGAGCGCGCCATCGTGCCGCGATCGCTGATCGCCGAGGTGCTGGCCGACGGCACGCTCGATGCCTGGCTGAGCGACCAGACCCACCGGGTGCTCGACCTGTGCACCGGCAACGGCAGCCTGGCGGTGCTGGCCGCCATGGCCTGGCCCGAGGTGGCCGTGGACGCCGCCGACCTGAGCGCCGACGCGCTGGCCGTGGCCCGGCTCAACGTCGCGCGCCATGGCCTGGCCGACCGCATCCGCCTGGTGCAGGGCGACGGCCTGGCCGCGGTCGCCG
Source organism: Ideonella sp. A 288 (assembly GCF_002198735.1). GTDB lineage: Bacteria > Pseudomonadota > Gammaproteobacteria > Burkholderiales > Burkholderiaceae_C > Pseudaquabacterium. The sequence goes on from NZ_MWLO01000157.1 coordinate 51,833, forward strand.
GGCTCCGATACGACCTGGTGCTGTGCAATCCGCCCTACGTCAACAGCGACTCGATGGCCCGCCTGCCGGCCGAGTACCGCGCCGAGCCTGCACTCGCCCTGGCTGGCGGCGCTGACGGCATGGACTTCATCCGCCGGCTGCTGCGCGATGCGCCGAGCCACCTGAACGACGGCGCCGTGCTGGTGCTCGAGATCGGCCACGAACGCGAACACTTCGAACGTGCCTTCCCGGCACTCGAGCCGGTGTGGCTGCCCACCAGCGCTGGCGACGACCAGGTGCTGCTGCTCACCCCGGACACCTTCGCCGCCCGCCGACCATGACGCCGCGCGCGGCCCTGCCAGCCGCACCTGGACTGCCCGTCCCCCACGCCGGCACCCGCCGACCCCGCCTTCCCCGAA
>NZ_MWLO01000158.1 GCF_002198735.1 Ideonella sp. A 288
CGCTGGCGCGGCCGCGGCCTCGTCGGCGCTGCGCGCGCGCAACTGGGCGTCGAAGCGCAGGCCGCGGCGGAACACCTCGCGGTCGATGGGCTGCAGCGCGTCGTCGAGCACGCCGCCGGCCGGGCGGCCGATGCCGGCGGCGGACAGCGGTTTCTTCCAAGGCACGATGTACAGCACCTTGGGCAGCTCGCGGTTGCCGATGATCCGGGCGCGCTCGAGGTCGGCGCGGTCCTGCGCCGCTGCGGCGGCGCCCAGCGTGGCGAGGACGGCGGCGATGGCGACGGCGGTGGCCGCCCGTGCAGTGCTGCGGTTCATCGTGCAGGCTCCTTGGCGTGGGTGGCCAGCGCATGCTGGGGTTTGCGGTTGCGCAGGTCTGCGATCCAGCGGTCGACGGTGGCGTCACCGCCGCTGACGCGCTGGTAGGCGTCGTACTGCGCCAGCGCGCGGGCACCGTCGTGCAGGTACAGATCCCACAGGATGCCGAGGTTCAGCAGCGCGGGCGCGTAGCCGCCGTCCAGCGCCAGCGCGCGCTCGTAGGCCGCCTGCGCCTCGGCAAAGCGCCCGGCCTCGCGGTGGGCGATGCCCTCGGCATTCCACGACGCGGCCGTCCTCGGCCCGGCCGCAGCCGGCCGGTTCGCGTCGGTCGTCGCGGCCGCCACCAGCGGCGCCACCCGCTCGTCCTTGCCGTAGCGCAGCGGCCGCAGCTCGCGCAGCGCGGCGTAGCTCTTGCGCACCCAGCCGTCGTACAGGCCCTGCGCGGTGCGCTGGGCGTTGAGCGCGTGCAGCTCGATGGCCTTCTCCTCGAACGGGAAGGCCTGCTCCTCCAGCATCACCTGGTACTGCTCGGCCTCGGCCTTGCCCAGCGGCCGGCCCTTGGGCCGCGGCCGCTGCGACGCCAGCACCGCGCGGCCGAAGTCCTGGTACAGCGCGGCGCTGTGGAAGGTGGCGGCGCTGGCGCCCTCGGCCACGCCGGTGTCGGCGGCCCGCGCATAGGCCTGCAGGGCCTCGTCGAAGCGGGCCTTCTTCAGCTTCAGCGTGCGCGCCAGCGGCTCCACGAGGGCCACCTGGCGGTAGGCCTGCGCCGGCGCCTCGGCCAGTTGCAGCGCGGCCAGCGCGCCCAGCGTGCGGGTGCGCGGCGTGCGCGCGTCGCCGCCGCCGGCATCGGCCTGGCGCAGGCCGTCGAGCCAGGCCTTCGCGTCCTTGGCGCGGCCCTCGAACTCGGCCATCGCGGCCAGTCGCCAGCGCGCTTCCACGGCGGCCTCCAGCGGCTGCGGGTGGCGCTGCAGGTAGGCGGCAAAGGCCTTGCCCGCGGTGGCCCGGTCGCCGGCCTTCTCGTGCAGCTCGGCGGCGCGCCAGCGCGCGGCGCGCGCGGCCTCTGCGTCGACACCGGTATCCGGCAGCGTAGCCGCCAGTCGGTCGAACTCGGCCGCGGCCGGGCCCCAGCGGCCCAATTCGGTGTAAACCAGTGCCAGCCGCGCCGGCAGGCCTGCGGCCAGCGGGTGACTGGCGTGGCGGCGGCGGAAGTCCTCCAGCGTGCGCGCGGCGCCGGTCCAGTCCTTCAGCGCGATCATCGCGGCGGCGGCGTCGATCTGCGCGTTGGCGCCGACGGCCGATTGCGGCGCCACCGCCGCGACGCGGCCGAAGTGACCCACCGCGTCCTGCGTGCGGCCGCCCTCGCGCGCGGCCTCGCCCTGGCGGTAGATGGCCGCGGCCTGGCGATCGACCAGTTCGGCGCGGGCGCCATCCTGCGCCGGCACCAGGGCCAGTACCTCGCCGTAGGCGGCCTCGGCGGCGGCAAAGTCGCTGCGCTCGAAGGCACCGTGCGCCACCACCGTCCAGGCCACGCGGCGCTGCGTGGCCGCGGCCGGCGGCTGCAGCGCCAGCACCTCGCGGGCCAGCGCGGTGGACGCGTCGATGTCGCGCAAGGCAAACAGCGTGTCGGCGGCGCCGGTCATCACGGCGGCGCGGCGCGGGTCGTCGGCAAAGGCCGCTGCAAAGCGGCGGGCGCTGTCCACCTGGGCGCGCTGCAGCGCAGGGCGGTCGGCGGCGTCGGCGCGCTTCACGAGCTCGCCCCGGGCCAGCAGCGCGGCGTAGCCGGCGTCCGCGCTGTGCGCATGGCGCAGCGGCGCGTAGGCCGAGCGCTCGTACTCGGCTGCCGCCGGCGCGTGGCGGCCGGCCTCGGCCAACAGCTCGGCCAGCAGGAAGCGCGCGGCCGGCGCCTGCCGGTCGTTGGGGAAGGCCTCCAGCAGCGCGCCGTACCAGCGCACGGCCTCGTCGACGTCGGCCTCGCGCCGGCTCGTCTGCGCCACCGCGTGGTGGTGGCGGGCCAGCGCCGCCAGGTGCTCATGCACCCGCGGCTGCGCCCGCAGCCAGCCGGCCGGGTTGGACTGGCGCATCGCGCTGGCCGCGCCGTGCGCGACGACGAAGTCCCGCTTCGCGGCCAGTGCCAGGCCGTCGAAGCCAGAGGCCTCGTAGATGGCGATCACGCGCGACTGCGCCAGCGGCGCCTGCGGCGCCGTCGGCTGCACCTGCGCGAAGCGGGCGAAGGTGTCGGCGGCGTCCTTGCTGCGGCCCTGGCGAAGGTACAGCTCGCCGAGCTGCTCGTAGACACGCCAGGCATAGGCCTCGCGCCGGTCGCTGTGCACGTGGCCGGCGATGCTGGCCGCGCCCTGCAGGCCGTCCAGGCTGAGCGAGACGACGCGCAGCGTGTCCTCGAGCAGTTCGCGGTCGGCGCGGGTGAGGCCGGGCAGCTCGGCGATGGGTCGCTCGTCGCCGCTGTCGTCACCGGTGGGGCGGCCGCCGAGCTTCACGTCGAGCACGCCGAAGAAGGCGTCCAGCGCCTCGTCGAGCCGGCCCTGCTTGTAGCGCGACCAGCCCTGCATGTAGAGCGCGCGGTCGAGGAAGGGGTTGCCGGCGCCGGCCTGCAGCACCGCGCCGTAGGCGGCTTCGGCCGGCTCGTAGCGCCGGGCGCTGAACAGCAGCTCGCCGCGGCGGAACTCGGCCTCGTCGCGGTGCGCGGTGAGCGGGTGCGCGGCCACCAGGCGGTCCAGCGTCTTCAGCGCCGCCTCGGGCTGGCCGCCCTGCTCCTGCGCCCGCGCCAGCTGGTACAGCACGCGGTCATTGCCAGGGTCGGTCGGGTGCGCCGCCAGGTAGGCCTGGTAGCGGGCGATGGCCGGGCCGTAGTCGGGCGCGTCGCCGTCGCCGGCGCGCTTGTCGGCCAGGTCCATCTCGAGGTCGCCGAGGCGGCGCATGGCCACGGCGCGAAGCGCCTGGGTGGGGTCAACGCGCTGCGCCTGCATGGGGTCGGCACCCAGCGCCTGCCTCGGGTCGCCGCGCAGCGCCGGCACGGCCTGCGTGGCCGTCGCGCGGCCCACAACGGCCGCGGCGCCCGGTGTGCCCGGCGAGGTCGGCGCGATGGCCAGGAAGGCCTGGTAGGCGGCGATGGCACGGGCCTCGTCGCGCGGCGGGCCAGCATCGGGCACCACGTCGACGCGGCGTTGGGCCAGGCTGGCCAGCGTGGGTGCGTCGTCGCCCGCGGGTGGACGCTGGAAGAGGCCGCAGCCGGCGAGGCCACCGGCCAGCAGGGTCAGGACCAGCCCGCGAAGGCGCGGTGACGTGGCGCCCGTGGCGGCCCTAGTGCGTGGGCGCATGATCGGCCTCCCCTTGGTGGCGCGCGAGTTCGGCTGGCGCGTCCTGCAGCTGGGCCAGCGCAAAACGCGCCTGCGCGGTGTAGTCGGCCAGTCGCTGCTGCGAGCGCGCCAGCGCCGCGATGGCGGTGGCCTGCAGCACCTCGCGCTGCTCGCGGGCCAGCGCCACCACCTGCGGGTTCAGCGCGGCCACGCGCCGCGACAGCTCGGCCAGGCGCCCGGCCAGGCGCTCGAAGCGCTGCGGCTCGTCGCGCTGGGCCTGGGCCAGCGCCGCCTCGCGAAAACGGGCCTGGTCGAGCGCCGAGCCGAGCGCCGCCAACGCCTTGCGCGCGTCCCACAGGCGCTGCGGCCAGGCCTGGGCCAGCCGCCATCCCAACGCGCCATCGACGCGTCTGATCCGGTCGGCGAAGGATGCCGCCTCGGCGCCCTCGCCCAGCGCCGGCAAGGCGGCGCGCAGCTCGGCCACGCGGGTGCGCATCGCCAGCTCGGCGGGGCTGGCCAGCGCCAGGCCATCGGCATCGGCCTCGGCGCGGTCCACCTCGGCGGCCAGGGCGTCGCGCCGGGCCTGCAGCGCGGCCACGCCCTGCGCGGCGTCGTTGGCGCGGGCCAGCAGCTGCGGCAGCCGCTCGGCATAGGCCCGGCTGCGGTGCACCAGCACCTCGTCGAAGGCCAGCAGGCTGTCCGACCAGTCGCGCAGGTTGCGGTCGAACCAGCGCAGATCGCGGTGGCTCTTCAGCCCCTCCTGCATCGCATGGTCGGCCAGCAGCGGCACCAGCTGCGCGGCATGCGACATGGTCGGCGGCGCGGCGTCCACCTCGCGGCCGGGTTCGTCGCCGCTGCCGGCGTCGAGCAGCGGCGCCAGCGCGTCGGCTTCGCGGATGGCCGCGATGGCCTCGGTGAGCGACTGGCGCTCGGCCTCATAGGCGTCGATCGCGGCCTGGTAGCGCGTCAGCGCCTCGCCGCGCGCGCCCAGCTCGGCATAGGCGTGCGGCACGGCGATGCGCGATTCCAGCACCGCCGCGTCGCCAGGGTCGCGGGTGGAGAGTTCCAGCCAGGGAACCAGCGCCCGCTCGGGCTGCTTCAGCGCCGCGGCGGCCCAGCCGAAGCCCAGCAGCGCCTGGTTCGACGGCCCGCTGTCCAGGCGCACGCGCTGCAGCGCGTCGCGGGCCAGCGCGGGCTCGTCGTCGCGCAGGGCCGAGAAGCCCAGCGCGACGTTGGCGCGGTCGCGCACCTGGCGTGTTTCTTCGTCGGCGCTGGGCTCGCGGCCCAGCGCGTCGAGCGCCGCGCGGCCGCCGGCCACATCGCCGCTTTGCAGCAGCGCGATGCCGCGGTTGTAGCGGGCGAAGGGCGACGCGCCGGGCCGCTGTGCCGCGGCCTCCAGCACCGCGGCGGCCTCGGCCGAGGCGCCACGGGCCAGCAGCAGTTGCGCGTGCAGCAGGCGGCGGTCGTCCTCCAGGGTGCCGGGCAAGGACTGCCCGATGCGCGCCAGGGCAGCCTCGGCCTCGTCGAACAGGCCACGCTGGTGGCGCGAGCGGGCCAGGAAGAACCAGGCACGATCGCGCAGCGCCGGCCGCGTGGCGACCAGGCGCTCGAACACCTCGCCGGCCTCGCGGTGCTGGCCATAGGACAACAGCAGGCCGCCACGCAGCAGTTCGGCATCGTCCTCGTGGGTGGGCAGGCGGGCGAAGTGCTGCGACACCATCAGCGAGGTGATGGCCGGGAACCAGCGCTCCTGGAAGAAGCCGAAGAGCGCGTCGCCGTAGTGCGGCGCCTGCACCGGGCGGGGCACATCGGCATCGCCCGCCTGGGCGGGCACCGCCGCCGCGGGCTGGGCCCGCGCCGAGCCCGAGAAGGCGAACGCGCCGGCCAGCGCCCACAGCACGGCCAGCGCCAGGGCCGCGCGGCGCGGCCGGGGGAGGGGCGGCCGGCGCATCACTGCCAGACCTTCACCTCGAACTCAGGCTGCAGCTTCGCCTGCACGTCGCGGATCTGCAGCTCGATGTAGCGCGGGTCGACGCCTTTCTCGAACGAGAGCTTCGTGCCACGCTTGTAGTCGCGCTCATGCGGGCCGGCGCCGGTGAAGTAGGCCACCAGTTCGTGCGGGCCGGCACGCAGGTTGCCCAGGTAGAGCCGCTGCACGCCGCCGCGGTGCAGCGCCTGCACCTCGAGCGGGGTGTACAGGTGGCTGGCGACCACCTTGTCGTCCAGCAGCACCTGCACCGAGCCCAGCGAGAACAGCTTGCCCACGTCCATCGACACGAACAGCGCCACCTGCGTGCTGGCGGGGAACAGCAGTTCCTCCTCCAGCACCAGCAGGTCGCGGTTGAGGCGGATGACCTCGGCCTTGACGTCCTGCAGGCGGGTGTCGAGGCTGGCAGGCGGTGCGGAGGCGGCGGGCGCAGGCATGACCGCGGCCATCGGCGCGCTGGCTGCCGCCGCAGGTTTGACGGCCTCGTCGGCCTGCGACGCGGCGGCGCCGAGCAGCGCGGTGGCGATGAACATCGCCTGCGCGACCACGCGCCAAAGATCAGAAAGTGGACGAGACATAGAGTTGCAGCAGCGTGGCGTTGTGGGCATAGGACGATCCGGTGCGCAGGTCGGTGAAGTCGCGGTAGCCGAAGTGCTTGAACTCGACGGCGCCGTTGAGCCAGATCGGCGCCTGGCCCGTCGCCCGCGGTAGCGCGTACGACGCCTTGGCCATCAGCCCCAGGCTCGAGAAGCGGGACAACTGGCGGTTGCGCGACAGGTACAGCGTCTCGGTGCCGGCGTTGTCGCTGTAGAACAGCGCGGCGCCCTGGCGGTGCAGGCGCAGGCTGCCCTCCACCGTCCACACCTCGCCGACGTGGCGGCCGTGGCCGACTTCCAGCGTGTGCGCCTTGACGGCCCAGTTGTCCCAGTAGTAGCGGTACTCGGCGCGCAGCATGCCGATGCCGGCCACGTCGCCGCGCGCGGCAAGCGCGCGGCGCGGCCCGATCGGGTGCGCGGGTGGCGTTCGGGCACGGCCGCCCCAAAGACGCGGGCGACGCGGTAGGGGCTGCCGAGGTAGCCGTCGTCGGCCAGCGCCTCGAGGTTGACGCTGGCCAGCCAGCGCGGGCTCAGCACCTGCGTGGCGCCCAGCCGGTACTGCCAGTGCGTGGCGCGGTCGAAGAAGCCGGCAGTGCCCTTCTTGCCCACGTCGTCGGCACCACGGCTGAAGCCCAGCGCCACGGTGGTCATGCCGCCGAACACCTCCTGAGTCACGTCCAACGACAGGCTGCGCGCGCGGTAGTCGGGCTCGCTGCTCTGGCCGAGACCGAGCTTGATGGTGGCGTCGCGGACGACATGCTCCAGGCCCAGGTCGACCGCGGTGCGGCGCTCGTGGAAGGGGCTGGCGGTGGTGACGACGTCGACCGAGGCGTTGCTGACCATGTCCACGTAGACCGAGCCCGACAGCGACAGCGCGTCGCCCACGCGCTTGCGCACCAGGAAGGCCGGGCCGCTGGCGGTGGTGCCGCCACCGTCGTACACGTGCAGCAGCGCCTCGGCGCGGTTGTCGGGCAGGTCGACGGCCGCGGCCGGCGCGGCGGCCAGCAGGCTGCCGGAGGCCGCCCACAGCGCGCGGCACAGGCCCTTCCACGCGGTGCCGTCAGTTGCAGCCACAGCCGCCTCCTTGCACCGCGGTGGCGCCGCGCGCGCCTTCGCGCACCTCGTGCACGTGCGCCCGGTGGCGGTCGGCCAGCAGGTCACGCGAGGGCTTCATCAGCGGGTCGGCCAGGCGCTCGCGCTCGTAGGGCTGAACCCAGGGCCGGGGCCAGGACCACGAAGAGCACCCCGCCAAAGACGCGGCCACGATCAGCATCGGGATGAAGGCGAGGCGTGTCATTCCTTGATCAACTCCCGGATCTGCTGGTCGTAGGTGAGTTCGAGGCCGTCGCGGTAGCCGCGGTGCAGGCGGCGCACGCGGCCGTCGCGGTCGATCAGCACGGTGGCCGGCATGGCGCCCAGGTCGTAGCGCTTGACCACCGCCTTGTCGGTGTCCAGCAGCACGGGGAAGCGCAGCTCGTAACGTTCTTTCAGCGCGGCCGCCTGGCGCGGGTCGTCGTCGATGTTGATGCCCAGCAGCACCAGGCCGGCGGCGCGGTACTTGTCGTGCAGGCGGTTGAGCTGCGGCATCTCCTGCCGGCAGGGGCCGCACCAGCTGGCCCAGAAGTTGACCAGCACGACGCGGCCGCGCTGCTCGGCCAGTCGCAGGGCCGGGCCGTCCAGCGTGCGCAGCGTGAAGTCGGGCGCGGCGGTGTCGGTCTGCACCGCGGCATGAACGGGCGCGAACGCCAGCAGTGCGGCGGCGACGCAGGCGGCACGGCGTGACGAGGAAGCGTTCATGGCCATCATCAGAAGAAGAAGGTCACGCCGGTGGTCAGCTCGAGGTTCTGCGTGGTCTGGCGCTTGCCCAGCAGGTCGAGCGAGAAGACGTGGTCGCGCATGTCCACCTGGATGGCCGCCCAGTCGCGCAGGAACAGGCGCAGCCCCAAGCCCACGTTGATCGTCTGCCGCCGCTGCTGCGCGAAGCGCGTGGTGCCGATGCCGCCGATCAGGTACACCGACGAGGCCTTGGCCACATGGCGGCCGAAGAACACCTCGCCGGGCAGCACGTTCCAGCCGGCGGAGAGGTTGGCGTAGCTCAGCGTCTCCTTCGCCGTGGGGAACACGCCGCCGGGCAGGATCTGGCGGAACGACTCATCGCTGACCTGCGTGCCGGCGATCGTGGCCTCGGCAAAGAAGTCTTCGGTGAGGTGGTAGCCCAGGCGCACGCCGGCCACCGCCGACGAGCCGAAGTTCTGCGTGGCGTAGGTGCCGACGAACAGCCCCGCCTCGAAGTCGTTGCTGGGGATGCGCGGCAGCTTCAGCTCGCGGCGCTGCACCTGCGGCTGGATCACGGGCTCGTTGTCGGCGGCCTGGGCCCAGGGGGCCACGGTTGCTGCCAGCAGGGAGGCGATCAGTGCGGCGTGGGCGGGACGGTGGCGCATGGTGGCTTTGAAGGGGTTGGGGGCGTCAGAAGAAGAACGACAGGCCCAGCGTCAGCGCGCGGAACTCGCGGCTGCGCTGGTCGGAGACGAAGGCGGTGTAGAGCGTCCAGTCGGTGCGGGCCACGAAGCGCTCGGTGACGTACCAGCGCAGGCCCAGGCCAGCGTTGGCCAGCTTGGCGCGGGTGTCGACCGCGCCGACCAGGCTCTGGTTGGGCAGGTTGCTGAAGCTGCCCACGCCCACCGACAGGTAGGGCGACAGGCGCTTGTCGCTCCAGGGCTCGGCCACCGCGTTGACGTGCCAGAAGTCGGTGCCCGAGAACAGGCCCTGCACCTGGCCCACGCTCAGTTCCACACCCAGCGATTCGCCCAGGCGCACGGCGCCCCACAGCTTGAGCATCGGCTCGGACTTGAAGCGCCCCCAGGCCGCGCCCATCTCCACCCGCCGGGCCAGGTAGTCGTCGACCAGCAGGTCGCGGAAGGTCTTGGGGCTGCCGGCCGCGGTGAGCGTGCCCTGCAGTTGCGCGCGCTCGACCCAGCCCTCGGCGCCGCGCGCGCTGCGCACCTTGAACCAGTCGGTGTGGCGCAGCAGCACGACGACCGCCTCGCCGCGCTGGGCGACGTGGAAGACGGGGTAGCCGCGGCCCGGGCCGGTGCGCATCTCGAGGAAGGCATCGGCCACCTGCAAGGCCTCGGTGGTGGGCTCCGCGGTCGGGTCGGCCGCGTCGGCAGCCTGCGCCGGCAGCGCCAGCGCGCACAGCACCAAGCCCAGGGGGAACACGGTGCTCGTCATGGGTTGCAGCGTCCGGTGCGGCTGTCGGCCGGGGTGAACAGCGCGTTCGACGCGGTGCTGAATTCGTCCTGCCCCTGCGGCATCGGGTGGCCGATCCAGTAGGCGATGCGCCGCACGTTGTCGTCGTCGGCGCGCTCGAAGATCAGGCCGCCGCCGTGCAGCACGTTGGCCAGCCGCGGCTTGGCCAGCAGCAGGCTCTGCTCGGGTGCGCCGATGATCGCCATGCCCTGCGCCGAGACGAAGTTGCGGTACATCGCCGTGGCCCGCACCGCCTCGGGCGTGCTGGCAGCGTCGGCCAGGTCCACCGGCGCCGCCTGGCCGGCCAGGCGCAGCGCGCCGCCGGTGCCGTTGACGCTGTCGTGGCAGCCCGACGAGGCACAGGTGTTGGGGGCCCCGCCGGCGCCCGGTGCGGCCAGCGGCGCGACCAGGATGGGCTGCACGCAGGCCTGGAAGTAGGCGAAGGACAGCGACTGCCCGCGCACCCCCGCCGGGTTGGCGATGTCGGGGGCGTTGTCGAGCGGGCTGCCACCGCCGCAGCCGGCCACCAGCGTGACGCCCAGCGCGACGACCAGCACGACGCTCGTGCGGACAGCAACACCGGAACGACGCGTCATCTCGGGCACCCGCCGGCGATCCAGGCGGCGATGGCCTTGTAGCCCGCGCCGGCCGGCGGCAGCACCGGCGCCGCCTGCGCCAGCGCGCCGCTGGGGTGCGGCACGCGCGAAGGCCGATCGAGCAGGGTGCTGCGCGCGGGGTTGCAGGCGTCGTTGACGAGGCTCAGCGCCACGTTGAAGTCGCCCTCGGCATCGCCGGTGAGCACCAGCCGGTTGGTGGCCGGCGTGGCACCCGAGCCGCCAGTCGTGCCGGTCGCGCCGGTGCTGCCCACCGGCTGGTGGCAGCCCAGGCACTGCTCGCGCAGCACCGGCAGCACCGTCTGTGCGAAAGTGGCCTCGCTCAGCCCGGTGACGCCGCGCGGCCGGCCGTTGGCATCGAAGGGGTCGTTGGTGTACTGCCCGCCCAGGTCGATCCACTCGGCCAGCAGGCGCTGCTCGGCGCGGTTGAGCAGCGTGCGGTGGTCCAGCGCGGCGGGCGCCGGGTAGGTGCTGCGTGCGCCGCTGCCGGCCATCAGCGTGTCGCCGGAGAGCAGTTCCACCAACCGGCTCTTGCGGGCCAGGCCGATGGCCTCGCCCTGGCTGGCACCGTTATCCACCAGTGCCGGGCCGCGCACGGCCACCGGCACGCCGTCCTCCAGCCGCGTCTGCGGCTGGCCGGTGGCTGCGTCGATCAGCGGCTGGCCGTTGAGCAGGCGCTCGTAGCTGTTCAGCCGCCCGGTGCCCGCGATGCTGGTCGTCAGGTCCAGCCGCGAGGCCGGCGTATGGCAGTTGACGCAGGTGACCGCGCCGCGGTCGCGCGTCCACAGCGGCTGGATCTGCTCGGCGTAGTTGACGATGCCGCGCTGCGGCGCCGCGGTGGCCAGGTCGTCGGTGGCCAGCGTGTTGCCGGTGTAGCGCAGCGCGACGGCCTCGCGCGCCCGCACGCCGGGCCGGGTGGTGTCGGCCCAGGCGTCGGGGGCCAGCAGGTCGGCCTGCAGCAGCAGCGCCGCGGCATCCAGCCGCGTGCGCGTGCCGGCCATCGTCTCGCCGGGCTGGTGCGCCGAGGCCAGCGCGCTGCGCAGCGCCGCCGGCAGCGCGTTGACCACCGCGCCGGAGTTGAGCGCGCCGCCGCGCCGCGGGCTGTGGCAGCCGTCGCAGGTGCGACGCTCGCCCGGGCGCACCTGGATCCAGTTGGTGTGCGTCTGGAAGGCGCGGCCCTTGGCATCGACCACGGCCAGCGCGATGGGCACGTCGGCCGGCACGGTGAGCTTGATCGAGCCGTCGGGCTCGATCGGCGCATAACCCAGGATCTGCTGCTGCTCGAAATCGGTGTCGCCGATGGCCTCGCGCATGCCGGCACCGCCAGCGGGCGGCGCCACCGCGCGCACCACGCGCAGCAGACGCGCCGGGCTGCAGTGGTAGGCCGGGTCGGCCGGGTCCTTCATGCGCGCCAGGTCGGCCACCTGGGGTCGCAGGTCCTGCGGGTCGGTGGGCGCGATCTTGGGGATTGGCTGGGCGCAGGCGCCGGCGCGGTCGGCCTCGGCGATCACCGCGTCGCCCATGCGGCCCAGGCCGTCGGTGTCGTAGACGCTGCGCACCTCGATCAGGCCCAGGCCCTGCGTGGCCAGCGCGGGGTCGATGGTGGTGGCCTCGGCGGTGCTGGGCTCGGGCCGCGGCAGCAGCGCCACCGGGTCGGTGTACATGAAGCCCGGCGGCGGCGAGGCCACGTTGAGCCAGGTCTGCTTGGCCGGATCGTGCATGTAGATGCCGTAGGCTGCAGGAGCGTTGTCCTGCAGCGTGTCGGCGGCCGCCTCGGCGCGGCTGCGCTCGCTGGTGATGCGGCGCATCTCGTCGGCGTTGAGGCTGGCGCAGGGCACCACCACGCCCTCGCGCAGCACCTCGCAGGGGCGGAAGGCGGCCAGGATGCGGTCGGTGCCGTCCCACAGCGGATAAGGCGTGGTGACGCGGCCGAACATCGACAGCCCGCGCTCGATGGCCAGGGGCTGCGCGGTGATCTGGCGCTGGCCGCCCTGGGCCGGCGCGCTGGCGTTGGCCGGCGTGTCCTTCTCGGAGTAGTTGGCGGCGTCCACCAGCACCAGCGCCCCACCCTCCTGCGTGCCCGACAGCGGCATCAGGCTGGTGGCCACCTGGCCCTTGAACGCACCAGCCGGGTCCATGTCGCGCGGGTGCAGGTAACTGTTGCCCTCGCTGTGCGCGCCGTAGAGCACGAACAGGTCGGTGCCGTCGGGCTTGGCGCGGAAGATCGTGAAGTGGTTGCGCCCGCCGACATGGTCCCAGCGCGAGAACATGATGTCGCCGTTGGGTCGCACCACCGGGTTGCGGTCGTGGCTCTGGTTGAACGAGATCTGCGCGATGGCACCGCCGTCGGCGTCCATGGTGTGCAGGTTGAACACGCGCTCGCGCTCGTACTCGTCCAGCGCCAGGTAGTTGCGGCCCAGCGCCTGCAACGCGCGCGAGCGGGTCTGCCGGTTCGACGTGAAGACGATGCCGCGGCCGGCCGGCAGGTAGACGGGGTCGACGTCGTCGCTGTCGGTGCTGTGCGTGAGGCGGCGGAAGCTGCCGCCGAGCAGACCGCCCGACTGTGTGGCGGACCGCATGTCGTATTCCCAGACGTTCCAGCGGCCAGTGCAGGCGGGTGCGCCGTCGATCGTCGAGGTGTTGGCCACCGGGCAGCGCATCGCGAAGACCACGCGCTTGCCGTCGTAGGACACCTCGGGGTCGGACGCGTCGCCCTGCCCCTGCGTGAAGCGCGCGGTGAGGTTGTGCTCGGGCGCGCTGGGCGACGATTGCTCGCGCAGCATCAGGTCGCCGCCGGCCGCGCCGGGCGCGCCGTTGGTCGGGTTCATGCGCACGCCCACCGGCCGCTTCACGTAGACGATGGGCACGTCGGGCGACACGGTGACGGTGCTCTCGGCGCGGTCGGTGCCGCCGCCGCTGCAGGCTGCGATGCCGCTGGCCAGCCACACGGCTGCGGCGAACCACACGATCAGCCGCTGCAAAGCCTCCCTCATGCCGGCCCCCCAAGCCGCCGCGTCAGCGCGGGCGTGGCGAGGAGGAGGCCCTCGGCATCCACCACCAGCGCCTCGGCGTCGGGCACGCGGCCGACCAGGCGCAGGCCGGCGTCGATGCCGTGCACGCGCAGGGCACGGGCCAGCGCGTCGGCGGCCAGGCCGTCGTTGGCCATCACGGTGGCCATGCGCCAGGGGGCCAGGCCGGTGTCGGGCCCGACACCGGGCCAGGGCTCGGGCTGCAGGGGCCGGCGAAGGCCCTCGTGCTCGAAGGCCTGGGTGCCGTCGCCTTCGGCGCACAGGGCCAGGTCCTGCAGCGGCAGCAAGGCCAGCGGTGTCTCGCCCAGGCGCTTGTCGCGCAGGCCCAGCACCCAGGGCATGCCGCGGCGATGGCCCACCACCCGCGCATGCCCGCCCACGGCCACGCAGGCATGGCGGATGCCGTGGCGGGCCAGCACGACGCCGCAGGCGTCCACCGCGTGGCCGCGGGCGGCGCGGCCCAGATCCAGTTGCACGCCGGGCCGGGCGAAGCGCAGCGTGCGCTCGATCGGGTCCAGTTGCAGCAGCGACCAGGGTGCGTCGGCGGCGTCGCCGCCCGGCGAGCCCGCCACGATGTCGAAGGCGCCGCGCGTCAGCGTGGCCAGTGCCACCGATCGAGACAGCAGGCGGAACAGTTCCTCGCCCAGCCGCACCGGGCCGGCAGCGGCCATCGCATTGGCACGCGATAACTCTGAATCAACGCGTGCCGTGCTCAGCAGGCGGTTGATGCGGTGCAGCTCGGCCAGCACGGCGGCGATGGCCGCCTCGCCGCGCGGGCGATCGTCGGCCCACAGCTGCACCTGCACCACCGCGCCCATGATGACCTGCTCGCGTTTCAGCCAGCTGCCCTGGGCCATGGCGGGTCCGCGCGGCGCCCCCATGCCGGGGGCATGGGCCGAGCCCGGCGCCGCAGGATGCGCAGGGCGCATCGCGCTCGAAAGCGTGGTGGTTTGCATGCCGGTCTCCTCCTCGATGGACAGGTGCCGGCGCATCTTCGGCCCGTCGTCCGGCGGAATGGTTCGCTTCGTTAACCAGCCGCCAGGTCCTTACAACCGGTCTTGGAACAAGCCATGTCCCGGGGTAACCAGGTGAGCGGATGTGGCGCTGGCGGTGTGCACTGGCAACGGCAGGTTGCGCGCGGGGGCTCGATGCCGTCCCGATGCGCCCGGCGTTCCTCCGAATTAGGGACGGCGTCTGTGCGCTGGCTATCGTTGCGACGCCGATCGGGCCACACTGCGGCCACCACCGGGCCATCCAAGGCGCCAACCGCGCCTGCCCGCCAGGAACCTGCGATGAGCGACCCCATCACCGAGCAGTTGCAGCAGCGCGAGCAGGCGCTGGCCGGGCCCCGGCCGCCCGGTGGGGCCGACGCAGCGCCGCCGACACCCACCGAGCCGCCGCCGCTGTGGGGCCTGGCGCTGTCGGGCGGCGGCATCCGCAGCGCCACCTTCTGCTTCGGCCTGCTGGTGGCGCTGGCGCGGCACCAGGCGCTGTTGAAGTTCCACCTGATGTCCACCGTGTCGGGCGGCGGCTTCATCGGCGCGCTGCTGGGGCGGCTGTTCCACCGCGCGGCCGGCCTGCGCGACGGGGCCCAGCGCGTGCAGGATGCGCTGGCCGATGCCGACAAGCGCTGGTTCACTTGGTGGCTGCGCGCCAACAGCAACTACCTCTTCGCGCGCGGCACGCGCGATGTGTTCGTGGCCGCGGCCACGATGCTGCGCAACCTGGTGGCGCTGCACATCGAGCTGGCGCTGCTGGCCGTCGCGCTGGGCGCGCTGCTGGCCGGGCTGGACCTGGCCGTGTGGCAGGCGCTCGACCGGCTGTGGAACCCGCTGGCCCCGCCGCACGCGGGCGACACCCTGCAGCGCGCCATCCGCCACCTGCCCGCCTGGCTGCCCACGCTGGCCCTGGCGCTGGCGCCACTGCTGTGGGCCGCCGCCACGCTGTCGTGCGCCTACTGGGCGCTGCCGCGGCGGCGCGATGGCCACGGCACCGCGCTGCTGGCGTTGCAAGGCCTGGCCTCATTGGCCGTGTCGGTGGGGCTGTGGGTGGGGCAGGGCTTCTTCGTCGACGCGATCGGCCTGTCAGACCGGCTGTGGATGGGCCTGTTCGCCTTCGCGGTGACCTGGACCACCGGCTGCGCCTGGGCCGCCGCCGAGGCCGCCCGGCCCGGCTACGCCGAGCACCAGGCCAGCGTGCGCCTGACGCAATGGCTGGGCGCGCTGCTGCGGGCCGCGGTGGTGGTGGCCGGCATCGGCGTGCTCGACCGCGTGGCCTGGTGGATGGCCTTCGAGGCCCAGGCCACCGCCAGCTTCGGTGCGGCCCTGCTGGCCGCCGCAGGCGTGCTGCGCCTGGTGCTGCCGGCACTGGGCGGCTCCAGCGGCGCGGCCCCGCAGTGGCTGGCGCGCCGCCTGCTCGTCATCGCCCACGTCGGCGGCCTGCTGCTCAGCGCGCTGCTGGCGGCCTGGTGGATCGCGCTGCTGTACCGCCAGGTCTTCGGCACGGTGTTCGTGCCGGGCCAGACCGAGATGCAGTTCATGGCCGGCCACCTGCACTGGCTGTTCTACTTCGTCGGCGCCGGCGCCTTCCTGGTGCTCACCGGGCACCACGTCGAGTTCGCCAACCTGTCGTCGCTGCACCGCTTCTACCGGGCGCGGCTGATCCGTGGCTGGCTGGGCGCGGCCAACGCCGAGCGTTTCCCGATGAACGCCACCGTGCTGGCACGCCGCGACGACGAACCCCTGGGCGGCTACGAACTGCAGAAGGAGGTGAGCGAGGTCCACCCGCGCGACGACGAAGACCTCACCACCTATGCCCCCCATGCCGGCGGTGGCCCGGTGCACCTGATCAACGTCTGCCTGAACCAGACGCAGCGCGGCAAGGGGCCGTTCAACGGCGACCGCAAGGGCCAGGGCCTGACCGCGATGGCCGGCGGCTGGATGCGCATCGGCGAGCGGCCCTGGCAGCGCATGCCGGCCGACCAGGCGCTGACGCTGGGCAGCTGGACGGCCATCTCGGGCGCGGCCTTCGCCCCAGGCCTGGGCATGCTCACGCGCAGCGGCATCGCCGCGCTGGCCATGTTCGCCGGCGTGCGGCTGGGCTACTGGTGGGACACGCGCGGCCTGCAGCCCGGCACCGTGCGCCTGGCCTGGCTGGCCAAGTCGCGCCTGCTGCTGCGCGAACTGCTGGGGCGCTTTCGCGGCGACCACGCCGACTTCTGGTACCTCAGCGACGGTGGCCACTTCGAGAACACCGCGGCCTACGCCCTGCTGCGCGAGCGCACGCGGCTCATCGTGCTGGCCGACTGCGGCGGCGACCCCGAGTACCGCTTCGCCGACCTCGAGAACCTGGTACGCAAGGCGCGGGTGGACCTGGGCGCCGCGATCCACTTCCTGAAGCCCGACGCCACCCACGCCGGCGCCGACTGGCGCGTGTTCGGCTCGGTGGCCGACCTGGCCTCGCCGTCCAGCGACGCCTGCATGGCCATCGCCGAGATCGAATACCGGGACGGCAGCCGCGGCTGGCTGGTGCTGGTCAAGCCCAACATGTTCTCCGGCCTGCCGGTGGACCTGATCAACTTCAAGGCCGAGTTCCCCGACTTTCCGCAGCAGAGCACGTCCGACCAGGCCTTCGAGGAGCCGCAGTGGGAGAGCTACTTCATGCTCGGCCGCTCGATCGGCCAGCGCCTGCCGGCGGGCCTGCTGCAGCGCATTGCCGACGGCGAGGCGGCGCGGTGCTTCAAGCGCGACGATGGCCGCATGCTCGGCGCCGCGGCGGCAGCCACCGGCGCGGCCGCCGCCGGCCTGCGCGCGCGGCTGACCAGCGGCGCCGTCGGCGCGTCGATCGGCCTGACCACCGCCGCCACGCTGGGCGTGTCGGTGTGGCAGGCGCTGGACGCCTGGCGCACCTCGGCCAGCAAGTCCACCGAGGCCGACGACAAGGCGCTGAAGGAACTGACCGACCTGTGGGGCAAGCTGCGCACCGGCGGGCGCGCGTCGCCGCCCGACGTGCCCACTGCGCAGGCGCTGGCGGCGTCACTGCTGCGCATCGGCGACACGCTGTGCCCGAACGGCTTCGACCGCTGGTTCAAGCCCTACCAGGCGACGCTGCGCAACGAGGCCGGCCTGCTGGTGCAGGCCGAGCGCCTGTACACCGCCCAGGCGGTGCTCAACGACGCCCGCTACGCCTGCCAGGACATCACCAAGGCGCAGGGGCAGGGGCTGCCGCCGCCGTCGGCCTGCACCCGGCTGGTGGCGGTGGACGACCCCGACCACTGCCTGTACGTGGAAGACGAGGTGCGTCGCCGCGACACCGACCCGCACTTCGCCCACTGCCCGCCCAGCTACTGGGGCCGCGACTACCGCCCGCAGGTGGGCAACCGGCTGGGCAACTGCCTGCGCGTGGCCCCGGCCGGCGTGCAGCCGACGGTGCCCGCCGAGGTGCTCAGCGGCGCCAGCGCGGTGGCGGCCGCCGTGCCGGTGGCCAGCGCGGCGGCACCGACGCCACCGGTGTCGGTGGCACCCGCACCCGCACCCGCAACTGCGCCCACAACCGCGCCCGCGCCGACGACCTCGTCGACACCCGCACCGGTGACCGGCGCGAGGCCTTCACCGGCGCCGGCACCAGCGCCTGCACCAGCGGCCGCGCCCAGGCCCCCGCCAGCGCCGGCCGATCCCGGGGCTCGCGCCGCGGCCCCGCCCCCCGCCGCCGCAGCGACACCCTCGCTGGCGCCCTGCCAGGGCAAAACGGTGTACCTGCAGGTGTACGGCCGCTCCCGCGACCCTGACGACCTGGCGGTGCGCAAGGCCTTGCAGTCGATCGGAGCGTCCGTGCCGGTGAGCGAGGACATGGTGGTGCGCGCGCAGTTGCGCAACCGGGTGCCGCCCACCCCCGTGCGGGCCGACATGCTGCGCTGGCACGGCGACAGCGACGAAGCCTGCGCCAGGGCGCTCGTCGCCTGGATGAACGCCCGCTCGTCCCTGCCCGCCGGCAGCCTGCAGGCCGAGCGCCGCGCCGAGCCCCTGGCCACGCGCCTGCGGGCCACGCCCGGCGTGGTCGAGTTGTGGCTGGCCCCGCCGCCGCAGACCAGCCGCTGACCCACCGCCCTGCCCGCCTCCGTAGGCCCGCACGCCGGAGCCACCGGCTCGCGGCCCGTCGGGCGACGGGCGCTGGCGCGGGTGCAGGCCGCTGCACAATGCGCGCTCGCCCCTTTTGTCGGACGCGCGATCGCGATGAAGGCCCTCCCACCGACGACGCCTGCAGGCCCCGCCGACGCGCCGGCGAGCGGGTCGCGTCGGGGCTTCCTGGTCTCGACGCTGGCCGGCGGTGCCTGGGTCATCGGCACCGGCGCGCTGCCGCTCGCCCACGCGCAGACGGCGCCGGTCGGCGCACCGACGAACGTGACGCCGCGGCCACCCGGCTTCGGCGCCTGGCTGAAGTTCGACCCCAGCGGCCGGGTGACCGCGCTGACCAACATCGCCCACCTGGGCCAGGGCACGCACCGCGCCATCGCACGCGTGGTGGCCGAGGAACTGGCCGTACCGCCAGACTGGGTGCGCATCGAGCCCGCGCCGGTCGAGCCGCGCTTCGCCAACCGCACGCTGGAGGTCTACGCCACCTTCGGCAGCGTCGGCTTCACCTCGTCCCACGCCACGCTGGCCCCGGTGTGCGCGGCGGCGCGCGACCTGCTGGTACGCGCCGCCGCCGCACGCTGGGGCCTGGCGCCGCAGCTCTGCACCGCGCGCGACGGGCGGGTGGAGCACCGCCCGGCCGACGGCACCCCGGTGCGCAGCGCCGGCTACGCCGAACTGCTGCAGGCCGCGGCGGCGTTGACGCCCACCGACACGCCGCAGCCCAAGGCCGCCCGCGACTGGACCGTGCTGGGCCACCCGGCGCCCGCCCCCGCGGCCGAGGTGGGCCCCAAGCTCGACGGCCGCGCCGTCTACGGCATCGACGTGCAGCGGCCGGGCCAGTGGGTGGCCGCGGTGCTGCATGCGCCCACCTTCGGCGGCCTGCTCGAATCGGTGGACTCCGCCCCGGCGCTGGCCATCCGCGGCGTGCGCCAGGTGGTGACGCTGCCCGGCGGCCTGGCCGTGGTCGCCGACGGCTGGTGGGCGGCGCACAAGGGCACGCTGGCGCTGCGGCCGCGTTGGCGCGACGGCCCCAAGGCCTCGGCCGGCACCTACGGCCACCGCCGCCTGCTGTGGCTGGCGGTGGGCGACGCCGTGGGGCGCCCCATGCCCGCCGCGCTGAGCCGCCGGCAGGACCCCGAGGCCACCGCGCGGGCGTTGGCCGATGCGGCGCACGTGGTCGAACTGGGCTTCGAAGTGCCCTTCCTGGCGCACGAGACCCTGGAACCGATGAACGCCACCGCCGAGGTGCGCGACCGCAGCGCCGAGGTCTGGGTGTCCACCCAGTCGCCGGGCGACGTGCAGCGCGCCGTGGCCGACGCGCTGGGCCTGGATCCCGACGCCGTGACGGTGCACCCGCAGCACTGCGGTGGCGGCTTCGGCCGCCGGCTGGAACCCGACGTGGCGGTGCAGGCCGCGTTGATCGCCCGGGCCGCGGGCCGGCCGGTGAAGACGATCTGGTCACGCGAGGCGGACACGCGGTCGGGCTTCTGCCGCCCCGCGATGGTGGCCCGCGTGCGGATGGCGCTGGGCGCCGACCACCGACCCACCGGCCTGCGCGTCGACATGGCCGGCCCGTCGGTGCTGGAGCATTCAGGGCTGACCAACACGCCGGCCGTCGACGGCTTCGACTGGACGCTGACGATGGGTTGGGTCAACCGGCGATACGCCCTGCCGCGGCTCGACCTGCGCTGGACGCGGGTGGACGTCGGCCTGCCCTGCGGCTACTGGCGGTCGGTGGGCCACTCGCAGAACTGCTTCTTCCTCGAGTGCACGCTGGACCACGCGGCGCGCCACGCGGGCCTCGACCCGCTGGACTACCGCCGTCGGTTGCTGACAGGCAATGCACGCGCACTGGCCTTCATTGACGCATTGGCCGCACGCTCGGATTGGGCCGGGCCGCTGCCGGCCGGCCACTTCCGCGGCGCGGCGCTGAGCGAGGCCAACGGCACCCTCAGCGGCCATGTCTGCGAAGTGCAGGTGACCGCGCCCGGCCGCTTCAGGATCGTGCGCCTCACCGCGGCCATCGACCCCGGCGTGGTGGCCGACCCGGCCCAGGTGGAGGCGCAGATGGCGGGCGGCACGCTGTTCGGCCTGTCGGCCGCGCTGTTCGGCGAGATCACGATGACGAATGGCCGCATCGACCAGGGCAACTTCGACGACCACCCGGTGCTCAGGCTCGGCCAGACGCCGCCGCTGGACGTGCTGGTGCTGGCGGGCGGCGACGCGCCAGGCGGCGTCGGCGAGGAAGGCCCGCCCAGCATCGCGCCGGCCCTGGCCAACGCGCTGCTGGCCGCCAGCGGCAAGCAGGTGGTGCAGTTGCCGCTGCACCGGTCGGGCTGGCGATTGGAGACTTGAGGCGGCGGGCCTCGTGCCGTTCGAGCCCGCAGCGGCGCACCCGCCGGCACTCAGTCCCGCTTGCGCCCGCCCCGCTCGCGTCCGCCCTTCTTCTCGGGCTCCACGCCCGGATCGCGGTGGCATTCCACGCAGTTCTCGAAGTCCTGGATGCCTTCCTCCACATGCTCCTGCCGCACCTTGGCCAGCGAGTGCTCATGGCAGCCGTAGCAGGTGTAGCGGCTGTAGTCGTTGTTCTTGTGGCAGGTGTCGCAGCTGGCCTCGTGATCGCGGTCGAGCACGAAGTACTTGTTGTGGTCGAAGGTAGCCGGCTTCCAGGCCGTGGTCGCGTGGCACGACTGGCAGCTGCCCTTGATCTGGCGGTGCAGCCGGTCGGTCGGCGCGTTGTGGCAGCTTTCGCACCGGTCCAGCTCGGCCTTGGCCAGCAGGGCGTGGTCGAAGTGCGCCGGCTTCCAGGCCTGGCTCTCGTGGCACTTCGAGCACTCGTGCTTCAGGGCGCGGTGCACGGTGTCCTTGGGTGCCGCGTGGCACGACGAGCAGGTGTCGCGCACGGCCACCTTCAGCAGCCCGTGCGAGAAGGGCTTGCGGCTGCGCTTGGTGAGCTTCGGTCCCTGGTGGTCGCTGTGGCAGGCCATGCAGTCCTGCTCGATCAGCTGCTGGTGGAACGAGCGCTTGATGGTCGCGGCCGCGATGGGGACGCCCTTCGTGGTCTTCAGGCCGACGTCTGCCACGGCATGGCACTCGATGCATCGCCCCGATGAGGCGCCGCGCCACGCGGCATGACAGGCAAAGCAGTCGGTGGCGAGTTCGGCATGGCCCTTGACCAGCGGCCCGGGGCTCACCATGAGGTGCGGGTAGACGAACACCAGCGCCACCAGCACGAGCAGGTTGAGCGCGATGACGGCCAGCAGGATCGGGGGCTTCTTCATTTCCAGCCCCAGAACAGGAAGATGGCCACGATGTGCGCGGTGGCCAGCACGGTGAAGGCCAGCGTGATCGGGAAGTGCACCACGCGCCACTTCTTCACCACGTCGAAGGTCAGGCTGTCCCAGTACAGCCGGTCTTCGAGGTCTGCTTCGCTGAGGCCGCGCTCACGCAGGCGCTGGCGGGCCTCTTCCATGCGCCGGCGAGAACGGTCCAGAAGGAACTTGCCGGTGAGGCCACTGCCCACGTTGATCAGCATGGCCCAGACGGCCAGCCAGCCCAGGATGGCGTTGAAATGCACGCCCGCGTGCACCAGCACCAGCAGCGAGCCGAGCCAGGCCAGCGCCTCGTGCCAGCGCAGCAACTTGGCCGGGTGCCCGCGCTGGATGAGCTTGCGCTTGCGCAGCGAGTAGACGGTGGACCCGAGGATCATCAACGTGCCGGGGATGCCCAGCCAGCGGCCGATCCACAGCAGGTCGAAGAGGTGCAGCACGCCATCGAGGGCCAGCGCGATGAGTGCCAGCGCCACGAAGCTGCCCAGGAAGGGCAGCACCTCGTGTCGCAGGAGCCTGGCGGGGGCGGGCATCAGGCCTCCAGCACCAGCGGCGACGAGGGGCGGCCCACGCACAACAGGCAGTGGCCCGGCGCCACGTCGTGGTCGGGTGCCTGGCTGTACTGCACCGTGCCTTCCAGCAGGCGGGTCTCGCAGCTGCCGCAGCCGCCCGACCGGCAACCGGATTCGACCGCGATGCCGTGCCGCTCGGCAAAGTCGAGCAGCGTCGCGTCGCGCCCGTCCCAGGTGAGCGTGCGGCCCGATCGCTGGAAGCGCACCTCGACCTCGGCGGCGGCCGGCGCAGCGGCCTCGGGCGTGCCGGGCAGCTTGACGGACGCCGGACCGAACGCCTCGAAATGGATGTCGGCGACCGGCACGCCCCAGGCCGCCAGCGCGGGCACCAGCGTCTCCATCATCGCGGGCGGGCCGCAGACATAGAACTGGTGGCGCCCGTGCGGCAGCGTGCGGCGCAGCAGTTCCACGTCCACGTGCCCGCGGTGCTGGTGGTCGCGGCCGAGCACGTCGGTCTCGTCGGGACGGCTGTAGGCGATGTTCAGGCGCAGTGCCGGGTGCGCTGCCGCCATCGCCTCGATCTGAGGCTTGAAGGCATGCTCGCGGCTGTTGCGCAGGCCGTAGTAGAGGTGCACGGTGCGCTGCGGCTGCTCGGCCATGCACCAGCGCAGCATGCTCATCATCGGCGTGATGCCGATGCCCCCGCCGATCAGCACCGCGGGCACGGCCGGGTCGGCGTCGATGTGGAAGTGGCCGGCCGGGGCCTTCACGCGCAGCACGTCGCCGACCTGCACGTGGTCGTGGAAGTGGTTCGACGACAGGCCCGGCGCCACCTCGGGGTGATCCGCCGGTGCCGGCACGCGCTTGATCGTCACGCGGTAGTGCGACGGATCGGGCCGATCCGACAGCGAGTAGCAACGCGTGATGACGCGCGGCGCCGCGCTGCCCTGCAAAGTGGGCGGCACGAGATCCAGGCTGAAGGTCAGGAACTGGCCCGGCTTGAAGGCGGGCAGCGCCTGGCCGTCGACGGGCTGCAGGTAGAACGAACACTGCGACCGCGCGGCATCCTCGAATGTGCGCTGCGAGACGCGGAACTCGCGCCATCCGGGCCAGGCGCTGGTCGACCGCGCGCCCGCCGGCGACGCGTTGGCCGGCTGGGTCGTCACCGGTGCCGCGCGCCTGCGCCACAGAGACACGCCGATGCCCACCATCAACTGCAGCAGCAGCGCCGCCACGATCAGGCCCAGCAGTTCAATGGCGGTCATCGGTCACAGGGGCATCTTGGGATCGTGTCCGTCGGCGCAGCGCCAGCGGATTCCATGCATTCTGAGTGGGCGTCGCCGGCATCCGCTTGAGGGCCATCAACGAGTGGGCCGCGAGCGCCGCGTGCTCAGAAAACCTTAAGCTGCGGTGTCGGCGCCCCCTCGGCGGGCGTTCATGGCCGGGCGGGCTCCCCGGTCTCGCGCCGCCCCGCCCGCAGGCCGCGCCGCCGCACCCACTTGATGCCTTCGAACCAGAGCACGCTCAGCAGGCCCAATGCGCAGGCCGCGGCAAGTTCGTGGGCCGGCAAAGGGGCGAAGCGCAGCACGCCCACGGCCCAGGGCACGTAGAGCGCGGCCAGCAACAAGGCCAAGGCCAGGCCGATGACCACCCACAGCGTCGTGTTCGGCGTGCGCAGCGTCGCCCACAGCGAGCGCGTGGCCGAGCGGTTGGACAGGATGAGCGCCAGGTTGCCCACCACCAGCGTGGCGAACGCGAAGGCCCGGGCCTCCGCCTCGGGGATCCGCGGGCTGGCCCAGGCGAACGCGGCCAGCACCACAGCCAGCACGCCCAGGCCCTGCACCAGCGCCAGCCACAGCGTGGCGCCACCGAACAGCGGCGCGGCGGCGTCCCGCGGTGGGCGCTGCATCAGGTCGCGCTCGGCGGGCTCGTTCTCGAACGCGACCGAGCAGGCCGGGTCGATGATGAGCTCGAGCAGGGCGATGTGCATCGGGTACAGCAGGGCGGGCCAGCCGAACAGCACCGGCAGCAGCGCCATGCCGGCAATCGGCACGTGCACCGCCAGGATGTACGACATGGCCTTGCGCAGGTTGTCGAAGATGCGGCGCCCCAGGCGCACCGCGGCCACGATGGACGCGAAGTTGTCGTCGATCAGCACCAGCGACGCCGACTCGCGGGCCACGTCGGTGCCGCGCCCGCCCATCGCCACGCCCACGTGCGCGGCGCGCAGCGCGGGGGCGTCGTTCACACCGTCGCCGGTCATCGCGACGATGTCGCCGCGGGCCTTCAGGGCCTGCACGATGCGCAGCTTCTGATCGGGTGCGATGCGCGCGCAGACGCTGACGGTGGCCATGCGCTCGCGCAGCGCGTCGTCGCCGAGCGTGGCGATCTCGTCGCCGGACAGCAACTCGACATCGCGCCCGGCCGGCGCCGCCGCGCCCGGCAGGCCGGTGAGCCCGGCCGCCCCCACCGCACCCCGCAGGCCGGTGAGCCCAGCCTGGTGCGCGATGGCGCGCGCCGTGGCCGGGTAGTCGCCGGTGATCATGACCACGCGGATGCCGGCGGCACGGCACTCGGCCACCGCGGCAGGCACTTCCGGACGCACGGGGTCCGCCAGGCCCAGCAGGCCGATGAACTCGAAGTCGAAGTCGTGCTCGGTCGCCGGCCAGTCCTGCCCGGTGAAGGTGCCGCGCGCCACCGCCAGCACGCGCAGCCCCTCGGCGGCCAGTTCGTCGACCACGCGGGCGATGTGCGCCGCCTGCGTGGGATCGAGGTGGCACAGGTCGACCACCGCCTCCGGCGCGCCCTTGGCGGCCACCGTCTGCACCCCGTCGGCCGACGACGCCCACACGTGCGACATCGCGCGCAGCGCCGGGCTGAGCGCATAGGTCTGCACCAGGCGCCAGTCGCGGTGCAGGTGCTCGGTGTCGGCCAGGAAGCGCTGGCCGAGTTCGTGGAAGGCCTTTTCCATCGGGTCGAAGGGATCGACCACGCTGGCCAGGATGGCCACTTCCACCAGCGCGTGGAAGGGTTCGGGCAACGGGCCATCGGTCAGCGAATCCAGCGCCTGGCGGTCGCCCAGGTCGGCGCCGCCCGCGGCCAGGTGCGTCACCGTCATGCGGTTGCCGGTGAGCGTGCCGGTCTTGTCGCTGCACAGCACGGTGGTGGCGCCCAGCGTCTCGATGGCGTTGATGCGCCGGGTGAGCACGCCTTCCTTCGACAGCCGGCGCGCGCCGAGGGCCGGGAACACGGTGAGCACCACCGGGTACTCCTCGGGCAGCATGGCCATCGCCAGCGCGATGCCGGCCAGCAGCGCCTGCAGCCAGTCGCCCTTGAGCAAGCCGTGCACCACCACCAGCGCCAAGCTCAGCGCCAGGGCCAGCAGGGCCAGGTTGCGCACCAGCCGGGCGGTCTGCTTCTGCAGCGGCGAGCGCTCGTTCTCCACCGTGCCCAGCGCGGTGCCGATGCGGCCGATCTCGCTGCGCGCGCCGGTGGCCGTCACGCTCGCCAGCGCATGGCCCTGAACGATCAGCGTGCCGGCGTAGACCCTCGGCAGGTCGTCGCCGCCGGGCGGCACCCGGGCCGCGTCCACCGGGCCGGCCGCGGCGGCCAGTTCGGCCGGCAGCGCCAGGCGCTTGCCGACCGGAACGGCCTCGCCCGTCAACAGCGATTCGTCGGCACGGACGCCGTCGGCCGACACCAGCAGGGCATCGGCCGGCACGCGGTCGCCTTCGCTCAGCTTCAGCAGGTCGCCGCACACCACGTCGCGCCCGGCGATGCGCTGCGGCTGGCCATCGCGGATGACCAGCGCGCGCGGGCTGGTGAGATCCCTCAGCGCCTCGATGGCACGCTCGGTCTTGCCTTCCTGGTACAGGGTGAGCGCCAGGGTGACGAGCACGAAGCCGAAGAGCGTCAGGCCCTCCTGCAGGTCGCCGAACACCAGGTACAGGGTGCCCGCGGCCAGCAGCAGCAGGAACATCGGCTCGCGGACCGTCTCGGCAGCGATCGTCAGCAGGCTGCGATGCTGTCCGCCGGGCAGCGCATTGGGCCCGTCGGCGGCCAGGCGCCGGGCGGCCTCGGCGGCGGTCAGCCCCGACACCGCGCCGTCCGCGCCCGGCGTCATCGCAGGGTCGGGCTGCCTGCTGCGCGCGGCGGTGCCGGCTGGGGTGGTGGCCATGTCCGGGCCTGATCGGCCTGCTCCTTTCGGTCGAGCCTATGGGCATACGCGATGCGGGTCTGTGCGGTTGCGAACCCGTGTCTCGGTGCGTTCCGGTGCGGTGCGCCCTCGGGCATGCCGACAGCATGGCGTCTGCACACCAAGGCGGGTTGACATGCCGACCCAGCCGGAGTGCCGTTTCATTGACGTGCCGCAACGCTGCATGCGCTTGGGCCCCGGGCCACCGGCAGACCGGCGGATCAACACCTGGATCGGCCGCCAGTTCGAGTGTTCAGTCGCAGCGGCCGGGCGCGATAATCGACACGCGTTCGGGGGCACCTGCGGAGGTGGCAATGTTTCCAGGGCAGTGGCATTTCGGGCTGTTGCTGATGGCGGCACTGGCAGCGCCCGTGGCGGCGCAATGCACCCGGGTCGTCTTCTCGGCCAACCCCGATTACCCGCCCTACCACTGGGCCGAGGGCGACCGCATCGTCGGCGCCAGCGTCGCGCTCACCGGCCGCATCCTCGACGAGATGGGGGTGCGCTGGGAGGCCCGCTTCGTCGGGCCCTGGCCGCGCGTGCTGAAGTCCGCCGAGTACGGCGAGATCGACCTGGTCGTGAGCCTGAAACCCACTCCCGAGCGCGAGGTCTACCTCGACTTCACGCGCTCCCCGTCCTTTCCCAACCCGATGGCATTGTTCGCCGCCCGCGCCCGACCGTTGAAGTTCGACGGTCCGGACGATCTGGTGGGCAAGCGAGGCGGGCGCAGTGCCGGTGACCGCTTCGGCGACGACTTCGATCGCTTTGCGGAAACGCACCTGACGCTGGAGGACGTGGACAGCCTGGAGGTCAACTTCAACAAGCTGGCCGCCGGTCGCATCGACTATGTGGTGACCGGCCTGTACACCGGCCGCGCACACCTGATGCGGGCCGGCCAGTCCGAGCGCATCGCACCGTTGCCGCGTCTGGTCAATGAAGGCTTCATCCACCATGGCTTCTCGCGCCGCAGCCCCTGCGCGTCGCTGGTCACGGCCGTGGATGCCCGGCTCGCCGCCGCCCAGCGCAGCGGGCTGGCCGCGCGGCTGCTGGAAGAAGCCCTGCTGCAGTGGCAGCGCAGCGCCGCGAAAGGGGCCCGTCCGTGAGGCCCATCAGGCGGTCGCGCGCCGAGGGGCGCCTGGCGATCCGGCAGGCCGTGATCGTGGCGCTGATCGGCCTGGTGCTGGGCCTGGCCTTCAGCGCGCTGCAGGTCAGCCGCGACTACAAGGCCTCGGAAGAAGACGAGCGGCGCGACATCGAGCAGATGCTCGCCGTCACGCGAGAGCCCGCGGCGCAGGCCGCCTACCACCTCAATGCGCAGGCGGCCGCCGTCGTCGTGCAGGGCGCGCTGTCGTTCGCGCCGGTGCGCGAGGTGGTGCTGCGCAACGACTTCGGCGAGACGCTGGCCGACGGCCACAAGGACAAGGGGACTGCCGATGCGGGCGCCTGGTGGACCCGCTACGTGCCCCCCAACCAGGAGTACCGCCTGCCGCTGACCTACGGCCCCACCGGCAAGCGGGTCGGCGAGTTGCTGGTCGTGACCGGCCGCGGACCGCGGGTCGAGCGCTTCCTGCAGAACGTCTGGCGCGATGTGGTCCTGTCGGTGGTGAGCAGCCTGGTCGTGGCGCTGGCGCTCGGCGTGTGGTTCTACGCGTCGCTGACGCGGCCGCTGATGGCGATCGCGCAGCGCATCCGCGATGGCTCCGCCGGGGACGAGCCCGCGGCCATCGCCGAGTTCGACCGCGCCGACGAGATCGGCGAGATCGCGGCGGCCTTCGAGCGCTACGAGCAGGAGGCCCGAGAGCGCACGCGCAACATCGAGGCCGCCGCCGCCGCGCTGGCCGCCAGCGAGTTGCGCCACCGGCGCATCGTCGAAACGGCCGGCGAAGGCGTGTGGCAGGTCGACCAGCAGGGCACGACGACACTGGCCAACGAGGCCATGGCGCAGATGCTGGGCACCACCGCGGCGGCGCTGCACGGCCGCTCGATGTTCGACTTCATGGACGAGGACGGCCGGCGCACCGCCAC
Source organism: Ideonella sp. A 288 (assembly GCF_002198735.1). Taxonomy (GTDB): domain Bacteria; phylum Pseudomonadota; class Gammaproteobacteria; order Burkholderiales; family Burkholderiaceae_C; genus Pseudaquabacterium. Next base: position 28,298 of record NZ_MWLO01000158.1, read on the forward strand.
CGAGCTGTTCTTCGGCCTGCGCAGCGGCGGCAGCGTGCGACACGAGTTCCGCTTCGTGCGCACCGACGGCAGCGAGCTGTGGGCCGAGGTTTCGACCTGCCTGATCACCGAGCCCGACGGGCGCCACGCCGGCGCGCTGGCGATGGTCACCAACGCCACCGAACGCCGGCGGCGCGACGACGAACTGCGCGCATCCAACGCCCAGCTGCGGGCGATGGTCGGCGACCTCGAGCGGCACAAGCAGGACATGGCGCAGATCTCCGAGCTGAACGAGCTGCTGCAATCGGCGCGCACCGAGGCCGAGGCCTTCGAGGTGATCCGCGCCGTGGGGTCGCGGCTGTTCGCCGGCGGCTCTGGCGCGCTGTCGATGGTCGGCCGCGGCGACGCGAACGAGATGACGCGGGTCGGCGAGTGGGGCACACCCACCATGTTGCCACCCCGCTGCGAGCGCGAATCCTGCTGGGCGATCCGGCGTGGCGGCCCGCACCTGCAGTCGCCAGGGCACGGCCTGCACTGCGCCCACGACAGCGTCGGGGAAATCGGCCGGCTGCTGTGCACGCCGCTGTACGTCGAAGGCCAGTTGCTGGGCGTGCTGCAGGTGGCCGACGACGTGGCGGCCGGGAACGAACCGCTCGACGATGCGCTGCGGCGGCGGGCCGAGCTCTTCGGCGAGGTGATCAAGCTGGGCCTGTCGAACCTGCGGCTTCGCGACAGCCTGCGCGAGCAGGCCCTGCACGACGCGCTCACCGGATTGCCGAACCGGCGCCTGTTCGACGAGGCGTTGCCGCGCGAGCTGGCGCGCTGCACCCGCTCGGGGCAAGCGCTGACCTTGGCGGTCGTCGACATCGACCACTTCAAGCACTTCAACGACACCTACGGGCACGACATGGGCGACCGCGTGCTGCGTGCGGTGGCGTCGACGCTGATGCGCAGCATCCGCTCGGGCGACCTGGCCTGCCGCTATGGCGGCGATGAGTTCCTGTGCCTGCTCGTCGGCACCACGGCCGCCGAGGCGCAGGCGCGCTTTTCAGAGCTGCTGGCCCAGGGCCGCGTGGGTGACGGCCTGGGGGGCGATGCGATGCCGGAGCCGGTGACCTTCACCATCGGCCTGGCCAGTGCCCCCGAATCCGGCACCGAGGCCAAGGCCTTGCTGCGCGCGGCCGATGCCGCGCTGTACGCGGCGAAGGCGCGCGGGCGCCACTGCATCGAGGTGGCTGCATCGCAGCGCCCCGACGTCAAGCCGGCCCCGGCCACCGTGACGTGACGCCGGATCGCGTCACGTCACCCCGTCACTGCACCGCGAGCGTGTCCGGCAGGATCTCGACCCGCTCGACCACGGCAGAGGTGCCGGCAGTGGCGGAGAGCGTGGGCAGCACGTAGCGCACGGGGAAGGCCGCGCCGTACACGAAGGTGCGCGCCAGGTTGCCGGTGACGGTGTTCAGGTAGTTCACCGTGACGTCCCGCAGCGACGGTCGGCCGGCGATCAGGTCGCCGAACCAGCCGGCAAACTGCGGCCGCGCGGTGCCGCTGACGCCATCGAAGCGGCAATCGGTGCGGATCGTCTCGCGCGGAAGATCGTCGATGCGCGCTTCCCAGTGGACGATGCGGCAGTCGCCCAGGTCGTAGCCGTGCACCTCGGCCGTGAGGGCGGCATTCAGCAGACGGATCGAGATGTTGCGGCGGTTGCCCGGCGCGGCCGGGTTCAGCAGCGTGTCGCGGTACCAGGTGTAGGCCTCGGAGCGTCCGGTGGTGCCGCCGAGCCGCGCGGTGACGGTGGACAGCACCCGCGACGGCGCACCGGGCCTGAAATGCTGGCCGCTCGCGTCGGGCACGCGCGGGATGTGGACATGGCCCAGCACGGCGACGTCGATGCGGGAACTGAAGAAGGCGGCGCCGCCGATGTCGATGCGGAAGTTGCTTTGCGTCAGGATCCGCCGGCCGTCGCGGGGCGAGCCCTGCAGCACCAGCACATCGGGCCGGAAACGCCCATCGACCACGGTTTCGCCGCTGCCCCAACTCTGGGACCATGAGCTCTGCTCATCCACCCCCGCTGTCGCGCCGAAGGCCACCTGCAGCGACATCGGGCCCGTGGGCGTGGGCGTGGGCAGCGCGAAGGGGTCGTTCGAGCAGGCCCAGGCCGTGCCGGTCCAGGTGGCCGTCTGGCCCTCGAAGCAGCCCAGGTCGGCCAGCGACCCTGCTGGCCCCTGGGGCCCGACCGCACCGGCGGCGCCGGTGGCCCCCGTGGCGCCGGGCGCGCCCGGCAGGCCCTGCGGGCCGGGGTCGCCCTTGGGCCCCGGGAGGCCCGAGAGGCCCGGCACACCCTGCGGCCCCGGATCGCCCTTGGCACCGGGCAGGCCCTGGGCACCGGGCAACCCCTGGGCGCCGGGCAACCCCTGGGCGCCGGCGACACCCGGCAGGCCCTGCGGGCCGGGATCGCCCTTGGGCCCGGGCAAGCCCTGCGCACCGGTGGCACCGGGCTCGCCCTGCAGGCCAGGTTCACCGCGGGGGCCGGCCAGCGCCACGTCGATGGCGGCGGGGTGGCTGGTGGCGACGTTTTCCTTGCTGTCGAAGAACACCGACACGCCGGGCCGCGCCAGCAGCGCCAGGCCCTGGGCGGGCGCCCCGCCGGACAGCCAGAGCCGCACGGTCTGGGTCACGTCGAGCATCACCCAGCGGCCTGCGGTCTGCACGTCGAGGCTGCCGACGAGCCCGCCGGTGCCGGGCTGTACCAACTCGGTGACGGTGGTCTCGCCCCAGGCGGAGTGCACGTGGTACAGGTCCACCGCCCCCGGCGTGCCCACCCGGTTGACCCACAGGCGCAGCGTGGCGCGGGCCACCTGCTCGGGCGCCAAGCCGGCCGGCAGTGCCGTCAGGTCGAAGCGCAGGAAGCCCCGGTTGCCGGGCAGCGTGGTCGTCGCGACGTTCACGGTGGGCAGCACGCCGCCGTTCACCGCCGGCTGTGCGGCCGTGGTGTGGGCATCGGCCGCCACCGGCAGTTCGAGTGCGTGGGCCGTCGAGGCCAGCGCCAGCGCGGCGGCCAGCAGGGTCGGTCGCAAGGCAAGGTGATGCATGGGGAGGCTCCTGTAGGGGTTGGCAGTTCAGCGGCGGCGGCGGGCGCGGACGGCGAGCCCGGCCAGGCCCAAGAGTGCGAGCGCCAGCGCACCGGGCTCGGGCACCGCGTTCGGCAGGCTCAGGTCGAGCGCCCAGAAGTCGGTGCGCGCGTGGCCAGCCAGGTCGTAGAACTGGCCACCCGGTACCCCCACCGAGCTGCCGCTGAAGCTGGCGTCGCCGGTGCGCAGGAAACCGTCGGAAAGGAACGCACCGAGCGGCAGGTTGTCGCTCTGGGTGAGCACCAGTGTGTAGTCACCCGCGCTCAACGCCAGCGTGAGCAGCGCGTCCCAGGCATTGCCGCTCAGCGGATCGGTGGCCACGGTGCCGGAAACGTCGTCGTTGTTCAGCGCGATCAAGGCACCGCTGCCGTCGAACAGGGACAGCACCGTATCGAAGCCGCCCGCAGCGATGGTGTCGCCGGCGCCGTTGACGCCGCCGGCGTAGCCCCAACTGCGCGCGCCGACCGGCCCGTCGTGCGCCAGCGAGAAGGGGATCATCACGATGTCATCGTCGCCGACGAAGTGGCCGCTGTAAGACTGCACCGCGGCCAGTGCGGGGCCGGCGGCCAGCGCCAGGCACAGCGCAGCCGTCCGCCAGGCGCAGGCCAGCACCGTGGGCCAGGGGCCAGGCCGTCCGGCGCACCGGTGCGGCGGTGTCGGATTCGAAGCAACGGTCATCAATCGGTCTCCATGCAGTCGAGAATTCCCGGCAAGCTCGCCGGCCAAGGGCGCTGCCATGCGAGATTCGTACCATCTGGCCGATTGCATTGCATCGACGCGGACTTGGGTGCGCCCACGCATTGCGCAAAGTGCGCTGCTGTAAAGGCCGCCGACAGAGCCGCGGCCGGGGCAATCTGTCACCGGCGCCCGAGGGCGCTGCGCGCGACAGAGGCTGCTCGGCACAGCGCCCGCCCAGGCCATGGCGTCCGCCGGTGACACGCGGTAGCACGGCCGCCCGGACGGCGGCCAGGAGCCGGCCGGTGGACGAAAGAGCAGCCGACAAGTGGACGCTCATTTCATGCGATGCTCATGTCGATCGACGTGACGCCCATCACACCGCCACGGGCAGGCCGTCACCACAATGGGCCACGAGTCCAACGCAAGAAACCCATCCCATGCGAGCCATTCCTGCCCTGGCGACAGTCACCCTGGCGGCCCTGCTGTCCGCGTGCGGCGGCGGTGCTGCACCGTCACCCTCACCGGCCGCCGATGCTGCCGCGCGCGAGGCCCTGGTGCAGGGCATGGCCTGCCAGGGCCCGGCGCAGACAGGCTGGTGCTGGCAGCGCCCGCTGCCCTGGGGCAACACCGTGAACGCGGTGCGCTTCATCGACCCGCTGCATGGCGTGGCCGTCGGCGAGGCGGGCATGGTGCTGCGTACCACCGACGGCGGTGACACCTGGGCCCGCGTGCGGCAGGCGAGCCACTTCGAATCCTCGCTGCACACCCTGCAGTTTGCCGACGCCGACCACGCCTGGGCGCTGGGGTGGGACGGCGCGCTGCTGCGCACAGTCAACGGCGGCCAGCACTGGACAGCGGTGGACGCCGGCCTGGGGCCCGGCCTGTTGTGGTCCCGCCTGTGGGTGCTCGATCGGCAGCGCCTCGTGGTGGGGCCGGCACAGCCCGCTCGGGTGAGCACCGACGGCGGCCTCACCTGGCGCGACAGCGCCTTCGCCCCGGACGTGGTGACGCCATCGGGCGTGATGCGCCGTTTCGACCCCGCCGGCGACCTCGTATCCACCGACCTCGGTCTCAATTCGGCGCGCGTGGCGCACAACGATGGCTTCGACCTGTTTGCCTCGACCGGTGGCGACGGCTTCGTGCGCTACCGCGCGGCGGGCCTGTCGCCATCCGGGGCGCCCGTGGCCGAGCAGATGCAGGTCAGCCAGGACGGCGGGCTTGGCTGGGCCGATGTGCCGGTGCAGAAGGTGCAGGGGCTGGCCATCATCCCGGTGCTGCTCTCGGCTCAGGGACGGGGCTGGGGCCGCGCTCAGGGGTTCAGCGGGCTGCCGATGTTCCGGACCGCGGACCACGGCCTCAGCTGGTCGGCGATGGCACTGCCGCCCGGGAGGGATGCGGACCCCTCGGTCATCGAATTCGTATTGGACAGCGAGTCGATCGCCGGCTTCGTCGGCCCAGACATCGTCTACAGCGGCGACGGCGGTGCGCATTGGCGCATCCTGCGGGTCGACGGCCTGCGGGCGGCACCGTCGGTCGACGGTGCGGGCGGCCTGGTGCTCGCCTCGAACGGCCAGACCTTCCATTCGCGCGACGGCGGCGCCACAGCCACGCTGATCCCGGGCGGGCGCCCGTTCACGGCGGGCCTGGTCGACCTGATCGGCCTGCACTTCTTCGACCTGCAGCGCGGCATCGCGGTCTCCGCCGGCGACGCGCTGCTCGACACCGTTGACGGGGGCCGCACCTGGACGTCGCGCACGATGGACAGCGCCCGATGCGATGCGGACGGCCTGGTGCAGGTCGGCGACGGACCTGCGGGTGTGCTCCGCCACTGCCGTGGCGCCGGCACTGGCAGCGGCGCCGCCGCCGAGTGGGCCCCGCTGGCCTCGCCGCCGGAGAACCTGTCGCAAGTGCTGCTGGCCGGCACCGGTGAGTTGTGGGCGACCAGCCAACGCGCCGAGCGCAACGGTGGCGGACGCGACGATCCGCTGGCCTGCGTCGGACAACTGCACCACAGCACCGACGGTGGCCGCAGCTGGACCGTGGTGCCCACCCGCTTCGGCACGCAATGCCTGAGCCTCGGACTGGCCCCCGGAGGGGTGCTGTTCGCCATTGCGCGCGACTCGACCGGCCTGTGGCGCAGCGCCGACGCCGGCGCCACCTGGACGCGCTCGACCACGCCGGGCGACGCCCCGTCGACCGCGTCGCGATTCGCCTTCGTGGACGCCAACCGCGGCGGGCTCGTCGACGGCCAGCGCATCCTGACCACCCGGGACGGCGGCTTGACATGGCAGGCCTCGCGCGTGCCCGCGCTGCCGACCACACAGCTCAGGGCCGTGCGCTTCATCAGCGCGCAGCATGGCTGGGCCGTGGGCGACAACGGCGTGGTGCTGTCGAGCACCGACGGCGGTGAATCATGGACCCTGCAGGACAGCGGCAGTGCGGCCAACCTGGGTGCGGTGTTCGCGCTGGATGCCGACATGGCGTGGGTGGCCGGTACCGGCGGCACCATCCTGGTCAGCCGCAACGGAGGTCGCTGATGTCGAATCGCCTGTCCTTGTCGATGTGTCTCGCACCCCTGCTGCTCGCCATCGCGGCCTGCGGCGGCAGCGATGGCACCGAGCCTGCCGTGCAGGGCCGCTTCACGCTCGACGGCACCCTGACGATGCCTGCCGGGCAGGTCGTGGTGCGCACGCAGGCCGAACTCGACGCCCTGTCGCGCTACTTCGTGCCGCCGCTGCCGCCGACGAGTTTCCCCGGCCAGATGGTCGTCGGCATCAGCCGCGGCGCCTCGAGGCCGTGCACCACGCTGCAGATCACCGACGTGCAGTACTCACCGCAGCAGACCACGGTGCGGTTCAAGGAGACCTTTCGCTTCATCGGTTCGTCGTGCGTCACGCCGCCGCCGATCACGTTCGGCACGCTCGGCGATTTCGTGGTCGTGCCAGGCTCCGACCAGCCTGTCGTGTTCGTCGCGGTGACCGATCCCTGACGGCCGGGCCGCGCGGCGGCATCGGCGCCGTCACGTGGTGCGTGTCGGCGCCGATCGCTTTCGCGGGGCTGGCACGGGTGCGGTCGAGGCCGGTGCCCTGCGCCCGGCCGCACGCGCTGCCTGGGCCAGGTCATGGCGGGCGACGCTCTCGGCCGGCCAGACCCGCCGAGCATCGTAGGCGCCGCTGAACTGCGGCACCGCCGGGTCCAGCAGCATCCACGCAGGCTTGGACCTCACGAAGATGTGCGCCCTGGGCGGCCAAGTGGCGGGTGCGTCCAGCGTGCCCACCCGCAGGTAGACGATCAACGGGTTGCGGCTGCCATGGGCGTTCCAGACCACCGCCTGGCATCCGGCACATCCGACCACCCAGTGGCGGCGCCCGCTGTCGGTCGGCACCCGCGCAAAGTGCGGCTCGCCTTGCAGCAGGTGCAGGTGCGCGGTCTCGATCATCAGGTGGTGCGCGAAGGCGCCGCCGGTCTCGCGCTGGCAGCGCGTGCAATGGCAGGCGTGCACGAACAGCGGCGGCCGGGACAGCCGAAACGCCAGCGCGCCACAGGCGCAGCGCCCGTCGAGGGGCGTCACGGCGTCACCCTGCCGGCTTTTCGCTGGAAGCGCATGTGCCAGGTCAGCAGCCAGGTGGCGCCATCGTCGCGCGAGAAGAACTGTTCCCAGGTGAACTCGTCGGCCGAAACGCGGCGCCAGACACCCTTGGCCAGGATCACCCTGTCCTTGTGGGTGTCCGGCGTGATGAAGGTGCCCACCGGCCCGTTGAAACGGCCGATCACGCCGGGCTGCAGGATGCCGTCTCGCACGCCCACCCAACTGTCGGACCAGACGCGGCGCTCGCGGTCGAAGGTGCGCACGGCACCACCGAAGGGTGCCCCCTTGGCGTCGCGCAGTTCCTCCACGCTGACCAGGCCATCCACCAGCGTACGGAAGCTGGCGCTGCCTTCCGACTGGCGCCACGCCTCTCGCTCGCCCCAGGGGTCCTCGAGCCTGCGGTGCTGCACCTGCCACTCGCCCGCCAGGAAGTAGAAGCCTTCGGCGTCGCTGGGCAAGGGGCCGGGTTCGGCCGCTTGGGCGGCCACGCTGGCGAACGCGATCGCCAGCACGGCGAGGGTGCCCGGCAGGCGGGCGGCCCATCGGAGGGGCCAGGGTAGGACACGCATGGTGGCAGCTTGTGCAGTGACGGTGACGGCACCATACTGACCCAACCATGCCAAACGATGTCATGTATGAACGGAGGCCCCATCGATGCGTGCCAGCCGCCTGCTGTCCATCCTGCTGCTGCTGCAGTCGCGTGGCCGACTGAGTGCGCCGGCGCTGGCAGCCGAGCTGGACGTGTCGGTGCGCACCGTCCTGCGCGACATGGACCAGCTGTCGGCGGCGGGCGTGCCGGTGTATGCCGAACGCGGGCGCGAGGGCGGCTTCGAGCTGCGGGCCGGGTGGAGCACCCAGCTCACCGGCCTGACCGAGGCCGAGGCGCAGGCCCTGTTCCTGGCCGGGCTGCCCGGCGCGGCCACCGAACTGGGCCTGGGCAGCGCGTCGTCGTCGGCACGGCTGAAGGTGCTGGCCTCGCTGCCCGAAGCACTGCGCGCCGAAGCCGCCCGGGTGAATGCGCGGCTGCACATCGACGCCATGGACTGGTACCGCAGCGCCAGCCCGCCGCCCCGCCTGCAGGCGGTGGCACGCGCGGTCTGGCAGCAGCGCCAGTTGCAGATGACGTACGACGGCTGGAAGCGCGTCTCGCAGCCGGTGGTGCGGCCCCTGGGCCTGGTGCTCAAGGCCGGCATCTGGTACCTGGTGGCGCTGCCCGAGGCCGAGCGCGAACCGCGCACCTACCGCCTGTCCAGCATCCTGGGGCTGACGCTGCTGGACAAGACCTTCAAGCCGCCCAAGGCCTTCAACCTGGCGCGGCACTGGCAGGCCTCGACGCGCCGCTTCGAGGCCGAGATCTACAGCGGCACGGCCACGCTGCGCGCCAGTGCGCAGGGGTTGAGGCTGCTGAAGGAGCTGAGCAGCGCGGTGGCCGAGGCCGTGGCGCGCACCGCCCAGGCAGATCCCGACATGCCGCGCTGGATTCGGGTGACCGTGCCCATCGAATCGGTGCCACACGCGACGCGGCAGTTCCTGGGCCTGGGCACCGAAGTCGAGGTGCTGCAGCCCGCCGCACTGCGGCGGCACCTGCGGGCCGCGATCGGGCAACTGGCGAGGCTGTACGCCGATTGAGCGCGGCGGCCGGAGGCGCCGCCGCCGCTGCATCGGATCAGGCTTCCACGCCGCCCTTCGCCGACAGCCTGCGCGAATTGGCCGGGTCGCGGAACACCAGCGGGTGCTCCACCACGCGCGCGGGCGACTCGCCCAGCGCCACCGCGTCGCGCACCAGCGCATGCTGCGGGCTCTTGGCGCACACCGGGTCGGCCGCGGTGGCGTCGCCGGCCAGCAGGAAGGCCTGGCAGCGGCAACCGCCCAGGTCTTCTTCCTTGCGATCGCAGCTGATGCAGGGCTCCTTCATCCAGCCGGTGCCGCGATAACGGTTGAAGCCGTCGGAGTCGAACCAGATCTCGCGCAGGCCCATGTCGCGCACGTTGGGGAACGTGAGGCCCGGCAGCATGCGCGCGGTGTGGCAGGGCAGCGCCGCGCCGTCGGGCGCCACGGTGAGGAACATGCTGCCCCAGCCGTTGACGCACTTCTTGGCCTTGCCTTCGTGGTAGTCGGGCGCGACGAAGAACAGGCGCATGCGGTCGCCCAGCTTGCGGCGCCATTCGTCGGTGACGGCCTCGGCGCGCTGCAACTGCCCGGTGGTGGGCAGCAGGTGTTCGCGGTTGACCAGGGCCCAGCTGTAGTACTGGGTGTTGGCCAGTTCCAGGTACTCGGCGCCCAGCTCGGCGGCCAGGCCGATGATGCGGTCGATGTGGTCGATGTTCATGCGGTGGATCACCACGTTCATCACCATCGGCCAGCCGTTGTCCTTGATGATGGCCGCCACCTTGTGCTTCAGCTCGAAGGTCTTGGTGTGCGAGAGAAAGTCGTTCATCTCGCGGGTGGAATCCTGGAAGCTCAGCTGCACGTGGTCCAGCCCCGCGGCCTTCAGCGCAGCGGCGCGCTGGGCGGTGAGGCCCACGCCGCTGGTCAGCAGGTTGGTGTAGTAGCCCAGGCGGCGGGCCTCGGCGACGATCTCTTCCAGGTCGTCGCGCAGCAGCGGCTCGCCGCCCGACAGCCCGCATTGCACGGCGCCGAGCTCGCGGCCTTCGCGCAGCACGCGGATCCAGTCGTCGGTGGACAGCTCCTGGGAATGGCTCGCAAAGTCGGTGGGGTTGTAGCAGAACACGCAGTGCAGCGGGCAGCGATACGTCAGCTCGGCCAGCAGCCACAGGGGCGGCCCAGGCCGGGTCGATGGCGCCGTCATGACCACTCCAGCCAGCGCTGCTTGGCCGCCACTTCGACAAAGCCCAGCACGTCCTTCTGCAGGCCCTGCGCGTTGAACGCGGCCTCGAGGTCGGTGACGATGGCAGCCACGTCGTTTTGGCCGTCGCAGCGCTTCAGGATCTCGCCGGCGCTCTGGTTCAACTTCACCATACCTTCGGGGTACAGCAGCACGTGGCAGTCCTGGGCGGCCTCCCACTGCAGGCGGAAGCCGCGGCCGATGCGCGGCACGCTGTCGGTGCTCAAGGGTGCCGTCATGAACTCACCCCGTAGCGCTGGGCCATCGCGTCGTTCATCGCCCACAGGATGTCGAGCTTGAACTGCAGCACCTCCAGCGCGCGCTCTTGCAGCGCGCGGGTGTCGAAGTGCTGCAGCGTCACCGCCAGCCCCTGCTCCACGTCGCGCCGCGCCTGGCTGACGCGGTTGCGGAAGTAGCTGAGGCCCTCGCTCGCGATCCACGGATAGTGGTCCGGCCAGGTGGCCAGGCGCTGGTTGTGGATCTCGGGCGCGAACAACTCGGTGAGCGACGAGCACACCGCCTCCTGCCAGGGCGCGCGGCGCGCGAAGTTCACGTAGGCGTCGACCGCGAAGCGCATCGCCGGCACCACGTGGCGCAGGTCGAGCACCTCCTCGCGCGTGAGGCCGGTGGCCTCGGCCAGCCGCAGCCACGCGTCGATGCCGCCGGCATCCTCCACGCCACCGAGCTTGAAGCCATCGTGGTCCAGGATGCGCTGCACCCAGCCGCGGCGCACCGCGGGATCAGGGCAGTTCGACAGCACGGCCGCGTCCTTCACCGGGATGGCGATCTGGTAGTAGAAGCGGTTGGCCACCCAGCCGCGGATCTGCTCCGGCGTCGCCTTGCCCGTGTTCAGCATGACGTTGAACGGGTGGTGGATGTGGTAGGCCTTGCCGCGCTCGCGCAGCTGGGCCTCGAACTCGTCCCGGCTCCAAGGCTTGTCGCCGGGCACGGCGCGGCCCTGGGCCTTCAGCAGGTCGGCACGCATCATCATCGAATGTGTCTCCTCACAGGTCGATCGTCATCCCGTCCTCGCAGACCTCGATGCCGGCGGCGGCCAGGGCGGCGCGCTGGGGCGAGTCCTCGTCGAGGATGGGGTTGGTGTTGTTGATGTGGATGAGCAGCTTGCGGGTGCGCGCGGGCAGGCGGCCCAGCCACTCGACCATGCCGCCCGCGCCCGACTGCGGCAGGTGGCCGATGTCGCGCGCGGTCTTGGTGGACAGGCCCAGCGCGATCATCTCGTCGTCGGTCCAGAAGGTGCCGTCGACCAGCACCGCGTCGGCACCGGCCATCGCGTCGAACACCGCCGGGTCGATGGAGCCCAGGCCCGGCGCGTAGAAGGCGCTGCGGCCGCTGCGGCGGTCGGTGATGGTCATGCCGATGTTGTCGCCGGGCACGCTCTGCTCGCGGTGCGGCGAGTACGGCGCGGCCTTGCTGGCCAGCGGCATGGCGCGGAACTTCAGGTCGGCCACGCCGGGCACCTCGAAGGCGGGCCCGTCCAGCGCGATGCGCTGGCGCGCCACGCCGCAGTAGTGGCCCAGCACGCGAAGCACCGGGTTGCCCTGGCGCAGGTCTTCTTCCACCGGGTCGGTGCACCACAGCGGCAGCGGGCTGGTGCGCTCGCGCAGCATGAACAGGCCCGTGGCATGGTCGATCTGCCCGTCCATCAGCACCACGCCGGCGATGGCGGTGTCGCGGATCGCGCGCCCCGGCTGCAGCGCGGGGCGGCTGCGGATCTGGTCGAGGATGTCGGGCGAGGCATTGAACAGCACGCCGTCGGCGTGGTCGCTGGGCTGCACGAAGATTGAGGACTGTGTGCGGGCCTTGGCGCGCAGGGTGCCGGCGCGCAGGCCGGCGCAGTTGCGGCAGTTGCAGTTCCACTGCGGGAAGCCGCCGCCGGCCGACGAACCGAGAACGGTGATGCGCATCGCGATGCTGCCTTCGACAAAGGAGCAGGGCCCCGGCAAGGGGCCCTGCGGTCAACGACAGGCTGGGCTCAGCGCGCCGCCACGTACATCGTGATCTCGAAGCCGAAACGCAGGTCGGTGGCGGCGGGGGTGGTCCATTGCATGTGAAGTCTCCTGGGGGATCGGTGGCACGTCGCCGGCTGGCCACGTGGGGATGCGGTGTGTTCCCGTGGCGCATGGTCGCGCGCCCTCCCCGGTCCGCCCAGGGCTCCGATCATGAATCGGGCCTCATGATTTTCATGAAACTGCAGCCCCGCCCCAGGGCCGGGCTTGCGGCGGGCGGCCCGATGGGGCAGCGCTCGATACCATCGGCGCCGTGCCCACACCGATCCCCTACCCCGACCAGCCGCCGTACCGCACGCACGACCTCGACGCCGGCGACGGCCATCGCCTGCACGTGCGCGAATGGGGCTGCGCCGACGGCATCCCCGCACTGCTGCTGCACGGCGGGCCGGGCTCGGGTTCCTCGCCCGTGCTGTGGCGCATGTTCGACCCCACGCGTTACCGGGTCATCGCGCCCGACCAGCGCGGCTCGGGGCTGAGCACGCCGCGCGGGCAGGTGGCGCACAACACCACCGCGCACCTGCTGGCCGACCTGCGCGCGCTGCGCACGCACCTGGGCATCGCGCGCTGGCTGGTGGTGGGCGGCTCGTGGGGCGCGACGCTGGCGCTGGCCCATGCGCTCGACGCCCCCGAGGCCGTCGACGGGCTGCTGCTGCGCGCCATCTTCCTGAGCCGCGCCGAGGACATCGCGCGCTTCTTCGACCAGCCGCCGCCGGGGCGCGAGGCCTCGTGGCGGCACTTCGCCGCCTCGGTGGCGCCGACCGAGGGCCAGTCGCTGCTGGACGCGCTGCACGCGGGCCTGCACGGCGACGATCCGACGCTGCGCGAGCACATGGCCCTGGCTTGGTGGCGCTGGGAGCGCGCGCTGGCCGGCTGGCCCGCCGACCAGGCCCGGCTGGACGGCCCGGCGCTGGCCGCGCAGGTGGACCGCCTGCGCGTGCAGAGCCATTACCTGCGGCAGGCCTGCTGGCTGGACCAGCCCTCGCTGGTCGACCGCTGCGGCACGCTGAAGCCCGACCTGCCGGTGCATCTGGTGCAGGGCCGCCAGGACCGCATCTGCCCGCCCGAAGGCGCCGAACGGCTGCACGCGCGCATGCCCCGCAGCCGCCTGGAATGGGTGGACGACGCGGGCCACGACCCCACCCACCCGGGCATGGTCGCCGCGATGGTCGACGCCCTGGACCGGTGGGCCGAGCGCCGGGCCTTTCCATGAGCCTGCGCGCCAAGATCAACCTCATCGTCGGCATGCTCACGCTGCTGTTCGTGGCCGGTCTCACGGCCGTGCAACTGGGCGCGATGCGCGATTCGGTGAAGGAGGAGGTGGTGGCCGCCAACCGCGTGGCCACGCAACTGCTCAAGCGCAATGCCTGGCTGTATGCCGCGCAGGGCGTGCCGGCGATGCGGGCCTTCCTCGAAGGCCTGGGCCGCGTGCGCTCGAACGACCTGGTGCTCACCGACACCGACGGCACGGTGATCTACCGCTCGCCCGAGTCGCCCTACAAGGCCGGCCGCAACGCGCCCGCCTGGTTCGAGCGGCTGATCTCGCCCGAGCCCTCCACCCAGTCCTTCGCCTTCCCCGACGGCCGGCTGGAGGTGCGCGCCGATGCGTCGCGTGCGGCCGTCGATGCCTGGGATGCCTTCGTCTGGTTCGCCGGCATCGCGGCGGTACTGCTGGTGCTGGTCAACGGACTGGTGTTCTGGCTGGTGGGGCGCACGGTGCGGCCGTTCGGGCGCATCGTCGATGCGCTGGGCCAACTGCAGGCCGGCCGCTTCGACGTGACGCTGCCGCCGCTGCCCGGCCGCGAGGCCGGGGCCATCGGCGCCGCCTTCAACCGCATGGTGGCGGTGCTGGCCGAGCACATCGAAACCGAGAAGCGTGCGGTGCGCGCCGAAGGCCAGCTGACCGACCAGCGCGAGCTGGCGCACTGGGTGGGCCAGCGCATCGAGCAGGAGCGCCGCACCATCGCCCGAGAGCTGCACGACGAGCTGGGCCAGTCGGTCACCGCGATGCGCAGCATGGCGCTGTCGGTGGCACAGCGCGTGCAGGCCGTCGATGCCGAGTCGGCCGACGCGGCGCGGCTGATCGCGCAGGAATCGTCCCGCCTGTACGACGCGATGCACGGCCTGATCCCGCGGCTGGCGCCGCTGGTGCTGGACCAGTTCGGCCTGCCCGACGCGCTGGCCGATCTGGCCGAGCGCACGCGCCGCGCCCACCCCGGCGTGGCGGTGGACATGCAGGTGGCGCTGGACGATGCGGCGCTGGAACCCGACGCCGCGCTGGCGCTGTACCGCGCGGCGCAGGAAGGCATCACCAACGCGCTGCGCCACGGCCAGGCGCGGCTGCTGCGCCTGCGCGTGGCGGCCGAGCCCGCCGCGGTGCGGCTGGAACTGCTCGACGACGGCCAGGGCCTGCCGCCCGGCGGCCTGCCCGCCCACGGCCACCACGGCCTGCGCTGGCTGGCCGAGCGCGTGGCCTCGCAGCACGGCACGCTGGACATCGGCCCGGGGGACCAGGGCCGCGGCGTGCGGCTGGCCGTCACACTGCCCCGCATGGCGGCGCCGGCACTGGAGACCGCCCCATGATCCGCGTGATGCTGGTGGACGACCATGTGCTGGTGCGCATGGGCTTTCGCATGCTGTTGGGCAATGCCGACATCGCCGTGGCCGCCGAGGCCGACACCGGCGAGCAGGCCTGCCAGGACTACGCCCGCATTGCCCCCGACGTGGTGGTGATGGACCTGTCCATGCCCGGCATGGGCGGGCTCGAGGCGGTGCGCCGCCTAGTGGCGCAGGATCCCAAGGTGCGGGTGCTGGCCCTGTCGGCCCACGAGGACACGGCCCACCCGCGGCGCGTGCTGAAGGCCGGCGCGCTGGGCTACCTGGCCAAGCGCAGCGCGCCCGACGAGCTGATCGCTGCGGTGCGCGCCGTGGCCCAGGGCCAGCGCTACCTGGACGCGCGCACGGCGCAGGCGCTGGCCACCGCGCAGATCGACGGCGACGACAGCCCGGCCGACATGCTGAGCGAACGCGAGTTCTCGGTCTTCCTGCAACTGGCCCGCGGCATGAGCGTGGCCCAGATCGCCGACAACCTGAAGCTCTCGCCCAGCACCGTGGGCACGCACCTGTACCACGTGAAGCAGAAGCTCAACGCCGGCAACCAGAGCGAGCTGACGCTGATCGCGCTGCGCTGGGGCTTCATCGAGGCCTGACGGCCCCGCGCGGATCGATGCCGTGCGCCCGGCGGGCAGGCACCGTCCCGGGTGTCCAGCGGCTCACGCGTCCAGCACGATCTGCGTCTGCGTCACCACCGCGCACAGCTTGCCCGATTCGGCGCGGATCGAGGTCTGCCAGACCATGGTCGTGCGGCCCCGATGCAGCGCCAGGCACTCGCCGGTGACGGTGGTGCCCACCGGCACGCCGGCGATGAAGTGGGTGTTGGAGTCGGTGGTCGCGGTGCGCTTGCCGGCGGGCAGGTTCATCACCGTGCCCACCGCCCCCAGCGTGTCGGCGAAGGCCATCATCGCGCCACCGTGCAGCGCCTGGCCGCTGGTGCACAGGTCGGGCCGCACCTGCATCGTGGCCAGCACGCGCTCGGGTGAGACCTCGCGCACCTGCACGCCCATCAGGCCGGGAAACATCGGTGCCAGGATCGCCTGGATCGTCTCGGGGGTCAGCATGTCGTGGGCTCCTCTCGAATGGCGTGACGGACAGGCATCGAGGCAAGTCGGCGACCGTGGCTCGACGCAGCCCGCTCAGCGCGGGCACCCGGCGGCTGCAGCCGGCTCGAACCGCGCACCCGCCAACATGGACCAGGCCCCATCGGCCCGACGCACCGCCAGCGCGCGTGCCGGACCATCGACCAGCCGCAGGGCCAGGCCGTCGGCCGAGGCCAGGTCGAGGCCGCTCACCGTGGCGTCGATGGCCAGGCCGCCCGGCTCGACGCGGCCCTGCACCCGCTGGAACTGCTGCGACAGGTCGAGCTGCCAGCCATGCTGCGCACCGGTGCCGCACCAGCGGCCCTGCACCGCGGCGGGCACGGTCCACAGGTGCAGGCGGCTGCGCTTGTCCAGGCCCACAACCTTGTCGGGCACGTCGAGCACCAGGGTGCGGTCGGGCCGCCAGTCGCCCAGGTCCCAGTCGTGCGAGACGATGCGCGTGCCGGGCTTCAGCGCCAGCAGGCGCGGGCGCAGCTGCAGGTTCACCTCGGGCAGCAGGTACATCGTCACCACGCTGGCCGGCGACAGGTCGGTGGCGAACAGGTCCTGCTCGCGGAACTCGGCCCGGTCGGCCACGCCGGCGCGGCGCGCCAGTTCGCGGCTCTGGGCCACCAGGTCGGGCACGATCTCCACGCCCAACCCACGCGCGCCATGCACCCGGGCCGCGGTGATGACGATGCGCCCGTCGCCCGAACCCAGGTCGATGACGTAGTCGCTGGCGCCCACGCCGGCCAGTTGCAGCATTGCGGCAGTGACGTGGTCGGGCGTGGTGATGAAGGGCACCTCTTCCATCGCGGTGGCGTTGCCGGCCAAGCCGCCACACAGTGCCGCGGCCAGGGCTGCGGTTCGCGCGACGGGCAACACGATTCGCCGCATCGCGCGATTCGCCGAAGGCCACCCACCGCGCATGTCCGCGCTCCCCGTCGCCGCAAGGGCTACATCACCGCGCCCAGCTGCCACGGCACGAACTCGTTCTGGCCGTAGCCGTGCTGCTCGCTCTTGGTGATGCGGCCCGAGGCCGTCTCGAGCATCAGGCGGAAGATGCGCTCGCCCACCTCGTCGACGCTCTCGGCCCCGTCGACGATGGTGCCGCAGTCGATGTCGATGTCGTCCTGCTGCTTCAGCCACAGCGCGGTGTTGGTGGACAGTTTCAGCGACGGCGACGGCGCGCAGCCATAGGCCGAGCCGCGGCCGGTGGTGAAGCAGATGAGGTTGGCGCCGCCGGCCACCTGCCCGGTGGCCGACACGGGATCGTAGCCCGGCGTGTCCATGTAGATCAGGCCGCGCGCGGTGCAGGGCTGCGCGAACTCGACCACGTCGACCAGGTTGGTGGTGCCGCTCTTGGCGATGGCGCCCAGGCTCTTTTCCAGGATCGTGGTCAGGCCGCCGGCCTTGTTGCCGGCCGAGGGGTTGTTGTCCATCTGCATGCCGTTGCGGGCGGTGTAGGCCTCCCACCAGGCGATGCGGGCCAGCAGCCGGTCGGCCACCTCGCGCGACACGGCGCGGCGGGTGAGCAGGTGCTCGCCGCCGTAGATCTCGGGCGTCTCGCTGAGGATGGCGCTGCCGCCGTGGCGCACCAGCCGGTCGACGGCGGCGCCCAGCGCCGGGTTGGCGCTGATGCCCGAGTAGCCGTCGCTGCCGCCGCACTGCAGCCCAACGGTGAGGTGGCGGGCCGGCACCGGCTGGCGCGCCACGCGATTGGCCTCGGGCAGCATGCCGCGGATCAGCTCGATGCCACGGGCCACCGTCTTGGCCGTGCCGCCGGTGTCCTGGATGCTGAAGGCCTGCAGGTGGGCGCCCTCCTGCAGCCCCTCCTGCGCGATCAGGCCCTGGATCTGGTTGGTCTCGCAGCCCAGGCCCACCACCAGCACGGCGGCGAAATTGGGGTGGCGCGCATAGCCGCCCAGCGTGCGGCGCAGCACCTGCAGTTCTTCGCCGTCACTGGCGGTGGCGCAGCCCATGCCGTGGGTCAGGGCCACCACGCCGTCGACGTTGGGATAGTTGGCCAATGACTCGGGGCGCACGTCGCGGCGGAAATGGTCGGCGATCGCCCGGGCCGCGGTGGCCGAGCAGTTGACGCTGGTGAGCACGCCGATGTAGTTGCGCGTGGCCACGCGGCCGTCGGCACGGACGATGCCGTCGAAGGTGGCCGGCTCGGCCGCCGGCACCGTGGGCTGTGCGCCGGCACCCGGCGCGTGCTGCCGGGCAAAGTCACTGAACGCCAGGTTGTGCGTGTGCACGTGCTGGCCCGGCGCGATGGCCTGGGTGGCCACGCCGATGACCTGGTCGTAGCGGCGCACGGCCTCGCCCGCGGCGATGGGCCGGGTGGCCACCTTGTGCCCGGGCGGCACCAGGCCGGCCACGGTGATGGCTTCGTCGGCCACGACGGTACCGCCCAGCAACTGGCGGCGGGCGATCACCACGTTGTCGGCGGAGTGGATGCGGATGACCGGGCTCTGGCTCATTGGGTGACCTCCGGGCGGCGCCCTGCGGTGGTCGCCCTCGGGGCGACCCGCCGGGCCCATGGTGGGCTTGCGATGAAAGCCCTCCCGACGAGGCACGCCCGCACGGCCGCCCCCACGGGAAGGCTGGGATGCGGGACGTCGAAACGAACCACCAGGCCCGGCCCCCGGGCGGGGGCCGTTGGCGGCTTACAGCTTGCTGGCCGCGCGACGCTTGGCCGCGGTGGCAGCCTCCTGGTAGGCCTTCTCGGCCTCCTGGCGCAGCGCCATGGCGGTGTCCAGCGCCTCCTGGTACCGCTCTTTCGAGTAGGTGTTCTGGTTGGCGATGTAGACGCTGCGCCGCAACGGCTTGTCGCCATAGCGCGGCAGGTTGACCGAGAAATGGCACTCGGGCGCGGCACGGCCTGGCCGCTGGCGCAGGATGGGGCCGCTGATGCCGGCAGGCAGGTCGTTCTGCTTGCTGGCACTGGCCGACCGCTGCAGGCCGGTGGGCGCGTCGAGCGTGGACAGGCGCTCGCGCAGGGCGTCGACCGCCAGCTTGAGCGATGCCCGCGGACTGGCGCCCTTGGCCTTGCTGTCGGAGAAGAACAGCGTGGGCTTGCCGTAGCGAAGCTGCCAGCCGTGGGTGCTGCGCGTGTCGATGCGCTGGATGTGTTCGGGCACACGGATGCGTGCGCCGGTGGGAAGAATTGCAGTACGAGCAGGCATGGGTGGTCCACCTTGTTCGGGAACACTCCCTTGACGGTCGCCGATCGCCATCGCCGGCAACGCATGTTATGGGGCATCGCTGTACGGCTCACCCGTCGATCAACGCCGGGCTCCACGCGTGCACGGCCTGGTACTGCTCACCCAGACCTTCGATGCCTAGGCGCATTCTATCGCCGGGCTTCAGAAAAACAGGTGCAGGTTTCACGCCCATGCCCACACCTGGGGGGGTTCCGGTCGAAATTAGGTCGCCCGGATACAACGTCATGAAGCGGCTGACATAGCTCACCAACTGGGCGACCGAGAAGATCATCGTGCGGGTGCTGCCATTCTGGTAACGGTGGCCGTTCACTTCCAGCCACATGCCCAGGGCCTGCGGGTCGGGCACTTCGTCGGCCGTGACGAGCCACGGGCCCACCGGGCCGAAGGTGTCGCAGCCCTTGCCCTTGTCCCAGGTGCCGCCGCGCTCGATCTGGTATTCCCGCTCGGACACGTCGTTGACGACGCAGTAACCCGCCACGTGCGCGAGCGCATCGCTTTCCGGAACATAGCGCGCGGTGCGGCCGATGACCACCCCCAGTTCGACCTCCCAATCGGACTTCACCGAGCCCTGCGGCAGCACCACGTCGTGGTGGCAGCCGACCGCGGCGCTGGTGGGCTTCATGAAGAGGATGGGCTCCTTCGGGATCGGCAGGTTTGACTCGGCCGCATGGTCGGCATAGTTGAGGCCGATGCACAGGAACTTGCCCATGCCCGTCCAGGGAACGGCCAGCGTGCCCTGCGGCACGACGGGCAGGGTGGACACGTCCACGCTGCGCAATGCGGCCAGCCCGGCCGGCGACAAGGTGGCCGGCCCGATGTCGGGCAGCAACGCGGACAGGTCGCGCACCTGGCCGGTGGCGTCGAGCAAGGCAGGCTTCTCGGCCCCCTTGGGGCCATGGCGCATCAGTTTCATGTCGGTGTCCTTGTGGTGGAAGTGGTGAGGTTCTGATCGAGCCTGTGGGGTCAGTTGGACCAGCCGCCGTCGATGACATGCGTGGTGCCGGTGGTGAAACCCGATTCGTCGCTGGCCAGGTAGACCGCCAGCGCGGCGATCTCCTCGGCCTTGCCCAGCCGACCCATCGGCTGGCGCGCGATGTACGAGGCCTCCACCTGCGCCAGGCTCTGGCCGCTGGCCTGGGCGCCCGCGGCGATGCGGTCGCGCAGCGAGGGCGATTCCACCGTGCCCGGGCAGATGGCGTTGCAGCGCACGCCCTGGGTGATGAAATCGGCCGCCACCGACTTGGTCAGCCCGATCACCGCGGCCTTGGTGGCCCCGTAGGCAAAGCGGTTGGGCGCGCCCTTGATGCTGCCGGCCACCGAGGCCATGTTGATGATGGAGCCACCGCGCCGCCCTGCCCGCTCGGCCAGCATGCCCGGCAGGAAGGCCTTGACGGTGCGGAACTGCGAGCGCACGTTCAGGTCGAACGCGAAGGTCCATTCGTCCTCGGTGCAATCGAGCACCGTGCCGGCATGCACGAAGCCGGCGCCGTTGAACAGCACGTCCACCGGGCCGGCGGCGGCCGCCGCGGCCTGCACGGCGGCGGCGTCGGTGACGTCGAGCCGCTGCACGGTGCAGCCGCATTCGGCCTTCAGGGCCTCGAGCAGGCCGGTGTTGATGTCGGTGGCGATGACGGTGGCGCCTTCGCGCACGAAGGCCAGTGCCACGGCGCGGCCGATGCCTTGTCCGGCGGCGGTGAGGAAGGCGGTCTTGCCGGCGAGTCGTTGGGCCATGGGTGAGAGTCCTTGAACTGGGGCGGGTGTTTCAGGTGAGCGTGTGCCGGGCGCGGGCGCGGCGCTGGATCTCGTCCCAGCGCCACTGGATGCCCAGGCCGGGCGTGTCGGGGGCGACGGCATGGCCGTCGACGATGGCCAGGCGGCTGTCGGCCACCGCATCGAGCTGCGGGATGTGCTCCACCCAGGCTGCACTGGGCACCGCCGCGCACAGCGACACGTGCAGCTCCATCAGGAAGTGCGGGCACACCGCCAGGTTGAAGGCCTCGGCCAGGTGCGCCACCTTCAGCCACGGCGTGATGCCGCCGATGCGCGCCACGTCCACCTGCAGGATCGACGCCGCGCCCTGCTGCACGTAGGCCGCGAACTGGGTGGTGGAGTACAGCGACTCGCCCACCGCGATCGGCACCTCGCTGGCCGCGGCCAGCCGGGCATGGCCGGTGATGTCGTCGGCGGGCAGCGGCTCCTCGAACCAGGCGATGCCCAGTTCGGCGTAGCGCGGCGCTCGCCGCAAGGCCTCGGACAGCGTGAAGCACTGGTTGGCGTCGACCATCAGCTCGAAGCCGTCGCCCACGGCCTGGCGCACGGCCTTCAGGCGGGCCACGTCCTCGCTGACGTGCGGCTTGCCGACCTTCAGCTTGGCACCCAGGAAGCCGGCGGCCTGCGCGGCCACGGTCTCGCGCACCAGCGTGTCGGTGGGCAGGTGCAGCCAGCCGCCCTCGGTGGTGTAGACCGGGATGCGCGGCTTGGCGCCACCGGCGGCCACCCACAGCGGCTGGCCGTCGCGGCGGCAGCGCCAATCCCACAGGGCCGTGTCGATGGCGGCCAGCGCCAGGCTGGTGATGGCGCCCACCGTGGTGGCATGGGTGTGGAACATCAGCTCGCGCCACAACTGCTCGATCAGTGCCGGGTCGCGGCCGATCAGGCGCGGCGCCAGGTGGTCGCGCAGCAGCGCCATCACCGACGAGCCGCCGGTGCCGATGGTGTAGCTGTAGCCGATGCCCTGCGAGCCGTCGTCGCAGGTGATGCGCACGAACGGCGTCTCCTGCGTCACGAAGGACTGGATGGCGTCGCTGCGCGGCACGGGCGGCGGCAGGTCCACGTGCAGCAGTTCGACTTGCGTGATGGTCGTCATGCTCAGAGCCCCACCTGGCGGGGCAGCCACAGGCCGATGGCCGGCACGTAGGTGAGCACGATCAGGCTCACCAGCAATGGCGCCAGCCAGGGCAGGATGGCCATGGTCGTGCGCTCGAGGCTCAGCTTGGCCACCCGCGCCAGCACGAACAGCACCATGCCCATCGGCGGGTGCAGCAGGCCGATCATCAGGTTGAGCACCATCACCAGGCCGAAGTGCACCGGGTCGATGCCCAGCTGCCGCGCGATCGGCAGCAGGATGGGCACGAGGATGGTGATGGCCGCGGTGGGCTCGAGGAAGCAGCCAACGAAGAGCATCAGCAGGTTGGCCAGCGCCAGGAAGACCCAGGGCTCCTTCGTGAAGCCCAGCACCCAGGCGGCGATGTCGCTGGTGACGCCGGTGGCGGTGAGCATCCAGCCGAAGATCGACGCGGCGGCCACGATGAACATCACCGTGGCCGTGGTCTCGACCGTGTCGAGGCAGACCTTGACGAACATCTTCCAGCTGAGCGTGCGGTACCAGGCCAGGCCCAGCACCATGGCCCACACGCAGGCGGCGATGGCGCCCTCGGTGGGGGTGAACAGGCCCGTGGTCATGCCGCCGATCAGCAGCACCGGCGTCATGATCGGCAGCACGGCCTGGAAGTTGAACAGGCGGTCGGCCGCGAACAGCACGGCAATGGCCACCACCACCGTGAGCTGCGGGTGCAGGCCCGCCTTCTCGATGGCGCCATACACCGCCAGCGGCCAGGCGATGACCACGGCCGTCTCGATCAGGGCCTTCGACACGCGCGCCCACTCGAACTTGATGTCGCCGCCCCAGTTGTTCTTGTGGGCGAAGTACGCCACCGTCAGCATCATCAGGAAGGCCATCAGCACGCCGGGCAGGATGCCGGCAAGGAACAGCGAGCCCACCGACACGTTGGCCATCATGGCGTAGATGACGAAGGGCAGCGACGGCGGGATGATGGGCCCCAGCGTGGCCGACGCGGCGGTGACGCCGACCGCGAACTCGGTGTCGTAGCCATGGTCCTTCATGGCCTTGATCTCGATGGTGCCCAGGCCCGCGGCGTCGGCGATGGCGGTGCCGCTCATGCCGGCGAAGATGACCGAGCCGACCACGTTGACGTGGCCCAGACCGCCCTTGAGCCAGCCCACCAGCGACAAGGCGAAGTTGTAGATGCGGTTGGTGATGCCGGCGTTGTTCATCAGGTTGCCGGCCAGGATGAAGAAGGGCACGGCCAGCAGCGGGAAGCTGTCGATGCCGCCGATCATGCGGTGCACCACCGCGAAGCCCGGCATGTCGCCGCTGACCAGGATGTAGACCAGCGACGAGCCGGCCATCGCGATGGCCACGGGGATGCCGCTGGCCATCAGGAACAGGAACAGGAGCTTCAGCATCGTCGGGCGCTCAACGGTCGTCCATCGTGGTTTCGGGCCGCTCGAGCACGCTGTAGCCGCGCCGCAGGTGGATGCGCAACACCCACACCGAGCGCAGCGCCGCCGCCGCGAAGCCGAGCAGGCACACGCCGTAGACGATGTTCATCGGCAGGTCGACGATGGTCATCTGGTAGTTGCCCATCTTCTGCATCATCTGCACCGTCAGCACGGTCATCGCGCCGAAGAAGCCGATGCGGGCCACGTCCACGGCAGTGGCCAGCGCGCGCGCCACCGCGGGCGGCAGGTAGCGGTACAGCAGGTCGACCTGGATGTGGTTGTTCTTGGCCACGCCGATGGCCATGCCCACGAACACCGTGCCGATGAGCAGGTAGCGGGCGATCTCTTCCGTCCACGAGGCCGAGTTGTTCAGCGCATAACGCGTGAAGAACTGGTAGAACACCGTGGCGCCCAGCAGCCAGAACAGCAGCAGCGCCGCCCAGGCCTCGGGCGTGGTGCCGGACAGGTCCACCGCCTCGTCGACGGCGTGGAACTGCCCGTCATCGCCCATCACCTTGGGCAGTGCATCCAGATCCATGGTGTCCGTTTCCGAGTGTCAGGCAGTGTGGCCGCTGCAGCCACCCAAGCAGACGCCGCGGAACCGGCTCTGCCGGGCCGCTGGCGTCCGCCCCCCCTGGGGGGGAGGTGGCCGCAGGCCACTCCGGGGGGGTCATTTGATGGCCGTGATGCGGTCGTAGTCCTTCCGGTCGTAGCCCAGCGACTCGACGGTCTTGGCCTTCAGCACCGCGTCGACGAAGCTCTGGCGGTTGACCGTGTGCACGCCCAGGCCCTTCTTCTTGAACTCTTCCACCAGTTCGGCCTCGCGCTTCTTGATCTGCGCCGAGGCGCGGGCCGCGGCCTCCTGAGCCACCTCGCCGAAGATCTTCTTCTCGGCGTCGGTGAGCTTGGTCCACACGTGCGGCGCCACCTGGGTGGTGAGGCCGTCGACGATGTGGCCGGTGAGCATGATGTGCTTCTGCACCTCGTAGAACTTCTTCGCCTCGATGGTGGTGAGCGGGTTCTCCTGTGCATCCACGGTGCCGTTCTGCAGCGCCAGGTAGACCTCGGCAAACGCGATGGGCGTGGGGTTGGCACCGCAGGACTCGGGTGTGGCGCGGTACGCCGGCACATCGGGCACGCGGATCTTCAGGCCCTTCATGCCGGCGCAGTCGGTGAAGGCCTTCTGCGCCGTGGTGTGGCGCGCGCCGTAGTAGGTGTAGGCCAGGATCTGGATGCCGGTCTTGGCGCGGTAGCCGTCGACCATCTCCTTGAAGACCTCGCTCTTGCTGTAGGCCAGCTGGTGGTCGGCGTCGCGGAAGATGAAGGGGTAGTAGGCGATGCCCAGCCGCGGGTAGCTGCGCGCCGCGAACGACGGCCCGCTGATGATCATGTCGACCGTGCCCAGCGTCATGCCCTGGTTGATGTCGGTCTCCTTGCCCAGCGACGAGGCGGGGAAGACCTGGATGTCGAACTTGCCGTTGGTGCGCTTCTTGATTTCCTCGGCAGCCCACACCGATTGCGTGTGGTACGGCTCGCTGGTCTCGTAGACATGCGCCCACTTGAGCTTGGTCTGCGCCAGTGCGGGCAGGGCCACCAGCGTGGACATCGCGGCGGCGAAGGCCAGGCCGAGGCCGGGCAGCAGGGACTTGAAGGTCGGACGGGTCATCGGGTGTCTCCTGTCGTGGTGTTGGTGTGGGACGGCGAGGGAACGGGGATCAGTCGGCGACGAGTTGCACCTTGGTGCTGCGCGTGCGGTCGAGCGCCAGCTCGAAGGCCTGCTTCGAATCGGCCAGCGGCAGCTGCGCGCTGATCAGCGGCCGCACGTCGACACGGCGGCTGCGGATGGCCTGAACCGCCCAGTCGAACTCGAGGTGGGCGCGGAAGGCACCGCGGTAGTCGAGCTCGCGCGCCATCACGCTGTTGGCCGGAAAGGCCACCTCGGCCGGCAGCGTGCCCACCTGCACGATGCGGCCGCCGCGCCGCGTGGCAGTCAGGCAGGTGGCCAGCGCCGCGGGGCTGCCGGCGGCCTCGATCGAGACCTCGGCCAGGTCGGCCAGCTCGGCCGCACTGGCCTGGTCGCTGCGGATGGTGCGGTCGGCGCCCACGGTGCGGGCCATCTCGAGCGCGCGGTCGTTGATGTCGCAGACGATCACCTGGGCCGCGCCGGCCAGCCGCGCGGCCATCACGCTCATGCAGCCGATGGTGCCGCCACCGGTGACCAGCACGGTCTCGCCCAGCACCGGCCCCGCACGGTGGAGGGCATGCAGGCCGATCGACAGCGGCTCGGCGCAGGCGATCTCGCCCAGCGAGATGCCCGGCTCGGTGATCGGCGTGAGCTGCGCCTCGCCCATGACGAAGCGCTCGCGGAACATGCCCTGCGCATGCGGGAACACGCTGGCGCTGCCCAGGAAGAACATCTGCCGGCACAGGTTGCCGCGGCCTTCGCGGCAGTAGCTGCAGCGGCCACAGGCGTGCGAGGGGTTGATGGCCACCTTCTGCCCTATGGCGACGCGGGTGACGGCATCGCCGAGGGCCACCACCACGCCCGAGGCCTCGTGCCCCGGCACCAGCGGCTCGCGCACGACGAAGGCGCCGACGCGGCCTTCCTTGTAGTAGTGCAGGTCGGAGCCGCAGATGCCGCCGGCCCCCAGGCGCAGCAGCACGTCGTTCGCGCCCAGCGCGCGCGGGGTTTCCTGCTCGAGCCGGAGGTCGAGCGCACCGTGGATGAGGCAGGCCAGTGACATGGGGGTTCCTTCGGTCGGCGCGGGGTCAGGACGGCATGGCCACCGGGGCAGGCGCCGTCGCGGGCGGCCACGCATCGGCAAAGCGCGCCTGCGAACGTTCGAGGTGCAGGTGCATCGCACGCCGCGCGGCATCGGGCTTGTGGGCGGCCACCGCAGCGACGACGCTGCGGTGCTCGGCGATCGCCTTGCGCCAGCTCTTCTCGCTCTCGAAGTGGTGGCCCATCTGCTCGAACAGCGGGTTGTTGCGCTCGTCGTACAGCTCGGTCACGGTGCGCACCAGGGGGCCGTTGCCGGCGGCCTCGGCCAGGCGCACGTGGAACAGCCTGTCGCCACGGGTGGGCATGGCCCCGGCGGCGATGTCGTCTTCCATCAGCGCGATGGCCTCGCGCAGCCCGGCCACCTGGGCCCGGCTGGCCACGTCGGCGGCCAGTGCGGCCAGTTCGCCCTCGACCACCTGGCGGGCGCGGATGATCTCGAAGGGGCCGAAGGCGTTGGGCTCCAGCCGCTGCGCCGACGCGGCCGGCTCGCGCGCGACCACATGGATGCCCGAGCCCGGCCGTACCTCGACCAGGCCCTCGACCTCGAGCGCGATCAGCGCCTCGCGCACCGACGGCCGCGACACGCCCAGCCGGGTGGCCAGGTCGCGCTCGGCCGGCAGGCGGGTGCCCACCTCGTACACGCCACGGTGGATCAGCGCGCGCAACTGGTCGGCGATCTGGCGGTACAGGCGGCGGGGTTCGACGGCCTGGAGGGGCATGGGCGGGCGGTCAGGTGGTCAGGCCAATTTGCGCCGATGGTAGCGGTGCCACCGGGCCGGCACAGCACAGGAAAACCCTCTGCTGCGGCGCCCGCCACGGGGCTTCAGAGCTGGGCAGCCATCAACTCGGCCCGCGTCGGCAGGCCTTCGGTGTCGCCCCGCACCTGCACCGCGCGGGCGCCGATCCAGGTGGCGCGCCGCACGGCCTCGGCCACCGGGCGTCCGTCGAGCAGCGCACTGATCAGGCCCACCGCGAAGCCGTCGCCCGCACCCACCGTGTCGACCACACGTTCGACCGGCCAGGCGGCCAC
Organism: Ideonella sp. A 288; assembly: GCF_002198735.1. GTDB lineage: Bacteria > Pseudomonadota > Gammaproteobacteria > Burkholderiales > Burkholderiaceae_C > Pseudaquabacterium. Next base: position 55,586 of record NZ_MWLO01000158.1, read on the forward strand.
ATGGCCACAACCCTGCTGACCGTTGAAGTAAGCGCCTTCGGCCCCCATCTTGACGACCACCAGGCTCGCGCCTTGCGCCCGGTAGAAGGCGGCGATGCCCTCGGGCGTGGCCTCGCCGGTGAGTTGCCGTCCTTCGTCCAGGCCGGGCAGCACCCAGTCGCAGCGCGCGGCCAGGTCGTTGATCCTCTCGCGCATGGCCTGCGCCGACGGCCACAGCGCCGGCCGCAGGTTGGGGTCGAAGCTGAGCGTGCGGCCGGCCTCGCGCAGCCGCGCGATGGCGGCCTGCGTGGCGGCCAGCGTGCCGGCGGTCAGCGCCGGGAACACACCGGTGAGGTGGCCATGCCGTGCCGAGGCCAGCCAGGGCCCGTCGAGGTCGTCCGGCGTCATCGCGCTGGCCGCCGAGCCGCGGCGGTGGTACTCGATCGGCGGGTCGCTGCCGTCGTCGACGCGGCCCTTGAACATGAAGCCGGTGCGCGCACCCGGCACCACGGCCACGTGCGAGCAGTCGATGCCCTCACGCGAGAACTCGTGCAGCAGGAAGCGGCCCATCGAGTCGTCGCCCAGGCGGCTGGCCCAGCCCACCCGCAAGCCCAGCCGCGCCAGGCCGACGGCCACGTTGGTCTCGGCGCCGGCGGTGCGCTTGTCGAAGCGCTGCACGGTCTCCAACGGACCGCTCTCGCAGGCGACGAACAAGGCCATCGCCTCGCCCAGGGTGACCACATCGAGACCGGTCATGTCATCGCCTCCAGCGTGGCCCGCGCGCCGCGGCCGCGCAGGGATTCGAGCGCCGGCGCCAGCGCGGCCACCAGCGCCGGGTGGCCGGCCAGGTCGCCGAACACCGGCGCGAAGCGCGTCAGCGCGTCGGCACGGGCATGGGCCGTGGCTTGCGCGTCGGCCTTCGCCACCAGATCGGCCAGCGCCGCGGCCAACGGGTCGTCGACCGTGAACTCACGGCCGGCGTCGTCACACCCGCTCAGGTGCTGCAGCCAGGCCGCGAGGGCCAGCGCCAGGCGGTCGATCGGCTGCCCCGCGGCGATGCGGTCGCGCACCGTGCCCAGCAGGCGCTGCGGCAGTTTCTGCGACCCGTCCATCGCGATCTGCTGCGTGCGGTGGGCCAACGCCGGGTTGGCAAAGCGCGCCAGCAGCGACGCGCGGTAGGCCGCGAGGTCGAGCCCCGGCAGCGGTGGCAGCGTGGGCGCCACCTCGTGCCGCAACAGGTCGTCGACGAAGCGGCGCAGCGGCGCCTGGCCGATGGCCTCGTCCACCGTGCGCCAACCGGCCAGCAGGCCCAGGTAGGCGATGGCCGAATGGCTGCCGTTGACCATGCGCAGCTTCAGGTGCTCCCAGGGCTCGGCCCGCTCGACGGCGCGCGCCCCACCCAGTTCCCAGGCGGGTCGCCCGGCAGCGAAGCGGTCTTCCACCGCCCAATCGAAGAAGGGCTCGGCCACCACCGGCCAGGCGTCGTCGCAGCCCAGCGCGGCGGCCACCGCGGCGCGGTCGGCCTCGGTGGTGCGCGGCACGATGCGGTCGACCATGCTGCTGGGGAAGGTGCAGCCTTGCTCAATCCAGCGCGCCAGGCCGGCATCGACGCGCCCGGCGAAGTCCTGCACCAGGCCCTGCAGCGTGCGGCCGTTGGCCGGCAGGTTGTCCAGCGACAGCAGCGTGATCGGGCCCTGCCCCTGTGCGCGCCGCAGCGCCAGGCCGTGCACGACGAAGCCGATGGCGCTGCGCGGCGCCTCGGCATGGGCCAGGTCGTGCGCGATCGCCGGGTGGTCGAGGCGCAGCGCCCCCGTCGCCGGGTCGTGCGCATAGCCCTTCTCGGTGATGGTGAGGCTGACGAGGCGGGTGGCCGGCCGCGCGATGGCCCGCAGCACCGCGGTTGGGTCCTCAGGCGCGACCAGCACCTCGCGCACGCCACCGATCACCCGCAGGCGCTGGCGCGGGCGGCCGGCGTCGTCGGCATCGCGCGTGGCCACGGTGTACAGGCCCTGCTGCGGCGCCAGTGCGTCGCGCACCGCCGCCTCGCGCATCGACACGCCCACCAGGCCCCAGCGCATATCGCCGTCGGCATGCCGCGCCGCCTCGGTGGCCACCGCCAGGTGGGCGCGCGCGAAGGCGCCCAGGCCCAGGTGCACGATGCCGGGGGCGAGCGCATCGCGGTCGTACGCGGGCCGCTGCACGTCGGCGGGCAATGCGGCCAGCGCGGCAGGGTCGAGTCGGCTCATCGGCGGTTCATTGGCGGCTCATCGGCCGTTCATGGCCTGAGGGTGGGCCACAGCGGCGCCGCACCGGCCCACCTCACCAGTCCCACATCGCGCCATCGCGCTGCAGCCGGTTCACCGGCAGGTAGGCGCGCTGGTAGGGGTACCTGGCCGCCAGCGCCTCGTCGATGTCGACGCCGTGGCCGGGTGCCTCGCCGGGGTGCATGAAGCCGTCGGCATAGGTGTAGGCATGCGGGAACACCGCGTCGGTTTCCTCGCTGTGCGGCATGTGCTCCTGGAGGCCGAAGTTGGGCACCCACAGGTCGAAGTGCAGCGCCGCACCCATGCACACCGGCGACAGGTCGGTGGCGCCGTGGCAGCCGGTGCGCACCTGGTACAGCGATGCCAGGTCGGCGATGCGCCGCAGGTGGGTGATGCCGCCGGCGTGGACCACCGTGGCGCGGATGTAGTCGACGAGTTGCTGCTCGATCAGCGGCTTGCAGTCCCAGATCGAGTTGAACACCTCGCCCACCGCCAGCGGCGTGGTGGTGTGCTGGCGGATCAGGCGGAAGGCGTCGGGGTTCTCTGCCGGCGTGGCATCTTCCATCCAGAACAGGTGGTAGGGTTCCAGCGACTTGCCCAGTCGTGCCGCCTCGATGGGCGACAGGCGGTGGTGCACGTCGTGCAGCAGGTGCGGCTCATCGCCGACGGCGCTGCGCACCGCGTCGAACAACGCGGGCACGTGGCGCAGGTACTTCTCGGTAGACCAGTCGTGTTCGCTGGGCAGCGCCGCATCGGCCGGCTCGTAGCGCGCGCCGGGCTGGGCCACGCCGTAGACCTTGTCCAGGCCCGGCACGCCGCTCTGCACGCGGATGGCCTGGTAGCCCAGGGCCTGGTGGCGCCGCACTTCGTCCACCGTGTGCTCGATGTCGCGGCCGTTGGCGTGGCAGTACACCATCACGCGGTCGCGGCTGGCGCCTCCCAGCAGCTGGTACAGCGGCAGGCCGGCGGCCTTGGCCTTCAGGTCCCACAGCGCAGTGTCGACCGCGGCGATGGCGCTCATCGTCACCGGCCCGCGCCGCCAGTAGGCGCCGCGATAGAGGTACTGCCAGGTGTCCTCGATGCGGTGCGCATCGCGGCCGATCAGGCAGGGCAGCACATGGTCCGTCAGGTAGCTGGCCACCGCCAGCTCGCGGCCGTTGAGCGTGGCGTCGCCCAGGCCGGTGAGGCCCTGGTCGGTCTCGATCTTCAGGGTGACGAAGTTGCGGCCGGGGCTGCAGACGATGACGCGGGCGGCGGTGATCTTCATGGGCCGCCCGTAGGTCAACGTGGCACCAGACGCGCGCCGCTCAACTGTTCCTGCGCCTCCACCAGCGAGGGCACCAGCTTCTTGCCGTGGCCCAGTGCGCTGGCGATGGCCAGCGACTGGTGCACCGCCTCGCCCATCACGCTGGGCACGTTCAGGCCTTCGGCCAGGTGGGTGTAGTAGCGCACGTCCTTGCGGGCGTTGTCGAGCTCGAACTTCAGGCCCGCCAGGTCGCCGTGCAGCGTCTTGGCCATGGCCTGGAACAGACCCGAGTTCACCGGCCCGGCGGAGATCAGCTCCACCAGCCGCTGCAGGTCGATGCCCGCGCGCTGGCCCACCGCGAAGGCCTCGGCGGTGGACGTGCAGATGGCCTGCGCGATGAAGTTGTTGAGCAGCTTGATGGTGTGCCCGGCCCCCGGCCCGCCGATGTGGAACACGTTCTCAGCGAAGCAGCGCAGCACCGGCTCGAGCCGCGCGAAGACCTCGGGCTCGGCGCCGACCATCACGTTGAGCTTGCCGGCCTCGGCCTCGACCGGCGTGCGCGACAGCGGCGCATCCACCAGCGTGATGCCGCCCGAGGCGCAGCGCTCGCGCAGGCGGGCGGTGGAATCGGGCTCGCTGGTGGAGCAGTCGACGATGACCAGGCCCTCGCGCGCCGCCGACAGCAGGCCGTGCGGCCCGGCCACCACCGCTTCGACCTGCGGAGAGCCGGTGACGCAGATGAAGACGATCTCGCATGACGCCAGTGCGGCGGCATCGTCGACACGCGTGGCGCCGGCGGCCAGCAGATCGGCCACGCGCTCGGTGTTGGCATGTACGGTGAGTTGCAGCGTGTGGCCCTTGGCCAGCAGGTGGCGGGCCATGCCATGGCCCATCAGGCCACTGGCGCCGACGAATCCGATCGTCGCCATGGTCAACCCCGTCCCGCGTAAGGCATCTTGGTGGCCATCACCGTGGTGAACAGGATGTTGGCCGACAGCGGCAGCCGCGCCATCGTCATGAAGGTGTCGACCACCGCCGACAGGTCCATGCGCGGTTCGGGTTTGGTGCTGCCGTCGGCCTGCAGCACGCCGTCGACCATGCGCGCCGTCATCTCGCTGGCGGCGTTGCCGATGTCGATCTGGCCGACGGCGATGTCGAAGGGCCGGCCGTCCAGCGCCGCCGTCTTGGTGAGGCCGCTCACCGCGTGCTTGGTGGCGGTGTAGGCGATCGACCCCGGCCGCGGCGTGTAGGCCGAGATGCTGCCGTTGTTGATGATGCGGCCGCCCATCGGCGACTGCGCCTTCATCAGCCGGAAGGCGTTGGACAGGCAGTAGAAGCTGCCGTTGAGGTTGGCATCGACGATGCGGCGCCACTCCTCGGGCGTGACGAGGTCGGGCGTCTTGGCCTGCAGGCCGCCGCCGGCGTTGTTGAACAGCAGGTCGAGGCGGCCGAAGGTGGCCTTGACGGTGTCGAAGGCAGCGGCCACCTGCTCGTCGCGGCCGACGTCGCACGGCAGCGGCAGCGTGCGCGCGGCGGCGTCGCCGGCCAGCGCGGCGGTTTCCTGCAGCGCCTCGAGGCGGCGGCCGACGAGGGCGACGGACCAGCCGTCCTGCAGCAGGCCGAGCGCGCAGGCGCGGCCGATGCCGGAGCCGGCGCCGGTGACGAGGGCAATCTTGGAGGTCATGTCGAGGGGTGTCCTTTGAGACGGGTCAGTGATTGTCCTTGGGCACCGCCGCCCCGCGCTGGCCGCGCAGGAAGTCGAGGTCGGCGCCTTCGTCGGCCTGCAGCACGTGGTCGATGTAGAGCTTCCAGTAGCCGCTCTGCATCGCCGGTGGCGGCGCCTGCCAGGCGGCGCGGCGGCGCGCCAGCTCGGCATCGTCCACGTGCAGGTGCAGCTTTCGCGCCGGCACGTCGAGCGTGATCAGGTCGCCGTCCTGCACCAGCGCCAGCGGGCCGCCGGCCGCGGCCTCGGGCGCGGTGTGCAACACCACGGTGCCGTAGGCGGTGCCGCTCATGCGCGCGTCGCTGATGCGGACCATGTCGGTGATGCCCTTCTTCAGCACCTTGGGCGGCAGCGGCATGTTGCCCACCTCGGCCATGCCGGGGTAGCCCTTGGGGCCGCAGTTCTTCAGCACCATCACGCAGGTCTCGTCGATGTCGAGCGACTCGTCGTCGATGCGGTGGTGGAAGTCATCGGAATCCTTGAACACCACCGCACGGCCGGTGTGCACCAGCAGGGCCGGCGTGGCCGCGCTGGGCTTGATGACCGCGCCGCGTGGCGCCAGGTTGCCGCGCAGCACGGCGATGCCGGCCTTGGCCTTGAACGGCGCGTCCAGGCTCTTGATCACGTCGGCGTTGAAGTTCTGAGCGTCGGCGATGTTCTCGCCCACGGTGCGGCCGTTGGCGGTGACGATGCCGGTGTGCAGGTGCGGCGCGATCTCCTTCATCACCGCGGGCAGGCCGCCGGCATAGCAGAAGTCTTCCATCAGGTACTGGCCGCTGGGCTGCAGGTTCACCAGGCAGGGCAGTTCGCTGGCCAGGCGGTCGAAGTCGTCGATGGACAGCGGCACGCCCAGCCGGCCGGCGATGGCGATCAGGTGGATCACCGCGTTGGTGCTGCCGCCGATGGCGGCCAGGGTCTTGATCGCGTTCTCGAAGGCCTCGCGGGTGAGCACCTTGGAGATGGTCTGGTCGGTGTGCACCATCTCGACGATGCGGCGGCCGGCGTTGCGCGCCAGCACGTTGCGCCGGCCGTCGACCGCCGGGTAGGCGGCGTTGCCGGGCAGGCCGATGCCCAGCGCCTCGACCATGCTGGCCATGGTGCTGGCGGTGCCCATGGTCATGCAGTGGCCGTGGCTGCGGTGCATGCAGCTTTCGGCCTCGAAGAAGTCGGCCAGCTTCAGCGTGCCGGCGCGCACCTGCTCGCTCATGCTCCACAGGCCCGTGCCCGAGCCCAGTTCCTGGCCGCGCCACTTGCCGTTGAGCATGGGCCCGCCCGACACGCCGATGGTCGGCAGGCCCACGCTCGATGCTCCCATCAGCAACGAGGGCGTGGTCTTGTCGCAGCCCATCAGCAACACCACGCCGTCGATGGGGTTGCCACGGATGCTTTCTTCCACGTCCATGCTGGCGAGGTTGCGGTACAGCATGGCGGTGGGCCGCAGCAGGGTCTCGCCGAGCGACATCACCGGGAACTCGAGCGGAAAGCCGCCGGCCTCGTAGACGCCGATCTTTACCTGCTCGGCCAGCGTGCGGAAGTGGCTGTTGCAGGGCGTGAGCTCGCTGAAGGTGTTGCAGATGCCGATGACGGGCCGGCCGTCGAACTGGTCGTGCGGCACGCCCTTGCCCTTGACCCAGCTGCGGTAGGCGAATCCGTCGCGGTCCTGTCGGCCGAACCACTGCTGGCTGCGCAGGTCCTGGGGCTTCTTGCGGGGCGTGTCGCTCATGGGGTGATGGCTTTCCCGGGTAGGCTGGGGTCGAGGTCAGACCTATTATGGTATGACGATTGGCCGCCGGGGCGGCCTGCCATCCTAGGAGAATCCCGTGCCCGACATCGACATCCTGGCCGTGTCCAAGCTGTCCCCGCTGTTCACGCCGCAGTTGCAGGCGGCCTATCGCGTGCACGACCGCCTGCATGAGAGCAACCCGGCCGCGCTGACCGCCCTGGCCCCGCGCATCCGCGCCATCGCGGCCAGCGGCGAATCCAAGGTCAGCGCGGCGCTGATCGAGCAGTTGCCCGCGCTAGAGATCATCTCAGTGATGGGCGTGGGCTACGACGGCATCGACGTGGCCGCGGCCAAGGCCCGCGGCGTGGTCGTCACCCACACGCCCGACGTGCTGAACGACGACGTCGCCGACCTGGCCATCGGGCTGATGCTGTGCGCCGCGCGGCAGTTGCCCGCGGCCGACCGCTACGTGCGCGCCGGCCAGTGGTCGCAGGGCCCGATGCCGCTGGCGCGCAAGATGTCCGGCGCCCGGCTGGGGCTGGTCGGCATGGGCCGCATCGGGCAGGCCATCGCCCACCGCGCGCTGGCCTTCGGCATGTCGGTGGCCTACACCGCGCGCAACGCCAGGCCCGCCCTGCCCTACCGCTTTCTCGCCGACGCCGAATCGCTGGCGGCCGAGAGCGATTTCCTCGTCGTCATCACACCGGGCGGCGCCGGTACGCGCAGGATGATCGACGCCAAAGTGCTGGCCGCGCTGGGCCGCAGTTCACCGCAGAAGGGCATCCTGGTGAACGTGGCGCGCGGCTCGGTGGTCGACGAGGCCGCGCTGATCGATGCCCTGGAGCGCGGCGTGATCGGCGGCGCCGGCCTGGACGTGTTCGAGGACGAGCCCAACGTGCCCGAGCGCCTGCGCGCCCTGCCCCAGGTGGTGCTGGTGCCGCACATCGGCAGCGCCACCGGCCAGACGCGCCAGGCCATGGCCGACCTGGCCTTCGCCAACCTGCAGGCCAAGTTCGCCGGCACGCCCTTGCCGACGCCCGTGCCCGAGTGCCGCTGATCCCGCGGCCGCGGCAGGGTCGGGAAAGCACGGAGCCCGGCGAAGTTCAATCATCATACGATAACACCACGGGCGACCCACGCACCGCACCATCCCAACGGAGACACTCGATGCAACTGAAGACCTCATGGATCGCCTGCGCGCTGGCCGGTGCCGGCCTGCTGGCCGGATCGCCCGCCTTCGCCCAGGAAAAGCTCACCGTGTGGTGGGTCAAGGGCTTCTACAAGGCCGAGGACGACGCGCTGTTCGCGGCCATCAAGAAGTTCGAGGAGAAGAACAAGGGCATCAAGGTCGAGCTGTCGCAGTACCCCATCCAGGACATGATCCCGAAGACGGTGGCCGCGCTCGACTCGGGCAGCCCGCCCGACGTGGCCTATGCCGACAGCTACGACTTCCAGGTGACGGCCAAGTGGGCCTACGACGGCAAGCTCGAGGACATCTCCAGCGTCATCGACCCGCTTCGCGCCAAGTTCGAGCCGCGCGCGCTGTCGACCACCTTCCTGCTGAACAACACCAACCAGACGCGGGCCTACTACGCCTTCCCGCTGAAGCAGCAGACCATGCACATCCAGTACTGGAAGGACATGCTGGCCGACGCAGGCTTCAAGGACAGCGACATCCCGAAAGACTGGAAGGGCTACTGGGACTTCTGGTGCTCGAAGGTGCAGACCGGCTACCGCCAGAAGACCGGCCAGCGCGGCTTCGGCATCGGCATGCCCATGGGCGTGGATTCCACCGACTCGTTCTTCTCGTTCCTGACCTTCATGGACGCCTACAACGTCACGCTGGTCAACGACTCGGGCAAGGTGCTGGTGGACGACCCCACCGTGCGGCAGAACCTGATCAACGCCGTCACCGACTACACGGCCGTCTACGCCAAGGGTTGCACGCCGCCGTCGTCCACCAGTTGGAAGGACCCGGACAACAATGTCGCGTTCCACAACAAGACCACGGTGATGACGCACAACGCGACGATCTCGATCGCCGCCAAGCACCTGGACGACATGAACAACGCGACGCTGACCGATGCGCAGCGGGCCCTGGGCAAGAAGAACTACACCGAGCTCATCGCCACCGCCGGCTTTCCCAACAAACCCGACGGCAGCAAGATGACCTACCGCGCCGCGGTGAAGACCGGTGTCATCTTCAAGGACGCCAAGAACAAGGTCGGGGCCAAGAAGTTCCTGGCCTTCCTGCTCGAAGAAGCGAACCTGACGCCGTATGTGGAGGGATCGCTCGGCCGCTGGTTCCCGGTGCAGAAGGCCGCGCAACAGAGCCCCTTCTGGAAGGGTGACCCGCACCGCCTGGCCGTCTACAACCAGTTCATGGCCGGCACGCAGCCGTTCGAGTTCACCAAGAACTACAAGTTCACCGTGCTGAACAACGAGAACGTGTGGGCCAAGGCCATGAACCGCGTGCTCAACGAGAAGGTGCCGGTGGACAAGGCCGTGGACGAGATGATCGCCCGCATCAAGACCGTCACCGCCAACTGACCCGCCGGGGCGGTCCGCACCGCCCCGCCCGCTGCCCGCCCCGGCCCGGCCGTCGGCCGGGCAGCGCCCTGCCGGAGCCACGATGACCGCCGTTGCAGCCCCTGCGCCGCAGGCCCGCAAGCCACTCGAGGAAACGCACGGCCGCTCCGAAGTTTCCTCGCCCCCCCCGGGGGGCGGCGGCGGGCCTTTGCCGCCGCCTGGGGGCCGTCTCAGCTCGTTCGAGTTCTGGGGCCGGGCGCTGGTGCTGCCGTATCTCGTGGTGTTCCTGGTGTTCGTGCTCTACCCGGTGGGCTACGGACTGTGGCTGGCGCGACACCCCGAGAGCTACGTCAAGCTCTTCGACGACCCCATCTTCTTCCGCACCGCCGTCAACACCGTGGTGTTCCTGGTGGTGGCCATCAACCTGAAGATGGCGGTGGCGCTGGTGCTGTCGGGCTTCTTCATCCGCGAGCGCTGGTGGATCAAGGCGCTGTCGGTGTTGTTCATCCTGCCGTGGGCGGTGCCGTCGATCCCGACCATCCTGTCGGTGCGCTTCATGCTGAACCCCGAGTGGGGCGTCATCAACAGCCTGATCTTCCGGCTCACCGGACTCGACGGCCCCAACTGGCTGAACGACCCGACGCTGGCGCTGAGCTTCTCGATGCTGATGCACATCTGGAAGTCGCTGCCGTTCTGGACGCTCATCCTCATCGCCGGGCGCCTGGCCATCCCGGGCGAGCAGTACGAGGCCGCATCGGTGGACGGCGCCACCAGCTGGCAGAAGTTCCGCTTCATCACCTGGCCGAGCATGCGCACGCTCTACCTCACGTCCACCATCCTGTCGATGATCTGGACGCTGGGCGATTTCAACTCGGTCTATCTGCTCACCGGCGGCGGCCCGGCCGACCTGACGCACGTGCTGGCCACGCTGGGCATCCGTTATCTTCGGCTCGATCAGGTCGACCTGGCAATGGCCTCGATCGTCGTCGCGCTGCCGCTGGTGCTGCCCCTCGTCTACTTCATGATGAAGAGGCTGTCGAAATGAGCCCCCACGCTCGCATGCGTTCGCTGCCCCCCGAGGGGGCTGGCCTCCTTGGGACGGCACTGCGGAGGCCGTCATGAAGTGGAAAGCCGTCACCACCGAAGCCAAGCTGCTGCTGATCGGCATCCCGGTGTTCCTGTGGACCGTCATCCCGGTCTACCACCTGTTTCTGTTCGCCATCTCCGAGCGCGATTCGGCCACCTCGGGCCGGCTGTGGCCGAAGAACCCGACGCTGCAGAACTTCGACATCGTGTTCCGGCAGAAGCACTTCTACCTCGACCACTTCTGGCTGCAGATGTGGAACTCGGTGGTCATCGCGGTGGCGGTGGCCGCGATCACGCTGTTCATCGCCACCTCGGCGGCCTTCGCCATCAGCCGGCTGAAGGTGCGCGGCGGCCGCACGGTGATGAACCTGGCCCTGTTCACCTACTTCATCCCGGCGGCCTTCCTGGCCGTGCCCATGTACAAGACCATGGGCAACTACGGCCTGCTCAACAACCAGTGGTCGCTGATCCTGGCGATGGTGACCATCGCGTCGCCCTACTGCATCTGGGTGCTCAAGCAGGCCAGCGACAAGCTGCCCTGGGAACTGGACGAGGCGGCGCGCATGGACGGCGCCACGCCGCTGCAGTTGTTCCGGCTGGTGTACCTGCCGCTGATGGTGCCGTCGCTGGTGGCCGTGGGCACCTACTCGCTGCTGCTGGCCTGGAACGAGTACCTGTACGCCTTCCTGCTGCTGTCCAACGACCGCAGCGTGACGCTGGCGGTGGCGCTGGGCAACTTCCTGTCGGCCGACGATTCGCCCTGGGAACTGCTGATGACCACCGGCCTGATCTACGCGATGCCGCCCGCGGCCATCTACTACGCCTTCAAGCGCTACATGGTGTCCGGCCTCACCGCCGGCGCAGTGAAATCATGACCGACACCACGACCCCCGCGCCCGACCCTCTCGCTCACCAGGCCTAGCCATGGCATCCGTATCGTTCAAGAACATCCAGAAGACCTATGGTGGCAAGGTCAAGGTCATCCACGGCATCGGCTTCGACATCCAGGACGGCGAGTTCGTCGTGCTGGTCGGGCCGTCGGGCTGCGGCAAGAGCACGCTGCTGCGCATGCTGGCCGGCCTGGAGGACATCACCGGCGGCGAGATCCTGATCGATGGCAAGGTCGTCAACGATCTCGAATCGAAGGATCGCGACATCGCGATGGTGTTCCAGAGCTACGCGCTCTACCCTCACATGACGGTGCGCGAGAACATGGCCTTCAGCCTGCGGCTGCGCAAGGCCGACGCCACGCTCACCGCCCAGCGGGTGGACAACGCCGCGCGCATCCTCAACCTGGGCCCGCTGCTCGACCGCTTCCCGAAGGAGTTGTCGGGCGGCCAGCGCCAGCGCGTCGCGATGGGCCGGGCCATCGTGCGCGACCCCAAGGTGTTCCTGTTCGACGAGCCGCTGTCCAACCTGGACGCCAAGCTGCGCGTGGCGATGCGCGCCGAGATCAAGGCGCTGCACCAGCGCCTGAAGACGACCACCGTCTACGTCACGCACGACCAGATCGAGGCGATGACCATGGCCGATCGCATCGTGGTGATGCACGAAGGCATCATCGAGCAGATCGGCACGCCGCTCGAACTGTTCGACCACCCCGGCAACCTCTTCGTGGCGCAGTTCATCGGTTCGCCGGCGATGAACGTGCTGCCCGGCACGCTGCGGCGCGGCGCCGACGGCGGCGTGCACGTGGAGGCCGAGGGCGCGGCCTGGCCGGTGAACCCGTTGTCCACCGCCAAGGACGGGCTGTCGGTGCACTACGGCATCCGGCCCGGTGACCTGTCGCTGGCCGCCGCCGGCATCGCCGCCACGGTGGTGGTGGTGGAGCCCACCGGTGCCGAGACCGAGCTGCTGCTGCAGGTGGGCGCCGCCCAGCTCACGCTGGTGATGCACGGCCGCACCGACGTGAAACCCGGGCAGGCGGTGCACCTGGCCATCGACGCGGCCAAGGCGCACGTGTTCGACGGCGCCAGCGGGCTGCGACTGGCCTAGGGCCGCACCCCCCATGTCCTTGCGCGTGGTCGTGATGGGTGTCAGTGGCTGCGGCAAGAGCACGCTGGGCAAGCGCCTGGCCCGGGCGCTGCGCATCCCGTTCGTCGAAGGCGACGCGCTGCACCCGCCGGCCAACGTGCAGCGCATGGCCGCCGGCATCGCACTCACCGACGCCGACCGCCAGGGCTGGCTCGAGGCCCTGGCCGACCGCCTGCGCGACGCCCGGCAGGCCGACCGCGGCCTGGTGATCGCCTGCTCGGCCCTGCGCCGCCGCTACCGCGACATCCTGCGCGACGGCGCCGCCGACGTGCGCTTCGTGCACCTGCACGGCGACCCCGCGGTGCTGGCGCGGCGCCTGGCCCGCCGTCGAGGACACTACATGCCGGCGTCCTTGCTGCCCAGCCAGCTCGAGACCCTCGAGCCGCCCGGCCCCGACGAGGACGCCATCGCCTTCGACATCCGCACCCCGCCCGGCCAGATCACCGCCGAGGCCCTCAGGCACCTGCAGACCCCCACGCCATGAACGCCACCGACAGCTTCACCCAGGTCATCCTCTTCACCGACACCGACGGCCGCGCGCGCTTCCGCGAGCAGGCCATCGCGCTGACCGAGGGCAAGCCGGCGGCGCGGCTGTCGCCGCTGATGCCCAGCGGCGGCATGCAGTTGCGCCGCAGCCCACCGGGCTTTCGCAGCGAGTTCCATTGCACGGGCGATCCGCAATGGGTGTTCATCCTGGGCGGCCAGATGGAAATCAGCCTGCAGGACGGCAGTTCACGGGTGTTCTCGCCGGGCGAGCACTTCTATTCGGCCGACACGCTGCCCGCGGGCGCCACGTTCGATCCGGCGGTGCATGGCCATTGGAGCCGCCAGGTCGGGCCCGATCCGCTCGTCACGCTGTTCGTCCGCGCCTAGGGCCATCACCATGGCCGTGAAGAACATGCTCGGCAACACCCTCGACCAGCTGGGCGAGGCCATCGTTTCTGGGCGCTATCTTCCAGGGGCCTCGCTGCCGCCCGAGCCGATGCTGTGCGAGGAATACGGCATCAGCCGCACGGTGGTGCGCGAGGCCGTCAAATCGCTGGTGGCCAAGGGCCTGCTGATCACCGGCCCGAAACTGGGCACCCGCGTGCTGCCCTCGGACGACTGGAACTGGTTCGACCCCGACGTGGTGGCGTGGCAATCGAGGGCCGGGCTGACGCGCGAGTTCCTGCGCGACTTGCAGGAACTGCGCCGAGTGATCGAACCGGCCGGGGTGCGCCTGGCCGCCGAGCGCGCCACCGCCGCCGACCTCGCCGACATCGAGACCGCCTACGCCGGCATGAAGCACGCCATCGAGCAAGGCGGCGACTACGTGGCCCACGACCTGCGCTTCCACCAGGGCCTGCTGCGCGCCTGCCACAACCGCATGGTGGTGCAGATGAGCAAGGCGCTGGGCGCGCTGCTGCGCACCAGCTTCGAGATCTCGACCTCGCGCCCCGACGGCCCGGCCAGTTCGCTGCCGCTGCACCGCGCGGTGCTCGATGCTGTGATCGCCCGCGACCCCAAAAAAGCCGAGCGCGCCAGCCTGCTGCTGATCGACGGCGCGCAGGACGACATCGAGCAGGTGCTGGCCTCGCGCCGCAAGCTGCCGTCGCTGAGCATGCCAGCGCTGCCGTTGAAGGGTTCGCGCGTGCCGGCCTCGCGTAAGGATTGAGCGGCCGCGAGAGACCGCCAGCATTCGAAGGACGGCTTGCCCTTCACCGCAACGGCAGCCTGCACCGGCCCGCCACTCTTCAGAACGAGGTGCGCACGCCTGCCTGATACATCGACTTCTGGGCGATGTAGTCCTTCAGCCCGCCGGTGGCGAAGTAGCCGCTGGCATAGAGCATGGTGCTCTTCGACAGGTAGTACCAGCCACCGATGGCCAGCTTGCCCAGGTTGTCCGAGGCACCGGCCGCGCCTTGGTAGCGCAGGCGCGTGTAGTTGGCGGCCAGGCGGGCCAGGCCGCCCACCGGCACCTCGACGCCAATGGTGGCGCCGTCGATGGTGTCGGCCGTGAAGGTGCGGCTGCCGGTGACCACCAGGTTCGACACGCCCGAGGCCGCGCCGTTGCTGCTGCCCAGCGCCAGGTCGCTGTTGTGCTGCATGCCGGCCATTAGCTTGAAAGCGCCAAAGTCGTAGTTGGCCGAGGCCGACAGCGACTTGTTGATGGCGCTGCCCGTGCTGCGCGACTTGTTCCATTCGTAGGTGGCGCCCAGGTACAACGGGCCGCTGGCGTACACACCGCGCAGGCCGGTGAAGTTGTCGGTGGTGTTCTCGCCGAAGCCGTATTGCGCGGCCAGCGTCACTGGCCCCAGCGCCGAGGTCTGGAGCTGGATGATGTTGTCGACACGCGATGCGTTCAGAAACAACGGCAGGTTCTTGCCGGCGTTGGTGACCGAAGTGGTCGGGTTGTAGGCCATCGCGTTGCCGTAGGGATTGCCTTGGCCAACGACGGTGTCGCTCAGCACGTACTGGCGACCAATGCGCAGTTCGCCCAGAGCGGTGGCGCTCAGCGACACAAAGGCCTGGCGCCCGAAGGCGCGGCCGCCCTGCCCGAAGGCGCCGGTGTCGACCAGCACGCCGCTTTCCAGCCACGCGCCGGCACGCATGCCGCCGCCCAGGTCTTCAGTGGTGCGCACACCCCAACGCGAGCCGTTGGCGCCGTTGGCGGTGCCATCCGTCAGGGCGGTGAGGCCGCTGCCACCCGACTTGCTGCCGGCCGAGTAGTGATTGAGGTTCAGGTCGAGCAGGCCGAACAGCGTGACGTTGGACTGCGCCTGTGCCGCACCGCACAGGGCCAGCAGCGCTGCCGGCAGGATCTTCGAGTGCTTCATGGGGGTTCCTTTGGAGAGACGGATGCGGACCACGACAACCCGGTGGTCCTGCGGGGATCGAGCCGTGTCAGGTCATGACGCGGATGTGGCGTGTGTGCATGGTCCGGTGCGTCATGTCGCGCCCCTGGTGTTGACATACATCGCGTACAGGGAACGGCTGCTCGCCATGTAGAGGCGGTTGTTCTTGGCACCACCGAAAGTCAGGTTGGCGCAGCGCTCCGGCAGTGCGATGAATCCGATCGGGATGCCGCCGGGGTTGAACACCATCACACCGTCGAGATCGGCCGAGCACGCGCCGCTTCGACCGTCGCTGCCCCAGCCGCACCACAGATTGCCGTCGATGTCGACGCAGATGCCGTCGAGCGCACCGGCGCCGTTGGCGTCGACCACCCGGGTCTTGTTCGACAGCTTGGCCCCGTCGACGTCGTAGCGCCAGACCACTCGGCTCGGTACCGCACGCGACTCGACGATGTAGAGCCACTTCTCGTCGGGCGAAAACGCCAGCCCGTTGGGACCGGCCAGCGCCGCAGTGACCAAGGTCAGCGCGCCGTCGGGTGCCCATCGGTACACCGAATGCGGCAGTTCGGCTGTGGCCCTGTCGCCCTCCCAGTCGCCGTCGATGCCGAAGCTGGGATCGGTGAACCAGACCGACCCATCGGTCTTGCAGACGATGTCGTTCGGCGAATTCAGGCGCTTGCCGTCGAAGCAATCGGCCAGCACCGTGACCTTGCCGTCGAACTCGGTGCGGGTGACACTGCGTGTGAGGTGCTCACAAGTGAGCAACCGGCCCTGGCGGTCGCGTGTGTTGCCATTGGCGAAGTTGGACGGCTGCCGGAACACCCCCCAGGCACCCGTGACCTCGTCATAGCGCATGATGCGGTTGTTCGGCACATCGCTGACCAGGACATAGCGGCCGGCGGGAAAGCACACCGGCCCTTCGGCCCATCGCATGCCGCCGCCCAGCCGCTCGACCGAGCTGCTGTACAGCCGGTATCTGGCAAAGCTGGGGTCGAGGATCTTCACCGCGGGGTCGGGGTAGCGCGTGCTGGGCTTGAAGTCCGGCCATCGATCCCGGGTCGTGGCGTCGCCAACATCCGGACCACCTGATGCAGATCCATCCGGGCGGGCTGCAGGGTTGCGTGAAAACATGTCAATCGACCCGAGCGATGTGCAGGAGGTTGGTCGACCCTGGGCTGCCGAAAGGAATCCCGGCCGCGATGACGAGTGTCTGGCCCGGGGTGGCGAAGCCCAGCCTCACTGCGGCGGCAACAGCCTCCTCGGTCATCTCGGCGATGCTCGTCACGTCGCGGCACAGCACCGGGTTCACGCCCCACACCAGCGCCAGTCGGCGGGCTGTTTCGCGGCGAGGCGTCATGCCGAGGATGGCCGCACGTGGTCGCTCGCGCGCCATGCGCAGTGCGGACGAACCGGAGCTCGTATAGGCCACCATGGCTGCTACCTCGAGCAACCCGGCCACCGATCGCGCCGCCCAGCCGACCGCGTCTGCGATGTTCGCCGCTGGAGCGGTGTGCGAGGCGTCGATGGCCGCACGGTAATGCGGGTCGGCTTCGGTCTGCGCGACGATGCGGTCCATCATGGTGACCGCCTCCACCGGATAGCGGCCCGATGCCGATTCGGCGGACAGCATCACCGCATCGGCGCCGTCGTAGATCGCCGTGGCCACGTCCGACGCCTCGGCGCGGGTGGGCACCGGCGCACTCACCATCGACTCGAGCATCTGCGTGGCGACGATGACGGGTTTGCCGAGCCGGCGACATTCGCGCACGATGCGCTTTTGGATCGCCGGCACCTGCTCGGCAGGAAGCTCGACCCCGAGGTCGCCGCGCGCCACCATCACCGCATCGGTGACCTCGAGGATCTCGTCCAGACAGGCCATCGCCGCAGGCTTCTCCAGCTTGGCGACGATGCCAGCTCGGTCCTGCACGATCTGCTTGATGTCGATGATGTCCTGCGCGCGCTGCACGAACGAGACCGCGACCCAGTCGACGCCCAGCGCCAACCCGAAGTCGAGGTCAGCCCGGTCCTTGGACGTCAGCGCCGACAGTGGCAGCACCACATCGGGAACGTTCACGCCCTTGCGGTCGGACAGCGTGCCGCCGTTGACGACCCGGGTGTCGGCAAAGTCGGCCCCGCAGGACACCACCTTCAGGCGCAGGCGGCCGTCGTCGAGCAGCAGCTCGGCGCCCCGCGTGAGCGCGGCAAAGATCTCGGGATGCGGCAAGGCCACCCGGTTGGCATTGCCGGGCTGGTCGCGCCGCAAATCGAGCCGGAAGTCGGCGCCCTCGACGAGCTTCACCGATCCGTCGGCGAAGGTTCCGACGCGCAGCTTCGGTCCTTGCAGATCCAGCAGCACGCCGATCGACCGGCCCAGGTCGGACTCGATGCGCCGGATCAGGTTCAGCCGCTGCTCGTGGTCGGCGTGCGTGCCGTGGCTGAAGTTCAGCCTGAAGACATCTGCCCCGGCGCGCACCAGGGCTTCGATGGTTGCGCGGTCGGTGCTGGCCGGGCCCAGCGTGGCGACGATCTTGGCGTTGGAGGGGCGCTTCTGCATCATGGGGCTTTCCTTGGCGCCGCATCGATGACGATGGCGCGGAAGTCGTTCACATTGGTCAGCGTGGGCCCGGTGACCACCGAGTCGCCCAGCGCCTGAAAGAAGCCATGGCCGTCGTTGCGGTCCAGGCTGACGCAGGGGTCGATGCCGAGCGACCAGGCGCGCGCTAGCGTGTCGGGTGCGAGCACCGCACCAGCGATCGCCTCGGCACCATCGACACCGTCGGTGTCGCCGGCCAGCGCATGCACGCCGCCGAGTCCGCGCAGGGCGATGCCCAGAGACAGCAGGAATTCGACGTTGCGACCGCCTCGGCCACTGCCCTTCAGGGTCACGGTGGTCTCGCCGCCCGACAGCAGCACGCAGGGTGCGGCGAATGGCTGCCCGCGCGCAGCGACCTGGCGCACGATGCCGGCGAGCGACTTGCCCAGCTCGCGCGACTCGCCCTCCAGGCTATCCCCCAGGATGTGCGTCACAAGGCCTGCCCCGCGGGCGATCTCAGCCGCCGCTTCGAGCGATCTCTGCGGCGCGGAGATGATGCGCAGGTCCGCGCCGCGCAGGCGGCTGTCGCCCGGTTTGACCGACTCGCCCGCGCCGCTGGTCAGCAGGGTTCTTGCCGCCGGCGAAGGCCCGATGCCGTAGCGGTCGATGATTGCCAGCGCGTCGCTGCAGGTGGTCGGGTCGGGCACGGTCGGTCCGGACGCGATGTCGATGGGGCCATCGGCCGGAACGTCGGAGATGAGCAGCGTGACCAGCCTGGCCGGATGACAGGCGGCGCCCAGCCTGCCGCCCTTGATGGACGAAAGGTGCCGCCGCACACAGTTCATTTCCGAGATGCTGGCGCCGCTGACCAGCAGCGCGGCATTGATGGCCCGTTTGTCGGCCAGGGTCAGCCCCTCGGCCGGCGCCACCAGCAGCGAAGAACCGCCCCCGGAGATCAGCGCGATAACGAGGTCGTCTTCGCTGAGCCCGCAGACCAGTTGCCTGATGCGCCGGGTCGCGAGCAGGCCCGCTTCGTCGGGAACAGGGTGTGCGGCCTGCACGATCTCGATCCGCCGACACGGCCGCTCGTGGCCGTACTGCGTCACGACAAGGCCCGCCAAGGGGCCGGCCCAGTGGTCTTCGAACACTCGCGCCATCTCGGCCGATGCTTTGCCTGCACCGATGACGATGGTTCGTCCCTTCGGCGGCGCCGGCAGGTGCGGCGGCAGACACCGCGCGGGCTGCGCCGCCGCGATCGCGGCGTCGAACATGGCGCGCAGCAGCGGCCGGCGATCGATCTCGTTCATGGAGCGTGTCTTGGTTGGGAGTGCGCAGGACGCAGTGGTGCCGAGACGGCCTGCTCGGCTCAGCCTCGATCCACCTCGTGCCCGGCCATCAGCTCGAGGGCCCTGACCAGGGCCGAATGGTCCAGGTCGGCCATGCCATTGGCCGCGCAGGCCTGCATCAGCTGGGCAGCGCCCGCCGTCTGCGGCAGCGACACCGCCAGCTCGCGCGCACCCTGCAGTGCCAGGTTCAGATCCTTCTGGTGCAGGCGGATGCGGAACCCGGGCGCGAAGGTGCGCTTGATCATCCGCTCGCCATGCACTTCGAGGATGCGGCTAGCGGCAAAGCCGCCCATCAGCGCCTGGCGCACCCTGGACGGGTCGGCGCCGGCCTTGCTGGCAAACAGCAAGGCCTCTCCGACGGCGGCGATGGTCAGCGCGACGATGATCTGATTGGCCACCTTGGTGGTCTGACCGTCGCCGTTGCCACCGACCAGGGTGATGTTCCTGCCCATCTTTTCGAGCAACGGACGCACCCTGTCGAACACCGCGGCATCACCGCCGCACATGATGGTGAGCGACGCGGACTTGGCTCCGACCTCGCCGCCCGAGACTGGCGCATCGATGTAGTCGGCGCCGAGTGCGTTGATCTTCGCCGCGAAAGCCTTGGTGGCCATCGGCGAGATCGAGCTCATGTCGACGACGACCTTGCGTGCGCCACCGCCGGTCTGCAGGGCGGACGCGACGCCGTTCTCGCCGAACAGCACGGCCTCGACATCGGGCGTGTCGGGCACCATCATGAACACGACCTCGGCATGGCGGGCGACCTCTGCGGCACTGCCGCAGGCGGTGGCAGACGACGCGGCCACGCTGTCGGGGACGGCGCCCCGCGTGTGGACGAAAAGCTGGTGGCCGGCGTCGACTAGGTGCAGCGCCATCGGCGCGCCCATGATGCCCAGTCCGATGAATCCGATCTTCATGTGCGTGGTCCTTCAGTAGGTGTTGGAGCCGGCCTGCGCCGGAGCGGCACGCATCGCTGCGACCACCTGCTGCGCGCCAGCGGCCATCAGCCGCGCGTCGGAGCTGACGGTGACGAAACGGAAGCCCTTGGCGATGCGGGCGAGCGCCGCCTGCGGGCTGCCGTTGTGGATACCGGCGACCACGCCGTGGGCTTGGGCACGGGCCAGGATGTGGTCCACCGCCTCGGCAGCCTTCGGGTCGAGGTCGTCGAAGGTGGGCGTGCAGCCGAGCGCCAGCGACAGGTCCGACGGGCCGATGTAGATCGCGTCCAGCCCTTCGACCGAGAGGATCGCGTCGAGGTTGTCGAGTGCGGCAGCCGTCTCGATCATGGCGAAGGTGACGATCGTGTCGTTGGCCTGCTGCGGGTAGTCGGCCCCGCCATACAGCAGCGCGCGCACCGGCCCGAAGCTGCGTGTGCCACGTGGCGCGTAATGCGTCCAGGCGACCAGCTTCTGCGCGTCCGCGCGGGTGTTCACCATCGGGCAGATCACGCCGTAGGCGCCGGCATCCAGCGCCTTCATCAGGATGCCCGGCTCGAGCCAGGGCACCCTCACCACGGGCACGGTGGGTGTGGTAGAGATGGCCTGCAGCATCGTCACCAGGGCCTGGTAGTCGACGACACCGTGCTGCAGGTCGATGGTCAGCGAATCCCAGCCCTGGTGGGCCATCGTCTCGGCGGAGAAGCTGTTCGGGATGGCCAGCCAGCCGTTGACGGCCGCATTGCCTTCCTGCCACAGCGTTCGCAGGCGGTTCGGTCTCATGCTCGACTCCTAGGTCCGGTTGATGGTCACGTTGTCGAGACGCAGGTCGACGTTCTGGACGACGTCGGGCGTGGTGCTGACATCGAAGACCGAGTCGCGCACGCGCACGATGCCGATCGGGTCGTTGAGACCGACACTGCCCACCACCCCTGCGCGCGGCGTGTTGGGCACGTAGTTCGCCGGCAGCGTCAACGGTGCCGGCGACGCGGTGGCAAAGCCGCGGATGTTGAAGGCCTTGGTGCCTGCCTTGGTGCCGCGCCCCACCGTCAGATGGCTGACGTAAATCTGGTCGGTGACCGGCCTGTAGGGTCCGGATTCGGCCGGGTCGTCGGAGCTGTCGGCGCGGTAGAAGTAGTCGATCGTTATGGCCGCGTTGTTGGTCGAGACGCCGTTGGGCACCAGGACGTTGCGTGCATAGAAGTGGCGCATCACGCCACCGCGGCGTGTGTTGGTCTTGAAGCGCAGCGCGATGTCCAGTTCGCTGCTGTTCATCTGGATGTTCTCGGCAAAGACGTTCTCGATGCCACCCGACATCTCGCTGCCCAGCGTCACACCGCCATGTCCGCTGGCCATCACGCAATTGCGGATCACGATGTTGCGGGTGGCGGCGGCGCAGGCACTGGTGTCGCCGTTCGTCGAGCACTGCGCCGGATGGTTGGGGTACACCACCCACGGTGCGATCGCGTCGGCCGGCATTCCCGGCGGCGGCGCGAAGCCATCGGTGCCGCGGCCGGCCTTGATGGCAATGCAGTCGTCGCCGGTGTCGAAGCTGCAGTCTTCGATCAACACGTCGACGCAGGCCTCGGGGTTGCAGCCGTCACTGTTGGTGCCCAGGCTGACGATGTCCACCGCGCGCACCGTCACGTTCCTGCAGAACAGCGGATGCACCACCCAGAATGGCGAGCGCTTCAGCGTGACGCCTTCGATCAGCACGTTCTCGCAGCCATAGGGTCCGACCAGCGGCGGACGCAGGTAGTGCTGCGTGCCGCTGGCGTCGATGCCATAGACGCGCTGCGACACCGGCACATGGCCTGGCACCGCGCCCTGGCTCTTGAGCAGCAGGCTGTCGGCCGCCTGGTGCGGCAGACAGGCGGCGCCGAGGCTGGACGGGAAGGTGCTGGTGCCCTTGGCGCAGCCGAACTTCGGATTGCCCTGGCTGCCGCCCTTCCACCACCACCACGCTGACGGGTTGCCCTGCTTGTTGTTCGGATCGAACTGGTCGATGCCGGCCTGGCCGTCCAGCGTGCCCTTGCCGGTGATGGCGATATCGCGCTCGCGGTAGGCGTAGACCAGCGGCGAGTGGTTGTAGAGGTCGTTGCCCTCCCAGCGCGTCAGCACGTTGGGGTACTTGCGCGGGTCGGTGTCGAACAGCAGCACCGAGTCGATCTCGGGCAGGTGCAGGTTCACCCGGCTGCGCAAGCGGATCGCGCCGGTCATGAAGGTTCCGCTGGGCACCACGACGCGGCCACCGCCGGCGGCATGGCAGGCTGCGATCGCCGCGGCAATGGCCCGCGTGTTGCCGAGCACCACGGCATCGTCGACGCGGTCGCCGGCCACGGCGCCGAAGTCGGTGATCAGGAAGCGTCGGCGCGGGAAGTGCGGCGCGCGTATGCGCGACAGGATCCGCGGCACCGTGCGGTTCCAGGCCACGGCCTCCGGGTCGAGGTCCGGCATGCGGTGCCGTTCGTGCAACGCCTGCACCGTGGGTTGGGCGGCGGCAACGATGCCCTCCGTGTCGCCTTCGCCGCCGCCGCCGCAGCCGCTGAGCAGCGGCGGAAGCGCCAGGCTGCTACCGGCACCGAGGGCTCGAACCAGGAAGCGGCGGCGCGCTGAGGGTTTGTCGCTGGGCAGTGTCATCGTGAACTCCTGTGGAGGTTGGTCGTGGTCGTCGAGGCATGGCGAGGCCCGCCGCCCGGACAGGGTGTCCGGCGATCGGATTGCTCGGCAGGGGATCGGGGCTAGCGCCCGCGGCGTTCGGGCGGCGTGTAGTCCATGGTCACGAAGGCGCCGCCCTGGAACTGGCGGGCGACCAGGTCCAGCGGGTTGGGCTTCGCCTCGATCTCGGCCGCCCAGGCTTCGGCGTTCTGCGTGGGCTGGTAGCCGATCGCATTGCCCTCGGACAGGTCGTAGTAGGCGCGGCTGTTGGCCGAGACGCCCCAAACCGCGCAATAGCCCACCTCGGGCGCATCGATGCAGCGCTGCACCAGGTGCAGCAGGTCATCGCTGCCCATCCAGGTGCTGAGCTGTCGCTGGTTCTCGGGTGGCTTTCCCATGGTCGTGCCGATGCGCAGCGAGATGCCCTCGATGCCATGCTTGTCCCAGTACATGCGTGCCATGGCCTCGCCCCACACCTTGGAAAGGCCGTAGAAGCCGTCCGGGCGAAAGGCCGCATCGAGCCTCAGCTGTGCGTCCACCGGGTGCATGCCGAAGGCATGGTTCGAACTCGCAAAGACGACGCGCCGCACCTTGTGGCGGCGGGCGCCCTCGTAGACCTCGTACAGCGCGCGCAGGTTGTTCTCGATGATCTCGGGCAGTGGCTTCTCGACGCTGGTGCCGGCCATGTGGATCAGCACGTCTACGCCCGCCAGCAGCCGGTCGACCACGGCCGGCTCGCGCAGGTCGCCGTGCATCACGTCCTCGCCGTCGTAAAGCGGCACCAACGGGCGCGAGCCGCCGGCAGCGCGCAGGTCGACGCCGCGCTCGCGCAGACCCTTGCGCAGGATGCTGCCGACGATGCCGCCAGCGCCGCTCAAAGCCACTTTGGTCATTCGATTCACCTCGCAGAAGGGATATGTAGGGGTTGCGGGCCGCGGCGCGTCAACCGGTGTAGCCCATGAACAATCGCGGCAGGGCCAGCGAGAACGCGGGCACGTAAGTGACCAGCAACAGGGCCGCCACCAACGCACCGTAGAACGGCCAGATGGTCTTCATCACCGCACCGACCGAGATGCCGCCGATGGCGCAGCCGACGAACTGCACGGTGCCGACGGGTGGGGTGTTCAGCCCGAGCGCGCAGTTGATCAGCATCACCATGCCGAACTGCACCGGGTCCATGCCGTACTTCATCGCAATCGGCAGGAAGATCGGCGTCGCGATCAGGATCGTCGCCGCCATGTCCATGAAGGTGCCGAGAACGAACAGGATGACGTTGATCAACAGGAACACGGCCCACGGCGTGGTCGTCACGCTTGACACCAGGTTGCCCATGAAGTCGGCCACCTCGTACAGGCCCATCAGATACTGGAACATCGCCGACACGCCGATCAGCAGCAACACCACGCCGGTCGTCTTGACTGCCTTTGCGGCCGCCAGCATCAGGTGCTGCCAGTTCATCGTGCGGTAGATCAGGAAGGTCAGCGCCAGCGTGTAGATCACCGCGATCGCCGCCGCCTCGGTGGCGGTGAAGACGCCCGACAGAATGCCGGCAAGAATGATCACGACGATCAGCAGGCCCGGCGCTGCCGCAGCGGCGGCACGCAACACACCCGACCAGCCCGGAAACTCGCCGGCCGGATAACCGCGCGAGACTGCCACCGCATAGGCGGCGACCAGCATGCACACCATCAGCACGGCAGCGGGCAACAGGCCGGCGGCGATCAACGCGCCCACCGACACCGAGCCGCCGGCCGCCAGCGCGTAGATGATCATGTTGTGGCTGGTGGGCATCAGGGCACCGACCAGCGCGGCGTGGGTCGTCACGTTGACCGCGTAGTCTGCGTGATAGCCATCCTTCTTCATCATGGGGATCATCACCGCGCCCATCGCCGACACATCGGCCACCGCCGAGCCGCAGACGCCGCCAAACAGCGTGCAGGCCACGACGTTGGACATGCCCAGGCCGCCACGCACATGGCCCGCCGCACTCTGCGCCAGGCGGACGATGCGGTCGGCCACGCCGCCATGCAGCATCAACTCACCGCTGAAGATGAAGAAGGGAATGGCCAGGAACGAGAAGACGTTCATCCCCGACATCATTTGCTGGAACAGCACGGCCAGCGGCAGGCCTTCATAGAGGATCGTGCACAGCGACGACAGCCCGATCGCGAACGCGACCGGCACGCCCAGCACCAGGAAGCCGAAGAAGGTAATGCAGAGGATGGTCAGTGCCATGACGGCTCCACGGTTTTGCCCTGGACGAGCGCGATCACGTGCTCGATCGAGAACGAGATGATCAGCACACCCGAGATGACCAGCGGCGCGTAGCGGATCGCTTCGGGCAGGCCGAGGTTCGGGATCCTGTAGCTGGCCACCGACAGGCCCAGCACGCCGCCGTTCCAGATCATGGCGGCACCGAAGGCCATCACCAGCATATGGATGACCAGTTCGACGCGGTTGCGCACATGCTCGGGCACCAGCACCAGCAGTGATTCCATGCCGATGTGCCCGGCATCGCGCACACCGACTGCCGCGCCGATCAGAGTGACGTAGAGCACCAGCACCAGGGCCAGGCTCTCGGTCCAGGTGGGCGAGCTGTTCAGCACATAACGTCCGAAGACCTGGAAGAACACGATCGCCACGATCGTGAACAGCCCTCCCACCGACAGGTACATGCCCACGCGCGCAACCGGGGCGTTGAGACGAGTCAACCAGCCGTCGAGCGGTGGTTCAGCGAGCGCCTGGGCTTGCGGAGGGTCCGCCAATGCCAGTTCCTTCATCGGAACTCCTTGTGAGTGGGACGGGTTGGGCCGGCGCCACCTGGCACCGAGCCGAAGCGGCTACTTCGCTTCCTGGATGCGCTTGACCAGATCGCGCAGCTTGGGTGTGCTGGCGAACTTCGTGTAAACGGGGGCCATGGCATCGACGAAGGGCTTCCTGTCGGCGATGACGACCACTTGCGCGCCGCCGGCCTCGGCCACCTTGCGAGACTTGGCTTCGCGCTCGTCCCACAGCTTGCGCATCGTGGACACCGATTCCTTGGCGGTCTTGCGCAGCAGCGCCTGGTCGTCCTTCGACAGCGTGTCCCAGATCTTCTTGGAGAAGACCAGCACCTCGGGCACCATCGAATGCTCGGTGGTGTTGTAGTACTTGGCGGCCTCGAAGTGGCGCGACGACTCGTACGACGGCCAGTTGTTCTCGGCGCCGTCGACGATGCCCGTCTTCAGGCCGGTGTAGACCTCGCCGTAGGGCATCGGCGTGGCGTTGGCGCCCAGCGCCTCCATCATGGCCACGAACAGGTCCGACTGCTGCACGCGGATCTTCATGCCCTTCACGTCGGCCAGCGTCTTGATCGGCCGCTTCACGGTGTACACCGAACGCGCGCCGCTGTCGTAGAAGGCCAGCCCGACCATGCCCTGCTCGCCCATGGCGGCCAGGATCTCGTCGCCGATGGGGCCGTCCAGCACGCGGCGCATGTGGTCGATCGAGCGGAAGACGAACGGCATCGAGATCGCGATCGTCTCGGGCACGATGTTGTTCAGCGGCGCCGCGTTGATGCGCATCATGTCCAGGCCACCGATCTTCAACTGCTCGATGGTGTCGCGCTCCGCGCCGAGCGCGCCCGACGCGAAGACCTTGACGCCGAGCTTGTCGTGCGACTGCTCCTTGAGGGCCTTGCCCATGGCGCGCACGGCCTCGACCGTCGGGTAGTCGGCCGGATGCACGTCCGCCGAACGGAAATCCCGGGCCAGCACGGGAGAGGTGATCGCCAGGCCGATGGCCGCACTGAGGGCGAGGAGACTGTGGCGCAGAGGGTGGATCATGGAATTCCTCGAGGTGGTGGGGGACGCTGCCCGTGCCTGCCCATGCAGGGCCTCGAGCGCGGTGATTGGCGTCTATTGCTGTCTGACAACTTGACTGTATGTTGCCTAGTTGTAATGCAACTATAGGGAGAAACACCTACAGTTGTCTGGCTTCAGTAGCTGCGCCTGCTAAGATGAGGACACCAATGCTCAGGCGCGACGGCCTGCGAAGGGCGGCCACGCCAACCACCCCATGAACGATCCCATCCTGCAACCCGACGGCCCGGGCTCGCTGCCCGACCGGATCTACACACGCATCGTCGAAGCGATCCTGCGGGGCGACTTCACGGCAACCGGCAAGTTACCCACCGAGGACGTTCTGGCCAGCCGTTTCAATGTCTCGCGCCCTACGGTGCGCGAGGCCCTGGCCCGCCTGCGCTCCGACGGCGTGATCGAATCGCGGCGCGGCTCGGGCAGCCATGTCGTGCGCCGCCCGGGCTCGGCGACGGCCACGGCCACACCGATCAGGAACCTGGCCGACATCGAGCGCTACTACGTCTTTCGCTGCTGCGTCGAGGGTGGCGCCGCGGCGGCGGCGGCCGAATTCCACGACCGCGAAGACCTGGCAACGATGCGCGCCGAATTCGATGCGCTGGGCCAGGCGATGGAGGGCGGACATTCAGGCATCGAGGAAGACGTGCGCTTGCACCTGGCGATCGCGCGCGCCTCGCACAACCCGTTCTTCGTCAATACCGTGGAGACCAGCGTCGCGCCGATCCGGCAGTTCATGGAACTGGCCCGCAGCGTCTCCGACAAGAAAAGCATGGAGCGCGTGCGCACGGTGCAGGCCGAGCACCAGGCGATCGTCGACGCGATAGCGCGCCGCTCACCCGCCGAGGCGGCCGAGGCCACGCGCCTGCACGTGGTCAATGCGAAGCGCCGCATCTTCGAAGGAACGGCTCTGCCATGAACGGCGCCCCACATCAAAGTTGCTTGACAACTTTATTGAATATCAGACAATTTGATCTTCGTTGCAGCAACTTCTGTTGACGCCTGGAGATTCCGATGCCCGATGCCGTGTCCGCTGCTGCCCCGTCGCCCGCCGCTGAAGCGATGAGGCCGCTGACCATCCGAATGACCGATCGCGACAACGTGGCGATCGTGGCCAATGACGGCGGCTTGGCGGCCGGCACCGTGCTGCCGGGCGGGCTGAGGTTGGTGGACCGCGTCCCGCAGGGCCACAAGCTGGCCCTGGTGGACATCTCCGCGGAAGCGCCCGTGCTGCGCTATGGCATCGCCATCGGTCACGCGTTGAAGGACATCGCTGCCGGCAGTTGGGTGCACGAGCGACTGCTCCGCATGCCGCAGGCGCGCGGGCTCGAAGGGTTGCCCATCGCCACGTCCAGGGCTGCCGACTTGCCGCCGCTCGAGGGCCACACCTTCGAGGGCTACCGCAACGCCGACGGTTCGGTGGGCACGCGCAACATCCTGGCCATCACGCAGACGGTGCAGTGCGTGGCCGGCGTCACGGACTTCGCGGTTCAGCGCATCAAGGCCGAACTGCTGCCGCGCTTTCCGAACGTCGACGACGTGGTCGCTCTGGAACATGGTTATGGCTGCGGTGTGGCCATCGACGCGCCCGATGCCGTGGTGCCAATCCGCACGCTGCGCAACATCAGCCTGAACCCGAACTTCGGCGGCGAGGTGATGGCGGTGAGCCTGGGCTGCGAGAAGCTGCAGCCCGAGCGGCTGCTGCCGCCAGGGTCGTTCGCGATCGTTGACGAACGCAACGTGGCCGACGTCGGCAAGTCTGCCGACGAGGCGCTCGACGTCGTGTGCCTGCAAGACGACGCCCATGTGGGCTTCATGTCGATGGTCGAATCGATCATGCGGCAGGCCGAAGAACACCTCGAGCGCCTGAACGCGCGTCGGCGCGAAACCGTGCCGGCCAGCGAACTGGTGGTGGGTGTGCAGTGCGGCGGCAGCGATGCCTTCTCGGGTGTCACCGCCAACCCTGCGGTCGGCTTCTGCACCGACCTGCTGGTGCGCGCCGGTGCCAGCGTGATGTTCTCCGAGGTGACCGAGGTGCGCGACGGCATCGACCAACTCACTGCGCGCGCCGCCACGCCCGAGGTGGCCGAGGCGATGATCCGCGAGATGGCGTGGTACGACGCCTACCTGCAACGCGGCGGCGCCGACCGCAGCGCCAACACCACGCCGGGCAACAAGAAGGGCGGGCTGTCGAACATCGTCGAGAAGGCGATGGGCTCGATCGTCAAGTCCGGCACGGCGCCGATCTCCAACGTGCTCGCACCCGGCGAGAAGCTGAAGGCCAAGGGCCTGACCTACGCCGCTACGCCGGCCAGCGATTTCATCTGCGGCACGCTGCAACTGGCCGCAGGGATGAACCTGCATGTGTTCACCACCGGCCGCGGCACGCCCTACGGCCTGGCTGCCGTGCCGGTGATCAAGGTGGCCACCCGCAGCGACCTGGCGAAGCGCTGGCACGACCTGATGGACCTCAACGCAGGCACGATCGCCGATGGCTCCGCGACGATCGAAGAGGTCGGCTGGGGGTTGTTCCGCCTGATGCTCGAGGTGGCCAGCGGCCGCAGGAAGACGTGGGCCGAACACTGGAAGCTGCACAACGCGCTGGTGCTGTTCAATCCGGCGCCCGTCACCTGATGCGCATCGGTGTGCGGGGCTGAGCGACTGATTCGCTCATTGCGCTCGTTCGTTTCGTCCGACGATCTGCGCTGCGCGTCAGGCGGCAGCCGACGCGGGCGCTGAACCATGGGTAGTGCACCACGAAGCCCCCCCCCCTTCGACCGCGACCGCCGGTGATGCAAAGCCGCGTGCGGGCAGGCCGGGGAGCGCCTCTGTGGCGCTGAAGCGCGCAGGCCCTGCGGTGGCGCGCGCAGCGCGCTTCGCCATCAAGCTCGCCGCAGTTGTCTGAGGTTCTATGTTTTTGCGCAAGCTTCAGGTGAGGTCACCAGGCTGGGATC
>NZ_MWLO01000159.1 GCF_002198735.1 Ideonella sp. A 288
CTGGCGCCCAGCGCCTTGATCGCCTCGGCCATGGTCTTGGCCTCGAAGGCCGGCGCGCTCCACGCGGCCTGCGCCGTGGCAGGCAACAGCCCGAAGCCGCCCATCAGGGCCGCCAGCCCCGCGCTGCGTTCGAGCAGCTGTCGTCTTGTGTGCATGAACCCGGTCTCCTTGTGCAGCAATGGCCAACACCTCACGGCGCGCGCCGTCGGGTCAGCTCAGGTGCCGAACCCCCTGGCCCGACACCGGGCGGAGCGTGACCGAAAAGCGGCCTCGCTCGTACTACCCATATGGGCTATGACTCATCCCCCATCGCGGGAATAGACGCTCCGGCGTGGCAGCGACGCTAATGTGGAGCAAAGATGGCACCATCGCCATCAAGGAGAAGAGCATGAAATTCGACAAGGAGTTCGACGCCTCCGGACTCGCCTGCCCGCTGCCCATCGTCAAGACCAAGAAGTCGCTGGCCGACATGACGCCGGGCCAGGTGCTGCGCGTGGTGGCCACCGACCCCGGCTCGGTGTGCGACATGGCCGCGTTTGCCGAGCAGACCGGGCACGCCCTGCTCGAATCGGGTGAGGAAGGCGGCAAGTACGTCTTCTTCCTGAAGAAGGGCTGAGGACGCGCCATGGCCAAGAAGATGGCGATCATCGCCACGAAGGGCGCACTGGACATGGCCTACCCGCCATTGATCCTGGCGTCCACCGCAGCGGCGCTGGGCTGGGAGGTG
Source organism: Ideonella sp. A 288 (assembly GCF_002198735.1). Taxonomy (GTDB): domain Bacteria; phylum Pseudomonadota; class Gammaproteobacteria; order Burkholderiales; family Burkholderiaceae_C; genus Pseudaquabacterium. The sequence goes on from NZ_MWLO01000159.1 coordinate 728, forward strand.
CAGATCTTCTTCACCTTCTACGGCCTGCAGTTGCTGCGCAAGGACCTGAGCGGCATCGCCATCAGCCCGATCGGCAACCCAGCCATGCCCATGCCGGTGCCGATGCCGGTGGTGGTGGCGATGCTGCCGGGCATGGAGGCCATGGCCACGTCGATGATGAAGGCCAAGATGAAGAAGAAGGGCGTGGCCTCGCTGACCGAACTGCGCGACCTGTGCCAGGAGGCCGAAGTCAAGTTCATCGCCTGCCAGATGACGGTGGACCTGTTCGACTTCTCGAAGGCCGACTTCATCGACGGCATCGAGTACGGTGGCGCGGCCACCTTCATGAAGTTCGCCGGCGAAACCGACGTCTGCCTCTTCATCTGAGCGGCTGCTCGTCTGAGCAGCTGATCCCCCTCACGGCCCGCCCACGCGGCGCGGCGGACCTGGAGACGACGCATGACTGCAGCCGCACCCGATCTCGCCAGCTGGGTGGTGTGGGGTGGCTTCGCCCTCGCCTTCCTGTTTGGCGCGATCGCCCACCGAAGCAACTTCTGCACGATGGGCGCGCTGTCCGACATCGTCAACATGGACCACTGGGGCCGCATGCGCATGTGGCTGCTGGCCATTGCCGTGGCCGTGGCGGCCAGCGCGGCCTTGTCGCTGACCGGCCAGGTCGACCTGGGCAAGTCGGTTGTCCAGCGGCCGGTGCTGCCCTGGCTGTCGCTGGTCGTCGGCGGGCTCGCCTTCGGCGTCGGCATGACCATGTCCGGCGGCTGTGCCAACAAGAATCTGGTGCGGCTGGGCGGCGGCAGCGTGCGATCTCTGGTGGTGCTGGTGTTCATGGCCATTGCTGCCTACATGACGCTGAAGGGCCTGTTCGGCCAATGGCGGGCCGCGCTGCTCGACCCGGTGGCCATCGACCTGGCCGCCAGCGGATGGAAGGACCAGTCCCTGGGCACGGCTCTGGCCCGCGTGGGCGGCCTGGAGGCCCGCGCGGCACAGATCGGCGTGGCCTCGGCCGTGGTGCTGGCGCTGCTGGCCTTCAGCCTCAAGGACCGGCGCTTCCGCGCCAACCGCGTGCAAGTGGCCAGTGGCATCGCGCTCGGCCTGCTGGTGGCGGCCGGCTGGTACGTCAGCGGCCACCTGGGCTATGGCGAGAACCCCGAGACGCTCGAAACCGTGTTCCACGGCACCAACAGCCGCACGCTCGAATCGCTGAGCTTCGTCGGGCCGACCGCCTACACGCTGGAACTGCTGATGCTGTGGACCGACAAGTCGCTGCACGCGACCATGGGCATCGCCTCGGTGCTGGGCGTGGTGGCCGGCTCGGCGATGGTGGCGCTGGCCACGCGCAGTTTCCGCTGGGAAGGCTTCGCGTCGCTGGCCGACCTGCGCAACCAATTGATCGGCGCCGGGCTGATGGGCTTCGGCGGCGTCACGGCGCTGGGCTGTACGGTGGGCCAGGGCCTGTCGGGGATCTCGACCCTGGCCATCGGTTCGTTCATCGCCTTGGCCGGCATCGTGGCAGGATCGGTGCTCACTCTGAAAGTCATGCTGTGGAAAATGGAACAGGAATGACGCGTCCAGTCTGCTGGGCCGCGACGGTGGCCGCGAGCCTCGCCCTGCTGGGCTGCACTGCGCCAACGCCAGCAGAACCACCCTGGGTCGCGCAGGCCCGCGGTGTCGCGGCCGCGGTGCCGCCCAAGCTCTTGAACGTGCTGCGCGACGAGATCGACCGTGGTGGCCCGGAAGGCGCCATCGAGGTCTGCCGCGAACAGGCTCCGAAGATGGCCAAGGCCGCCTCCGAGCAGTCGGGCTGGTCGGTGCGCCGGGTGAGCCTGCGCAACCGCAACCCGAAGGCCGTGCCCGACGCCTGGGAGCGTGCGGCACTGGAATCCTTCGACCGGCGTGCCGCGGCTCGAGAGCCGGCCACGCAACTCGAGCTGGCCGACACCGTGCAGGAGAACGGCCAACGCGTGCAGCGCTACATCCGCGCGCTGCCGGTGGCCGAGCTGTGCGTCAGTTGCCACGGCCAGCCGCAAGACCTGAAGCCGGCGGTCAGCGCCAAGCTGAAGGCCTTGTACCCCGACGACCACGGCGTGGGTTACCGCGTCGGCGACATCCGCGGCGCGATCACGCTGAGGCGGCCAGTGCCGTAGCGGGGCGCGGCGCATGCGGCCGCTGCGGTCGCGACGCCCCCAAGACCTTGTTCCGATCGTTGCCACCCTGCATGCTAGATTGGTGGCGTGCCGGACCTGGACTGCGACACCTCCGATGCTGACCTGGTGCAGCGCTGCCGCGATGGCGACGAGCGATCCTGGCGAGCGCTGGTCCGCCGCTATGAGCGACTGGTCTACACCGTGCCCCGCCGCGCCGGGCTGAGCCCCGAACAGGCGGCCGACGTCTTCCAGTCCACGTTCTCGCGCCTGTTCGAACACCTCGACGGCGTGCTGGACGGCGCACGCGTCCGGGCCTGGCTGGTCACCACCGCGCGCCGCGAGACCCTGCGACTGCTGGAACGCCTGCCGCCTGCGTCGCGCGCCGACCCCGACGACGCTGCCGTCGAGCGGCTGGTCGACGGGTCGCCGCTGCCCGACGACGTGCTGGACGCGCTGCAGCAGCAGCACCGGGTGCGCCGTGCGGTGGCGCAACTGGACGATCGGTCGCGGCGTTTCGTCGAGCTGGTGTTCCTGCGCGACGAGCCACCGTCCTATGAAGAAATCGCCGCCGAACTCGGCATGCCGATTGGCAGCATCGGACCCACCCGCGCACGCTGCCTGGCCAAACTGCGCGAGCTGCTGGCGAAAGAGTAGGCCAATGTATTTTTTCGTATCAGCGGCGGTCTGTGCCGGCGTGCGCACCCCAGGAAGGCCGAGACCATGAACCCCGACGACGATCTCGAATCCCTGCTGCGCGCCAGCCGTGCGCTGGAGGCGCCGCCCGAGCACGTGGTGCACCAGGCCTTTGCGATCTGGCGGCCGCGCCGCCAGCAGGCACCGTCGCCGCTGCGCCGACTGCTGCTGGCCGCGCTGTCGTTCGACAGCGGCTGGACGCCGCTGGGCGCCGCGGGTGTGCGCGCCACGGGCGGACGCACGCGCCAGATGCTGTTCACCGCCGAGGGCCTGGACATCGACCTGCGCATCGCGCCACAGCCCGACGGCCGCTTCGTGCTGAGCGGCCAGGTGCTGGGGCCCGATGGCGGCGTGGCGCTGTCACTGCATGTCGGCGACACCGAGCAGCGCCTGGCGCTCGACCGGCAGTCCGAGTTCCGTTTCGAGCCGGCGCCTGCGGGCGACTGTCGCCTCGTGCTGCACCTGGCGGACGCCGAGGTCGAGCTGCCGCCGGTGGTTCTGGAGACGTGAGCGCCCTCGAACATGCCTGGGCGCTGAAGGACGCGTGCTATGCCGCCTGGGCGCGAGATCCTGCGGCCGCACGCGCCGCGGCCGACGAACTGGCCACGCTGGCCGCCACGGTGCCGCACGAGCCGGCCGTGCAGGCGCTGGCGGCGTGGACGCGCGGCATCGCCGAGCTGGCCGCCGGCGCACTGGCCGCCGCCCTGGGCAACCTGCAGCGCGCGGCAGGCGCCTTCGCCGCCAGCGGCGACCGCCGCCGCGAAGCCGAGGCCCAGGTGCCGCAGCTGATGGCGCTGGCGCTGCTGGGCCGGCACGACGAGGCGGTGGTCCTGGGAGAGCACACGCGCGCCGTCTTCGCCGCGGAGGGTGACGAGGCTGCGGCGGGCCGGGTGGAGCTGAACCTGGCATCGATGCTGATGCAGCGCGACCGCTATGCCGAGGCCGCTGCGATGTACCGCGCTGCGGCGCTGCGATTTGCGCGCAGTGGCGATCGGCAGCACTCGGTGATGGCCGACGTCGGCCTGGCCGACGCGCTGGCCTGGCAATTCGAGTTCGACGAGGCCGAGCGCATCCACGAACGTGCCGCGCAGCGCGCCGCCGCGCACGGGCTGCTGGCGCTGCGACCACTGATCGACGCCAGCCGCGGCCGCATGGCGCTGCACCGCGGTCAGCACGCGCAGGCCTTGGCGCACCTGGTGGCGGCCCTGTCGGCCACGCAGGCCCAGGGGCAGCGCCAGCTCCAGGGCGAAGCCGAACGCCAGCTTGCCGACGCCTATGCCGCCTTGCACCTGTGGCCCGAGGCTCAGGCCTTGTACGACCGTGCCGTCGACACGGCGCAGGCGCTGGACACGCCGATCGAACGCGCCTGGGCCTTGGTGCAGCGGGCCGATGTGCTGGCAGCCCGCGGCGTGGCCGAGGCGGCCGCGGCCGATCTGGCCGCTGCGCGTGCCCTCTTCGATGGCCAGGGCAACGCGGTGGGCAGCGCCCGCGTCGCGCTGCAGGCGGCCGCGGTGGCGCTGGGCCGCGGAGACGCCATCGCTGCGCTCGCCGATGCCAGCCGTGCCGCAGCCGTCTTCGCCGGCGCCGGCGTGCGCAGCTGGCATGGCGAGGCCGAAGTGCTGGCGGGCGAATCCCTGCAGGCTCTGGCCCGCCCGGCCGAAGCCGCCGCGCGTTTCGTGGCCGCGCTGACGGCCGCCGACGGTGTGCCGGAGATCGAAGCGGCCTGCCACACCGGCCTCGGCCGCAGCGAGGCCGACCCGGCAGCCGCCCGGGCGCGGTTCCAGCAAGCGGTGGCCTGCATCGAGCGGCAGCGCGCGGCACTGGCCGGCGACGAGTTCCGCATCGCCTACGGCAGCGGTCGACGCACGGCGCATGAGGCCCTGGTGCAACTGGCGCTGGACGAAGGTGATCCCGAGGCCTTGTTCGCGGCCATGGAAGGCGCGCGCGCCCAGGCCATGCGCCACAGCGCGGCGGCCGACGAGGCGCCGGCTGCGGCAGCCGAACGAGAGCGCTGGCGCTGGCTGCACGGCCAGTGGCGCCAGGCGCTGGCCGGCAGCCCGGCGGCACGCGCCGCCGACCTGCAGCAACGCATGCAAGCCGCCGAGCACGACTGGCTGGAAGCCGAACGCCGCGCACGCGCCACGGGGCCCGGAGGCACGGCGGCCGCATCGCTGCCGACACTGGACAGGCTGCAGGCCGCGCTGCCGCGCGACGGGGCGCTGGTCGAATACGTGCAAGCCGGCGATCGACTGGCCGCCTGCGTCGTCACGCCCGGTCGGGTCGAGATCGTCGCGCTCGACGGCAGCGGTCTGGCCGAGCAGATCGAACGCCTGCGCCTGCAGCTGGACACCTTGCGCCACGGCACCCACCGCCTGCAGCGCCACGCCGGGCAACTGGCGGTGCGCGCGCGCGCCCACCTGACGGCGCTGCATGCCCGGCTGTGGGCGCCGCTGTTGTCGGCGCTGGGTGCGGCATGGCGCGTCATCGTCGTGCCGCACCGCAACCTGCACTACGTCCCGTTCGCCGCGCTGCACGACGGACGCTCCTACCTCGTGGAGCGCGCTGCACCCAGCCTGGCCCCGAGCGCCGCCCTGTGGTTGGCGGCGCAGCCGCGGCAGGCGATGGCAACAGCATCGCGTGTGCTCGCACTCGGGCACGGCGGCACCGCGCTGCCGCACGTGTACGCCGAGCTGGACGCGGTCGCCGATGCCTTCGGGCCAAGGGCCCGGGTGCTGCGTGACGGCGATGCCACCCTGACGGCGCTGCGCCAGCACCTGCCCGACACCGACGTGCTGCACCTGGCCTGCCATGGCGAGTTCCGCGCCGACAGCCCGTACTTTTCGGCCCTGCACCTGGCCGATGGCCCGTTGACGCTGCGCGATGCCGCCGAGTTGCCACTGGCTGGTACCCGCCTGGTCACGCTGTCGGCCTGCGAAACTGGGCTGAGCCGCATCGCCCCGGGCGACGAACTGCTGGGGCTGGTGCGCGGCTTCCTGCTCGCCGGCGCGTCGGCGGTGCTGGCCTCGCAATGGACCGTGGAGGACGAGGCCACCGCAGACCTCATGGGGGCCTTCTATCGCCGGCTGTGCGCCGGCACCGGGGCCGCCGAGGCGCTGCAGGCGGCTCAATGCGAGATGCTGGCGCGCCACCCGAACCCGTGGCACTGGTCGGCCTTCTCACTGAACGGTCTTCGCTGATCGGGTATTTTCACGGCGGCCGAGCGGGTCTGTGAGGCCCGCAGTGGACTTGGAGTTCCCGATGAAAGCATTCTCTGCCGCCCTGGGCAGCCTCGCGCTGGCCGCCAGCGCCGTCGCACAGACCCCGGCGCCCGACGGCGCACTGCCCGGTGAAATCGTCGTCATGCTGCAGACCGGCGCGTCGGTGCACGACATCGCGCGCCGCCATCGCCTGACGGTGCTGGACCAGTTCGGCCAGCGGCCGATCTGGCGCCTGAAGCAGACGCTGGACAACGACACGACGCGCACGCTGGCCTCGTTGCGGCGCGACTCGCGCATCCGCTTCGCCGAGCCCAACGTCATCGGCCAGACGCCGGAACGTCGCCACCTGCTGGTGTGGGCCATCGGCAGCGGCTCGGGCAGCTGGGCCGCCCAATGGGCGCCGCAGGCGCTGGCGCTGCCCCAGGCGCATCAGCTGAGCACCGGGACCGGCGTGCGCGTGGCTGTGCTGGACAGCGGCGCCGACCTGGCCCACCCGCAACTGGCCGGGCGCTGGGCACGCGACGCTGCCGGGCGCCTGCTGGGCCGCGACTTCGTCGATGCCGATGCCGACCCGTCGGAAGGCGGCAGCGCGGGCGACGCCGGCTGGGGCCACGGCACCCACGTCGCCGGACTGGTGGCGCTGGCCGCACCGGGCGCCACACTGTTGCCCGCGCGCGTGCTCGACGCGTCCGGCCGCGGCAACCTCTGGGTGGTGGCCGAGGCGCTGATGTGGGCGCTGGACCCCGACGGCAATCCGGCCACCGACGACGGTGCCCACGTCGTCAACCTGAGCCTGGGCACGACCCGGCCGACGCGGCTGCTGAACACCGCGATCGAGCTGGCCACCTGCAGCGACGACGACGACAACGAGGACGACGACGACTATTCCGACCCCGGCTTCGACGCCGACCGTGCGCGCTGCGACCTGCGCGGCGGCGCGGTGGTGGTGGCCGCCGCCGGCAATGGCGGCAGCGGCACCGAGCTGCAGTACCCCGCGGCCGAAGGCGCCGAAGGCCAGCTCGCGATCGCCGCCACGCAGGCCGATGGCCGCCTGGCGCCATTTGCCAACCGTGGCACTTGGGTGCAGTTGTCCGCGCCGGGCGACCAGATCGTCAGCACCCTGCCCGGCGGCGGCTGGGCCACCTGGAGCGGCACCTCGATGGCCGCGCCGCTGGCCGCCGGGGTGGCCGCCCTGGTGCGCGCGCGTCAGCCCGACTGGAAGGCCGTCGACGTGACCAAGCGACTGCAGGACCGCAGCGTGGCCGGTTGCGGCACGTCGATCCGCGCGCTGCATGCGCATGGCGCGGTGGCCGACTTCGTGCCGCCCGACCCGGCCTGCCGCTGAACGAGCGAACGGGGCGCCGAAGCGCCCCGTTCGTTCATGTAGCCGCGATGGTCACAGGCGCGCGCACTGGTCTTCCTTGCTCGGCGACACATTGCCCGCACCGGTGGGCGCCGGCATGTTCGCCTTGCACTGCAGGTTGCCGTTCATGCGGTTGCCCTCCAGCCGCACGCCACCGGTGTTATTGAAGGCCTGCAGGTTGCCGCCGACGATGTTGCGGCTGGCGGCGACCGGGGCGCGGTTCTCGTCGAAGTACAGGTCGCCGTTGATGCGTGCGCGGTCGACCGTCGCGCTGCCGCCCTGCACGATCTGCACCGAGCCGCCGATGATCGACGCGCCACCCACGGTGACCGCGTTGGCGCCCTCGGCCTGGATATTGCCGTTGACCGTGACACTGGTGGCCAGCAGCGTGGCACCGGTGCCGACGACGATGCTGCCGGTGAGCCGGGTGCGCTGAAGCAGGCAGGTGGCGCCGTCGGGCACGAAGACGTTGTCGAGCGCCACGGCGCCCACCGTGCCGCGGCAGGTGAACTCTTCGGCCCAGGCAGGGGACGAGACGGCCGCCAGCAAGGTGGCGGTGATGATGGCATTGCGCATGGGAAACTCCTGTCGAAGTCTGTCGGTTGCGGTCCGGGCAAGATGGCCCGACCGTGCGCACAGACCCGCCAGGGGCCTCGGCTGATACCTTCATCGTGAATCGGCCATCGCGATGCCAGAGCGGGCGGCCTTGTGGCCGGGGCCAGCCCGCAGGACCCTGGACCTGCGCTTTGCCCATCTGCCCCGGAGACACCGGACACCCTGCCGCGCTGACCGGGTGAGAACCCAGCATCGGCCCGGCAGGCCCGTGGCTCGACCCGACGCCGACCGGCAGCACCCGGCCCGTTGCGCGAACCACCGGCGCCGGCCCCAAATGCAATGCCCCGCACGGTGGCGGGGCATTGGGTGGAAACCTGATCAGGCTTCCAACGTCACATTGCTGTGGCGCATTCCGGCAGGCTGTGCCGGCGTTGGGTGGAGTGCATGGTGGTCGGTGCGATAGGTCAACCCTCCTCACGAGACTCTGGCCGATTCACCTCTTGAAGTTGCCTTCGCGTCGGTGTCTCAGTGCCTTTAGTAAACGCCATTCCGGGCGCGCCGTCAAGCCCTCTTCGGTGCCCCGGCCGCGGAAACTGCCACGTGGCGCACGGCCGCTTCTGGCGATCGCGCCGGCGCCTTCCGTGGCAGGTCGACTGCGCCGCCTTGCAGGCGACCGCTGCGTCGGCAGGGGCCATCGGCGCCTCGCTGCGCCGCAGGGAACGGTGTGGGCCCGCGCCTCGCAATCGCCTCATCCGCGGCACACGGCCTGCGGCGACGTGAGCAGCGCGTCGATGGCGGCTCCGGCGCGTTCGCAGCCGCGGTCGTGCAGGTCCAGCACCTGCTGCGCCAGCGACCAGAAGTGCGCCTCGCCCGCCACCGCGGCATGGCGCAATGCAACACCGCCATCACCCTGCTGCCACGCATGGTACGCGTGCTTCAAATCCGGGAACAGTGACTCTCGCACGCCATCGAAGCCGGCGAACCAGACATGGATCGAAGGCGACGCGCCACGGTCCAGCAGCGTCGGCAGCGTGACGCCGAGGTCGGCCAGGTGGTCGCGCAGCGCCCGTGCGTGCAGGTCGGCGCGCCGGCCCGGCAGCGACAGGCGCATGTCGGCCCAGCGCGTGCCCAGGCGCTGGCCGGCGCGATGCTCGCCGAGCTCGTGCAGGATCACGGCCTCGCTGAAGTCGTCGAGCCAGCGCGGCAGCGCGGCGTCGAAACCGTCGTCCAGCGCATAGGCCTGCACCACCGCATGGAACGGGCTGCCCGGGCTGCGCCGCAGCGTGAAGGCCTCGAACTTCTCCCAGCACCACCGTGCCAGCGATTCGCGGCGCAGCACGATGGCCGCGCGACCTGCGGCGTTGTCCAGCGCGGCCGGCGGCGCCACCAGGCCGCGCGCCAGTTCGCGCCCGGCCACCTGCACCTCCAGGCCGTCGCGCCACAGCACGGCGTGGCGCTCGGCCAGGAAGAACACCGGCCGCTGTGCTCCGACCAGGCCCGCGCCATAGTGCAGGCCCGCGGGCGCCAGGCGGGCATTGACGGCGGCGACGTCGAACGGGTCCAGCGACAGACCATCCGGCAGGGGCAGCGGCCGAAAGGCCTGCTCCTCCAGCGTCGTCCACAGCGCCTCGCGCTCGGCCAGCCAGGCGCCGACCGCGCCGCGGTCCAGTGCGGCACCGAAGCCCAGGCCGCGCTCCCAGCGGTGGAACTCGCGCATCTGCAGCAGGTAGGTGCACAGCGTCATGTCGGCCGCGTGGCGGGCGTCGGCGATGTGGCAGTTGGTCTGCACCGCCTCGACGAGGTCGGCGCAGCCGGGCGGCACGGTGCCAGCCATCGTCAGCCGGCGCGGCGCGGGCGCGGTCGCCAGGCCACCACCGTGGCCACGATGCCCGGCCACGGCAGATCGGCCAGGCTGCCGTGCCGCTGCTGGGCCAGGCCGACCAGGCGATGGACGTCGGACACCGGTTCGTCCAGCGCCTGCTGCACGCCGGCCAGGCCACCGCAGTGCAGGCGCAGTGCCTGCGCGTGGATCAGCGGCTGCCCGGGCCGGGGCAGCTTGAGCGCGAAGCGCGCGCGCTCGTGCAGCAGCGCGGCCAGCGTGGTGCAGTTGATGCGGGCCACCGGCGACGGGCACTCGACGACGTCGCGCTCGCCGAGCGTCCGGCGCGTGGCCAGCGCGCAGCCGGCCGATCGCGCCAGCAAGGCGCGCGAGAACACGCAGGCGGTGGCGCTGTCGCAGCAGCAATCCATGGCGTCGTGGGCCGGTGGAGTTGGTTCTGGACCAGTGCGCCGATGTCTCGACCGGATGCCGATCAGTCGTCACCGGCCGGGGCCGGGTCGCGGATCTGGCACAGCAGGTCTTCGGCAAGTTGTTCGTTGTTGGCGAACATCACGCGGATGCGGCTGGTCGAGTCGGTCTGCGCCGCGCGCGCCGCCTTGGCGTGCGCCGACGCGTCGCGGAAGGCGGCAAACTCAGCCAGCTTCTCGAGCTGTGCGAACGGCTTCACCTGGTACACGAAATAGGGCATGGCAAACGCTCTCAGACGTAGTGTCGGGTCAGGCGGCGGCGGCCGGGCACGGCGGCCTGGATGACCACACCGTGCACGGCAGAAAGATCGTCCAGCGGCTGGTCGGGCCAGGCCGGGTTCAACGGGTGCAGCCACCAGCGCTCGCCGCGCCGCACCAGCTGGCGGAAGGTCCACTCGCCCTCGGCCTGCGCCAGCACGTAGGCGCCGTCGCGCAGCGCGCCCTCGGGCTCGATCAGCAGGATCTCGCCTTCGCTGAACTCGGGCGCCATGCTGTGGCCGATGACGCGCAGTGCGAAGGCCTCGCCACCGCTGCAGGCGGCCGCAGTGGCGTCGTCGCCGCCGCGGGCCGAGGCCTGCACGTCGTGCGCGCCGCACCCTCCGGCCGCCACGCCGGGCCCCTTGCATGCACAACCGCTCACGACAGCGTCTCCTGGAAGACCTGTGCCGCGGGCACGCCTGCGGCGCGCAGTTCGTCGCGCACCCTGTCGACGAAGGCCTCGGGGCCGGCCAGGTAGAAGTCGCAGTCGATGTCGAAGAGGTCGGCGCGGATGGCCTCGGCCACCTGTCGCGCGCCGGCCGCGGCGTCGGCCTCGCTGAACAGCGTGTACTCGAACAGGTCCAGCGCCTCCGACCAGGCCCGGCATTGGTTGGCCATGAAGTGCCCGTCGGCGCGCGTGGCCAGCCAGTACAGCGACAGCGATGGCGCCGCGTCCAGCGACAGCGCATGCTCGATCAGGCTCTTCACCGGTGCGAAGCCGGTGTCGCAGGCCACGAACACCAGCGGCCGCTGGCCATCGGCCAGCACGAACTCGCCCACCGGGCCCCACAGCGTGACGGCGTCGCCGGGCCGCAGCGCGCCCGAGAACACCTGGGCGGCAAAGGCATCGTCGGGCTCGCGGGGCACGAAGAAGTGCAGGTTGCGGTCGTCGCAGGGGCAGCTGGCGATGGGCAGCGTGCGGCGCACGCCCGCGCCCAGCGCCAGGCCCAGCGTGACCGATTGGCCAGCCAGGAAGCGCAGCCGCTGGCTGCGCGGCGTCTGCAGGTGCAGCAGGCGGGTGTCGGGCGCCAGCTCGCGCACCGCGCGCACCTGGGTGACGAGCTGCTGCACCGGGATGTCGGCCGGACCGGCGGCCTCGAGCGACTCGAGCGTCAGCGTGCCGCTGGCGGCAGTGTGCGCACAGGCGAGCACGTAGCCCTGCGCCTTCTCGGGCTCGGACAACGGGTAGTCGGTGGCCATGGTGCGCGTGACCTGCCCGTCGATCACCCTCACCTTGCACATGCCGCAGGTGCCGTTGCCGCAACCGTAGTTGAGCTTGAGCCCGGCGCGCATGCCGGCCTGCAGCAGCGTGTCGTGGCCCTCCACGGTGAACTGGTGGCCGCTCGGCCGCAGCGTCACCTGCGCCGACACCATCTTGAGCACATCGTCCATGACATCCAGCATGTCGACCGGTTCGGTGGCCAAGGCACGCGCCAACCCGTCGGTCAGCTGGCGGTGCAGCGCCGCGAGGCGCGGGTCTTCGGCGGCGCCCGCCGCCAGTTGCTCGCGCAGCGCGATCACCAGCGCGTGGTAGCGCTGCAGGTGGCGTTGCACGTCGGCCAGCTCCTGGCCCTGGCTGAACAGCCGCTGCGCCAGCACCTCCTGGCTGGGCAGCAGGCGCTCGCGCACGCGGCGGCCGAAGGCCTCGTCGCGGATCTGCGCCACGCGCTCCATCAGGCCCGAGGCCTCGAGCTCGGTCTGCGGGTACAGGCGCAGCAGTGTCTCGGTGGACACCAGCCCATCGGCCAGCTCGATCTCGCCGGCGCGCACGCGCTGCTGCAGGACGCCACGCGGCACGCCCACCAGCTGTGCGGCACGCCAGACGGTCAGCCACTGGGCCATGGGCGGGTCTCGATCAGTGCCAGCGCGCCCGGCCGATCAACGCCACGGCAGCTCGGGCGCGGCGCTGCGGTCGAGGTAGCGCGCGCGGTACAGCAGGCGCGGCTGACGCGAGTCGTCGTGGAAGGCGCTGCGGTCGTGCAGCACGTTGTGCGACACCAGCCCCATGCCGGCCTCCATGCGCACGTGCAGCACCTGCGGCGACTCACTGGACAGGATCGCCTGCAGGCAGTCGACCGCCGCCCGGGTGGCCGCGTCGTCCTTCCACTGGATGCTGCGGGTGCGGGCGGTGTAGCGCATGTGCAGCGCGCCATCCGCCGTGTCGACCGAGAAGACCGGGCCGGTCGTCGCCGCCCGGGCCACGCCGTCGTCGTCTCGGCGCTCGGGGATGGTCATGGCGTCGGGCGCCATCAGGGCGCGCACGTGGTCCGGCGACGCGTCGCGCAGCGCGATGTAGGCCAGCTCGTGGTCCATCAGCCCGTTGACGCCGCCCTCGCACGCCGGCCGCACGCAGTGCAGCACCATGCCGCGGATGCGGCGCTCGGTGCCCTGGTAGTAGCCGTCGGTGTGCCAGCGGATCGGGTTGTCGGTGTAGGGGATGTAGCCGCCGCGGCCGTCGGACTGCGCCGACACCGCGATGCGCGAGACGCCGTCCTCCTCGGCCAGCCAGTGGCCGTCGAGCTGGCACAGGCCGAGCTGCCGGCCCAGGCCGGTGACGACGTCGCGGTCGCATGCCCGCGCCGGCCCACGGTACAGCGCCATGTTGGCGCGCGACAGGCGCTGCAGCAGCGCCTCGCGCTCGGCCACGGTCAGCGCCAGCGGATCGGCGATGTCGACCAGCAGGTCGTCGATGCCGGCCGGGCGGGCCGCCAGCTTGGCGTCGCGCCAGCGGCGGTAGCTGGCCTCGTCGTCGAGGTCGAAGGGGCTGGCCTGACGGGCCAGGGTGGTCGATCGCAGGGGGGCGTTCATGGTGGGTTCCGTTCGTGTTCAATCGCCGCTGACCGACGAGTGGCGCATGCGCCGCGGCGCGGTCGAGCACAGGTCGCGCAATGTGCGCTGCACCAGCGCCACCGCGTCGGGCGCCTCGACCGCCATCACCTGGTCGAGCACCCAGCGCTGGTCCTTGGGCGGCAGCGTCGGCTCCAGGCGGCGACCGAGGTAGCGCAGGAAGCCGAAGTCGGGCGTGAACTCGGCCGCGCCGGGCTCGCCACCGAACTCGGCATAGTGGTCGTGCAGTTCGTTGAAGAGGTCGATGAAGCGGTCGCGCGGCATGGGCTGCCCGGCTGGCGGCGCGCCCAGCAGGTCGAGCTCGTTGCCCTGCAGCGTGTCGGCCACGTGCAGCACCAGCGCGGTGGTGAAGGCCACGCGCGTGGAGCCGTCGAAGCGCTCGTGGGCCAGCCGGTCGGCCACGGCCACCAGGAACACCAGCATCTCGCGCATGAAGGCGAAGTAAGGCTCGCCGGCGTCGATGTCGTACTCGGCGCCGCGCATGCGCTTGAGCGTCTGCTGCGCCACGCGCCAGATCGTGAAGCCCATCGCCCCGGCCTGCTGCTCGGGCGTCTTGGGCGCACCGGGCCGGAACCAGTGGGTCTTGAGGCGGATGGGGGCGGTGCTCATCGCTGGCGATCAGCCGGGGCGCGGGGCCGACATCAGTAGCCGCCCTTGCCCAGCGGCTGCGGCAAGCCAGCCACCTTGCAGCCCTGCTTGGCCGGCCCGATCGGGAACAGGTCGTACAGGCCCTTGCTGTCGATGCCCGGCATCAGCTCGGCCAGGCCCTTGAGCATGTTGCGGAAGTTGGGCGTGTGGCCATGCTCGCGGTACTCGTCGCGCAGGTAGTTCACCACCGTCCAGTGGGCGGGGGACAGCGTCAGGCCCTCGGCCGCGGCGACGACCTCGACGATCTCGTCGCTGAAGTCGGGGTCGAGCAGGTAGCCCTGATCGTCGGTGTCGAGTTCGGTGCCGTTGACGACGTAAGGCATCGGTCGGGTCTCCTGGGTTGGGGTGGTGGGATGTGGATCAGCGCTCGCCGCCCACGGCGGCAGCAGACTTGTGCGGGACGAAGAGGCCGCAGCCCCACAGCCGGTGCGGGCCCACGCCAAGGTCGAGCAGGCGCAAGGCGTGCGCGGTGGTCAGGCCGTCGACCATCAGGCTGAAGCCGGGCTGCGGCTGCGCGCCGTAGTCGAACTGCTGCAGGCGGCCGCAGATGCAGCGTCCGGCGATGCCCAGGCGCTGCAGTTCGCCGCCGACCGCGGCCAGGAAGGCGGCCTCGTCGTCGCTGGCGGCGGCCACCAGGTGGGCGTAGAGCGTGCCGTGCGGCAGCAGGTCGCGCGGCCGCGGCGGGCCATCGAGCTGAAGTGTCTGCCCGCCGATGTCGAGCGTCTCGCCAGTGAGCACCGACAGGGCATCGACCTGGGTCCGCGGCACGCGAAGCGTCAGGCGCGAGCGGCCGGACAGCAGCGCCTCACGGCCGGCGCCGGCCGATACATTGATGCGGTGCACACCGGCGCCGGGCCAGTCGGCCAGACCGGGCACGCGGGCTTCGAGCGCGTCGGACAGCGCGCGGCGGTACTCGCGGGGCACGGCCTTGCCTGCCAGGGCGAACGCCACGTCGACCATCTCGGAGCGGGGATCGGCCATGGCCATCAGCCGCGCGGCTGGGCCTGCGCCCAATCGAGCAGGGCGCGGCCCCAGGCCTCGGCCGTGATCGGGTCGATGTCGAAAATGGTGAAGCGGCTCTTCTCGCGGATGCGGGTGCGCAAAAGACTCATGCCTTCGCCGTCGAAGTCGATCTGCTGCAGTTCGATCTCCTGCCCGCCCAGAGGCGCGCGCAGAGAGGCCAGTGACGTGAGTCGGGTCATCCGGGCATTGAGCCTGCGACGGCGGCACGGCGTCCATACCCGGTACGGGTGACCGGCCCATACCCCTTTCGGGTAGTGCCGGCACTGCCCGCAAGGTCTATCGTGACCTACCCCTCCCGAGGGATGGCGCGGCGCAGACCGTGGCCCCAACATTCGCCGCCATGCCACCCAACCGCCTGGGTTGTGGTGCAGGTGCCCCGAACACAGGAGACAAGCTTATGGCCAAGAAGCCGCACGACACGCCGATGCTCGACGAGCTGGAGAGCGGCCCCTGGCCGAGCTTCGTCACCGGCCTGAAGCGCCTGGCCCAGGACAAGGACTACATGGTCGACCTGATGGGTCAGCTGGAGACGTCCTACCGCACCAAGAAGGGTTACTGGAAGGGCGGCACGGTGGGCGTGTTCGGCTACGGCGGCGGCGTGATCCCGCGCTTCACCGAGCTGAAGAACGAGGACAACACGCCGGTGTACCCCGACGCGGCCGAGTTCCACACGCTGCGCGTGCAGCCGCCGGCCGGCATGCACTACACCACCGACGTGCTGCGCAAGATGTGCGACATCTGGGAGAAGCACGGCTCGGGCCTGATCGCCTTCCACGGCCAGAGCGGCGACATCATGTTCCAGGGCGCCAAGACCGACAAGGTGCAGGACGCCTTCGACGAGCTGAACGAGCTGGGCTTCGACCTCGGCGGCGCCGGCCCGGCGGTGCGCACCAGCATGAGCTGCGTGGGCGCGGCGCGCTGCGAACAGAGCTGCTACGACGAGGCGCGTGCGCACCGGCAGGTCATCAACACCTTCCTCGACGACATCCACCGCCCGGCCCTGCCCTACAAGTTCAAGTTCAAGTTCAGCGGCTGCGGCAACGACTGCATGAACTCCATCCAGCGCTCGGACATGGCCGTCATCGGCACCTGGCGCGACAACATGCGCACTGACGAGGCGCTGGCCCGCAAGTGGTTCGACGCGCACGGCATGAACGAACTGGTGAACAACGTGATCACACGCTGCCCCACCAAGACGATCCTGCTGAAGGAGATCAAGGATGTCGACACGGGTGATCGCATCTCGAGCGTGAAGCTCAGCGACACCCATGCGCTGGAGATCGACAACAGCAACTGCGTGCGCTGCATGCACTGCATCAACGTGATGACCGGCGCACTGGCGCACGGCACCGACACCGGCGCCACCATCCTCATCGGCGGCAAGCGCACGCTGAAGATCGGCGACCTGATGGGCACGGTGGTGGTGCCCTTCATGCCGCTGAAGACCGACGAGGACTACGAGGCGCTGGTCGAACTGGGCCAGAAGGTGATCGACTTCTTCGCCGAGAACGCACTCGAGCACGAGCGCACCGGCGAGATGATCGAGCGCATCGGCCTGGTCAACTTCCTCGAAGGCATCGGGGTGGAGATCGACGCCAACATGGTGTCCACACCGCGCACCAACCCCTACGTGAACACCGCCGGCTGGGACGACGAAGTCGCCCGCATCAACGCCAAGAAGCAATCGGCAGCCTGACCAGGAGACCACGACATGGCCATGCGTCCCCCCATCGAAAGCGGCGTGCCGGACAACAAGCAGTACCTGCACCCCACCCTGCTGAAGAACTACGGCAACTGGAAATGGCATGACCGGCCCCGGCCGGGCGTGCTGCACCACGTCTCGCACACTGGCGACGAGGTGTGGAGCGTGCGCGCCGGCACGCAGCGGCAGATGGACGTCTACACCATCCGCAAGCTCTGCGACATCGCCGACACCTATGCCGAAGGGCATGTGCGCTTCACCATCCGCTCGAACATCGAGTTCATGGTCAGCGACCCGAACAAGGTGGCGCCGCTGATCGAGGCCCTGACGAGCAACGGCTTCCCGGTGGGTGGCACCGGCAACTCGGTGTCGATGATCGCCCACACCCAGGGCTGGCTGCACTGCGACATCCCCGGCACCGACGCCTCCGGCGCGGTGAAGGCGCTGATGGACGACCTGTACGCCGAGTTCATCCGCGAGGACATGCCCAACCGCGTGCACCTCTCGACCAGCTGCTGCGAGATCAACTGCGGCGGCCAGGCCGACATCGCCATCATCGTGCAGCACACCAAGCCGCCGAAGATCAACCACGACCTGGTGGCCAACGTCTGCGAGCGGCCCGCGGTGGTGGCGCGCTGCCCGGTGGCGGCCATCCGCCCGGCTCTGGTCAACGGCAAGCCCTCGCTCGAGGTGGACGAGAAGAAATGCATCTGCTGCGGCGCCTGCTACCCCCCGTGCCCGCCGATGCAGATCAACGACCCCGAGCACAGCAAGCTGGCCATCTGGGTGGGCGGCAAGAACAGCAATGCCCGCGGCAAGCCCACCTTCATGAAGATGGTGGCCTCGGGCCTGCCCAACAACCCGCCGCGCTGGCCCGAGGTGTCGGCCATGGTGAAGAAGATCCTCTACACCTACAAGGAAGACGCCCGCTCGTGGGAGCGCCTGTCCGACTGGGTGGAGCGCATCGGCTGGCCGCGCTTCTTCGAGAAGTGCGACCTGCCCTTCACCAAGTACCTGATCGACGACTGGCGGGGCTCACGTGCGAACCTCAACGCGTCGACGCACATCCGCTTCTGACCAGGACGCGTCGACATGAAGCTAGGTTTGCTCGTCAGCGAAGGCCCGTACACGCACCAGGCCAGCGACACCGCGTACCAGTTCGCCAAGGCCGCGATCGAGAAGGGCCACGAGATCCAGCGCGTGTTCTTCTATCACGATGGCGTCTACAACGCGACGCGCCTCACCGAGCCGCCGCAGGACGACCGCCACGTAGTCAACCGCTGGTCGGCGCTGAAGGCCGAGCACGGCGTCGACTTGGTGGTGTGCGTGGCCGCAGCGCTGCGCCGCGGCATCAAGGACGAGGTGCTGGCGCCCGGCTTCCGCATCTCGGGCCTGGGGCAACTGGTCGACAGTGGCATCAAGGCCGACCGCATGGTCACTTTCGGGGACTGACGTGAGCACCAAGAAATTCATGTTCGTCAACCGCAAGGCCCCCTACGGCACGATCTACGCGCTGGAGAGCCTGGAGGTGGTGCTGATCACCGCCACCTTCGACCAGGACGTGAGCCTGGTGTTCCTCGACGACGGCGTCTACGAGCTGGTCAAGGGCCAGGACACCAAGGGCATCGGCATCAAGAACCACTCGAAAACCTACCGCGCGCTCGACGGCTACGACGTCGAGAAGCTGTACGTCGAGCGCGAGTCGATGGACGCACGCGGCCTGACCGAGGACGACCTGCTGGTCGACGTGCAGGTGCTGTCGTCGGCCGAGATGGCCGACCTGATGGCCGAGCAGGACGTGGTCCTTTCCTTCTGAGGCGCGCCATGCTGCACATCGTCAACAAATCCCACCTGCAGACCCACTCGCTGGGCAGCTGCCTTCGGCTGGCCAAGCCCGGATCGGCCCTGCTGCTGATCGAGGACGCGGTCTACGCCGCCACCACCCAGGGTGCCAGCGCCTCCGGCATCGCCGGGGCCCTGGCGCAGCTGAAGGTCTACGCCCTGCAGCCCGACGTCGATGCGCGCGGCATGGCCGGCAAGCTGGTCGACGGCGTCACGCCGGTCGACTACGCCGGCTTCGTCGACCTGGTCACCGAGCACCCGAACAACCAGTCCTGGCTGTAGCCAGGATCATTCCCCGAAGGAGAGACCCCATGGGCATCGAAGTCAACGGCACCACCTACGAGACCGACGAAGAAGGCTATCTGCTGAACCTGGCCGACTGGAACGAGGACATCGGCAAGGTGCTGGCACAGGGCGAGAACGTCGAGATGACGCCCAGCCATTGGGAAGTGGTGAACTTCCTGCGCGACTACTACAACGAGTACCAGATCGCTCCGGCGGTGCGCGTGCTCACCAAGGCCATCGGCAAGCAGCTCGGACCGGACAAGGGCAACAGCAAGTACCTGTACGAACTGTTCCCCTACGGCCCGGCCAAGCAGGCCTGCAAGATCGCCGGCCTGCCCAAGCCGACGGGCTGCGTCTAGTCCTCCAGTCCCCGCAAGGCACGCGCGTCGAGCCCCCACGCGCAGCGCGAGCCTGCCCGAACACCCCACCATGTCCGCCCTGTCGATCGCCTACGCCGCGCTCTTCTATGCCGCCACCGCGATGCTCGTCATCGGCGTGGCGCTGAAGATCCGCAGCTACGCCGGTGCGCCAGCGCCATTGAAGATCCCGACCACGCCGGCACCCACGACGACCGGCGGGGTGGCGCTGAGGATGACGCGCGAGGTGGTGTTCTTCGAGAGCCTGTTCAAGGGCAGCAAGTGGACCTGGCTGTTCGGCTGGATGTTCCACGCGGCGCTGCTGCTGGTGCTGCTGCGCCACGCCCGCTACTTCCAGCAGCCGGTGTGGGACGTGATCGCCTTCGTGCAGCCCTTCGGCACCTACGCCGGCTTCGCGATGGTGGCGGGCCTGGGGGGGCTGTGGGCGCGCCGCGTGCTGGTGGACCGCGTGCGCTACATCTCCACCCCCTCCGACCACCTGCACCTGGCGCTGCTCGTCGCCATCGGCCTCACCGGCCTGGGGATGCGCTTCGTCTCGCACACCGACATCGTCGCGGTCAAGGCTTTCATGCTGGGCCTGATGCGGCTGGACGTGCAACCCCTGCCAGCCGACCCGTTGCTGCTGGTGCACCTGGCCCTGGTTGCGCTGCTGATGATCGTCTTCCCCATCAGCAAGCTGCTGCACGCGCCGGGCCTGTTCTTCAGCCCCACCCGCAACCAGGCCGACACCTCGCGCGAGGCACGGCACGTGTCCGCCTGGGCTGCCGCCCTCGACAAGTAAGGCGCCGAACGCCATGGCCACCGCCGCCTTCGACACGCCGAAGCTCAAGCCCTACCCGGTCATCCCGCTGGTGGCCGAGGGCTCGATGGCGCACCTCAAGCCCTATGTCGCGTCGCCCAAGATCCAGGAGGCCGTGGGCTTCCCGGGCGAGCTGACCGAGGGCTGGGAGCAGCGTGCCATCGCCCGCATGGGCGAACTGCTGGGCAAGTACCGCAGCCTGCGCGTCTACATGGACGCCTGCGTGCACTGCGGCGCCTGCTCGGACAAGTGCCACTACTTCCTGGGCACCGGCGACCCGAAGAACATGCCGGTGGCGCGGCAGGACCTGATGCGCGCGGTGTACCGCCGCTACTTCACCTTCGCCGGCAAGCACTTCCCCAAGCTGGTGGGCGCGGTGGACATGAGCAAGGACGTGCTCGACCAGTGGTGGAGCTACTACAACCAATGCTCCGAGTGCCGGCGCTGCAGCGTGTTCTGCCCCTACGGCATCGACACCGCCGAGATCACCATGGCCGCGCGCGAGATCATGGATTCGGTGGGCCTGGGCCAGAAGTACGCCAACGAGATCATCGGCAAGGTGCACCGCATCGGCAACAACCTGGGCATCCCCGGCCCCGCGCTGGAAGACACCCTGCTGGGGCTGGAGGAAGACACCAAGGAAGAGACCGGCCTGGACGTGCGCTTCCCACTCGACGTCGAGGGGGCCGAGGTGCTGCTGGTCACGCCCAGCGCCGACTTCTTCTCCGAGCCGCACGTCGAAAGCCTGATCGGCTACGCCAAGGTCTTCCACGCCGCCGGCATCAGCTGGACGCTCTCCTCGAAAGCCAGCGAAGCCGGCAACTTCGGCCTGTTCATCGGCAACTACGAGCAGATGCGCAGCATCTCGATGCGCGTGAAGGAAGCCGCGCAAGAGCTGGGCGTCAAGCGCATCGTGGTCGGCGAATGCGGCCACGCCTGGCGCGTCGCCTACAGCTTCTGGAACACGCTGATCGGCCCCTTCGACTGGCTGGACCCGCGCTACCCGGTGCCGCAGCACATCTGCGAGTTCACCTACGACCTGATCCAGCGCGGCGCGCTGAGGTTCGACAAAGAGAAGAACGACGACCGCATCATCACCTTCCACGACTCGTGCAACGTGGCCCGCGCCTCGCGCATGGGCAGCATGCCGGGCGGCCAGTTCGTGATCCCGCGCGAGATCATCAAGGCGGTGGCCAACCGCTTCCACGACATGGCGCCGGGCACGATCCACGAATCCACCTTCTGCTGCGGCGGTGGCGGCGGACTGCTCACCGACGACCTGCTCGAGCTGCGCGTCAAGGGGGCGCTGCCGCGCATGGAGGCGCTCAAGAGCGTCGTCGACGAGCACGGGGTGAACTTCATGGCCACCATCTGTGCCATCTGCAAGGCGCAGTTCAGCAAGGTGCTGCCGTACTACGGCTTCAACATGAGCATGGTCGGCGGCGTGCACCAGTTGGTCAGCAAGGCGATCCGCCTTGGTGACCCCCAATAGGCCACCAGGAGACACTCATGGCCCACATCGTCATCATGGGCGCCGGCATCGGCGGCATGCCCGCGGCCTACGAGATTCGAGAGAAGCTGCCCAAGGAACACAAGGTCACCGTGATCAACGCGGTGGACTTCTTCCAGTTCGTACCCTCGAACCCCTGGCTGGCGGTGGGCTGGCGCAAGGCCGACGAGCTGATGCTGAAGGTGGGCCCGCTGCTGGCGCGCAAAGGCATCGACTTCATTGCCAAGTTGGTGACCAAGATCGACCCCGAGGCCAATCGCCTGGAATTGGCCGACGGTCAGAGCGTGGGCTACGACTACCTGGTGATCACCACCGGCCCCAAGCTCAGCTTCGCCGAAGTGCCCGGCGCAGGGCCGACGCATTCCGGCGGCGGCGGCCACACCCACTCGGTGTGCACGGTGTCGCACGCCGAGGCCTTCTGGGCCGACTACCAGAAGTTCCTCGAGAACCCCGGCCCGGTGGTCATCGGCGCGATGCCGATGGCCAGCTGCTTCGGCCCGGCCTACGAGTTCGCCTTCATCCTCGACACCGACCTGCGCCGCCGCAAGCTGCGCAACAAGGTGCCCATCACCTTCGTCACCAGCGAGCCCTACATCGGCCACCTGGGCCTGGGCGGCGTGGGCGACTCGAAGAGCATGCTCGAGTCGGAGATGCGCAACCGCGACATGAAGTGGATCACCAACGCCAAGACCACCAAGGTGGAGGAAGGCAAGCTGTTCACGACCCAGCTCGACGACCTCGGCAACGTGTTCAAGGAGCACGAGGTGCCGTTCAAGCTGGCGATGATGCTGCCGGCCTTCAAGGGCGTGGACGCCGTGGCCGCCGTGCCCAACCTGTGCAATCCGCGCGGCTTCGTCCTCATCGACGACTACCAGCGCAGCAAGGCCTACAAGAACATCTTCTCGGCCGGCGTGTGCGTGGCCATCCCTCCGGTGGAGGTGACACCGGTGCCCACCGGCGCGCCCAAGACCGGCTACATGATCGAGACCATGGTCACGGCGATCGTGCACAACATCGCCGACGAGCTGAACGGCAGCACCGCCAGCACCAAGGGCACCTGGAACGCGATCTGTCTGGCCGACATGGGCGACACCGGCGCGGCCTTTGTCGCGCTGCCGCAGATCCCGCCGCGCAACGTCAACTGGTTCAAGAAAGGCAAGTGGGTGCACCTGGCCAAGATTGCCTACGAGAAGTACTTCATGCGCAAGATGAAGACCGGCAACTCCGAACCGATCTACGAGAAGTACATCCTCAAGGCGCTCGGCATCATGCGCCTGACAGGCAAGTGACGCGTCCCACGCTGGAGAATCCCATGTCCAACCCGGTAGACCACGCCCCGGCCCAGCCGCTGACCTTCCGCCGCTACAAGGACGGTGATCACAAGCCCCTGGCCTGGCAGCAGGAGATCTTCGACGCCGACCACTCGCACAAGTGCCCCACCTACATCCAGAGCACGCCGCCCTGCCAGGGTGCGTGCCCGTCGGGCGAGGACATTCGCGGCTGGCTGAACATCGTGCGCGGCGTCGAGAAGCCGCCCGCGGGCGTGCCCTGGCAGGAGTACGCCTGGCGCCGCCTGACCGAGGCCAACCCGCTGCCGTCGGTGATGGGCCGCGTGTGCCCGGCCCCCTGCGAATCGGGCTGCAACCGCAACCAGGTGGAAGACTTCGTTGGCATCAACTCGGTCGAGCACTTCCTGGGCGAATGGGCCATCGAGCACCAACTGGCCTTCCCGAAACCCACCGAATCCACCGGCAAGAAGGTGGCCGTGATCGGTGCCGGCCCGGCCGGTCTGTCGGCGGCCTACCAGCTGGCGCGCAAGGGCCATGCGGTGACGATCTTCGACGAGCGCGCCGAACTCGGCGGCATGATGCGCTACGGCATCCCGGGCTTCCGCACGCCGCGCACGGTGTTGGATGCCGAGATCCAGCGCATCCTCGACCTGGGCGTGGTCACGCGCATGAACTGCCGCATCGGCACCGACGTGACGCTCGAGCAGATCCAGGCCGAGTTCGACGCCGTGTTCCTGGGCCTGGGCGCGCAGAGCGGCCGGCCGCTGCCGGTGGATGGCAGCGAGGCGCCGAACTGCGTCACCGCCACCGCCTTCCTGAAGGCCTTCAACGACGGCCGCATGCAACATGTGGGCAAGCGCGTGGTGGTCGTCGGCGGCGGCGACACCTCGATCGACGTGGCCACGGTGGCGCGCCGCCTGGGCCACATCGACCAGATCCATGAATCCGACCGGCCCGAGAACGCCATCGCCGGCTTTGCCGCGCACGACGCCGCGCTGCTGTCCAGGCGCCAGGGCGCCGAGGTCACGCTGACCTCGATCTTCGCGATCGAGAAGATGCAGGCCAGCAAGCACGAGGTCGAGCACGCGCTGGCCGAGGGCATCGCCATCCGCGGCGGCATGGCGCCGGTGGCGGTGATCCGCGACGCCGGTGGCCGCGCCACCGCACTGCGGGTGATCCGCTGCGAGGCGAAGATCGTCGGCGGCAGGCTCGACGTGAAGCAGATCCCCGGCACCGAGGAAGACATCGAGGCCGACCTCATCGTCTCGGCCATCGGCCAGGCGGTGGACTTCACCGGGCTGGAGGTGCTGAACAACGGCAAGGGCGGCATCGCCAGCGACAAGAACTACCAGGTGCAGGGCCAGGCGGGCATGTTCGTCGGCGGCGACGTGGTGCGCCCTCACCTGCTGACAACCGCCATCGGCCACGGCGCGATCGCCGCCGACGGCATCGACCGGCACCTGCGCAGCGAGCCGCTGGACAAGCGCCCGAAGATCGACGTGCACGGCTTCGACCTCACCCGCAAGATGGTCGAGAAGGGCCTGAAGATCGGCACGATCGACCAGCCCACCTGGGGCACCGATGCCAGCCCCGGCGCGATCCACAACTACGACAACCGCTCCGACCGCTACGTCATCCCACACAGCGAGTTGTTCCTCGGCCACTTCCAGTACACCGCGCGGCAGCGCCGCAAGATCGTCACGCTCAGTGCCGAAGAGGCGCTCTCCAACTTCGAGGAGCGCATGCTGCCGCTGCTGGAGGCGCAGGCGCAGGCCGAGGCCAAGCGCTGCATGAGCTGCGGCCAGTGCTTCGAGTGCGACAACTGCGTGGTCTATTGCCCGCAGACCGCGGTGTTCAAGGTGCCGAAAGCCAAGTCGACCACCGGCCGCTACGTCGACACCGACTACAGCAAGTGCATCGGCTGCCACATCTGCAAGGACGTGTGCCCCACGGGCTACATCCAGATGGGGTTGGGAGAGTAGGCATGCTGCGCCGTGCCGCGCGAATCGTCGGCGCGCTGCTCCTGTGCAGCGCGGCGGCGCCGCTGTTGGCCGCCGGCGATGCCGGCCGCACGCCCCAGCCGGTGATCGAGCCGGCGCGCGCCGGCACGCAGTGCGTGGCCGACCCGGCCGTCATGCGCCGCAACCACATGGACCTGCTGAAGCACCAGCGCGACGACACCGTGCGCGGCGGCATCCGCGGTGCGAAGCACAGCCTGAAGGACTGCATCGACTGCCACGCCAGCCAGGCCACCGGCAGCGTGGCCAAGGCCGAGACCAACTTCTGCGTCAGCTGCCACAGCTACGCGGCGGTGAAGATCGACTGCTTCGAGTGCCACACCAGCAAGCCGCGCGCACTGGCGGTGGGAGCCGCCAAGTGAGCCGCCGCGGCTTCCTCGGCGTCGCCGCCGCGGCCGTCGGTGGCGTGATGCTGGCACCGGGCATCCAGTTGATCGAGGTCGCCAGGGCTGCCGCATCGGGCACGCCTTCGGCCGGCGCCAGCGCCACGGTGCGCTGGGGCATGCTGATCGACACCACCAAGTGCGCCAGCGGCTGCACCGACTGCGTCACCGCCTGCAACACCGAGAACGGGCTCGACCCCAAGCCTTCGCCCACCTCGGCGCAGTGGATCCGCAAGGTCGAGATCAAGGAGATCAAGACCGGCCGGGCGGCATCGGTGCCGGTGATGTGCCAGCATTGCGCCGAGCCGCCCTGCGTCGACGTGTGCCCCACCGGTGCCTCGTTCAAGCGCGCCGACGGCATCGTGCTGGTCGACCGCCACAGCTGCATCGGCTGCCGCTACTGCATGATGGCCTGCCCGTACAAGGCGCGCTCCTTCGTGCACGAGGCACTCGACGCGCAGACACCCGACGTGCCGCGCGGCAAGGGCTGCGTCGAAAGCTGCACACTGTGCGTGCACCGCCTAGACCAGGGCGCCAAGACCACCGCTTGCGCCGAGGCCTGCACCAAGGCCGGCCACGGCGCCATCGTGTTCGGCGATCTCAACGATCCCGGCAGCGAGATCGCCCGCCGCGTGCGCGAGATCCAGACCACGCAGTTGCGCGCCGACCTGAAGCTCGATCCCGGCGTGCGCTACCACGGCATCTGACAGGCTGAGCGAGCCAGACCCACCATGCGCACCCCGCAAGACACCCGCAACTTCTGGACGCTCGTCGCGATCGGCGGCCTGGTCACGGCGCTCGGCCTGGGCGCGGCGCACTACATGGAACTGCACGGCCACATCGTCACCGGCATGAACAACCAGGTGGTCTGGGGGCTGCCGCACGTGTTCGCGATCTTCATGATCGTGGCCGCCTCGGGCGTGCTCAACGTGGCCTCCATCGGCTCGGTCTTCGGCCAGCCGGCCTACAAGCCGCGCGCGCCGCTGTCGGGCCTGCTGTGCATCGCGCTGCTGGCCGGCGGCCTGATGGTGCTGATGCTCGACCTGGGCCGGCCCGACCGCGTGATCGTGGCCGCCACGCACTACAACTTCAAGTCCGTCTTCGCGTGGAACGTGTTCCTGTACTCGGGCATGGTGGGCATCGTCGCGGTGTACCTGTGGACCATGTTCGAGCGCCGCTTCAACGCCTGGTCCAAGCCGGCGGGCCTGGCCGCGCTGGTGTGGCGCTTCGTGCTCACCACCGGCACCGGCTCCATCTTCGGCTTCCTGGTGGCGCGACAGGCCTACCAGTCGGCGCTGCTGGCGCCGCTGTTCATCGTGCTGTCCTTCGGCTGGGGGCTGGCGGTGTTCCTGATCGTGCAATCGACGATGTACGCCTGGAACGGCCAGCACCTCGACGAGGCGGTGCGGCGGCGCATGGCGCGGCTGCTGGGCATCTTCATCGCCGCGTCGCTGTACCTGGTGGCGGTGCAGCACCTCACCCACCTGTACTTCGCGCGCCAGGGGGCCTTCGAGGCCTTCATCCTTCGCGACGGCGGCCTGTACACGCTGCTGTTCTGGCTGGGCTACGTGCTGGTGGGCACGCTGCTGCCGCTGCTGCTGCTGTTCCACCCGAAGCTGGGCAGCGAGCGCGACATGCTCACCGCCGCGGCCATGGTGGTGGCCGGCGCGTTCGCCTGGCTGTTCGTCTTCATCGTCGGCGGGCAGGCCTTCCCGCTCGACATCTTCCCGGGGCACGAGGTGAGCAGTTCGTTCGGCGACGGCGTGTTGGCCGGCTACGTGCCGTCCTGGCCCGAGTTCCTGCTGGGCGTTGGCGGCCTGGGCGCGGCCTTCCTGCTGACGACCATCGGCGTGCGCATGCTCGACTTCATGCCGCAGGACGACTTCGCCGCCACCGCCGGCAAGCACTGAGGACACCGCCCCATGGACCGCCTGCTCGTCTCCGCCGCGCACAAGTCATCGGGCAAGACCACGGTGACGCTGGGCCTGGCGGCCGCGCTCACCGCGCGCGGCTGCACCGTGCAGCCGTACAAGAAGGGCCCCGACTACATCGATCCGATGTGGCTGGGCCGCGCTGCCGGCCGCCCCTGCCTGAACCTCGACCCCTACCTGATGGAGGACGCCGCGCTCGAACGCACTTTCGTGCAGGCCACGCGCGGCGCCGACCTGGCCCTGGTGGAAGGCAACAAGGGCCTGTACGACGGGCTGGCACTGGACGGCAGCAACAGCAATGCGGCGCTGGCGCGGCGGCTCGACCTGCCGGTGCTGCTGGTGATCGACGCGCGGGGCATGACGCGCGGCATCGCCCCGCTGATCCTCGGCTACCAGGCCTTCGACCGCCAGGTGCGCATCGGCGGCGTGGTGCTCAACCGACTGGGCGGCTCGCGCCACGAGGCCAAGCTGCGCGCGGTGATCGAGCACTACACCGATGTGCCGGTGCTGGGCGCCGTGGCCGAGGACCCGCGCCTGGCGATGACCGAGCGGCACCTCGGCCTGATGCCCTGCGCCGAGGTCGACGACGCGCAGCTGCGCGTGCAGTCCATCGGCCGCGTCATCGGCGCGCAGGTCGATCTCGACCGCATCCGCTCGCTGGCCGCGTCGGCCGGGCCCTGGCCCGAGGCGGCGTGCGCCCCATCGCCGGCCCGCGCCCGCCGCCCCGACCTGCGCATCGGCATCGCCCGCGACCGCGCCTTCGGCTTCTACTACCCCGATGACCTGGCCGCGCTCGAGGCCGCCGGCGCCGAACTGGTGCCCATCGACACGCTGCGCGACGCGCACCTGCCGGCACTCGACGGCCTGTTCATCGGCGGCGGCTTTCCCGAGGCCTGCATGGACGCGCTGGAGGCCAACGCGGCGCTGCGCGGGGCGCTGCGCGATGCCATCGCCGGCGGCCTGCCCACCTATGCCGAGTGTGGCGGGCTGATGGTGCTGTCGCGCAGCATCACCTGGCGCGGCCGCACGGCGCGCATGGTCGGTGCCATCCCGGGCGACACGGTGATGCACGAGCGCCCGGTGGGCCGCGGCTACGTGCACCTGCAGGAGACCGGCGCCATGCCGTGGGGCGGCGGCGACGGCGCCCTGGTGCGCGGCCACGAGTTCCACCATTCCAGCCTCGACAACCTCGACCCCAGTGTCGGCTTCGCCTACCGCGTGCGGCGCGGCCATGGCATCGACGGCCAGCACGACGGCGTGCTGGTGCACAACCTGCTCGCGTCCTACGCCCACCTGCGCACCGGCGCCGGGGCGCACTGGGCGCCGCGCTTTGTCGACTTCGTGCGCTCGCAGCGCGACCGGCGCGCGCCGGCCGCCATGCAGACGGCCCAGGCGATGGTGGCATGCGGGGCCTGAGCCATGGCGATCGACATGGCCCCGCTGGCCCACCGCATCGTGATGGTCGACGGCCGCGCCGTGGCCACCGACAGCGAAGGCTACCTGCTGCACCGGGACGACTGGTCCGAGGCCTTCGCGGTGGCGCTGGCGCGCGAGGAAGGCCTGACGCTGACGTCGGCGCACTGGGAATTGATCCGATTCCTGCGCGAGCACTTCCAGTCGCACGGCGTGCAGGCCCAGGTGCGGGTGATGGTCAAGCACTTCACCCAGGCCTGGGGACCGGAGCGCGGCAGCAACCACGCCCTGCACGACATGTTCCCGATCGGCGGGCCGCAGAAGCAGGGCAACCGCCTGGCCGGACTGCTGCGCACCAAGGGCGAACACTGAACCCCACCATCCCACGTCGGAGCCACCCATGAACTCGTTCGTCGACATGCCCGCGATGATGGCCGCCTGCCGCGCCAGCTGCGGCACCGTGCACCTGGTGGGCGCCGGCCCCGGCGACCCCGAACTGCTGACGCTGCGCGCCGCGCGCCTGCTGGCCCAGGCCGACGTGGTGGTGTACGACCACCTGGTCGGCCCCGAGGTGCTGGCGCTGATCGGCGCGCAGGCCGAGCGCCGCTACGTCGGCAAGGAGCGCAGCCACCACAGCCTGGCGCAGGACCAGATCAACACGCTGCTGGTGCGGCTGGCGCGCGAAGGCCGGCGGGTGGTGCGGCTGAAGGGCGGCGACCCCTTCGTCTTCGGCCGCGGCGGCGAAGAACTGCAGGTGCTGGCCGCCGAGGGCGTGCCCTTCGAGGTGGTGCCCGGTGTCACCGCAGCCTGCGGCGTGGCCAGCTACGCCGGCATCCCGCTGACGCACCGCGACTTCGCCCAGAGCTGCACCTTCGTCACCGGCCACCTGAAGGACGGCAGCTGCGACCTCGACTGGCCGATGCTGTCGCGCCCGCGGCAGACGGTGGTGATCTACATGGGCCTCGGCGGCCTGGCCGAGATCTGCGCGCAACTGGTGGCGCACGGCGCGCCGGCCACCCTGCCGGCGGCGGTGGTGCAGCAGGGCACCCTGGCGCAGCAGCGCGTGGTGGCCGCCACGCTGGACGACCTGCCGGAGCGCGTGCTCGAGGCCGGGCTGAAGTCGCCCTGCCTGGTGATCGTGGGCGAGGTGGTGCGCCTGCGCGAGCAACTGGCGTGGTTCGAGCCGGCCGGCGCGGTCGCACCCGCGGAGGCGACCGCGGACATGACCGCGGACGCGTCCTTCAGCGGCTAGGCCGGGCGTTGTGGCTGGAGGCGTCGCCCGCCACCCGCGCTTCCACCGCAAACACCGCGGCTTCGACCCGGCTGCTCAGGTGCAGCTTGCCCAGGATGTGGCGCACGTGCAGCTTCACGGTGTCGTGGCTGATGTCGAGCGTGCGCGCGATGGCCTTGTTGCTCTCGCCGCGGGCCAGGTGCTCGAGGATCTCGCGCTCGCGCTCGGTCAGCGTGCTGATCAGGCCGCGCCGGTCGGGGCTGCGGCTGTCGGGTTGCAGCAGCTGCGCCAGCTTCAGCGTCATCTGCGGCGCCACCACCAGCTCGCCGCGTGCGGCGCGCGCGATGGCGCCCATGATCTCCACCGGGTCCATGTCCTTCAGCAGGTAGCCGCGCACCCCGGCGCGCAGCGCGGCCGACAGGTCGGCCTCGGCATCGCTCATCGTCAGGATGAGCGCCGGCGTGGCGATGCCTTCGGTGCGCACGCGGCGCAGCAGGCTCAGGCCGTCGGTGGTGGGCATGCGCAGGTCGAGCACCAGCAGGTCGGGCTCGTGCTCGCGCAGCACAGGCACCAGTTGCTCCGGGTCGCCCAGCGCGGCCACCACGTTCATGTGGCCGCGGTGCTGCAGCAGGTCGGACAGGCCGCTGCGGCACAGCGCGTGGTCGTCCACCAGCACCACCTTGATCGGCGGCTCCTGGCCCGTCAGGCCGGCCATGCCGGGCAGGCTGTTGCTCATGGCGCCCCCGGGGCAGGAAAGCCGACCGCGACCACCGTGCCGCCGCCCTCGCGGGGCCGCACCGCGAGCGCGCCACCCAGCCGTCGCGCGCGCCCGGCCATGATCTCGAGCCCATGGTGGCCGGGCTCGGCCGGCAGCGGGCCGAGGCCGATGCCGTCGTCCTCGATGCGCAGTGTCACCTGGCCGGCCTCGGCCGACAGCCGCAGCCAGGCCTGCCGCGCCCGGGCGTGTCGGGCGATGTTGGACAGCGCCTCGCCAACGATGTGCAGCACCTGCGCCTCGTGCGCGGCCGGCAGCGCCAACGCCGGCAGGTCGTTGGTCAGCGCCACCGCGATGCCGCTGCGGCGGCTGAACTCGTCGGCGCGTTCGGCCAGGGCGTGGGCCAGCCCGCGCGGATCGGGCGGGGTGCGGAAGTCGGTGATGATCTCGCGCAGGCTGCCGTGGGCATGGCCCAGCGCCTGCTTCAGGTCAACCAGGTAACGGGTCGTCAGCGCGCCGTTGTGTTCGCCGATGGCCTGCTCCAGCAGGGGCAGGCGCATGCGCAGGAAGGCCAGGTCTTGTGCCACGGCGTCGTGCACCTCGGCGGCCATGCGCTGCCGCTCTTGCAGCACGGTGGCGCGCAGGTTCTCGGCCTCGAGGCGGGCGTTGTGCAGCGCCAGGCCCAGCAGCGTGCCGATCGAGCGCAGCACCGCGCGCACCTCGGCCGACGGGCCGGTGGCGGCATCGAAGAACAGGTTGTACACGCCCAGCACCTGGCCACGGTGGTCCAGCGGCACGGCCAGCATGTGGGCCCAGCCCAGAGGCACCAGCACGTCGCGGGCCGCGCCGTCGCAACCGCTCAGGCCGGTGTCCCAGGCCAGCCGGTCGCTGTCGACGGCCTGGCCGCAGCCGCCGCAGTGCCGGTGCACCGACGGCCCGGCGCAGCCCAGTTGCGCCGGCAGGCCGAGCTGGCTGACCAGGCGCAAGCGGTCGTCGTCGCACAGCATGCGCACCGCGCCGGCGCGGGCATGGGCCAGCTGCACGATGGGCTCGAGGAAGTGGCCCAGCAGCGCCCGGATGTCGGCGCCGGTGGAGAGGTCGGCCGTGATCTCGGCCAGCAGTCCGGCCGCGACGCCGCCGGCCGTAGGCAGGGCGGCCGTGGACGGGGCAGGCAGGGCGATGGTGGCGGTGTCGGGCA
This sequence comes from Ideonella sp. A 288, assembly GCF_002198735.1. Classification (GTDB taxonomy): domain Bacteria; phylum Pseudomonadota; class Gammaproteobacteria; order Burkholderiales; family Burkholderiaceae_C; genus Pseudaquabacterium. The sequence goes on from NZ_MWLO01000159.1 coordinate 32,474, forward strand.
TGGGATGGCAGGCGGGGCGAAGGCGCCCAGGCAAATTGAAACCGACATCGGCCGCGAGCGCCATCGGTTTTCTCCCTTGGTACCCCTGATGGTATCCCGGTTTCGGCGATCGAGGTGATCATGATCAATTCGCCGGCGCGCCGGCCGGTCCGCCGGCGCCGTGGCGGCGGGCGCGGCATGGCGATGAAGCCCGAATGGTCGCGCGCGTGGCAGGGCACGCCGGCCGAGCCGGGGTGGCACGGACATCCCCCATTTGGGCTACAGGGGCATCACCCGTCACGGGAATGGACGCTGGCCTCGGCGGCTGCGCCTAATGCAGACCATGCAAGCGGTCCACTCGCCAGCACGGCGGCCGCACGGACCACCTCCCCGAGACGATCCACGATGCCGCCCGCCACGCCGCACCTCCATGCCCCGAACCGACGGGCGCCCCGCTGATGCGCCGATGGCATGCCACGGTTCTCGGGCTCGGCCTGGCGCTGATCGCGGCGTCGGCGCAGGCCGCCGGGCCAGCGCTCGGCGACGGCCCGCCGTGGTGGGTGTGGCCATTGGGCCTGTTCGTGGCCTGCTTCCTGATGGGCATCGTGGCGGTGCCCGCCGGCATCGGCGGCGGCACGCTGTTCGTGCCCATCGTCGGCAGCTTCTTTCCCTTCCACCTCGACTTCGTGCGCGGCGCCGGCCTGCTGGTGGCGCTGGCCAGTGCGCTGTCGGCCGGGCCCACGCTGCTGCGCGGCGGCCTCGGCAGCCTGCGGCTGGCGCTGCCGCTGGCGGTGCTGGCCTCGGCCTCGTCGATCGGTGGGGCCCTGCTCGGCCTGGCGATGCCGGCCCACGTGGTGCAGACGCTGCTGGGCGCCGTCGTGCTGGGCATCGTGGTGCTGATGGCGGTGTCGAAGAAATCCGAGTTCCCGCAGGTGGACCGCCCCGACGCGCTGGCCCAGGCGCTGGCGCTCAACGGCGTGTTCATCGACGGCGCCTCGCGCCGCATCGTGCACTGGCAGGTGCACCGCACGCTGCCGGGCTTGCTCACCTTCCTGGCCATCGGCGTGCTGGCCGGCATGTTCGGCATCGGTGCGGGCTGGGCCAACGTGCCGGCCCTCAACCTGCTGATGGGTGCGCCGCTGAAGGTCTCGGCCGGCACCTCGGGGCTGGTGCTGTCGCTGGTCGATTCATCGGCGGCCTGGGTCTACATCAACAAGGGCGCGGTGCTGCCGATGATCGCCGTGCCCTCGGTGGTGGGCATGATGCTGGGCGCGCGCATCGGTGCGCGGCTGCTCGACGTGCTGAAGGGCTCGGTGATCCGCCGCATGGTCATCGGCGTGCTGCTGTTCGCCGGGCTGCGCGCGCTGCTCAAGGGCACCGGGGTGTGGCTGTGAGGCAAGGCCCATGAAGGCACCGGCCGACCGCAGCATGCAGCCTGCCGAACAATCGCGCTATGCCCTGTGGCTGGACTGGGGCACGCGCCTGGGCCTGGCCATGCTGGTGCTGGGCTTCGCGGCCTATGTCAGCGGCGTGCTGCCACCGCACGTGCCGGTGGACCGGCTGCCGCAGCTGTGGTCGTTGCCGGTGGGCCAGTTCCTCGCCGAGACGAACACCCCCACCGGCTGGGGCTGGCTGGCCCTGCTGCACCGCGGCGACATCCTGGGGATGGCCGGCATCGCCGTGCTGTCGGGCTGCTCGGTGGCCTGCCTGCTGGCGCTGCTGCCCTTGTACGCAGCGCGGGGCGACAAGGCCTACGTGGCCATCTGCCTGGCCGAGGTGGCCGTGGTGATGCTGGCCGCGTCGGGCTGGCTGGCCGGGGGGCACTGACATCGCCTCGCCGACCACCCCGTTCCGCCGCGTGTTGCTGGCCACCGAGCGCAGCGAGCACGATGCCGGCAGCGAACGCATCGCGTTGGCCATGGCCAGCCGCTGCGGCCTGCCGCTGGCCGGTGTGCTGCCCTTGCTGAGCAACCCGGAATACGAAGCCGTGGCACCGCAACTGGCCGCGCGCGCCGAGGCCGCCGCAGCCACCCGGCTGGCCGGCCTGGCGGCCGAGGCCGCCGCCGCCGGCGTCGACTGGCGGCCTGTGGTGCGCCGAGGCCCGGCCCTGTTCCGCGAGATCGTCGACGAGGCGATCGAGTGCCAGGCCGACCTGATCGTCATCCGCCGCCGGGGACGGCTCGGCCGCCTGGCCAATCTGCTGGTCGGCGAGATGGTCGGCCAGGTGCTGGCGCAGGCGCCGTGCAGCGTGTTGGTGGTGCCGCGCGAATCGGCCATGTGGTCGCGCCACGTCATGGTGGCGGTGGACCCGACGGCCCCCGATGCCGCCGCACTGCTGCAGGGCAGCGCCGTGGCCGCCGAATGTGCGATGCCGCTGACGCTGGTGGCCGTGACCGACGGCGCCGACGAGACGCGGGCGCGCCAGGCGCTGGACGAGGCGCTGGTGCAGGTGCACCGCCGCGTACCGCAGGCGCGCGCGCTGTGCCTGCGCGGCAGGGCCCACGCCGTGCTCACCGACACCGCCGCGCGCTTGGGCGCAGACCTCGTGGTCGTCGGCCGCCACGGCGACGGCGGCTTCGCCCGCGCCTGGGTTGGCGGCGTGGCGCAGAAAGTGATCGGCCTGTCGGCCTGCCCGGTGCTGGTGGCCATTGCACCGGCACCCGTATCCCCATCCATGCCATCAGGGACATCATCATGAGCGACGCACTCAACTACCTGCTGAAGGCCCGCCCCGACGCGGTGGGCCACTACTTCGCCTTCCTCAAGGACTGCGGCAAGCACCTCGACCCGAAGACGCGCAACCTGATCTCGGTGATCACCAAGGTGGACGCGCAGACCGAGCGCGGCTTCCGCCAGTACCTGGGCCGCGCGCTGCGCGAGGGCTGCTCGCCGATGGAGGTGCTGGACGCGCTGCTGATGGCCTTCCCCACCCTCGGCCTGGCCAAGATCGTGTGGGCGGTGGACATCATCCTGGCGATGGACCTGCCGGAGTTCCAGCCCGGCGCGCTCGGCGCCAAGGGCGACTGGCACGACGTGATGGCCACCCGCGACCTCAAGGTCGGCGAGATCCGGCGCACGGACTGCGACGGCCGCGGCCTGTTCGTCTACCGCGAGGCCGCGCGCACCTGGCAGGTCTACGACAGCCGCTGCCCGCACCAGAGCACCGACATCCCGCACCTGGCCCTGGAGGGCACCACCCTCACCTGCCCGAAGCACGGCTGGGCCTTCGACGCGCACAGCGGCGAATGCATCCGCACCGGCAACAGCCCGCTCAAGCGCTGGCCCAGCAAGGTGGCCGACGGCCGCCTGCTCGCGCACTGGTGAGCCCACGAATCCCGATCCGCACAACGATGGAGACCACCACATGACCCCCCAACGCTTCTCGCTTCGCCTCGCCCCGCTGCCACTGTTGCTGTGTGCGGCCACGCAGGTGCACGCCACCAACGGCATGAACATGGAAGGCTACGGCCCCATTTCCACCGGCATGGGGGGCGCCTCGCAGGCCATCGAGCACGGCACCGCGGCCATGGCGCAGAACCCGGCCACGCTGGCGCTGATGGCCCCTGGCGCACGCCTCGACGCCGCGCTGGGCCTGCTCGGTCCCAAGGTGGCCAGCACCCTGCCCGGCTTCGGCACGGCCGACTCGCAGGGCACGGCCTACGTGATGCCGGCCTTCGGCTACGCCCGCCGCACCGGGGCGCTGACGTTCGGCATCGGTGTCTTCGCGCAGGGCGGCATGGGCACCGACTACGAGCCCAACACCTTCATGGGTGCCGGCTCGGGCCTGCACACGCGCTCTGAACTGGGCGTGGGCCGCGTCCTGTTGCCGGTGGCCTGGCAGGTGACGCCACAGTTCGCCATCGGCGCCACGCTCGATTTCATGTGGGCGGGCCTGGACATGCGCATGGCGGCCAGCGGCGCGCAACTGGGCGGCCTGGTCACCGGAGTGTCGGGCAACCTGGGCCAGGCCATGCCGGCGCTGGCCGGCGCACCGTGGGCGCGCATCGACTTCTCGAACTCCAGCGACTTCTCCGGTGCGGCCTCGTCCACCGGCTGGGCCGGCAAGCTGGGCGCGGTGTACAAGCCCGATGCGGCGTGGACGGTGGGTGCGTCCTACCAGCTGAAGTCAGCGCTCAAGGACATGAAGACCTCGTCCACCGGCGCCACCATGAGCGCGGCCGGCGGCTTCGCCGACACCGGCCGCATCACGGTGATCGACTTCCAGTGGCCGACCACCACCGCCATCGGCGCGGCCTGGCAGGCCACGCCGTCGCTGCTGCTGGCGGCCGACGTGAAGCGCATCGACTGGTCCGGCGTGATGAAGGACTTCCGCCTGCGCTACGACAGCGCCGGCATGGGCGGCTCGGTGAGCTTCGCGCTGCCGCAGCGCTGGGAGGACCAGACCGTCACCAACCTGGGCCTGGCCTGGGCGATGAACGGCCAGCTCACGCTGCGCGCCGGCGTCAACCTGGCCGACAACCCGATCCCCGCGGCGCTGGTCAACCCGCTGTTCCCGGCCACGGTGGAGAAGCACTACACGCTGGGCGCGGGCTACCGGTTCTCGCCCACGGCCGAGTTCAACGGCTCGCTCACGGTGGCACCCACCAGCACCGTGACCAACGGCCAGGGCGTGGTCGTCACGCACAAGCAGACCAACGTGCAGCTGATGTACACGCAGCGGTTCTGACGCGGCGCCGGCCGGTCGGTGGGGTGCCGGGCGCCCCATCGATGCACCGGCCGGCCGCGCGGGCGGGCCATCGCCGGCCGCACCGCCCGCGTCAGGGCGCGGCCACGGCCTGCCGGCCGAGCGCCAGCGCCACGAAGTCGACGAAGGCCCGCACCCGGGCCGCCAGCTGGTGCCGCTGCGGATAGACGGCATGGATGTCGGCATCCGGCGTGTGGCACTGCGGCAGCACCTGCACCAACCGGCCGCTCTTCAGGTGGCGTTCGATGTCCCATTCGGCGCGCATCAGGATGCCGTGGCCGTCGAGGGCCCAGCGCACCGCGATCTCGCCGTCGTTCGTGGTCAGGTTGCCCCGGGTCTTGACGGCCTCGGTCGTCGCGCCCTTGCCGCGGCCGCTGGTCAACCGCCACACCCCGTAGGCCTCTTCGCCCTGCCGGATGCCGATGCAGTTGTGGCGGGTCAGGTCGTTCGGCACCTTGGGCGTGCCGTGCCTGGCCAGGTAGGCCGGTGCCGCGCACAGCAGGCGGCGGTTCGGCGCGATGTGCCTGGCGATGACCCGGGCGTCCGGCGGCGCGCCGAAGCGGATGCAGACATCGAACGAGTCGTCGGTCAGCGGCGGTGGGTTGACCGACAGCTGCAACTGCGCCTGCACCTGCGGGTGCTGGCGCACGAAGCGCGAGATCAGCGGCGCCACGTGGCTGCGGCCGAAGCCCAGGGTGGCGTTCACCCGCAGCAGGCCCTGCGGCGTGGCCTTGGACGCGCCCAGCAGCTGCGCGATGTCGTCGATCTCGCCCAGGATGCGGCGCGCGTGCTGCAGCACCAGCTCGCCCTCGGGCGTCAAGCTCATGCGCCGGGTGGTGCGGTTCACCAGCGACAGGCCGACGCGCGCCTCCATCAGCGCCAGCCGCTTGCTGACGGCGGGGGTGGTGATGCCCAGCTCGCGCGCCGCGGCGCTCAGGCTGCCGGCGCCGGCCAGCGCCGAGAAGAAGCCCAGGTCGGCCGGTTGGATGCCAAGTGTCATCGGTGCTCCGCTCGGGCTCGATTGTGAAATCCAGGTGAACAATGGATTCACTTTATCGGCGAGCGCCGGGGCTGTCCATTTCCTACAGTCGGGTCACCGTCCACGCACAGGCCCCAGGAGACCCGCCATGAAGACCTATTCCATCGCCACCATCCCCGGTGACGGCATCGGCAAGGAGGTGGTGCCCGCCGGCCAGCAGGTGCTGGAGGCGCTGGCCCGGGCGAGCAACCGCTTCCGCTTCGAGTTCGAGAACTTCGGCTGGGGCGGCGACTGGTACCGCGCGCACGGCGAGATGATGCCGGCCGACGGCCTGGACGCGCTGCGCCACAAGGACGCGATCCTGTTCGGCTCGGCCGGCGACCCGCACATCCCCGACCACGTCACGCTGTGGGGCCTGCGCCTGAAGATCTGCCAGGGCTTCGACCAATACGCCAACGTGCGCCCGACGCGCATCCTGCCCGGCATCGACGCGCCGCTGAAGCGCTGCCAGCCCGACGACCTGAACTGGGTCATCGTGCGCGAGAACTCCGAGGGCGAGTACTCCGGCGTCGGCGGCCGCGTGCACCAGGGCCACCCGATCGAGGCCGCCACCGACGTGTCGATCATGACCCGCGCCGGCGTCGAACGCATCATGCGCTTCGCCTTCAGGCTGGCCGCGTCGCGGCCACGCAAGCGACTCACCGTCGTCACCAAGAGCAACGCCCAGCGCCATGCGATGGTGATGTGGGACGAGATCGCGCTGCAGGTGTCGAAGGAGTTCCCTGACGTCGGCTGGGACAAGGAACTGGTCGACGCCGCCACCGCCCGCATGGTCAACCGCCCGGCCACGCTGGACACGATCGTCGCCACCAACCTGCACGCCGACATCCTGAGCGACCTGGCCGCCGCGCTGGCCGGCAGCCTGGGCATCGCACCCACCGGCAACATCGATCCGGAGCGGCGCTACCCGAGCATGTTCGAGCCGATCCACGGCTCGGCCTTCGACATCATGGGCAAGGGCCTCGCGAACCCCGTGGGCACCTTCTGGTCCGTGGTGATGCTGCTCGAGCACCTTGGCGAGGCCGAAGCCGCCCGGCAGGTGATGGATGCCATCGAGCAGGTCACCGCCGACCCGCGGCTGCACACCGGCGACCTCGGCGGCACGGCCACGACGGTGCAGGTGACGCAGGCGGTGTGCGAGCTGCTGGCCGCCAGCGCACGGCACCCGGCCGCCTGATCGCCAGGCCGCCTGACCACCTGATCGCCTGATCGCCTGCTGAAGGCAAGCATCCCGGCCGGCCTCGCGCAGGCCGCCGGGCTGGCCGTGCCCTGCGCGTCGAAGCCCATCGCCCTCTACCGGAGAACCGCATGAACCCAACCCACCGCCTCCGGCGCCGCCACCTGCTCGGCGCGATCGCACTGGCCACGGCCCTGGCCGCCGGCAACGCCGGGGCCCAGGCCTGGCCGACCAAGCCGATCAGCCTGATCGTGCCGTTCCCGGCTGGTGGCACCACCGACGTGCTGGCGCGCGCGCTGGCCGAGAAGCTGACGGTGAGCCTCGGCCAGACCGTGATCGTCGAGAGCAAGCCAGGCGCCGGCGCCACGCTCGGCGCCGACTTCGTGGCCAAGGCCCGGCCCGACGGCCACACGCTGCTGGTCGGTGCCGTGCACCACACCATCGCCTCCAGCGTCTACAAAAAGCTGCCCTACGACTTCCAGAAGGACCTGGCGCCGATCACCCAGATCGCGCTGGTGCCCAACGTGCTGGTCGTGAATGCCGGCACGCCCGCCAGGACCGTCGCCGAACTGGTCGCCCTGCTGAAGTCGCAGCCCGGCAGGCACAACTACGGTTCCAACGGCAACGGCACGGCGCAGCACCTGATCGGCACGCAGTTCGAGAACATGACGGGCACCGACTTCAGCCACATCCCGTACAAGGGCAGCGGGCCCCTGGCGACCGACCTGCTCGGCGGTCAGATCACGATGTCGTTCGACACCGTGACACCGGTGCTGCAGCACATCAGGGCGGGCAAGCTGCGGGCGCTGGCCGTCACCACGGCCCGGCGCTCGTCGGCCCTGCCCGACGTGCCGACCCTCGACGAGGCCGGGCTGAAGGGCTTCGACATCGGCACCTGGTTCGGCGTGCTCGCGCCGGCCGCCACGCCCCGGGACATCCTGAGCCGCCTGAACACCGAGATGGTCAAGGTCATCCAGTCGCCCGAGTTCCGCCAGCGCATGGCCGAGATCGGCGCCGAGCCGATCGGCAACAGCGCGGAACAGATGGCCGCGCAGATCCGGAGCGAGACCGAGAAGTTCGGCAGGCTGGTCAAGGCGGCGAAGGTGACGATCGAGTAGCACGTGGCGCGTGCGGCGCGGCGCCTACCCGCGCCGCCACGGTCGCGCCGGATGGCCGCCCCGGCCCGGCAGCCGATACGATGCAGCCCTGCCCCCTCACCAGGACCTGCCATGTCCACCGCCGAACTGCTCGCCCCCCTGCACGCCGAGATGACCGCCTGGCGGCAGGACATCCATGCCCACCCGGAACTCGGCTTCGAGGAGAACCGCACCGCCGACCTGGTGGCGGCCAAGCTCGAGGCCTTCGGTTTCGACGAGGTGCACCGCGGCGTCGGGCGCACCGGGGTGGTGGGCGTGCTGCGGGCAGGCACCGGGCGCCGGGCCATCGGCCTGCGCGCCGACATGGACGCGCTGCCCATCCTGGAGGTGAACCGCTTCGCGCACTGCTCGGTACACAAGGGCGTGATGCACGCCTGCGGCCACGATGGCCACACCGCGATGCTGCTGGGCGCCGCGCGCTACCTCGCGGCCACGCGGCGCTTCGACGGCGTCGTGAACTTCATCTTCCAGCCCGCCGAAGAGGGCCTGGGCGGCGCGAAGGCGATGATCGACGACGGGCTCTTCCAGCGCTTCCCGTGCGAGGCCGTCTTCGGCATGCACAACCGGCCCAGCCTGGACGTCGGCCGCTTCGCGGTGCGTTCGGGGCCGATGATGGCCGGTGGCGCCTTCTTCGACATCCGCGTCACCGGCAAGGGCGCGCATGGCGCGCGGCCCGAGACCGGCATCGACGCCGCGCTGGCCGCGGCGCAGATCGCGGTGACGCTGCAGAGCATCGTCTCGCGCAACGTGGCGCCGGTGGACACGGCCGTGCTCTCGGTGACGCGCCTGCACGCCGGCGATGCCTACAACGTGATCCCGCAGACGGCCGAGCTCGGCGGCACCGTGCGCGCCTTCTCGCGCGAGGTGATGCAGTTGGTGGAGGCGGCCATGCGCCGCGTCGCCGAGAGCACCGCGGCAGCCTTCGGGGCCACGGCCGAGCTCGACTTCCGCGTGCTCTTCGCCCCCACCGTGAACGATCCCGCCGAGGCCGACTTCGCCGCGCAGATCTGCGCCGAGCTCGTGGGCGCGGACAAGGTCGATCGCCAGCCGCCGCTGGTGATGGCCTCGGAGGATTTCTCCTTCATGCTCGAGCAGGTGCCCGGCTGCTACCTCAACATCGGCAACGGTGAAGGCGCCGGCGCCTGCGAGGTGCACAACCCGGCCTACGACTTCAACGACCGCGCGCTGCCGCTCGGCGCGGCCTTCTTTGCGCGCGCGGTGGAAACGCGCCTGGCTGCGGCATCGCCTGCTCGCACCGAACCCGCCTGAAGTCGACGCGGCCCTCGGCATCCGACGACCCACCCGCGTGGGCAGCCACCCACCCCGGACGATCGCACCCAGGCCACCGCGCTCGAACCCTGCAGGGGCCGGTGCCGGCAAGGCCGATGGCCCGATGACCGGGCTGCGGCGGGGCCGCGCCTGTCCCCGTCATCGCCCTGGATGACGCGTTTTTCCTATCCACCAGGGCGTTGGGCCGCTAGCCTGCTGCGCCATGACCTCGAACCGACAAGCCAAGCGCCTCCTGTTCGTCCTGGCCGTCATCGGCCTGCTGGTGCCGTGGCACCACAACCTGCAGTACTTTGCCGGCGGTGGCAGCGTCTTGCCCCAGGTCTTCTTCCGCGACGCCTTTGCCAATGCGCTGACCACCGCCATCACGCTCGACGTTTACCTGGCCGCGGTGGCGTTCAGCGTCGGCGTGGCGGTGGACCAAGCGGCTGGGCGCCTGCGCTGGTGGGCGGTAGCGGCGGCCTTCCTGCTCGGCCTGTCTTTCGCACTGCCAGGCTACCTGTGGTGGCGCCTCGGCGCGCAACGCTCAGCCCCCTGACGGCCCGCCGCGCCCAGCGGGCAGCACCAGACCGGTCGAACGACCGAGGCGTGTGGCCAAGGGCCACCACGCGGCATCGGGCCGCGCCCCCTCGAGCAGGCGGCCCAGGGGCGCACCGGCCAGCGCCCGCACCTCGCGGGCCAGGTGCGACTGGTCGAAGAAGCCCGTGTCGTGCGCCAGCGCCGCCCCTGGCAGGGCACCGCCCGCCACCGCCATCGACAGCACGCGGTGGAACCGCACCAGGCGCTGGAACTGCTTCGGCCCCAGGCCCAGGACCGCCTGGCAGCGCCGTTCCAGCTGTCGGCGGCCGAGCCCCAGGTCGTCACCGGCCTGTGCGCCACGGTCGCCGACGGCGGCGCACAGGCGCGCGCAGGCCGCGTCGCGCCCCCGCGACACGGCCGCCATGGTGCGGCGGAAGCTGTCCGCCAGGGCACGGAGCCGTGCGATGTCGGTGCGTGCGCCCTCCACCGCGTCGTCGAGACGGGCCGCTTCGGCCGCCCCCGACAGGGTGTGCCAGGCCAAGACCTGGTTGACGACCGCACCGGTGGCCGCGCCCAGCAGGCACGCTGCAGCCTCGGGGCGCACCAGCAAACCCATCGCCACGGTGTCGCCGACATGCGCGTGCACCATGGGTTCGGTGCTGAGCGTGTGGAAGGTGATGGGCGGGCACAGCGCCCAGGGCGCCCCGGCCGGCCGGGCCAGGCGCAAGGTGAGCATGGCGTGCGGCACCGCGGGAAAGCACGACACCCCGGGGGTGGGTCCCAGGCGGATGACCACGGCCCCGTCGACCCAGTGCGACAGGTCGGCAGGCGCCCGAAAGACCTGGAACATGCGGCCATTGTCCGCCGCGCCCGCGTGCCGCCACTGCGCCCGGGCCAGGGGGTGCGCAACGCGCTGCAACGGCCAGATTCGTTTCATGTGCCGCTGGCTCGCCATCCTCCTGCCCGCCCGGCGGCCGCTCCAGTTCAGCCGGGCGGCCGTGGCGGCCAGTTGCGGGCACGAAAGTGGCGCCCTCCGCGATCTGCGGCAGCCCCGGGGCGACGACGCACGACCGGCATGCCGCCGTGCCCCATTGGATGCGATGCGTCGACGGATCGCATCCAAGTCGCAGGGGCCATGTGCCCGGCTGGCCGCACAATTGCATGCGTCGCACCGCCGTCCCATCACCCATCGTCCATGGCCGCCACTTCCAGATCTTCCGGGCCCCGCCCCATCGCCGAGCCGGCCACCAAGGAGGACATCCACGGTCGCATCTACAACGCCATCGTGGAGCACCGCCTGCAGCCCGGCACCAAGCTGACCGAGGAGCGCATCGCCGAGCTGTTCTCCGTCAGCCGCACGCAGGTGCGCGGCGTGCTGCAACGCCTCGCGGTGGAGCAGCTCGTCACGCTGGTGCCCAACCGCGGTGCGTTCGTGGCCAAGCCGACGGCCGCCCAGGCGCACGACGTGCTGGACGTGCGGCGCACGCTGGAGCCGGGCGTGGTGGCGCGCCTGATCGAGCGGCTGGGCACCGGCGAGCCCCGGGACGCCATCAAGCGCCTGCGTCAGCTGGTTCATCGCGAGCAGCAGGCGCATCGCAACGGCGATCGCCGCAGCGCCGTGCGGCTGTCGGGCGAGTTCCATGTGCTGCTGGCCGAGCTGTCGGGCAGCAGCATCTACCTGCGCATGATGCGAGAGCTGACCCCGCTGACCTGCCTGGCGATCCTCAGCTTCGAGGCGCCGACCGCGGCGGCCTGCCCCAACGACGAGCACGCGCGGCTGATCGATGCCATCGAGGCCCGCGACGTGGCGGGGGCCGCCGCCTTGATGACCGAGCACCTGCTGCACATCGAGCGCGCGCTCGACCTCGACCGTTCCGGCGAAGAGCCCGAGGTCGACCTGGCCGAACTGCTGCTGGGCTGACGCCGCCGTGCATCAGCCCAGCAACAGCGGCGAGGGCGCAGACCGGCCCAGCACCTGCTCGGCGTGCCAGGCCAGTTGCAGCACGCGTGCATCGGCAAAGCGCGGCCCGGCGATCTGCAGGCCCACCGGCAGGCCATGGCGACCGGTGCCGCAGGGCAAGGACACGGCAGGCACCGAGCCGTAGTTGAACAGCGGCGTGAATGCCGCATGCCCACGCGGGCCGGCGGGCAGGCCGCCGATCTCGGCCGGGCCCAGGCTGCCCAGCGGCCAGGCCTCGACCGGCGAGACCGGGCACAGCAACGCGTCGAAGCGCGTGAACAAGGCGGTGAAGCTGGCGTGCAGCTGCTCGCGCAGGCGCAACAGCTCGGCGATGCGCGGCCCGCTGATCTGCAGGCCCAGCTCGATCTGTGCGCCGATGTCCGGATCGAACATCCCCGGCTCGCGCCGCCAGGCCTCGCCGAAGAGCTGCGCCAGGCTGGCCTGCTGGAGCGCGATCAGCGGGTACTCCCGCGCCTGCGCCGGCCAGACCGGATCGGCCTCCTCGATCGACCAGCCGGCCGCCTGAAGGCGCTGCGCCGCGCGCTCGAGCGTGTCGCGCACGTCGGCGTCGACCGCCAGGCCACAGCCGAGCCGAGGCGACCACGCCAGCCGGCCGACCGGCAGCGGCTGCCGCAGCTGCGCCATCGCGTCGGGCTGCCCGAACACCGGGCTCGACAACGGGTCGGCGGGTTCCCAGGCCGTCAGCAGGTCCAGCATCCAGGCCACGTCCTCGACATCGCGGCCGATCTGGCCGACCACCGACAACAGGTGGTTCGGGTCGTCGAAACCCCAGGGGTTGGGCACGCGACCCAGCGTGGGCTTCATGCCGACCAGCCCGGTGTGGGCCGCCGGGCGGCGGGTGGAGCCGCCGGCGTCGGTGGCCAGCGCCAGCGGCCCCAGGCCCGCCGCCACCGCCGCCACCGCACCGCCCGACGACCCGCCCGGCGTGCGTCCCAGGTCCCAGGGATTGCGGGTTTCGCCGTGCAGCGGTGTCGCGGTGATGCCCTTGCAGGCGAACTCGGAGCAGTTCGTCATGCCCAGCGGCACGGCGCCCAGGGCGCGCAGCCGCGCCACGCACCACGAGTCGCGCGGGGCGACGAAATCGGCAAAGCGGCGCGAGCCGAAGGTGGCCGGGCGACCGGCCAGCCAGAGGTTGTCCTTCACCGTGAAGGGCACGCCGGCCAGCGGCAGCACCTGGCCCGCGGCCAGGCGACGATCGACCTCGGCCGCGGCCGCCAGCGGCACCGCCGGGTCGAAATCGGCGAAGGCGTTGAGCAGCGGCTCCAGCCGCACCACACGCTGGCACATGGCTTGCGCCACCTCCACCGCCGACCGCTCGCGCGCCTGCACCTGCGCCGCCAGCGAGCGGGCGCTTTGCCGGTGGATCTCTTGCGACATGGCTTGTCTCCCGTTGGGCTGGATTGAGCACCAAAGTTGATATTTTTGTATCCAATCTGGTGCGGCCGCAATTCACTGTTGTGCATGAAGGGGCCGGAGCCAGGTCCCTTGCAAGCTTGATTCCTGCCAGCCCGTGAAGACCCTCGCCGAGGTGTACGCAGATCGCAATCGCTTTGGATACAAAGATGGCACACCAGTTGCTTGACAGCCCGACATGACAGCCGCCGGTCAAAGCCTGACGCTCGAGAACATCGTCCACCGCTACGGCGCTTCGCTGGCGGTCGACCATGTGTCGCTCGACATCGAGGCCGGCGAACTGGTGGCCCTGCTCGGCCCCAGCGGCTGCGGCAAGACCACGCTGCTGCGCATCATTGCCGGCTTCATCGCGCAGACCTCGGGCCAGGTGACGGTGGGCGGCAAGCGCATCGATGCCTTGCCGCCCAACCGCCGCAACATCGGCATCGTGTTCCAGAACTACGCCCTGTTCCCGCACATGACGGTGGCCGAGAACGTGGGCTACGGCCTGGCGGCGCGTGGCACCGACCGCGCCGCGGCCGCCCGGCGCACGGCCGAGATGCTCGACCTCGTGAAGCTCGGTCACCTGGCCGACCGGCTCACCCGGCAGTTGTCCGGCGGCCAGCAGCAGCGGGTGGCGCTGGCCCGCGCCCTGGCCATCGAGCCTCGCGTGCTGCTGCTCGACGAGCCGTTCTCGGCGCTCGACAAGAGCCTGCGCCTGGACATGCAGATCGAGATCAAGCGCATCCAGCGCGCGGCAGGCACCACTGCCATCATCGTCACCCACGACCAGGAAGAAGCCCTGGGCATGGCCGACCGCGTGGCCGTGCTCAGCCACGGCCGGCTCGAGCAGTTTGCGCCGCCGTCGGCGGTGTACGACGCACCGGCCACGTACTTCGTCAACCAGTTCGTCGGCACGGCCAACGTCTTTGCCGGCACGCTGGAATCCCAGGACACGGCGCAGGCCTGTGTGCGCCTGGACGACGGCAGCGCGCTCGCCACTCGCGCGCCGGCCCAGTCGCTGCCGCTCGGTGCTGGCGTGGTCGCCTGCGTGAGGCCGGAGAACCTGCAGCTCTGCGCGGCCGGCGAAGGCGTGCCCGCCACGGTGGAACTGGGCATGCCGCTGGGCGCCACCATCGTGCACGAACTGGTCACCCCCGGCGGCCAGCGCCTGAAGCTGGCCGAACCTCGCTCACCCGGCATGCAACCCAGGCCGGCCGGCACGGCGGTCTGGGTCAGGCCGCTGTCGGCGGCCAGTGTCAGCGTGTTCGCGACGCCCTGAATCCACCGCGCTCCCGCCCGACCC
>NZ_MWLO01000016.1 GCF_002198735.1 Ideonella sp. A 288
GCCTGCGCAGCGCCCGCACCGGCCGCCGCGCAGGCCCCGGCCGACGACACGCTGGTGGTCGGCGTGCTGCCCAACATCGGCGCCACCGCGCTGATGGCGCAGTACGAGCACTTCAAACGCTACTTCGAGCGCAACGGCCACAAGGTGCGCATCGTGCTGCCGGCCAACTTCAAGGCCTTCTTCGACGGCACGATGAAGGGCGAGTACGACCTCGCCGTGGCCGCGCCGCACTTCGCGCGCACCGCGCAGCTCGACCGCAACATGGTGCCGCTGGCGATGTACGAGCCGCGCATCAACGCGCTGTTCGTGGCCCCGATCGACACCACCATCGCCTCGGTGCGCGACGTGCGCGAGCGCAGCGTCGCCTTCGCCAACCCGCAATCGCTGGTGGCCATGTACGGTCAGCAGTGGCTGCGCCAGAACAAGCTCGAGCCCGGCAAGGACTACGAGGTCAAGGGTGCCCGCACCGACCTGGGCGTCGGCCGCATGCTGCTGTCCGGCGACGCCGTGGCGGCCATCATGAGCAACGGCGAGTTCCGCGCCCTGCCGCCGGACGAGTCCGCGCGCCTGAAGGTCGTCGAGGTCTTCGCGCGCATCCCGAACTTCATCATCCTGGCCCACCCGCGGCTCGAGCGCACCCGCGTGGCCCGCCTGAAGACCCAGCTGAAGGACTTCCTGTCCGACGCCGAAGACGGCTCGGCCTTCGCGCGCGCCACCGGGTTCACCGGCATCGTCGACATCGACGAGGCGCAGTTGAAGGAACTCGACCCCTACGTCGCCCAGACTCGCAAGGCGATGGGCTACGCCAACTGATCCCCCACCGACGCCCAGGCTGGAGCCCCGACATGAGCGCACGTGTACTGCCCCTCCGGATCGACGCGGACCCCGTCAGCACCCAGGCACCCGACTTCGAGGCCGGCCTGCAGACGGCCCTGGTGCGCGACATCACGCTGATGTTCCGCCCGCTCGGCGTCGAGGCCTTCCGGGCCTTCGCGATCGACATCGCGACCATGTCCTGCACCACCGCCTGGCTGATCAGCGAGCACGGTGAAGTCACCGACGACCAGCCCGACCGCCACCTGGACAGCGTCTTCCCCGGCGCCACGCTCACGCTGGCGCAGCTGGCCAAGGCCGGCCCGGACGACACCGTGGTGCACAAGCTCAGCCATCGGCGCTGGGTGTTCGCCTGGCGCGTCGACGAGTTGCACGGCGTCATCGCCGAGGTGCGCTACCTCGAAGGCCGCGACACCCCGGCCGAGCTCGACCGTGCCCTGGTGCGCCTGATCTGCGACGCCGGCATGCGCGGCGGCCACCGGACCGGCGGGCCGGACAGCGGCATCGGCGCCGTCGCCTGGCCGCAGATCGACCGGCGCTCGCCGCAAGGGGCCGCCCGCGGCACCTGGGCCGGCCTCGTCCTGTTGGCGCTGGGCGCACTGTCGGCGCTGCTGATCGCGCTGGTGGCCATCCCGCAGGCCCGCGAGGTGGCCGGCACCGCCCAGGCCGAACTGCTGCGCCTGCGCGACATGGCCGAGCTGACGATGAAGCGCGAGCTGTCGCTGAACCTGGCCGCCGGCGACTACGGCGAGGTGCAGGAGACGCTCAGCGGCTACGCCTCGCTGGGGTACTTCCACGGTGCGGTGGTCACCAACGCCAAGCAGCGCATCGTCTCGCTGGCGGGCCAGGTGCCGGGGTTGCAGGTCGGCGCCGAGGTGCCCGAGAACATCGCCCGCACGGCCCGGCCAATCGATCTGGCACTGGGCTCGGAAGGCTTCGGCCGCCTGCTGCTGCTGCCCCCGGCCGGGCCCACGGCCGACGATGCCGACGGCGGTCTGCGCAACGTGCGCGTGCTCGGTGGCGTGGCCGGCGTGGCCACGCTGGGCGGCGCCCTGCTGCTGGCCTGGCCGCTGCTGCAGCGGCTGCGGCGGCGCTCGCCCGCCCGGGGCTGAGGCCCGCCTCCGCCGGTCGGCCGCGCAGGCCTGCCCTCGAGGGGCAGCGACACGGCGGGCGGTCGGTGCCGCACGGTCTCTCGTTGGTTGGACGCCGGTGTGATCACGGGCGCGCCAGCCGCATGGCGCCAGGCACTGCACCGTCCCTTGCACTGCCCTGGGCCACACCCCGGTAGACCCGCCCGGCCAGGGTGTTGCACACTGCGTGGCCCGGGATGCGACATCCCGCCGGGAGCAGGCCATGACCGCACCACCCACGTTCGCCGAGTTCGACGCCCTGGCCCGTGCGCAGGGTTTTGACGAGGTGCTGGCCCGGCAATGGCCAGCCCACACCGTGCTGGACACCCACACCCACGGCTTCGACGTGGCGGCCCTGGTGGTGCAGGGCGAACTGTGGCTCACCATCGGCGACGACACCCGCCACCTGCAGGTCGGTGAGCGCTTCACGCTCGACCGCGACGTGCCGCATGCCGAGCGCTACGGCGACCAGGGCGCCACCTACTGGGTGGCCCGACGCAATGCCACGGCCTGACCCACCCCCCGGAGCCCACCGCCCATGA
>NZ_MWLO01000160.1 GCF_002198735.1 Ideonella sp. A 288
CCGCCGGAGGTCGCGTGCTGCGGCCTGCCCGGCCGCGGCTTTGCCGCCTCAGCGCCCAAAGGTCGGGACACGGTCCAGCCCCACTGCACGCAGAACGTCCGTTACGAGCCCCTTCCCAACTGCAGGGCTCCCCCATGGACGGTACCGACGCATCAGGGGCGCACCGCGGGCCCCTCGAGCGGCATGCCGGCGGCGCGGCGGGCCAGGTGCAGTTCGATCGCCAGGCCATCGTCGGAATCGGCCGCGAACGGTTCGGCGCGCACCCCGGCCAGGCAGCTGCGCACACGCCGTGGCAGTGAGCCAAGACCCTGCCATTCCAGGCGGTAGGTGGGATAGCCGGTGGGGTGGGCCTGCGGGATCGGCGCGCCGCCCAGGCGTTGGCCGGCGTGCTGGTCGTGGCAGGACGCGCAGGCCAGGTTGAGCTGGCCCAGGCGCAGCTGCCACAGCCGCTCGCCGCGGGCGGCCCAGGGCGCCAGGCGGGGGTGGTCGGGCGGTGCCAGCGGCAGGCCTCGCGAGGCCTGTGCCAGCCAGGCGGCCAGGGCCAGCAGCTCGGGGCCGTCGGCGCCCTGGGGCGCGGCCTGCTGGTGGCGCTGGCGGCAGGCGTCGATGCGGCCGGCCAGCGTGACCGGCCGGCCAAGGGACGCGTCGTATGCGGGGTAGCGGCTGGCCATGCCGCGCTCGCTGCCCGCGGCGTGGCAGCCGCTGCAGGCTCGGCCGTTGGCGGGCGGCCGCGACCACAGCGCCTCGCCTTCCTTCACCCACAGCTGCGCCGGGTTCAGGCTGTCGTCGGCCTGCATCGCCTGCAGCGCCGGCGACATGAACGCCGACCCGGGGCGGCGGGCGTCGTCGGCGGCGTGCGCGGCGGCCACCGCCAGGGCGGCCGCGGCTGCAGCCGTGCAGGCCATCGTTGCGCGGCGGCTGGCGCGACGGCCCTCCGGGAGACGCGCACAAGGGATCGCGCCTGGCGGTCCGTGGCTGCTCATGCCACGTTCAGCGCCACCGTCTCGGTCTGCCGGAAGCCGTGGTCGCCCTCCCAGGTGAAGGTGAGGGTGCCACTGGCTTCGACGCGCAGGAAGAACGCGACGAAGGGGTTGGCCGCCACGGCCGGGTACAGGCGGGCGCTGAACACCGTGCGCTCGCCGTAGCGGCAGTCGAACTGGGTGACGATGTTGCGCGGCAGCGGCCGGCCGAGGTCGTCGGATCGGTAGCCGGTTTCCATCGGGTGGGCGAGCGTCACGCGCACCTCGATGACGTCGCCGCGGCGCGGCGTCGGGGGCAGGTGGATCAGGCTGCGGGCCATGGCGCGTGCGAAGGGGCTATTCGATGCAGGCGGCCAGGGTCACGATGACTTCGACCTGCTGCTGCCAGACGCTGTGGTCGCTCATCCGCGCCAACGCCACCAGGCGCTGCGTGGTGGCCAGGCGGATGCGGGTGGACACCTCGGCGCGGCCGTTGGCCGGCCCCAGCGTGAACTGTGCGACGTCGCGCTGCGGGTTGCGCTCGTTGAAGATCACCAGCTCGCGCACGTGGTCGGCCTCGGTCATCGGGCTGTCGACGCGCACCGTCACCGGCACGGTGTTGCCGTTGTCGACCAGTGGCGCGATGTCGAGCGTGACGCGGCCGTCGCGCGGGGTGACCGTGCCGGACCAGGCACGGATGGCCTCGCGCAGGCCGGGTTCGAGCGGCAACTCGGCGGCCCGCAGCGGCCGCAGCGTCACCGAGGCGAGCAGCCCGGCGACGACCACCTGGCGGCGCGATGCCTGGCTCATTTGAGCGTGGCGAGGTAGGCCACCACGTCTTCCAGCTGTTGTGCATCGAACAGCGGCCGGCCCTGCCGCGCCGGTGCCACGCGTTGCAGGCCGTCGGTGCGCCGGTACGAGGGCATCAGCGAGCCGGGGTTGAGGCGCTCGGGGTCGACCAGCCGCTCGCGCAACTGCGCGGCGGACCAGCGCGCGCCGGCCCCCGCCAGGTCGGGTGCCAGCGTGCCCTGCTGTGACGCCGGCACCCCAGGCACCGCATGGCACAGCACGCACAAGCCCTGGCTGCGGCTGGCCACCAGCGCCGCGCCGCGGGTGGCGTCGCCGGTCGGTGCGTCGGCGGCCGCCGACGTGGTGGCGGCGAGCCAGGCACCCACGACCATCGCAGCCAGCCCGCCGGGCTGCGGCATCTCAGTACCGCCCGGCCGTTCCGAAGGGACTGAGAGCCCCCTCGGGGGGCAGCGAACGCAGTGAGCGTGGGGGCGTCATTTCAGGCCTTCCGCAGGTTCTGGTCCTTCAGCGGCAGGTCGCGGATGCGCCGGCCGGTGGCGGCGAAGATGGCATTGAGCACCGCCGGGGCGGCCACCGCGATGGTGGGTTCGCCGACACCGCCCCAGAAGCCGCCCGAGGGCATCACGATGGTCTCGACCTTGGGCATCTGGGCCATCCGCACCACCGGGTAGGTGTGGAAGTTGTCCTGCTCGATGCGGCCGTTCTTGACGGTGCATTCGCCGTACAGCGCCGCCGACAGGCCGTAGGCGAACGAGCCCTCGACCTGGGCCTCGATCTGCTGCGGGTTGACGGCGTGGCCGCAGTCGGTGGCGGCGACGATGCGGTGCACGGTGAGCGCGCCCTCCGCGCTGACCGAGACCTCGGCGCAGGCCGCCACGTAGCTGCCGAAGCCCATGGTCTGGGCCAGGCCGCGGAACACCTTCTGCCCGTTCACGTCGGGGGCCGGCGTGCCCCAGCCGGCGCGGCGCGCGGCGGCTTCCAGCACGGCCAGGTGCTTGGGATGGTTGGCCATCAGCTCGCGCCGCAGGGCCAGCGGGTCGCGTCCGGCGGCATGCGCCACCTCGTCGAGGAAGCATTCCAGGTAGATGGCGTTCTGGTTGAGGTTGACGCCGCGCCAGAAGCCCGGCGGCACATGCGGGTTGCGCATGGCGTGGTCGATCAGCAGGTTGGGCACCGTGTAGCCGATGCCGGCCTCGGGCCCGCTGGGGTTCAGGCCCTGGAAGACCACCGGGTCGAGCCCGTTCTTGACGTTCTGCGGGAACACCGCCGACAGGATCGATTGCCCGGCCAGCCGCATGTGCAGCGCGGTGAGCTTGCCCTGGGCATCCAACCCGGCCTGCAGCTTGCACTGGGTGATGGGGTGGAAACGCCCATGCAGCATGTCCTCCTCGCGCGACCAGATCAGCTTGACCGGCGTGCCGGGCATCTGCTTGGCGATGAGCACCGCCTGGCGCACGTAGTCGCTCATGCCGCGGCGGCCGAAGCCGCCGCCGAGGTGGATCTTGTGCACGTCGCACTGTGCCGCCGGCAGGCCCGAGGCCTCGGCGGTGGCGGCCAGCGCGGCCTCGCCGTTCTGGGTGGGGCACCACACCTCGCAGCGCTCGGCGGTGTAGCGCGCGGTGGCGTTCATCGTCTCCATGCAGGCGTGGTTCTGGTGCGGGTACGAGTACACCGCCTCCACCTTGCGCGCGGCCTGCGCCAGCGCGCCACGGGCGTCGCCCACGGTGTTGGCGGCGGCGGCCTCGGGCGCGTCCAGCGCGGCCTTCAGGGTGGCGGCGAAGGCCGCGCTCGAGGCATTGGCGTGGGCGCCTTCGTCCCACTTCACCGGCAGGGCGTCGAGCGCGGTCTTGGCGTGCCACCAGGTGTCGGCCACCACGGCGACGGCACTGTCGCCCACGCGCAGCACCTGCTTGACGCCGGGCCTGCCCTGGATGGCGGCGGCGTCGAACGATGCGAGCTTGCCGCCGAACACCGGGCAGTCCTTGATGGCGGCGTTGAGCATGCCCGGCAGCTTGAAGTCCATGCCGTAGACCTGCTTGCCGTTGAGCTTGTCGGCGGTGTCCAGCCGCTTGACGGGCTTGCCGGCGATGGTCCAGTCCTTCGGGTCTTTCAGCTTGACGTCGGTGGGCGCTGCCACCTTGGCCGCGGCCGCGGCCACCTGGCCATAGGTGGTGCGCCGGCCGCTGCCCGGGTGGGTGATCACGCCGGCGGCGGTGCGGCACTCGGCGGCAGGCACCTTCCACTCGGCGGCGGCGGCCTGCACCAGCATCAGCCGCGCGGCGGCGCCGCCCTTGCGCACGTAGTCGTGCGAATCGCGCACGCCGCGGCTGCCGCCGGTGCCGAAGTTGCCCCACACGCGTTGCCGGGCCAGGTTCTGCCCCGGCGTGGGGTATTCGGTGCGCACGCGGGCCCAGTCGCATTCCAGCTCTTCGGCCACCAGCTGCGACAGCCCGGTGAGCGTGCCCTGCCCCATCTCGCTGCGGGCGATGCGCACGACCACGGTCTCGTCGGGGTGGATCATCACCCAGGCGTTGACCTCGGCGCCCTGGGCGGCCCCTTGGGCGTGGGCCTCGGGCTGCAGGCCGGGGATGTGGAAGGCCAGCACCAGCCCGCCACCGGCGGCCGAGCTGCTGGCCAGGAAGCGCCGGCGGGCGGGGGACGTGGGATGAGCGGTGAGTGCCATCGTCGTCTCCCTCAGGCCTTGGCGGCCAGCTTGATGGCCGCGCGCACCCGGTTGTAGGTGCCGCAGCGGCAGATGTTGGTGACCGTGGCGTCGATGTCGGCGTCGGTGGGCTGAGGCTTGCTCTTCAGCAGCGCGGCCGCGGTCATCAGCATGCCGCTCTGGCAGAAGCCGCATTGCGGCACGTCGAGCTGGGCCCAGGCCTTCTGCACCGGGTGCGAGCTGTCGGGCGACAGGCCCTCGATGGTGGTGACCTTCTCGCCGGCACCGACCGACGACACCGGCCGCGCGCAGCTGCGCACCGCCTGGCCGTCGATGTGCACCGTGCAGGCGCCGCACTGGGCGATGCCGCAGCCGTATTTGGTGCCGGTGAGGCCGAGCTGCTCGCGCAGCACCCACAGCAGCGGGGTGTCGGGCTCGGCGTCGTGCGTCAGCACCTTGCCATTGACGTTGAGCGTGGCCATCCTGCGGTCTCCCCTGGTCGGAAGGCGCGATCATCCTCCGGGACCGGAAGACCCTGCATCGGTGTAGACGAGCACGCGTGCGACGCGCGGCAGGCGTGCTCGCCCGGTGCGCCGGGCGGCCGGCCGGGCCTCAGGCCCAGGCGCGCAGCAGCCAGCGGTTCAGTGCGGTGATCTCTTCCAGGCACACCGAGTGGGCCATCGGGTAGGCGTGCCAGTCGACGGCGTAGCCCAGGGCCTTCAAGGCCTCGCGGGCGGCCTCGCCGCGGGCCGGCACCACCACGTCGTCGTCGCGGCCGTGGGCCAGGAACACCGGCACGTCGGCGTTGGCGGCGTGGCGCTCGGCGGCGGTGGTGGTGGCCAGCGGCAGGTAGCCCGACAGGCCGGCGATGCCAGCCAGGCGCTGTGGGTAGCGCAGGCCGGCCAGCAGGGCCATCGCGCAGCCCTGCGAGAAGCCCGACAGCACGATGCGCCGGGCCGGGATGCCGCGCACCACCTCGCGGTCGATCAGCGCGTGCACCTGCTGCAGCGAATCGCGCAGGCCGGCCTCGTCCTCCGGCCGACCGGCGCCCGCACCGCCCAGCGGCGCCAGGATGTCGTACCAGGCGCGCATGCGGTAGCCGTTGTTGATCGTCACCGGCCGCACCGCGGCCCGCGGCATCACGCAGCGCACCGGGCCGACGGCCGACAGATCCAGCTCGTCGCACATCGGCAGGAAATCGGTGCCGTCGGCGCCCAGGCCGTGCAGGACGATCAACGAGGCCACCGGTTCGGCGGCGGGGCACAGTTCGATGGTGTCCAAGGGCATGTTGGCCTCGATGCGGCTGCGGGGATGCGATCATCGTATGCGCTGCGGGCCCAGGCATGGCAGCATCCGGTGCTGTCGGGGCTTGCATTCCGGGCCGGGAACCCCACCTGCCGATCCGCCGGGATCGGGCGTTTGGCGGAACCTTCACGGAACCAATCGGCCCGTCAGTGATCCGAGGGCATGGCCGCAACCCACGGGCGTGCATGCGAATTGAACAGGAGACTCACTTGAAGACCTTGCTGGTGGCACTTTCGATGGCGGTGGCCGGGCTCACGCTGAGCCTGGCGCCGATGGAATCCGAGGCCAAGCGCCTGGGCAGTGGCAAGGCGGCCGGCATGCAGCGGCAGACGCCTGCCCAGTCGCCCAACGCCACGCCGGCCACGCCGGCCGCCACGCCCGGGGCCAACGCGGCCGTGCCCGCCGCCGCTGCGGCACCGGCCGCTGCGGCGGCCGCCGGCAAGCGCTCGTGGATGGGTCCGCTGGCCGGTCTGGCCGCGGGCATCGGCCTGGCCGCGCTGTTCAGCCACCTGGGCATGGGCGAAGGCCTGGCCAATGTGGTGATGATGGTGCTGCTGGCGCTGGCCGCCTTCATGGTGATCCGCTGGGCGATGGGCCGCTTCGGCGGCGGTGCGCGCCGCAGCATGGGTGGCCCGCAGCTGGCCGGCGCAGGCGCGCCGATCGGCGCCGCCACCGGCATGCCGGATCATCGGCAGGAGCCCGCGATGGCGCGCAGCAGCCTGGCCCCTGCGGCCACCCCGGCCATGGGTGCGGGTGCGGCCGCCTCGACGCCGTCCGTGGGTGCTGCATCGGCCGCCGTGGCCCTGCCCGACGGCATGCCGGCCGCCGAGTTCGAGCGCGTGGCCAAGCTGGTGTTCATCCGCCTGCAGGCCGCCAACGACGCGGCCAACGTGGACGACTTGCGCCGCTTCACCACGCCCGAGCTGTTCGCGTCGCTGAAGGCCGATCTGCTGGAGCGCGGCAGCGCCACCCAGAAGACCGACGTGGTGCAACTCGACGCCAAGGTCGTCGACACCGCCACCGAGGCCGGCCAGCACATCGTCACGGTGCGCTTCCAGGGCCTGATCCGCGAAGCCGCCGATGCCGGCGCCGAGCCCTTCGACGAGCTCTGGCATCTGGTTCGCCCGGTCGACGCCAGCGGCGACTGGGCCATTGCCGGCATCGCGCCGACCCAGTGACGGCCTGAACACCGGTTTCCAACGGCGGCTTCGGCCGCCGTTTTGCATTCCGTGGGGGCTGCACGGCGCCACTGCGGCGCCGGGTGCCGCCACCCCTACACTCCCGCTTCCCGCCACCCAGCCCCAACGAGCCGTGAACCGACACCACCCCTTCCGTCTCGCGCTGCGGCGCCCCCTGGCCGTGCTGCTGCTGGCAGCCTTCACCGCCACCGCGGGTGCCCAGCCGGCGCCGGCCGCCCCGGCCGCCAGCGCACCCGCCGGGCCCACCGTCAGGGTCGAAGTGGGCAAGCCCCTGCAGGAGGCACAGGCGCTGCTGAAGGCCAAGGACGGCAAGGGCGCCCTGGCCCAGGTGGCGCTGGCCGAGGCAGTGCCAGCGCTGACCTCGTACGAGGCCTATGCCATCCAGCGCATCAAGGGCGTGGCGGCGCTCGAGGCGGGCGACACGGCGATGGCCTCGGCCAGCCTGGAGGCCTCGCTCGCCTCCCAGCATCTGCCCGCCACCGACAAGCTGCCGCTGACCGATGTGATCGTCCGTCTGGCCATCCAGGCCAAGGACTATCCGCGTGCGATCACCTGGCTCGGCCGCTACAAGGACCTGGGCGGGGCCGATGCCGCGCTCCGCCGGGCCCTGCCGCAGTTGCTGGCCGAGACCGGCGACTTCGCCGGCTCGGTGCGCGAGGCCCGGGCCATCGTCGCGGCCGATGAGGCCGCCGGCCTCGGCAGCCCCGAGACGCTGCTGCGCAACCTGGCCTTCGCGCAGAACAAGCTCGGCGACAACGACGGCTACGTGGCCACCCTGGAGCGCCTGGCCCAGCAGCATCCGAAGGTCGACTACTGGGCCGACCTGATCTCGCGCGTGGAGCGCAAGCCCGGCTTCGACGGCAACCGGCTGCGGCTGGACGCCTACCGCCTGATGCGCGCGGTGGGCCTGGTGCTCGAACCCGACGAGCTGGCCGACATGGCGGCGCGCGCGCAGCAGGTGGGCCTGCCGGCCGAGGCCCAGGCGCTTCTGGACGAGGGCTTTGGCGCCGGTGCGCTGGGCAAGGGCAAGGAAGGGCCGGCCCACGTGAAGCTGCGCGAGCAGGCCACCAAGGCGGCGGCGGTGGACCGCGCCGGCCTGGCCGAGAGCGAGAAGGCCGCGCTGGCGGGCAAGGACGGCAATGCGCTGGTGAGCCTCGGTTTCGCGATGTCGGGCGCCGGCCTGCACGACAAGGCCGTGTCGCTGACCGAGCAAGGCATCGCCAAGGGCGGCCTGCGCCGGCCCGACGAGGCACTGCTGCACCAGGGCATCGTGCAATGGCGCGCCGGCCGCAAGGACGACGCGGTGAAGGCGTTCGCCGCCGTCAAGGGTGGCGACGGTGCGGCCGACCTGGCGCGGGTGTGGTCGCTGTTCGTGACGAGCGCGAAGAAGCCCTGACGCGCCGCCCCGGCCCGGGCCCGCACGCTCAGGGGCCTGGCTGCCGCCGGAACATCCCCCAGCCCTGCATCGAAAGCACGGCCTGGTCGTGCTGGTTGAACACCTCCCAGCGCGACTGCACCAGGCCCACGCCGGGCCGGCTGGCCATGGGGCGGGCGTCGAGCACCGTCAGGCGCACGCGCAGCGTGTCGCCGGGGCCCACGGGCTGAAGCCAGCGCAGCTGGTCCATGCCGGGGCTGCCGAGGCTGGCGCTGTCGAGCAGGTGGTCGTCGCAGATCATGCGCATGGCCATGGCGCAGGTGTGCCAGCCGCTGGCCGTCAGCCGGCCGAACAGCGAGGCCTCGGCGGCTGCGTCGTCGAGGTGGAAGGGCTGCGGGTCGAAGGCCGCGGCGAAGGCGATGGTGGCCTCGCGGGTGACCTCCGTGTGGCCGAACTCGCGCACCAGGCCGGGCGGGAAGTCTTCCCAGTGCAGGCGTGGCGTGGGGCTGTTGTCGCTCATGGCGGACCAGCATAGCCGGTGGCGGCGAGAATCTTCTCCGATGCCACCGCGGCGAACGAGAGGAAGACAATGAGCGTGTTGATCCTGGGCCTGGTGCTGTTCCTCGGCATGCATTCGGTGCGCATCGTGGCCGACGGCGCGCGCGGCCGCTTCATCGCGCAGCGCGGCGAAGGGGCGTGGAAGGGGCTCTACACCCTGGTCTCGATCGCGGGCTTCGCGCTGATCGTGTGGGGCTACGGCCAGGCGCGGCAGCAGCCGGTGGTGCTGTGGCCGTCGCCGGTGTGGGCGCGCCACCTGGCCAGCCTGCTGACGCTGGTGGCCTTCGTGCTGCTGGTGGCCGCCTACGTGCCGCGCAATGGCCTGAAGGCGCGGCTGCACCACCCGATGGTGTTGGGCGTCAAGGTGTGGGCACTGGCGCACCTGCTGGCCAACAACACGCTGGCAGACCTGCTGCTGTTCGGCGGTTTCCTGGTGTGGGCGGCACTGAGCTTCCGCGCCGCCCGCGGCCGCGACCGCACGGCGCAGACGGTCTACCCGGCCGGCACGCTGGCGGGCACCCTGATCACCGTGGTGGCGGGCGTGGTGGGCTGGGCGGTCTTTGCGTTCTGGGCCCACCGCGCCTGGATCGGCGTGCGGCCGTTCGGTGGCGCGGCCTGAGCGCCGCTGCCTGAGCGCCCCCGAACGGGCGGCTCACGAACGGTCGGGGGCGGGCGATCCGGCCTGCGGCTCGGCGCCCGGCAGCGGCTCGATGAGCTGCGGGCCCTGGGCGCTGGAGCGGCCGACGGCGCGGTCCACCGGCCAGGCCTGCATCTGGCCGTCGGGCAGGCCCTGCATCAACGGCGGCAGTGCGGCCGGGTCCTGCTGTCCGCGCGACAGCCAGGCGGCCCAGTGCTCTGGTGGCACCATCACCGGCATGCGGTCGTGGATGGGCGACATCACCGCGTTGGGCGCGGTGGTGACGACGCAGCAGGTGAGCAGCCAGGGTGTGTCCTCGGCCGCGTCCTTCGGGCGCCAGGCTTCGAACAGGCCGGCCATCGGGAAGAAGGGCGCGCCGCGCGGGCTGATGTACCAGGGCTGCTTGAGGGGCTTGGCGCCGACCGGCGCCACGGCCTGCCACTCGTAGAAGCCGCTGGCCGGCAGCAGGCAGCGGCGGCGCCGCACGGCCTGGCGGAACGAGGGCTTGTCGGCCATGCCCTCGCTGCGGGCATTGTTGAGCTTGGCGCCGATCGACGGGTCGGCGGCCCAGTGCGGCACCAGGCCCCAGCGCATCAGCTCGCCGACGCGCTCGCCGGCCTTGCTCTCGTAGACCACCGGCACCAGCGCCTGCGGGGCCAGGTTCCAGTGCCGGTCGAAGGGCTGGATGCGCGTGAGGCTGAAGCCCGAGACCAGGGTCTCGGGGTCATAGGCCACGACATAACGACCGCACATGGCGGCATCGTCGCACAGCGACGCGGCCGCGTCGCCGGGGCGGCTGTCAGAAGGTCACGCGCACCCCCGCACCCAGGGCCCGGCCGCCCAGCGGCGACAGCTCGCGCGCGGTGCGCAAGGCCGTGGCGTTGTAGGCCAGCGTGTCGCCCAGGTTGTCCAGCCTGACGTACCACAGCGCCGTGCCGACCGGCAGGCGCTGCTGCCAGCTGGCGCGCAGGTGCAGCAGCGTGTGGCCGGCGGTGGACACGTCGGTGTCGGGCACGCGGCGCTGGGCGGCGGCGTGGGTGAGCTGCAGGCCCACCTGCCAGGCGCCCTGCGCGGCGTCGAGCGCCAGCTGCACCCGCACCGGCGCCAGGCGCGGCAGCGGTTCGCCGGTGGCGCGGTTGGTGCCGCGCACCAGGTCGAGGCCGGCACTGGCGTCCAGCGTCCAGGGCCGCTCGGCCAGCCGCAGCCGGCCTTCGAGCTCCAGGCCGTGCAGGCGCGCCGGCACGCCGATGAAGGCGTATTCGGGCACCGCGTCGAGGCCGCCGTCCTCGTTCGGCACCTCGATGTCGCGGCCGGTCGCGTCCAGGGCCAGGTAGTTGGCGAAGCGCGTCGCGAACACGTTGGCCTTGAACTGCGCCGCGCCCTGCTGCCACTGCAGGCCCAGGTCGAGGTGGCGGCTGCGCTCCTTGTCCAGGCCGGGGTCGCCGCGCTCGTAGGCGCCGGTGGCCACGTGCACGCCATTGGCGTAGAGCTCGTAGTAGGCCGGCGCGCGCTCGGTGTGGCCGGCCGTGGCGCTGGCGCGCCAGCCGCCGGCCAGCGGCCATTGCGCACCGAACGACAGGCTGCGCGGTGCGAAGCGGCGCTCGTGGGCGCTGCCGAAGCGGGGCCCATCGGGCAACTCGGCGTCGGCAGCGTCGCCCTCGGACGCCACCCGCGCGCGCTCCACCCGCAGGCCGGCGCTCAGGCGCAGCGGGCCGGCCGACCACTCCTCGATCGCGAACAGCGCCTGGCTGCGCGTGCGGGTGGCGGGCACGAAGGCCTCCTCGCCGAGGGCCGAGAAGTCGAGCTGCTCGGCCTGCAGGCCGACCATGCCCTGCAGCGGGCCGATCGGGGCATGGCGGGCCTGCAGGCGCAGCTCGCGGCCGGTGCTGCGGAAGGTGGTGCCGACCTCGCCGGTGCCTTCGACCTCTTCGTGGCGGTAGCGCGTGTGGCTGGCCTGGAACTCCACCTGCTCGAACGGCCCGGCCAGGCGGCGTCGCTCACCGGCCAACTGCACCCGTTCGCGGCGCATGCGGATGCTCACGTCGGGTTCGACCGTGACGCCGTAGTCGTTGCGGTGGCTGTCGACGGCGGCCCCGACGAAGCCATCGGCATCGGCCCAGCCGAGGCCCAGCGCACCGGCGCGGCTGCGGCCGGCGCTGTTGACCACGCGGGTGCTGTCGGGCAGGGCCTCGCCGTCGGCCTGCGGGGTGAAGCGCGGCACGCGCAGGTCGTCGCTACGGCGGCCGGCCACGTCGGCGTGCCAGTTCAGGCCGCCGGCGCCACCTTCCACCACCGCGGCGGCGGCCCGCTCGGCCGCGGCACCGCCCAGGCGCACTTCGGCACGGCCCCCCACGCGGTCGAGGGCGAAGCGCGGGATGCGGTTGTCCAGCGTGTTGACCACGCCGCCGGTGGCGTTGCCGCCGTACAGCAGCGCGGCTGGGCCGCGCAGCACCTCGATGCGCTCGGCCACCAGGGGGTCGAGCGCCACCGCGTGGTCGAAGCTCAGGTTCGACGCGTCGGCCGAGGCGCCGCCGTTGTCGAGCAGGCGGATGCGGTCGCCGTCCAGGCCGCGGATGACCGGCCGGCTGCTCTGCGGGCCGAAACCGGTGGCGCTGACGCCGGGCAGGCCGGCCAGCGTGTCGCCGAGCGTGCCGCCGCGGCGCAGCACCAGCTCGGGGCCGGTGAGCACGCTGGTGGGTTGGGTCAGCACGTCGCGGCCCAGCGGGTTGCCGGTGATGACGACGCTCTGGGGCGGAGGTGCGTCGGCCGCGTGGGCCGGCGAGACGGCGTGGAGCAGGACGAGGGCGACGGCGCAGGCCACCGGGGAGCGGCGCAGCGCCGCCCGGATCGGGAAAGGATGGGGCATGGGGCAATTCCTGTGGAAAACACGGCAATGGGCCTGCCGGTCCGGCACGGGGCCGGGCCGGTGAGGCCAGCGGGTGGATTCAGCGCAGGAAGGCGGGCGGTCCGCGGGCCGACGGCCCCTGGTGGGGCGTGGCGCGGGCGGCCCAGGCGGCGGACCGGGGCGGGGCCTGGTCGCCGGTCGGGGCAAGGGCGATGGCCAGGGCGGCCGGCAGTGCAAACGCCAGCGCGGCGTGGGCCAGGCACAGGCCGCAGGCGTGTGCGGCGTGGGGGTCGCCGTCGTGATCGTCCGAGGCGGTGTCGGACGGCACGCCCGCCGTGCTCGACACCGTCCCCGGAAGGCCCTCGCTTGCCAGGTGCGTCAGGCCATGCTGCAGCCCGAGCTGCTGCATGAGCAGCAGCACCAGCGCCAGCAGCGCGACCAGAAAGACCTGGTGGCCGGGGCGCGGGCGACGGTGGGCGGGGCGCGGGGTCGTCACGCCGGGAAGTATGGCAGCGTGGCCGCGGGGGGCCCCCTTCCGGGGGGAGCCGGGTCCCCACCCCGGGCGATGGTGCGCGCCCCGGGTGCGGCCGATCATGCCGACACCGGCCCGCGGGGGGTCGGCCCGCAACGGAGACGACGATGGCAAGCTGGTGGCACGCACGAACTCAATCGGCCGGATCGCTGGACCGCGACAGCCGCCTGCCGGCCCCGGCGGGCCACGATGCCTTGGCGGCACCGGCCGCGGGCGGCTGGCACGAGTCGAGCTGGGACCTGATGCGCGGCCTGTCGGTGATCGAGGGGCCGCTGCCCGACGACCTGCCGCTGGTGTGGCTGGGCGGGTTCGCCGAGGGTCAGCGCGCCGGCGCGGTGTAGCGGTCGACCAGCGCGGCCTCGATGCGGTAGCCGCTGGTGCCCATCGGCGAGCCGGCGCGCGCGGTGCGCAGCGTGCCGCGCACCCACACCGTGTCCATCGCGCGGTAGCCCTGCAGCGGCTTGGTCGGCACGACCATGACGATCTGGTTGGCCGGCGGCGGTGGCGTGTGGATGCAGGCACCGAAGTAGGGCACCAGCAGGAACTCGCTGAGGCCGGCCTTGGTCTCGTCCAGCGGCACCAGGTAGCCGGGCAGCTTGATCGAGGCACCGTCCAGCGCGGCCACGGTGGGCGCGTTGTCCCAGGCTTCGCGCAGCTTGTTCAGCATGTCCTGCGCCTTGGGGTCGCCGTCGTTGAGCAGGCCGATGTTGCCGCCGCCGGGCAGGTCTTTCATCGGGTCCCAGTTCTTGGGCACGAGGTCGTCCCACTTGATCTCGACGTGCGTGCCGGCGGCCGGCTTGGCGCCGGCCTGGGCCAGGGCCAGCCCTGGGGCCAGCAGGGCGGACGACAGGGCACCCAGCGCCAGGGTGAGGCAGCTGCGGCGGTCGAGGCGGGGGGTGGGGCGTGTCATGGCTCTCAAGAGTATGTGGCTCTGCCACTTGGCTTGACCCCCTCGGGGGGCGGGTTGGGCGCAGCCCGGCCCTGGGGGTGGTCAGATTCTCGGCGACAAACCGTCGGCCAGCGAGAGCCGGTAGGCGCGCCAGCCCGGCACCAGGCTGGCCAGCCAGCCACCGGCCAGCAGCGCGCCGATCAGCCGCCACTCGGCCACCGAGGGCAGCCCGGTGCTGAGGGCGATGCCGAAACGCGCCTGCACCCAGTCGGCACCGAGCAGCAGCGCCAGCGCGCCGGCGGCGATGCCCAGCAGCACGCCACCGAGGGTGACCAGCGCGCCTTCCAGGGCCAGCAGCAGCAGCACCTGGCGCGGCCCGGCGCCCACGGCGCGCAGGATGGCCAGCTCGCGGCGGCGCTCGTTCAGGCCGGCCAGGATCACCGCCACCAGGCCGGCCAGGCTGACCACCGACACCAGCGCGCTCACGGCCAGCAGGCCGCGCTCGCCGACGCCAACCACCTCCCACAGCTCGTCCAGGGCCACGCCGGGCAGGATGGCCAGCAGCGGTTCGTCGCGGAAGGCGGCCACGTCGCGCTGCAGCGCAAACACTGCGGTGCGGCTCTTCAGTCCGACGAGCATGGCGGTGATGTTGCGCGGCGTCAGGTCGCGCTGCGCGGCCTGCTCGGCGCTGAGCTTCTGGCCGGGGATCGGTGCGCCGGCCATCCAGTCGAGGTGGATGGCCTCCAGCCCCTGCAGGCCGATGTGCACCGTGCGGTCGACCGGCGTGCCGGTGGGCGCCAGGATGCCGACCACGGTGAAGGGCTTGTCGGCGTGGTCGTTGGCGGCGAAGGCGCCGTCGCCGTGGCTCAGCACGATCTTCCGGCCCAGCGTGTAGCCCAGGCGCTGCGCGACCTCGGCGCCGAGCACCGCATCGAACACGCCCGAGAAGGGCTGGCCCTGCGCCATCCGCAGGGGCTCGCGCGCGCCGTGGCGGAAGTGCACGAAGTAGTCGCCGGTGGTGCCCATCACCGCGAAGCCGCGGTGGCTGTCGCCCAGCGACAGCGGCACCGTCCAGGCCACCGCCCGGTGCTGCGCCAGCGCCTGCGCGCTGGTCCAGCGGATGTTGTTGGTGGCGTTGCCGATGCGGAACACCGAGTACAGCAGCAGTTGCACCGGCCCCGTACGGGCGCCGACGATCAGGTCGGTGCCGGACACCGCCTGCGAAAAGTTGTCGCGCACGTCCTGCCGCAGGCGTTCGATGCCCAGCAGCAGCAGCGTCGACAGCCCGATCGACAGCGCCACCAGCGCCAGCACGAAGCGGCGGTTCCTGGCGCTGCGCAGCGCCAGGGCCAGCAGCGCCTTCACCGGCGCACCCCTGTGCCTCGCGCCCACACGCCGGGCAACACGGTCATGCCACCACCGCCGCCCGGTTGAGCGTGGGCAGGTCGACCACGCGCTCGAAGCGCTCGGCCAGCCGCGCGTCGTGGCTGACGAAGACCAGCGTGCTGCCGGCTTCGGCGCAGGCGCCGAGCAGCAGGTCCATGAAGGCTTCGCGCAGCGGCTCGTCGAGCGCCGAGGTGGGCTCGTCGGCGATGACGATCTCGGGCTGGCCGATCAGGGCGCGCGCCGCGGCCACGCGCTGTTGCTGGCCGATCGACAACTCGCCGGCGCTGCGGCGCCAGTGGCGCTCGGGCAGGCCGGTGCGGGACAGCAGCGATTCGGCGGCGCCGGCCGCCGTGCGCGCGGCGCGGCGCGGCGAGAAGCGACAGGGCAATCGCACGTTGTCCAGCACCGACAGGTAGGGCAGCAGGTTGAACTGCTGGAAGATGTAGCCCAGGTGGTCGGCGCGGAAGCGGTCGCGCCGCGACGGCGACAGCGCCGACCACGACTGGCCCAGCGCCTGCACCTGGCCGTCGCGCGCCACCAGCACGCCGGCCAGCAGCGACAGCAGCGTGCTCTTGCCGCAACCGCTGGGCCCGCGCACGAACAGTGTCTGGCCGCGCGGCACCTGCAGGGCCTCGATGTCCAGCACCTCGTGGTCGGTGCCAGGCCAGCGGAAGCGCAGGCCGTTCAGCGCCAGGGCGAGGCCGGGGTCGGAGGTCGTGCTCATCGGTGGCTGGGTGTGGGCAAGGAGCGCGCGGCGTTGGCTGCAAGGCGCCGGCAGCTTAGCAGCGCCCTCGGCGTCTGCCGTTCATCGGCCGTTGCCACGGTTCGTCGCGCACGGCCGCGGCTTCGTCGCAATCCGCTCGCCGGGCCCGGCGGCGGTGCCTAGAGTGCACCCATCGACCACCCCACCCGCCACCAGGAGCCCACCATGTCCACCGTCCGCACCGCCCAGCAAGCCGTCTCGTTCGCCCTCGCGGCCATCGTCACGTTCAGCGTGATGCTGGGCTTGAACGGCCTGGCTTCGCCCGACAGCGCCGCGGTGACGGAACTGGTGGCCGCCGCCTCGGCTCCCAAGGCCTGAGCGGTCGGACGCGCCGCTGGCGCATCGCCGGTTTCACCCGCCCCTGCCTCCTCTGAACCGTCCTGACGCGCAGGGGTCTTTGCAGCCCGCCGGCCTGTGGCCGAGCGGGCTTTTTTCCATCGCGGCCCGACGCAGGTACGATGCCTGACAGCACAGCAGGAGCCTGCCATGAAAGCCATCTGGAACGGCGCGGTCATCGCCGAGAGCGACGACACGGTGGTGGTTGAAGGCAACCACTACTTTCCCGAATCGTCGCTGAACCGCCAGTACCTCACCTTCAGCAACCACCGCACCAGCTGCGTGTGGAAGGGCCAGGCGCATTACCACAGCCTGTTCGTCAACGGCGAGATGAACCCCGACGCCGTCTGGTACTACCCCGAACCCAGCGAGGCCGCGGCGCAGATCAAGGGCCGCGTCGCCTTCTGGAAGGGCGTGCAGGTGGTGTGAGCCACGGCGCGGCGCCCTCGGGCGCGGGCCGCACGCCGAAGGCCGCGCGCACGGTGGCGCCTCGCCTGAAGGCCGGGTCGGGCTCATGCGCAGCCGAGCACCAGCAGCAGCACCAGCACGGCGGTGACGGCGCCGATGCGTCGCAGCGCGCGGTGCATCAGGTGCACGGGGCATTCACGCAGGCGGAGATCGAGGTACAGGGTGGCCATGGGGAGGCTCCTTCGCGAGGGGTCGATGGGGTGGGTAGACATGACGCCATCGTGCGGCGACGGCGCCATGCCCGCCAGGCGCGCGGTGAACGCTGCCGCTGTTCAACAGTGAACGGAAATCCGTCCCGGAGTGAACGCGGCGCCGCGCCATCGATCGCGCCAGGTGCCGCGATCCGGCCACCGCGGCGGCGGCCGTGGTGTGCAGGTGCCGCCGCGGTGGCGGGCCTTGCGGCATCATGTGGCCGCATGACGCTGCACACCCCACCCGGCCCGCGGCCGGTGCCGCCGGGCCTGGGTCGGAGCCCTGGCGAGTGATCGATCCTGCCGTGGCCGGTTCGCCCGCGTCGGCGAACGCCCTGCCCGCCCCGCTGCTGGAGGCGTTGGCGCTGCATGGCATGACGCGGGTGCATGCCAAGGGCACGCTGGTGGTTGCCGAGGGCGAGCCGGCGTTGTCGATGTACCTGGTGCACGAGGGCCAGTTGCGGGTGTTCGTGTCCGACGAGGACGGCCGCGAGGTGCAGCTCAACACGCTGGGCCCGGGTGAGTACTTCGGCGAACTGATGCTGGGAAGCCAGGTGCGCACGGCCACCGTGCAGACGCTGACGCGCGCGCGCCTGACGATGATCACCCGGCCCGAGTTCGAGCGCGCGCTGGCCGAGCGGCCTGACCTGGCCTTCCACGTCATCCAGCACCTGATCGAGCGCGTGCGCGTGCTCAGCCGCAACGTGCAGGGGCTGGTCTCGATGGACGTCTACGGCCGCGTGGTGCGGCTGTTCAACGAGCTGGCGGTGGACCTGGACGGCCAGCGCGCCGTGCCCGGCCCCTTGAGCCAGCAGAAGATCGCCGACCGCGTGGGCGCCTCGCGCAGCATGGTCAACCGCATCCTGCAGGAGCTGGCCGGGGGCGGCTACATCGAGGTCGGCCGCGACCGCATCCTGCTGAAGAGGGCGCTGCCCAAGCGTTGGTGAGGGTGGTGATGGCCGGATCCGATCCCGCGCCCCTGGGGACAGTGCACCAGCGCCGGCTGCGCGAGGTCTGGCGCTCGGCGGGGTGGCCGTACCAGGACCTGGTGGAGGTGGAGTTGCTCGACGCCGGGTGGCTCGAACGGGTGCGCGACGGGAACGGCCGCGAGACGCTGCGCGTCACCGACGCCGGCGTGGCCGTGCTGGCGCAGACCTTGCGCCGCAATCGTGCCGCCCGCGACGCGCACGAGGCGCTGGTGGCCCGCGTGGCGCGCGAGATGCAGCGCGCCGGGCGGGTGGTGTGGCGCGGCCTGGCGCTGCGCGCGCGCGTCGGCGCCGAGGCGGGCGATGCCGATGCCGCCGGGTGGACGATGGCCATGCCCGATGTCTATTCGATCCGCCACACCACGGTGGAGGACTACGTCGAGCCGATCGTCCACGAGATCAAGGTGCGGCGTGCCGACCTGCTGTCGGACCTGCGGCGGCCCACCAAGGGTGAGGCGTACCGCTGGCTCGGCGGCGAGTGCTGGTACGTGATCCGCGCCGGCATCGCCCTGCCGGAGGAGATTCCCCCGTGCTACGGCGTGATGCTGGCCGATGATGCCGGCGCCCTCGACGTGGCCCGCCCGGCCCCCCGGCGGGCGATGCGCCTGCCATTCGCGGTGTGGATGGCGCTGGCCCGCGCGACGCCCGAGCCGCTGGACGACGCGCCCCAGCCCGGCCTCGGCGGCGCCAACGACGCGTTGCCGGGCGACGAACACGTCGACCCCTCGGGCGGAGGCCTGCCACCACCAGACGACGGCGCCTGACCGCACAATATCGGTCGTCTTGCCAAGGAGCCGTCCCGATGCGCCGAATCCCCCTGGTTTCCGCCCGCACCGTGCCCGCGATCGCGCTGGCGGTGCTGCTGGCCCTGTCCCCGCCGACATTGCATGCGGCGGGTGTGGCCTGGTCGTATGCCGCCGAGGACAGCGACATCGAGCGCGTCTTTGCCCAGGCGCGCAGCGAGAAGAAGCCGGTGCTGCTGTACTGGGGCGCCAAGTGGTGCCCGCCGTGCAACCAGCTGAAGGCGACGCTGTTCAACCGCCAGGATTTCATCGAGCGCTCGAAGGCCGTGGTGCCCGTCAACATCGACGGCGACCTGCCGGGCGCACAGAAGCTGGGCGCGCGCTTCAAGGTGCGCGGCTACCCGACGATGATCCTGCTGACGCCCGAGGGCACCGAGATCACCCGGCTGCCTGGCGAGGCCGACGCACCGCAGGTCATCGCGATGCTGCAGCGGGCCCAGTCCGGCGGCAGGCCGGTGAAGACGCTGCTGGCCGAGGCCCAGGCGGGCAAGCCGCTGTCCGGCAGTGACTGGCGCGCGCTGGCGCTGTATGCGTGGGACACCGACCAGGACCAGCTGGTGCCCGGGCCCGAGCGGGCCGGCCTGCTGGCGCAGCTGTCGGCCGCCTGCCCGCCGGCCGAAACCGAGTCGGCCACGCGACTGCTGTTCAAGGCCCTGGCCGCCAGCAACGAGAGCACGGGCCTGAAGCCCGACGCCGCGCTGCGCGAGAAGGTGCGCAAGCTGCTGGCGCAGCCCGCCGTGGCGCGGGCGCAGATGGACACGCTGGTCAATTTCGCGCCCGACATCACGCGGGCCCTGGCGCCGGAGCCGGGCGCCGAACGCCGCCGCGTCGCCGCGGCCTTCGACACCGCGCTTCAGCGGCTGGAGGCCGACGCCACGATGTCGCGGGCGGACCGCCTGTCGGCCCTGGTGGGCCGCGTCGAGCTGGCCCGGCTGGACGGACCGAAGGACGCGCTGAACCCCAAGCTCGACGCCCGCTTGCTGAAGCAGGTGCGGGCCCATGCGGCCCGCGTCGACCGCGAGATCACCGACAGCTTTGAGCGCCAGGCGGTGGTCACCGGTGCGGGCCACATGCTGGCCCAGGCCGGGCTGTGGACCGACAGCGACGCGCTGCTGAAGGCCAATCTGGCGAAGAGCCATTCGCCGTACTACCTGATGAGCCAGCTGGCCGGCAACGCACGCAAGCTCGGCCGCAAGGACGAGGCGCTGACCTGGTACCAGCAGGCCTTCGACGGCGCCGAGGGACCGGCGACGCGCCTGCAGTGGGGGGCCAGCTACATCAGTGCGCTGGTCGAGCTGGCGCCGCAGGACGCAGAACGCATCGAGCGCACCGTGCGCCAGCTGTTCATCGAGGCGGGACAGGACAAGTCGGCGTTCTACGAGCGCAGCGCGCGGTCGTTGCAACGCGTCGGCTCCAAGCTCGCAGGCTGGAGCGGCGACGGCTCGCAGGCGGCCCTGGAGCGCCTTCGCACCCAACTGGACGACGTGTGCAAGGGCCTCGACGCCGCCGATGCGCAACGCGCCACCTGTGAATCGGTGGCGCGGACGCTGTCGCCGAAGCCCGCGCTTACTTGATAAGGCCTTCGGCCTTCAGCGCGGCCTGCACGGCCGGGCGAGCGGCCATGCGGCCCATGAAGGCCTGCAGGTTGGCAAACCCGCTGGCGTCCACGCCCACGTACTGGCACCAGTTGGTCACGGTGAACAGGTAGGCGTCGGCCACCGTGAAGGTGTCGCCGGTGAGGTAGGCCTTGCCTTCGAGCTGCTCGTTGACGTACTTGAAGCGGGCGGCCAGCTTGTCGCGGAACATCGCCTTGGCCTCGTCGGGCATGCCCGGCGTGAACAGCGGCGAGAAGGTCTTGTGCAGTTCGGTGGAGATGAAGTTCAGCCACTCGACCAGGCGGTAGCGGGCCATCGTGCCGTTGGCGGGCGCCAGCCCCTTGGCGGGCACCAGGTCGGCCAGGTACTGCACGATCGCCGGCCCTTCGGACAGGCGCTGGCCGTCGTCGAGCTCGAGCAGCGGCACGTAGCCCTTCGGGTTGATCGTGTAGTAGTCGGTGCCGTCGTTCAGCTTGTGGGTCTTGGTGCTGGCCAGCACCGCCTCGAACGGCAGGCCGGTTTCCTGCAGCACGATGTGCGGGCTGAGCGAACAGGCGCCGGGGCTGTAGTAGAGCTTCATGGACGATCTCCTCTTTGGTGTATTAGACGGGGGACCCGGACGATACCCTGGCCACCTTGCCCCTGTGCCACGCTGCGCTATCGCGCGCCAGCGCCGCGCAGCAGGCCCACGATGGCCCGCTGGCCGCGCCGTTCGGCGTGCTGCAGCGCGGTGACGCCGTCGCGGTCGGCGAGGTCGAGCCGGGCGCCGCGGGCCACCAGCAGCCGCACGATCTCGGTGTGCGCCGGGCCGCCGTCGCCCAGGATCACCGCCTCGAGCAGGGCCGTCCAGCCCAGGCGGTTGACGTGGTCGACGTCGATGGCGCTGGCCAGCAGCACGCGCACCGTGTCGACATGGCCGTGGTGGCAGGCCGGGATCAGCGCCGTGCCGCCATAGCGGTTGGTGCGGCGGAAGTCGGCGCGGGGCAGGGCCAGCCGCACGATCTCGGTCAGGCCGCCGGCGCCGGCCAGCAGGAACGCGCTGTCCTGGATGTCGTCCTGCGCGTTGACGTCGGCGCCCTGGGCGATGAGCAGCCGGGCGACCTCGGTGTGGCCGCCCTGGGTGGCGGCGAGCACCGCGTTGCGGCCCCGGCCGTCGGCGTCGTTGACAGCGGCCCCGTCGCGCAGCAGGCGCTGCACGGCGGCGAGGTCGCCGCGGGCCGCGGCGTCGACCAGCGCGGGGGCCGGCCCGGCCGCCAGGGCGCCGGAGGCCAGCGCCCCTGCCAGGGCGACAACGAGTCGGCGGTCAGCGCGCACGCGGCGGCCCGGCATCGGTGCCTTCGCCGTGGAACATGCGGGCGATGCCGGCACGTGCGGCGGCGGCCTCGCACAGGTGGCAGGGTCGCGAGCTCGACACCAGCAGCAGGCCGCCGAGGTCGTTGCGGCCCAAACGGTGGGCGGCATCGCGCAGGGCCTCGCGCTCGGCGTGGGCGTCGAGGTTCTGGCGGGTGACGACGCGGCTGGGGGCCTCGCCGACGATGCGCCAGGTGGCGTCGACGACGACCGCGCCGTAGGGCTGGTCGCCGCTCAGCACCGCGGCGTCGCGCAGTGCCCGCGCGCGGGCCAGGGCCGCGACCAGGCCCGGCGGCAGGGCGGGCGAGGCCTGGCCGAGCACGGCCCAAGGCCATGCGACGCCGCAGGCCAGCCACGCGAGTCGGCGTTGTCCGTCCATCGGCGCAGTATGCTGGGCTGCATGGCCACTGTCACCCCCACCATGCCCCGACCCATCCTTGCCGACGACCAGATCCACCCCGCCATCCGCACCCAGGTCGCCACGCTGCACGCCGATGTGGTGCGGTCGGTCCAGGAGGCCGCGGCCACGCACCCGGTGGTGGTGGTCGGCATGGGCGGCAACCCGTTCGTGCGCAAGGCCCGCCGTGCGCTCGACGCGGCCGGCGTGGCCCACAAGGATCTGGACTTCGGCAACTACTTCACCGACTGGCGCCGGCGCAACGCGCTGAAGCTGTGGACCGGCTGGCCGACCTTTCCGATGGTCTTCGTGCGCGGCATGCTGGTGGGGGGCGCCACCGATGTGCAGAAACTGATCGACAGTGGCGAACTGGCCCGCATGCTGGCCGCCTGATCGTCGGGCCGGGCGCGGTGTTGCGTCTGGCGGCGCTGCCCGGGAGCCCGCAGACCGGCCAGCACGGTGGCAACGGATCAGCCGTCGAATCGCGGCAAGTCGTCACTGAAGTGCGACTGCGCTGACGTCGGTGGAAGGTGGCGGACGCACACAATGCGGGCCATGGCGATTCGAGGCTTGCGGCGCACCTGGTGCGACGGTGGTGGCGGGCGCGTCACCAGGGTGCTG
Organism: Ideonella sp. A 288; assembly: GCF_002198735.1. Taxonomy (GTDB): domain Bacteria; phylum Pseudomonadota; class Gammaproteobacteria; order Burkholderiales; family Burkholderiaceae_C; genus Pseudaquabacterium. Next base: position 22,668 of record NZ_MWLO01000160.1, read on the forward strand.
GCGGCGGCGGCGGTGCTGATGGCGTCGGCCACCGTGCGCCCACAGGGCCTGTCGCTCGTCCCCTGCAAGCTCGACGGCGTGGAGCACGAGGCCCGGTGCGGCGTCGTGCGGCGGGCGCTGGACCCTTCGCGACCCCAAGGGACGGCCATCGACGTGCATGTGGCGGTGCTGCCGGCCGTGGCGCGGCGCAAGGCGTCCGACCCGGTGTTCTTCTTCGCCGGCGGCCCGGGCCAGAGTGCCATCGACCTGGCCGGCCCGCTGTCCAGGCGCTTCGCGCGACTGTCCAATCGGCGCGACCTGGTCTTCGTCGACCAGCGCGGCACCGGCCGCAGCGCCCCGCTGAAATGCGCCGACGACGACCTGCGGTCCGTGTTGCGTCCGATGGCCGAGACGGCCGACGAGGCCCGTCGCCTGCAGCGCCTGCGCGAGTGCGCGGCCATGCTGCAGGCCCTGCCGCACGGCGACCTGCGCCGGTACACCACCGCCATCGCGATGGCCGACGTGGACGCGGTGCGTGCCGCGCTCGGGGTCGAGCGGCTCAACGCCATCGGCGCGTCCTACGGCACCCGCGCGGTGCTGGAGTACCAGCGGCAGTTTCCGCAACGCGTGCGGCGTGCAGTGCTGGACGGCGTGGCGCCGGCCGACATGGTGCTGCCGGCCTCGTTCTCGCCGGACAACCAGGCCGCGCTCGAGGCGGTGTTTGCCGCGTGCGAGCAGGAGGACGCGTGCAAGCGGCGTTATCCGATGCTGCGCCAGCGTTGGCAGGCCCTGCTGGCGCGGCTGCCGATGCCGGCCGTGGTGCCGCACCCGGTGAGCGGCCGCGAGGAGCGCGTCACCGTGACGCGCGAACTGCTGCTGTCCGCGGTGCGCACGCCGCTGTACGTGCCGCTGCTGGCATCGGCGCTGCCGGCGGCACTGGACGAGGCGGCCGACGGGCGCTTCGCGGCGCTGGTCGGCCTGGGCCAGGCCATGAGCGGCAGCGGCCGGGGGGCGGGCCTGGCCACCGGCATGCATTTCTCGGTGGTCTGTGCCGAGGACGTGCCGCGCCTGGCCGGCGACATCGATCGGCCCGGGGCCGATTTCGGCCAGACATTCGCGGCGCTGTACCGGCAGGTCTGCGAGGCCTGGCCGAAGGCGTCGGTGCCGCCGGCCTTCTTCCAACCCGTGCCGGCGCTTGCGGCCACGCTGTTGCTGTCGGGCGGCGCCGACCCGGCCACACCGCCGCGGCATGGCGATCGGGTGGCGACGGCGCTGGGCCCGAAGGCCCGGCACGTGGTGGTGCCGCAGGCCGGCCATGGCGTGCTGGCACTGGGCTGCGTGCGCGACGCGGTGCAGCGCTTCATCGACGCCGACACCGACGACGCGGCCCTGGCAGTGGATGTGTCGTGCGCGGCGGCGATGCCGCGTCCGCCGGCCTTCATCGGCTGGCCGGCCCCGGACGAGGCCGCCCGATGATCGAGATCGACGGTCTGGTCAAGCGCTTCGTGCAGGGCCGTGGCCGCACGGCGCGGGTGGTGGACGCCGTGGCCGGGCTGAGCCTGCGCGCCGCCGATGGCTGCATCACCGGCCTGCTCGGCCCCAACGGCGCCGGCAAGACGACCACGCTGCGCATGGTGGCGGCGCTGCTGGAGCCCGATGCCGGGCGCATCACCGTGGACGGCATCGACGTGGCCGCGCGGCCGCGGCAGGCGCTGGCGCGGATGGGCGTGCTGTCGGATGCCCGCGGGCTGTACCCGCGGCTGACCGCGCGCGAGAACATCGTCTACTACGGCCGCCTGCAGGGCCTGTCGGCCGAGGCGGCGTCGGCCCGCGCCGACACCCTGGCGCAGATGCTCGACATGGTGCCCCTGCTCGACCGTCGCACCGAAGGCTTCAGCCAGGGCGAGCGCATGAAGACAGCGCTGGCGCGGGCGCTGGTGCACGACCCCTCGCACATCATCCTGGACGAACCGACCAACGGGCTGGACGTGCTGGCCACCCGCTCGCTGCGCGAGGCGCTGCGGCACCTGCGCGACGAGCAGCACAAGTGCATCGTCTTCTCGACGCACATCATGCAGGAGGTGGAGCGGCTGTGCGACCAGGTGGTCGTCGTCGCGGGGGGCCGCACGGTGGCCTCCGGCACCGTCGGCGAACTGCTGGCGCGCACCGGCCACCAGGATTTCGAGGCCTGCTTCGTGCAGCTGGCCTTCGGGGCCGAGGCGGCCGGCGCAGGTGCAGGTGCAGGTGCAGGAGGGACGGCATGAGCCTGGCCTGGATCGTCTTCGTCAAGGAGCTCGTCGATGCGCTGCGCGACCGCCGCACGCTGATGATGGTGGTGCTGTCCTCGGTGGCGGTCGGTCCGCTGGTGCTGGTGGCGCTGTCGGTGCTGGTGGCGGGCATCGAGGAGCGGGCCGAGTCGCGCCAGGTGCATGCGGTGGGCATGGAGCATGCGCCCACGCTGCGCAACTACTTCGAGCGGCAGACCCACATGGTGCTGCCGGCACCGGCCGACTTCCAGCGCCAACTGGTGTCGCGCCAGTTCGGCGATCCGGTGCTGGTGGTGCCGGCCGATTTCGAGCGCGACCTGGCGGCAGGGCTGGCGCCCATCGTCGAAGTGTTCAGCGCCAGCGCCAACACGCGGGCCCAGGGCGGCGTGGGCCGTGTGGTGCGGCTGCTGCAGGGGTTCAACCAGGAGCAGGGCACCCTGCGACTGGCGCTGCGGGGTGTGTCACCCACCCTGCTGCAGGCGGTGCAGGTGGAAGAGCGCGACCTGGCCGATCCGCGCGCGCGCGCCGCCCAGCTGACCGCGATGGTGCCCTTCTTCGTGCTGATGGCCGTGCTGTACGGCGCCTTGAATGCCGCGCTGGACACCACCGCCGGCGAGCGCGAACGCGGCTCGCTCGAACCCTTGCTGATGAACCCGGCCGCACGCTCTGCATTGGTGTTGGGAAAATGGGGTGCTGTGGCGTGCGTGGGCATGCTGATCGCGCTGCTGTCGTGCCTGAGCTTCCTGCCCGCGCAGTGGTTGTTGCGCAGCGAGACGCTGGCGGCGATGTTCCAGTTCGGCCTGCGCGAGGCGGCGCTGTTCCTGGCGCTGCTGCTGCCCCTGGCGGCAGCCCTGTCGGGCGTGCTGATGGCCGTGGCGATCCGCTGCAAGAGCTTCAAGGAAGCCCAGGCAAACAGCACCCTGGTCATCCTGGCGGTGTCGCTGCTGCCGATGGTGACCCTGTTCAACCAGGAGGGCGAAAAGCCCTGGCACCTGTGGCTGCCTGCCTTGGCCCAGATCACGCTGATGGGTCGGGTGCTGAAGGGCGAGGCCATCGGCACCATGGACTTGCTGGTGCCGCTGGGCGCGGCGGCGCTGCTGACCCTGGTGTGCGTGGCCTACGTGGCGCGGCAGTTGCGGACGGCGGCCTTGCGGTGAGGGCGCTCGCCGGGCCGGCCTGCGCCGGGCCCACTGTTGCGAGGCGTTGATCCGGCTGGCACGACCGCTGTGACCCTGGGTGGTGCCCGGAGTGGGCCGCCATGGCGTGCAACCGACCTGACCCGCTTGGCGGGTGAGGTTGATGCTGGCCGGCAGGGGTCGAGCTCAGTTCGGTGCCGAGGCCAGCGCTCGCTCGACCTCCGATTGCCAGGGCAGCGCATGCACGATCTGGTTGAGGTGGCGGGCGGATTCGACCGCCGTCAGGAGTTCGCCTTCGGGGCCCACCAGCCGCAGGTTGGTGATCACCGACAGTGGATCGGCCATGGCGACGATGCCCCGTGACAGCTGAACCCAGTCCCAGGCCATCCCGGCTTCGCCTTCGTCGGAGGTGCCGGCCCACACCGTCTGGCCCGTCACGCGGTTGACCTGGTCGCCCAGGTGCGTGATCTGGGTGCCCATGTGCTGCAGCAGCATGAGAGGTCGGCCCCCAAGCTGCCACAATACTGGAGGCCAGGCGTGCAAGGTCCACGAGGGGCAATTTTGGTGTGAGGCGATCGCCATGGGAGTGTTTCTATGGTTCGAGGAATGCCGAGTGTTCGACAAGATGAGCCGTTGCGATATCTGTAAACCTTGTCAGGTCATGGCGACGACGGCCTGGATCCGCTGAGCAGTGCCTATGCTGCAAGGCGGTTATTCATCGGTGCTCGACGCACGGAGTCTGGAGGAGTTCCGGGGCGAGGTCATCCGGTTCGCGCAGGACATCGGCTTCCGCACCGTCGGGGCGTTCGTCCTGGTCGACCAACGCATAGGCAGGTCTGAGTATGTGGCCGTGCACAACGCGCCGCAGGGCTACGAAGAGGCCATGCACGACCAATCCTGCGCCAAGCGCGACCCGGTGATCCAGCATTGCCTCAAGCAGACCATGCCGATCATCTGGGACCAGGCGACCTACACGGCACGCGGCGTCGGTGACCTGTGGGAGGAGCAAGCCCACTTCGGCTACATGACGGGCATCGCCATGGCGCTTCACCTGCCCGAGGGCCGGCATTTCGTGTTCGGGGTCGACCGTGACCAGGCGCTTCCGCGCGACCCCGCCGAACTGACCAGGTTGGTGGCGGATGTTCAACTGTTCGCCGTGTGTGCCCAGGAAGCGGCCGTTCGAGTGCTGACGCCGGCCACCGCAGACGGTGCGGTGCCACGGCTGACGCCTCGCGAGGCCGAAGTGCTGAGCTGGACCATGGAAGGCAAGACGGCCTGGGAGGTGGGTGCCATCCTGGGCATCACCGAGCGCACCGTGTCGCTGCACGTGGCCAATGCGATGCAGAAGCTCGGGGCGGCCAACAAGCACCAGGCGGTGCTCAAGGCGCTTCGCCTGGGATTGATCCACTGACGGGCGGCGCGCGCCAGTTTGTGTTCACCCTGTAAGACTTGACACTACCGTGAAGTGGGACTCGCTGGTCGAATGAGGTTCATGCGCTGCTCATGGCGCTTTGTTCCCAGACCAGGAGACCCCCATGCAAGCCATCAAGTCGCACACCCAGAACCAGACCTGCCTGCCCCGCGTCGGAGGTGGTTGAGCGGCTTTCCGGTCCCATGACGAACATGAGCCCGGAGGCGCCAGCAGGTGGCGCGTCCGGGCTCACGGGGCAAGGGCTGCGATCGAGACGATCGCAGCCCTTCGTTCAATTGGGTCGGCTGGTTCAGGCCTTCTTCATGGGGCAGGTGTTCAGCCCCAGCAGCGGGTAGACCGGGCAGAACCCGACCAGGCCCGTGGCGAGCGGCACAACGCCGATCCAGCCCCAGACGCCAACCGTGCCGGTGGCGGCCAGGCCGATGAGGGCCACGCCGCCGACGATGCGAAGGATGCGGTCGATGCCGCCAACGTTGAGTTTCATGCTGTGCTCCGATGGGTGAGATCGGCACCTTGCCGACGGCGTGACTGTGCGCTTCCCAGGCGGGTGCCGTCTGTGACTGCGGTCACCGAGGACCGTCGCCGGCCGCCAGCGTGCGCAGCGCCTGGGCGTCGACGATGTCCACCCGCTCGCGGCCCAGCGCGATCCAGCCGTCGCGCTCGAAGCGCTTGAGCAGGCGGGTGACGATCTCGCGCACCGTGCCCAGTTCATCCGCCAGCGACTGGTGCGTGCGCAGCACCTGGGCGCCGTGCCCCAGCAGCGCCGCGGCCAGGCGCTGGTCGAGCCGCTGGAAGGCCACGGCCTCGGCCAGCGCCATCAGGTCGGCCAGGCGGTCGGCGAAGATGCCGAAGACGTAGCGGCGGAAGGGCTCGTGCGCCGTCCAGCGGCCGAAGGCCTCGGGCGTCAGCACGACCAGTTCGGTGTCGGCCACGGTGGCCCCGTGGGCCACCAGCGCGGTGTGGCCGAACAGGCAGGAGGTGGACGCCACGCACAGCTCGCCGGGCGTGACCCGGTACAGCTCGAGCGACCGGCCCTTGGGCGTGCCGCGGGCCACCCGCACCTCGCCCGACAGCACCATGGGGAAGCCCCGGCAGGGCGCCCCCTGCTCGAACAGCAACTGACCCACCGGCACCCGAAGGGTGGTGGCGTGGTGCTGAAGCACTTCGTCGCGCAGCGCTGTCGGCAGATCGTCGAGCACAGGGTACAGCGGGGTCAGGCGGTCGGCGAGGGGGGCGGTCGGGATCATGGAGGGATCGCTCAGGGGGCGGTGAGTCGGTCGAGCGTGGACAGCCAGCGGAGTGCGTGCTCGCGTTCTTGACCGCACATCTCGACCGAGGGCTGCAAGGACCCGCACACCGCCGGGCGCTCGGGCCGTCCGAACAGCCGGCACCGAAGGTGCTCGTCCAATTGGCTGCAGGGCACGCCGGCAGGTTTGCCCGCCGGCATGTCGGGCAGAGAGGAGCTGATCGAGGGGGCGATGCAGCAGGCGGCGCAGGCAGGGCGGCAATCCATCGCAGGACCATGATAGCGGGGGCATCGCCAACGCGGCCGCGCCGAATCGCCCCGTGGTTTTTACAATCGACGCTTCCTTCCCTGCCGCCGGATGCGTGAATCGCCGGCCCACTGCCGTGCAACACCCTCAGGAGTTCGATGTCATCGTCGTTGGCGGCGGCCATGCCGGCACCGAGGCCGCGCTGGCCGCGGCGCGCATGGGCTGCGCGACGCTGCTGCTCACCCACAACATCGAGACGCTGGGGCAGATGAGCTGCAACCCGTCGATCGGCGGCATCGGCAAGGGCCACCTGGTGAAGGAGGTCGATGCGCTGGGCGGCGCGATGGCCGCCGCCACCGACGAGGCCGGCATCCAGTTCCGCATCCTCAATTCGTCGAAGGGCCCGGCGGTGCGGGCGACACGGGCGCAGGCCGATCGCGTGCTCTACAAGGCCGCCGTCCGCCATCGGCTGGAGAACCAGCCCAACCTGTGGCTGTTCCAGCAGGCGGTGGACGACCTGATGGTCGAGGGCGACCGGGTGGTGGGGGCGGTGACGCAGGTGGGCATCCGCTTTCGGGGCCGCACCGTGGTGTTGACCGCGGGCACCTTCCTCGATGGCCGGGTGCACGTGGGGCTGCAGAACCATCCGGCTGGCCGCGCCGGCGACCCGCCGGCGGTGAGCCTGTCGGCGCGGCTGAAGGAGTTGAAGCTGCCGCAGGGGCGGTTGAAGACCGGCACGCCGCCGCGGCTGGACGGCCGCAGCATCGACTACGCGCGACTGACCGAGCAACCGGGCGATGCCGATCCGGTGCCGGTGTTCAGCTTCCTGGGGCACGCCGGACAGCACCCGCGGCAGGTGCCGTGCTGGATCACGCACACCAACGCGCGCACGCACGACATCATCCGGTCGGGCTTCGATCGCAGCCCGATGTTCACCGGCGTCATCGAAGGGGTGGGGCCGCGCTACTGTCCGAGCATCGAGGACAAGGTCAACCGGTTCGCCGACAAGGCCTCGCACCAGATCTTTCTGGAACCCGAGGGCCTGAGCACCCACGAGGTGTACCCGAACGGCATCTCCACGTCCTTGCCCTTCGATGTGCAGCTGGCGGCGGTGCAGTCGATGGTCGGGCTGGAGCGGGCGCACATCCTGCGGCCAGGCTATGCCATCGAGTACGACTACTTCGACCCGCGCGAGCTGAAGACCAGCTTCGAGACCCGATCGATCGGCGGCCTGTTCTTCGCCGGCCAGATCAACGGCACCACCGGCTACGAAGAGGCGGCGGCGCAGGGCTTGTACGCGGGTGCCAATGCGGCCCTGCAGGCCAAGGGCCTGCCGCCACTGACGCTGGGCCGCGACCAGGCCTACCTGGGCGTGCTGGTCGATGATCTGGTGACCAAGGGGGTCAGCGAGCCCTACCGGATGTTCACCAGCCGGGCCGAGTTCCGGCTGCAGCTGCGTGAGGACAACGCCGATGCCCGCCTGACCGAGCTGGGCCGCTCGGTGGGCCTGGTCGACGACCTGCGCTGGGCGGTCTTCAATCGCAAGCGGGACGCGGTGGCCCGCGAGACCCAGCGCTTGAAGTCCACCTGGGTGCACCCAGGCAAGCTGCCGGTGGCAGTGGCAGAGCGGCTGCTGGGCAAGCCGATCGAGCGCGAGCACACCTTGGCCGACCTGCTGCGGCGACCGGGCGTCGGCTTCGACGCGACGGCAGAGATCGATCGGCAGGCCCATGCCGACGCGCGTGTTTCACGTGAAACACTGCGCGATGAACTGGGTGGATTGGTGGCCGATGCCGTGATCGAGCAGGTGGAGATCGCCGTGAAGTACGCGGGCTACATCGGCAAGCAGGTCGACGAGGTGGCGCGCGCGGCGCACTTCGAGCACCTGCGCCTGCCGGATGAACTCGACTACGCGCAGGTGACGGCACTGAGCTACGAGGTGCGCCAGAAGCTCGGCCGGCATCGTCCGGAGACGCTGGGCCAGGCCTCGCGCATTTCCGGCGTCACCCCCGCGGCCATTTCGCTGCTGCTGGTGCACTTGAAGAAGCGGCGGTTCACCGGGTTCGCGACACCCGGCGCACCCGAAGGGCAGGACACCGCCGACCGGGACGCGGCCTGATGGCCTCTGCGAACGGCGGTGCCGTCGTGCCACGGGATGCGCGTTGGCAACAGGTTGCGCAGGCCGCGATGACCCTTGGCCTGGACCTGGCGGACGCCGACATCGATCGCTTGCTGGCCCACCTGGGCCTGATGGAGCGCTGGGGACGCGTCTACAACCTCAGTGCGGTGCGCGGCGCGCAGGAGATGCTCAGCCACCACCTGCTCGATTGTCTGGCCGTGGTGCCGGCGCTGCGGCGCCACGCGGCCGACCGGCCGCTGCGGGTGCTGGACGTCGGCAGCGGCGGGGGCCTGCCCGGCGTGGTGCTGGCCGTGTTGCACCCCAGCTGGCAGGTGACCTGCGTCGATGCGGTCGCCAAGAAGGCGGCCTTCATTCGCCAGGTCGGGCTCGAACTCGGCCTGGGCAACCTGGTCTCGGCGCACGCCCGGGTCGAGGACCTTCCGGCATCGGCCCCGTTTGACCTGATCACGTCCCGCGCCTTCGCGTCGCTGGCGGATTTCGTCAGCTTGACGGCGCCTTTGCTGGCGGCCGGCGGCGTGTGGGCCGCCATGAAGGGCAGGGTGTCGCTGGACGAACTGAGCGCTTGCGGGCCCACGGCCGAGGTGTTCCACGTGGAACATCTGGAGGTGCCGGGGCTGGACGCCCAGCGCTGCATCGTCTGGATGCGGCCCCGCACGGGCTGAGCGGCAGATTCAGGCGGGGCGGCGCGGCCGCCTGAATCGAGGGCCGCCGCCATCGCCGGGTCGATCGGCGGGCAGAAAACCGGCCCGGTCAGCGGCGATACTTCCGACCCATGGCCAACGTCTTTTGCATCGCGAACCAGAAGGGTGGGGTCGGCAAGACCACGACCACGGTCAACCTGGCGGCGGGGCTGGCGCGCGTCGGCCAGCGCGTGCTGGTGGTCGACCTCGACCCGCAGGGCAACGCCACGATGGGCTCGGGCATCGACAAGCGGGCGATGCCGCTGTCGGTGTACGACGTGCTGCTCGAATCGGCGTCGATCGCCGAGTCGCGCCAGCGCTCCACCGCGGGGGGCTACGACGTGCTCGGTGCCAACCGCGAGCTGGCCGGCGCCGAGGTCGAACTGGTCGGGCTGGAGCATCGCAACGAGCGCCTGCGCCAGGCCCTGGCCTTGGCGCTGGACGACTACGACTTCGTGCTCATCGACTGCCCGCCGTCGCTGAGCCTGCTCACGCTCAATGGCCTGTGCAGCGCGCACGGCGTGATCGTGCCGATGCAGTGCGAGTACTTCGCCCTCGAAGGCCTGTCCGACCTGGTCAACACGATCAAGCAGGTGCATGCCAACCTCAACCGCGAGCTGCAGGTCATCGGTCTGCTGCGCGTCATGTTCGATCCGCGCATCACCCTGCAGCAACAGGTCAGCGACCAGCTCAAGGGCCACTTCGGCGACAAGGTGTTCCAGGCCGTGATCCCGCGCAACGTGCGCCTGGCCGAGGCGCCCAGCTATGGCCAGCCGGGCGTGGTGTTCGACCCGGCCTCGAAGGGCGCGCAGGCCTACATCGAGTTCGCGCGCGAACTGGTCGAACGCGTCAAGGCCTTGGGGCGGTGAACCGCATGGGCCTGCCGGCCACCCTGCTGTCGCGCATCGAGGATGCCGGCATCAACGCGTCGGCGCCTCCGCAGCAGCGTTGGCTCGATGGGTGGCTGGTGCGGTTTTCACCCGGCAAGGCCAAGCGGGCGCGCTGCATCCAGGCCGTGGCGGATGGCCGACTGCCGATCGACGTGCGCTTCGAGGCCTGCGAGGCAATCTACCGCGAGGCCGGCCTGCCGGTGTTCGTCCGCGTCACGCCGTTCAGCCTGCCCCAGGGGCTGGACGACTGGCTGGCCCGCCGTGGCCACCATGCGGTCGACGACACCCGGGTGATGGTCGCCACGCGCCTGCCCGAGCGTGCCGAGGCATTGCCCGACGGCCTCGAACTGCGCCGCCTCGACCACGCGGCGTTTGCCGAGCAGGTGGGTGCGTTGCGCGACTCCCCGATGATTCAGCGCCGCGCGCATGCCGAGCGGCTGCAAGGCTCGCCGGTGCCCTACCAGGGCTGGGTGCTGCAGCGCCGCGACGACGGTGCGGTGGCCGCCTGCGGCCAGATGGCCACCGAGGGCGACCTGGTCGGGATCTACGATGTCTTCACCCGGCCGGACCAGCGTGGCCAGGGCCTGGCCCGGCGCCTGTGCAGCGCCTTGCTGGCCCAGGCGGCGGCCGCCGGTGCGCGGGTGTCTTATTTGCAGGTGGACGCGGTCAACGCGCCGGCGCGGGCGATCTACTGGGGCCTGGGCTTCGACGACGCCTACGCCTACCACTACCGGTCGCCACAGGCCGACGCGCACTGACGATCAATGGCGCGGCAGCGCCATCCACCGGCGGGCCCGACCAGCGCCGGGCCGCAGAACCGCTACAGCCCCAGCGCCTCGTCCACGCCCAGGTGCACGTTCATCGACTGCACCGCCGCGCCGCTGGCGCCCTTGCCCAGATTGTCCAGCCGCGACATCAGCAGCGCCTGGCGGTCGTTGGCGAAGACGAAGAGGTCGCAGCGGTTGGTGTCGTTGCAGGCCTGAACGTCGAAGAAGCCGTCTTCCAGCGTGGCCGGATCGGACAGCGGCATGACGCGGATGAAGGGTTCGCCGGCATAGTGCGCCGCCAGCGCCCGCTGCAGGGCAGCGCCGTCGGTGCCGGGCGCCAGCTGCGAGAAATGCAAGGGCACACTCACCGCCAAACCCTTGTAGAAGCTGGCGACGATCGGCTGGAACACGGGCGCCGACTGCAGCCCCGTGTGGTTCATCATCTCGGGGATGTGCTTGTGCGCCAGCGTCAGCCCGTAGGGCCGGGGTGATTCCAGCCGTGCGTCGCCGCCCGCCTGGTACTGCTCGATCATCTTCTTGCCGCCACCGGAGTAGCCGGTGATGGAGGTGGCCGACACCGGCAGGCCGGCCGGCACCAGCCCGGCGTCGACCAGCGGGCGCAGCAGCAGGATGAAGGCGCTGGCGTGGCAGCCCGGGTTGGCGATGCGCTTGCTGGCGCGGATCTTCTCGCGCTGGCCGGGCGCCAGTTCGGGCAGGCCGAAGGCCCAGTCGGCCGAGGTGCGGTGGGCCGTGCTGGCGTCGATCAGGCAGGTGCGCGGGTTGGTCACCAGCGCAGCGGCCTCACGCGCGGCGGCGTCGGGCAGGCACAGGAAGGCCACGTCGGCGGCGTTGAGCAGGCGCGCCCGCTCGGCGCTGTCCTTGCGGCGGTCGGCGTCGATGCGCAGCACCTCGATGTCGCTGCGGCGGGCCAACATCTCGTGGATGCGGAGTCCGGTGGTGCCTTCCTGGCCGTCGACGAAGATGCGGTAGCTCATGAGGGGGGCCTGATCGTTACGATGCGAGAAGGCCCAGAGGATAAGGCAGGACGATGACCGACACACGATGGCTGCTGTTGCCGGGCTGGCTCGATTCCGGCCCCGACCACTGGCAGTCGCGCTGGGAGCGCCTGCACGGCTGGCAGCGCGTGGTGCAGGACGACTGGCAGTGGCCCCGCCGCGGCGACTGGATGGCGCGGCTGGAAGACACGCTGCTGCAGGACGAGCGCCCTGCGGTGCTGCTGGCCCACAGCCTGGGGTGCCACCTGGTGGCGGCCTGGGCGGCGCACAGCAGCCACACGCGCCGGGTCGTCGGTGCGCTGCTGGTGGCCCCGCCCGACACCGAGCGTGCCGACATGCCGCCGCAGTTGTTCAACTGGCGGCCCATGGTGCGACAGCCGCTGCCATTCACGGCGCGGGTGGTCCACAGCAGCGACGACCCGTTCTGCCATCCCGACACGGGGCGCGCGCTGGCGGCCGCCTGGCGGGCCGCGGTCACCGACCTCGGCCCGCGAGGGCACGTCAACGCCGAATCGGGCCTGGGCGACTGGCCCGAGGGCGAGGCCCTCGCGCGCGCATTGGCGGCGCCGCCCGGCGGCTGATCGTCGGCGAGAATCGCCCCCCATGGTCACCAAGAAACCCAAGGGCCTCGGCCTCGGCCTCGAAGCCCTGCTGGGCCCCAAGGTCAGCGATGCGGCGCCGGTCGATGCCTCGCGCCCCAGCAGCCTCAAGCTCGGCCAGTTGCGCCCCGGCAAGTACCAGCCGCGCACCCGCATGGACGAGGGCTCGCTGTACGAACTGGCCGAGAGTATCAAGAGCCAGGGCGTGATGCAGCCGATCCTGGTGCGCCCGGTGGGGGCCAGTGGCTACGAGATCATCGCGGGCGAGCGGCGCTTCCGTGCCGCCAAGCTGGCCGGGCTCGACGAGGTGCCGGTGCTCGTGCGGGACGTGCCCGACGAGGCCGCCGCCGTGATGGCGCTGATCGAGAACATCCAGCGCGAAGACCTGAACCCGCTCGAGGAAGCCCAGGGCCTGCAGCGCCTGATCACCGAATTCAAGCTCACGCACGAGCAGGCCGCGCAGGCCGTGGGCCGCTCGCGCAGCGCCGCCAGCAACCTGCTGCGGCTGCTCAACCTCACGCCGCCGGTGCAGCAGATGCTGGTGGCCGGCGACCTGGACATGGGCCATGCCCGCGCGCTGCTGGCGCTCGAATCTGCGCAGCAGGTGCTGTGCGCCAACGAGATCGCCGCCAAGAAGCTGTCGGTGCGCGAGGCCGAGAAGCTGGTGACGCGCGCGCAGGGCAACGGCCGGCAGGCGCCGCTGCTGCGCGTCAAGAAGGACAAGTCGCGCGACATCGTGCGCCTCGAGGAACAGCTCGCCGATGCGCTGACCGCCCAGGTCGAGATCCGCATCCACCGCAAGACCAAGCGCGGCGAGCAGGGCGAGGTCGCCATTGCCTTCGGCTCGCTCGACGAGCTGAACGGCCTGCTCGACAAGCTCGGCATCACCGAGCGCTGACCGGCCTGCGCTGCCGCCCTGCGGCAGCCCCCTCGATCGCGGGGGCGGCGCGTGGAGGCCGTCCACACACCGCGTCAGGCCTTGCACTCCATCGAGGCGCACTATGTATTCAATTTGCGTGACACTGGTGCATGCCTGTCAACGCAATGTCAGGCCCGACACGTTGTTGCCTCATGAGGGTGCGTGTATCGACTGGCCCGGCGCTTGCTCAGTTGTCGGTGAAATGCGCCGGATTGCCGCCATTGCTCAATCGATCGACACTGCCTCCTTCCAACGAAGCTCACGCTGCCTGATCATCGCCAAGAACTCCAGATGACCGGAAAGCTCTGATGGAGCCCGGGTCCGTACAGCCGGGACTCCATCAGAACTTCCCCAAGACACCGTCGCCGCACCCGCGGGCTGTCGGTGTCGTGTCCGCCTCAGGAGGTCCGAATGGACGTGATCACGAGCTTCGCCGCACGCTACGAGCGCACCCGCGAAGAGGAAATTTCGCTCGAGGACTACCTCGCCGAGTGCAAGCGCAACCCGCTGGCCTATGCCACCGCCGCCGAGCGCATGCTCAAGGCGATCGGCGAACCCCAGATGGTGGACACGCGCAACGATCCGCGCATGTCGCGCATCTTCGCCAACAAGGTCATCAAGATCTACCCGGCCTTCGCCGAGTTCTACGGCATGGAAGACGCCATCGAGCAGGTGGTGTCCTACTTCCGGCATGCGGCTCAGGGCCTGGAAGAAAAGAAGCAGATCCTCTACCTGCTGGGCCCGGTGGGCGGTGGCAAGAGCTCCATCGCCGAGCGGCTGAAGTCGCTGATGCAGGACGTGCCGTTCTACGCCATCAAGGGCTCGCCGGTGAACGAGTCGCCGCTCGGGCTGTTCGACCTCATCGAGGACGGCCCGATCCTCGAAAGCGAGTACGGCATCCCGCGCCGCTACCTCAACCGCATCCTCAGCCCCTGGGCGGTGAAGCGGCTCGAGGAGTACGGGGGCGACATCCGCAAGTTCAAGGTCGTCAAGCGCCACCCCAGCGTGCTCAAGCAGGTGGGCATCGCCAAGACCGAGCCGGGTGACGAGAACAACCAGGACATCAGCTCGCTGGTCGGCAAGGTCGACATCCGCAAGCTCGAGACCTACGCCCAGGACGACCCGGACGCCTACAGCTTCTCCGGTGGCCTGTGCCTGGCCAACCAGGGCCTGCTCGAGTTCGTCGAGATGTTCAAGGCGCCGATCAAGGTGCTCCACCCGCTGCTCACCGCCACGCAGGAAGGCAACTTCAAGGGCACCGAAGGCTTCGGCGCCATCCCCTTCGACGGTGTCGTGCTCGCGCACAGCAACGAGAGCGAGTGGAAGGCCTTCCGCAACAACAAGAACAACGAGGCCTTCCTCGACCGCATCTACATCGTCAAGGTGCCTTACTGCCTTCGCGTGAGCGAAGAGATCAAGATCTACGAGAAGCTGATCAACGGCAGCTCGCTGGCGCAGGCCAAGTGCGCCCCCGGCACGCTGAAGATGATGAGCCAGTTCGCCATCCTGACGCGCCTGAAGGAGCCCGAGAACTCGTCGCTGTTCAGCAAGATGCAGGTCTACGACGGCGAGAGCCTGAAGGACACCGACCCGCGCGCCAAGAGCTACCAGGAGTACCGCGACTACGCCGGCGTCGACGAGGGCATGAGCGGCATCTCCACGCGCTTTGCCTACAAGATCCTCAGCAAGGTCTTCAACTTCGACAGCCAGGAGGTGGCCGCCAACCCGGTGCACCTGATGTACGTGCTCGAGCAGCAGATCGAGCGCGAGCAGTTCGCGCAGGATCTCGAGCAGAAGTACGTCGGCTACATCAAGGAGCAGCTCGCGCCGCGCTATGCCGAGTTCATCGGCAAGGAAATCCAGACTGCGTACCTCGAAAGTTATTCCGAGTACGGGCAGAACATCTTCGACCGTTACGTCACCTACGCCGACTACTGGATCCAGGACCAGGAGTACCGCGACACCGACACGGGCGAGGTCTTCGACCGCGGTGCCCTCAACGCCGAGCTCGAGAAGATCGAGAAGCCGGCCGGCATCGCCAACCCGAAGGACTTCCGCAACGAGATCGTCAACTTCGTGCTGCGGGCGCGCGCCAACAACCAGGGCAACAACCCGGTCTGGACGAGCTACGAGAAGCTGCGCACGGTGATCGAGAAGAAGATGTTCTCGAACACCGAGGAACTGCTGCCGGTGATCAGCTTCAATGCCAAGGCCAGCGCCGACGAGGCCAAGAAGCACGAGGACTTCGTCGCCCGCATGGTGGCCAAGGGCTACACGTCCAAGCAGGTGCGCCTGCTGTGCGAGTGGTACCTGCGCGTGCGCAAGTCCAGTTGAGCCAGGGGCACCCGATCATTCCAAGGACCGTCATGCTGCAGCAGATCATCGATCGCAGGTTGGCCGGCAAGAACAAGTCGATCGGCAACCGCGAGCGCTTCCTGCGGCGCTACAAGGACCAGATCCGCGAGGCGGTCAAGCGCGCGGTCGACGGTCGCGGCATCCGCGACCTCGAGCGCGGCGAGGAAGTGCGCATCCCCAAGAAGGACCTGTCCGAGCCGGTGTTCCACCATGGCCAGGGCGGCGTGCGCGACATCGTGCACCCGGGCAACAAGCAGTACATCCGCGGCGACCGCATCGAGCGGCCCAAGGGCGGGCAGGGCGGCGGCGCGGGCAAGGGGCAGGCCAGCGATTCGGGCGACGGCGAGGACGACTTCACCTTTGCGCTCAGCAAGGAAGAGTTCATGCAGGTCTTCTTCGAGGACCTGGCGCTGCCTCACCTGGTGCGCACCCAACTGGCCGAGACACCGGAGTACAAGACCCACCGCGCCGGCTACTCCAGCGATGGCACGCCCAACAACCTGCACGTGGTGCGCTCGCTGCGCGGCGCCATCGGCCGGCGCATCGCCATCGGCTCGATCTCCCGGCGCGAACTGCACGAGCTGGAAGAACGCCTGCTCGAACTGCAGCGTGCCGCCACCCGCGGCGACGTGGCCGCCGAACTCGAGATCCCGGGCATCAAGCTGCAGATCGAGGCCTTGCGCGCCCGCGTGTCCCGCATCCCCTTCCTCGACCCGATCGACCTGCGCTACCGCAGCCGCGTGCGCGTGCCGGTGCCCACCAGCAAGGCTGTGATGTTCTGCCTGATGGACGTGTCGGGCTCGATGGACGAATCGCGCAAGGAACTGTCCAAGCGCTTCTTCATCCTGCTGTACCTGTTCCTCACCCGGCACTACGAGAAGATCGACATCGTCTTCATCCGCCACCACACCCAGGCCCAGGAGGTGGACGAGGAAAACTTCTTCCATGCCCGCGAGACCGGCGGTACCGTGGTGTCGAGCGCCCTGGTGCTGATGGAAGAGATCATCCGCGCCCGCTACTCGCCCACCGAATGGAACATCTACGGCGCGCAGGCCAGCGACGGCGACAACTGGCACCACGACAGCGGCCGCTGCCGCGAGCTGTTGAGCGAGAAGATCCTGCCGCTGTGCCGATACTTCGCCTACGTGCAGGTGGCCGAGGAAGAGCAGAACCTGTGGGAAGAGTACGCCCAGCTGACCGAGGTGCACCGCCACTTCGCGATGCGCAAGGCCACCGAGGCCTCGCAGATCTACCCGGTGTTCCGCGACCTCTTCAAGAAGGAGGGCGCCGCCGCGGCGGCATGACATGGCCGCCGACATCGACCCCCTCGCCGCCAAGCCCCTGAACGGCCCGATCCCGGGCGCGCACGCCACCGAGCGCCTGCCCGGCCCGAGCGACTGGACCTTCGAGCTGATCGAGCGCTACCACGCCGTGATCCGCAAGACGGCCCAGCGCTTCGGCCTGGACACCTACCCGAACCAGCTCGAGATCATCACCGCCGAGCAGATGATGGACGCCTACGCCAGCGTGGGCATGCCGGTGAACTACCGCCACTGGAGCTACGGCAAGGAGTTCATCTCCACCGAGAAGAACTACAAGCGTGGCGCCATGGGCCTGGCCTACGAGATCGTCATCAACAGCAACCCCTGCATCAGCTACCTGATGGAGGAGAACACGATGGCGATGCAGGCGCTCGTCATCGCCCATGCGGCCTACGGCCACAACAGCTTCTTCAAGGGCAACTACCTGTTCCGCATGTGGACCGACGCGTCGTCGATCATCGACTACCTGGTCTATGCCAAGAACTACGTGGCCGACTGCGAAGAGCGCCACGGACTGCAGGCGGTGGAAGAGTTCCTCGATTCCTGCCACGCGCTGCAGAACCATGGCGTCGACCGCTACCGCCGGCCCAGCCGCAAGTCGCTGGCGCAAGAGCTGGCCGAGGCGCGCGACCGAGAGCATCACGCCCAGCAGCAGATCAACGACCTCTGGCGCACCCTGCCCAAGCGCGTCGAGAAGGCCGACGGGCCGGCCGAGGTGCGGCGCTTTCCCGACGAGCCGCAGGAGAACCTGCTGTACTTCGTCGAGAAGAACGCGCCGCTGCTCGAGCCCTGGCAGCGTGAGCTGGTGCGCATCGTGCGCAAGGTGGCGCAGTACTTCTACCCGCAGCGCCAGACGCAGGTGATGAACGAAGGCTGGGCCACCTTCTGGCACCACCGCCTGCTCAACACCATGTACGACGAGGGCTGGCTCACCGACGGCGTGATGATCGAGTGGCTCAAGTCGCACACCAACGTGGTCTACCAGCCGCTGGTGGGCGAGCGCGGCTACTCGGGTCTGAACCCCTACGCGCTCGGCTTTGCGATGTACACCGACCTGAAGCGCATCTGCGAGAAGCCCACCGACGAAGACCGCCACTGGTTCCCCGACATCGCCGGCACGCCTTGGGTGCCCGCGCTCGACGCGGCGATGCGCAACTACAAGGACGAGAGCTTCATCGGCCAGTTCCTCAGCCCCAAGCTGATGCGCGACTTCCGCCTCTTCGCGATCACCGACGACGAGAAGCAGAGCGAGCTCGAGGTCAGCGCCATCCACGACGAGTCGGGCTACAAGCGCGTGCGCGAGGCGCTGTCACACCAGTACGACCTGGGTTCGCGCGAACCCAACATCCAGGTCTGGAACGTCAACCTGCGCGGCGATCGGTCACTCACCCTGCGCCACTTCCAGCACAACGACCGCCCGCTCGATGTCGGTGCCCAGGAGGTGCTGAAGCACGTGGCGCGGCTGTGGGGCTTCGGCGTGCACCTCGAAAGCACCAACGCCCGCGGCGACGTGACGAACCGCTGGTCGGTGGTGGCGCCGGCGCACTGACCGGCGCCGTCCCGCCGATCCTGCCGGCCGGCCGGCCCGGCGGGGCGACGCCACTGCGGCGCCGTCGCAGGGCCGGGCCTACAGCGCGAAGATCTTGCCCGGGTTCAGGATGTTCTTCGGGTCGAGCGCGCGCTTGAGCAGCCGCATCATCTCCACCGTGCCGGCGCCGGTCTCGTCGACCAGGAAGCCCTGCTTGTGCAGGCCGATGCCGTGCTCGCCGGTGCAGGTGCCGCCGCAGGCGATGGCACGCTGCACCACGCGCTCGTTCAGCGCCTCGGCGCGGTCGCGCTCCTCGGGCCGGTCGGGGTTCACCAGGTAGGCGATGTGGAAGTTGCCGTCGCCGACGTGGCCGACGATGTAGTGCGGCAACCCGGCCTCCTGGGCCTCGCGCTTGGCCGCGACCACGCAATCGGCCAGCTGCGAGATCGGCACGCAGGTGTCGGTGGTCACGGTGCGGCAGCCCGGGTGCATGGTCATCGCGGCGAAGTAGGCCTGGTGGCGCGCCGCCCACAGCTTGCTGCGCTCTTCAGGCGTGGTGGCCCACTCGAAGTCCTCGCCGCCGTGCTCGCTGGCGATCTCCTGCACCGTCTGCGCCTGCTCGGCCACGCTGGCCGGCGAACCGTGGAACTCCATCAGCAGCATCGTCGCCTCGCGCAGCGCCAGCTTGGCGTGGCGGTTGACGGCGGTCACCGCGTTGGCATCGAGCAGCTCGCAGCGGGCGATGGGCACGCCGAGCTGGATCAGCTGGATGGTGGTGGCCACCGCGGCGCCCTCGTCGGGAAAGTGGCAGATGGCCGCGCTCACCGCCTCGGGCAGCGGGTAGAGCTTCAGCGTCACTTCCGTGATCACACCCAGCGTGCCCTCGCTGCCCACCATCAACCGGGTGAGGTCGTAGCCGGCGCTGGACTTGCGTGCGCGGGTGCCGGTGCGGATGACCTCGCCGCTGGCCGTCACCACCTCGAGCGCCAGCACGTTCTCGCGCATGGTGCCGTAGCGCACGGCGTTGGTGCCGCTGGCGCGGGTGGCCGCCATGCCGCCGAGCGAGGCGTTGGCGCCGGGGTCGATCGGGAAGAACAGGCCCGTGTCGCGGATCTCGCGGTTCAGCTGCTCGCGCGTGACGCCGGGCTGCACGGTGACCAGCAGGTCCTCGGGGCTGACCTTCAGGATCTTGTCCATGCGGCTCACATCGAGGCTGATGCCGCCCTGCACGGCCAGCAGGTGGCCTTCGAGCGACGAGCCGGTGCCGTAGGCGATCACCGGCACCGCATGCTCCGCCGCCAGCCGCACGGCGTCGGACACGTCGGTCGTGGACTCGCAGAACACCACGGCGTCGGGCGGCCGCACCGCGAACGGCGATTCGTCGCGGCCATGCTGCTCGCGCACGGCCGCGGCCAGCGACAGCCGGTCGCCGAAGCGCACGCGCAGGCCGTCGATCAGCGACGCCGGCACCGGCCGCGGGTCGACGTGGGGCATCAGGTGGGTGGGCAGCGCTGCGTTCATCGGATGCTCCAGGGGCGAAGGGCGGATTCTAGGAGTCGGCCGTCGGGGCGGGCGGCTTGGGGCAAGATGTCGGCCTTTGCACAAGGGCACCAGCGCATGGCCAACCGACTCACGCAGATCGCCACCCGCACCGGCGACGATGGCACCACCGGGCTGGGCGACGGCACCCGCGTGGCCAAGGACCACCTGCGCGTGCAGGCCATGGGCGATGTCGACGAGCTCAACTCGGGCCTGGGCGTGCTGCTGGCCGAGCCGCTGCCCGACGACGTGCGCTCGCTGCTGGTGACCATCCAGCATGAGCTGTTCAACCTCGGCGGCGAGCTGTCGATCCCGGGCTACTCGCTGCTGAAGGACGAGGCGGTGGCCGCGCTCGATGCCGCGTTGGCCACGCACAACGCCGCGCTGCCGCGGCTGGCCGAGTTCATCCTGCCGGCGGGCACGCGCAGCGCCGCGCTGGCGCATGTCAGCCGCAGCGTGGCCCGCCGCGCCGAGCGTGCGGTGGTCACGCTGGCCGCGCACGAGGCGGTGAACGACGCGCCGCGGCAGTACCTGAACCGCCTGTCCGACCTGCTGTTCGTGCTGGCCCGGGTGCTCAACCGCGCCAACCTCGACGGGCTGGGCGGCGACGACGTGTACTGGCGCAGCGAGCGGCTGGCCGCCCAGGCGGGCGGCAGCGGCGACGACGCTGGCGCCTGAGCGGCCGGGCGCGCGCCCGCGCTGGCATTCCCTTGGCGCCAGGGCGCGCCGCCCATCGGCGCTACCAGGTGCGCACCCGCCCCGTGTCGACGTGCACGAACTGCTCCTGCGCGTAGAGCCCGACGCCGCCGGCGCGCAGCGACCGGGCCGCATCGCGCAGGTCGGCCAGCGCGACGCCCGGCAGCCGCAGATCCAGCGCGCGGCCTTCGAGGTGCAGGCTGTGGCGCGCCACGCCGCCACCGCCGGTGCGGCGCAGGCGTGCGTTGGTGACCTCGCCGCGATAGCCCGAGATGATCTCGAAGGCACCGCGGTGGCCGACCGCCTGCTGCAACTGGTGCAGCAGGTCGAACAGGCGCGGGTCGATGCGGCCGACCTCGCCGGAGTAGTGGTCGCGCAGGAAGCGGTCGAGCGTGCCCAGCGCCGCGGGCACGTACCGGCCGTCGACGGCGTAGGCCAGTTCCACCCGCTCACCGGTGTGGGTGTGCACCAGCGACAGCACGCGCGGCCTGTCGGCCGGGCCCGCGGCGGCCCGCGCCGGGGTGGCGATCATGGGCAGGGCGGCCGTGGCCGCAGCGCCGGTGCCGAGCCGCGAGACACGGCGCAGGAACAGCCGGCGGGCGGGGGCGTTGGGGTGGCTCATGGCGGTGGTCTCACGGCAGATCGAGGGCGATGGATGCCCGCACGCGCCGACGCAGCGCGGCCTCGAGCGCCCGATCATGCCCGTACAGGTCGTCGAAGAAGTGGACGCGCCCGTCCTTGACGAGCGCCGTGCCATAGGTGATGAGCACGGCCACCGGCGGGTCCACCCTCACCGCCGTGGATGGGCCTTGCGCCATCGCCTGGCGGATGCGCTCCTCGGTCCACCCCGGCTGGCCGTGCAGCGCGAAGGCGGCCAGCGCCGCCGGTTGCTCGACGCGGATGCAGCCGTGGCTGAAATCGCGGCGTGCCCGCTCGAACAACTGCACCGACGGCGTGTGGTGCAGGTAGATCGCGCTGCGGTTGGGGAACACGAACTTGATGTCGCCGAGGGCGTTGCGCGGCCCCGGCCGCTGGCGGATGCGCAACTGCCCGGCCAGCACGGCCTGCAGCTTGGCCTCTCCCAACACCTGATCGGCGCGTCCATCGGTACCGACGAATTCGAAGCCCTCGTGCGCCCAATGGCCGGGCTCGCGCCGCAGCCGCGGCACCAGTTCGTGGCGGGCGATCGAGGCGGGCACGTTCCAGAACGGCTTGAACTCGATCGAACGCAGCCACTCGTCGATCAGCGGGGTGCGCTTGTCCATCGCCTGGCCGACGATGACCTTCATCTCGGCCGCGACCCGGATGCGGTCGCCCTGCACCTCGTAGGCGCGCAGCACGAACTCGGGGAGGTTCACCACGATCATGCGGGGCCCCTGGCGCCATGGCGTCCAGCGCAGCCGTTCGAGCGACAGTTCCAGCTGGCGCGCGCGCTGCCCGGGCGTCACCTGCAGCGCCGCCCAGGTGCTGCGGCCGATGACGCCATCGGCCTGCAGGCCGTGCCGCTGCTGGAAGGACTGCACGGCAGCGACCAGCCGGCCGTCGTGGACCGGCGCTGGGGGCGCCGATGCGGTGGCCTGGGGCTCGCGGGCGTCGAGGTCGCCCAGGGCAGCGAGCCGAGCCTCCAGCGCCGGCAGCCCGTCCCACGCCATGCCGGGTTCGAGCGCGCGGACGCGCTTGCCGGGTGGCAGGGGCAGTGCGGGCCAGCGCAGCGCCCAGGCCGGGTGGCCTTCGAGGGCGCGGTAGCGTGCCAGGGCCTCGCGCAGGCGGCCGTACTGCGGCAAGGCCGGCTCGGCCTGCCGCACCGCCTGGGACAGGTCCTGCAAGGCCAGCGCGGCGCGCAGCGCTGCCGCCGGGTCGAAAGGTGACTGCCCGCGCGGGGCATCCGCCGGGGGCGCGCGCCCCACGTGCAGGTCGCTCAGGTAGCGCAGCATGGCCAGGGTGAGCGCCTGCTGCAGCCGGTCGGCCGCCGCAGGCCGCGGCGGCACGGCGGAGGACTGCTCCACCGCCCGACGCAGCGCTGCCACACTGTAGTCGCGCGGGTCCAGGCCGTGGCTGGCGGCGTCCGCCAGCAGCGCCACGGCGGCCGACGCCTGCGCGCCGGGCCGCGCGCCGTCGAACCACGCCAGAGGTGCCTGCGCCTGTGCCGCCCACGTGCCCAGGCCGAGCAGGATCAGCAGTGCACCACGCGCGCGGATCACGGGGCCGACGATGCCGTCGCCGCGGCGGCGCCGGGCCGGCCGACGGTCTGCGCCAGCAGCACCTCGTGATCGGGCCCGAGCGCCATCGCGCGGGTCAGTGCGTCGCCGTCGAACCAGCCCCGGATCACCGTGGACAGGCCGAGCGACGCGCAGGTGAGGTACACGTTCTGCGCCATCGCGCCGGCGGCGGCGAAGGCATAGCCCTGGCGCCGCGCCGGCGGCACCAGCGTCATGCGGTCGTGGTCGGCGACGTAGATCAGGTCGAGTGGCGCGGTGTCGACGAAATCCTGGTAGCCGCTGACGCGCCGCACGTCGGTGGCGGCGGCCAGCCGCAACTGGTGAGCGGCGGGGTCGTAGACGTACAGGCCCTCGGCCAGCGCCGCATAGACCAGCACCTCCTGCGCGTTCATCGCGCTCGGCGCGGTGCGGCCGCCGAGCTCGGGGCGGTTGATGCCGGTGGCGGCCCACAGCACGTCGGCCAACTGCTGCGCCGTCAAGGGCTTCGGCGAGAACGCACGCTGCGACTGGCGCCGCCGCAAGGCGTCGACCAGCCGCGTGCCGCCACGGTGGCGCGCTGGCGGCAGCGCCTTCGCAGGCGCGCTGTCGCCCACCGGCGGGGCGGGCCGCAGCTGGCCCATCAGGCCCATCGCGAGCTTGGTGAGCGTGTTCATCGGCAGGCCTCCGGGTCGCTTCGACGCACCGCAGCGTAGGCCAGCGCGCCGCCCGCCGATTGAGGCGGCGCAATCACGCCGGATCGGCGGCGCGGCTGGCGCGCGAATGCCCAGGCGGCAGGTCGGTTCAGTAGGCGATCGAGTTCGTCTCGACGTCGACCCGCACCACCGGCTTGCCAAGGGCGCCCGAGGCGGCGCGGGCGAAGCCGACGCGAAACTCGGCGTCGGTCTCGAAGCGCTTGGCGCCCACCGTGGTGGCGATGGCCAGCAGCTTGTCGGCCGTGAGCACCTTGCCGCTGGCGCGCAGCGGCTCGCAGTCGTTGGCGATGAACTGCTCGTCCAGCCACCGGCGCGCCTGTTCCGGGGGCAGGGCGTCACTCGCGCCCAGCGGCACGGCGGTTTCCTGGTCGGCGCTGAAGCGGATGAAAACTTCGTGACGCATCATGGTTCTCCTGCGGTGGAACGGACCGGCCCCTGTCGGCGACCGGCCCTGACATCCGTCAGCTTACGCCCAACGGCCGGCCGTGCAGGCCGTTTGGATCAAGACTTGCGGCGGGCCGCCACGGCGTCGCTCAGCACCTGCAGCACGGTGAGCGAGTCGTCCCAGCCGATGCAGGCGTCGGTGATGCTCTGGCCATAGGTCAGCTTGGCGGGGTCGTCCTTGCCGGGCGTGAACTTCTGCGCGCCAGCGTGCAGGTGGCTCTCGACCATCGCGCCGACGATGCAGCGGTTGCCGGCGGCCATCTGGGCGGCCACGTCGCGGGCCACGTCCACCTGGCGCTCGTGCTGCTTGCTGCTGTTGGCGTGGCTGAAGTCGATCATCAGCTGGCAGGGCAGCTTGGCGGCGGTCAGTTCCTTGCAGGCCGCAGCCACGCTGGCGGCGTCGTAGTTGGGCGTCTTGCCGCCGCGCAGGATGACGTGGCAGTCCTTGTTGCCATTGGTCTGCACGATGGCCACCTGGCCGTTCTTGTGCACCGACAGGAAGTGGTGCGGCCGCGACGCCGCCTGGATGGCGTCGGTGGCGATCTTCAGGTTGCCGTCGGTGCCGTTCTTGAAGCCGATGGGCGCGGACAGGCCCGAGGCCAGCTCGCGGTGCACCTGGCTCTCGGTGGTGCGCGCGCCGATGGCGCCCCAGGCGATCAGGTCACCGATGTATTGCGGGCTGATCACGTCGAGGAACTCCACACCGGCCGGCACGCCCAGGCGGTTGATGTCCACCAGCAATTGGCGCGCGATGCGCAGCCCTTCGTGGATGCGGTAGCTCTCGTCGAGGTAGGGGTCGTTGATCAGGCCCTTCCAGCCGACGGTGGTGCGCGGCTTCTCGAAGTACACGCGCATCACGATCTCCAGCGTGCCGGCGAACTTCTCGCGCTGGGCCTTCAGCTTGCGCGCGTACTCCAGCGCGGCGGCGGGGTCGTGGATCGAGCAGGGGCCGATCACCACCAGCAGGCGGTCGTCCTGGCCGTCGAGGATCTGGCGCACGTTGCGGCGCGTGTCGCCGACGAGCTTCTCCACCGGCGTGCCGGCGATCGGGAAGAAGCGGATCAGGTGCTCGGGCGGCGGCAAGGGGGTCACCTCCTTGATGCGCTGGTCGTCGGTCTGGCTGGTCTTCTCGCTGAGCACGTAGCCATGGATGCCGTCGACCGGGGTGGCGGGGCTGCTGGG
>NZ_MWLO01000161.1 GCF_002198735.1 Ideonella sp. A 288
CTCTGGAGGGGGTGGGGAAGCGCGTGCGGGGTCGCAAGGCTGCTGCAATGCAGCAGGATACCGCGGCGGCGGTCCGCCCGGGGGTCAGGCGACGGCGGGCGACAGGAAGCGGATCGTGCCGGCGTCGGCGTCGATCTCGGCCGGCAGCCCCACCGGCACGGTGAACTTGCGCTTGATGTGGCCGATCATCGCGCCGCGGTACACCGGCACCTTCAGCGGCCTGAACCAGTCGTCGAAGACCTCGTCGAGCGTCAGCGTGCCGTAGCCCTCGCCGGGGTTGCAGTTGGTGAAGGCCCCGATGACGACGCCGGCGACGCGGTCGAGCGCGCCCATCAGCTTCAGCGTCGAGAGCATGCGGTCGACGCGGTAGATGTACTCGTTGATCTCTTCGAGGAACAGGATCGCCCCATCGAACGACGGCAGGTAGGGCGAGCCGGCCATCGAGGTGAGCACGGCCAGATTGCCGCCGACCAGCGGCCCGCGCGCGGTGCCGCCGCGCAGCGTGGTGATGCGGTGTTCCTTGGGCACCAGGCCGTCGCTCTTGTCGGGCTGGTTGCGCAGCGTCAGCGCCCGGCCTTCGACCACCGCGCCGAGCAGGTGCTCGACGCTGAAGGCGTTCCACTCCGACACGCCCACCGGCGCATGGAAGGTGACGAGGCCGGTGCGCGCGTGCACGGCGTTGATCAGCGCGGTGACGTCGCTGAAGCCGGCCAGCACCTTGGGCGTGCGGCGGATGGCCGCGTAGTCCAGCAACGGCAGGACGCGGTTGCCGCCCGAGCCACCGGTGACGGCCAGGAGGCCGTGCACGCCGGGGTCGGCGAACATGGCATGGACATCGCTGGCGCGCTGCTCGGCGGTGCCGGCCTGGTGGCCGTAGCGGGCACGCAGGTTCGGCGCCTCGCGCACCTTGAAGCCCAGCGCCTGCAGCGTCTCGGTGGTCACCTCGTAGGGCTGGCGCTCGTGGATGGCACCCGAGGGGTTGATCAGGCCGATGGTGTCGCCGGGCTTCAGGCGCGGCGGGCGCAGCAGCGGCCACGGCGCCGCCGCCCCCTGCGCGAGCACCGGCCCGGCCGGGGCCGCCGCCGCGGCGGCCCCGGCCGCCAGCAGGACGCGTCGATTCAGTGTCATGACGGCGCGCTCAGTCGACCCGCGGCAGCGTGCGCCGCACGACATCGCGGTCGCCATGGTCGAAGTGCCACCACTCGGTGGGGATGCCGAAGAAGCCGCCGCGCGCCATCGCGGCGTGCAGCCAGCCGCGCTCGGCCACCTGCGCGGCCGTGAGCACGCCCAGCGCCAGGTGCTCGGCGTCGAGCATCGGGTGCGAGCGCAGGCTCATCTCGTCGAAGCCCGAGCCCATGTCGGACTCGCGGCCCTGCGGACTGAGCAGGGTCACGTCGACCGCCATGCCGAAGGAATGGATCGAGCCGCGCGCGGGGTCGGCGAAGTAGTCTTGCGCCGGGGTGCCGGCGATGTCGTCCCAGATGGCCTGCTGCACGCGCTGCGGGCGCAGCGCATCGAGCACCAGGATCGTCCAGCCCGGCCGCACGCTGGCCAGCCAGGCGGCCGAGGCTTCCAGGCCCTCGGCGGCCTCGCGGCGCAGCCAGGCGCAATCGAGCCCGCGGTAGAGCACCCGGCCGGCGAAGTTGTCGGTGCCGGCGTAGCGCAGGTCGACCTGCACGCCGCGCACGCTGCGCAGCGGCGTGAAGTCGGGGTGCACGGCGATGTCCTCGCAGCGCACCGTGGCAAGCGGCCGCTCCGGGGCCATGGCGGGTGCGCCGGTCAGAAGAACCGGTAGCTCGCGCGCAGCGTGAACGCGCGGCCGCGCGGGTCGGCCACCCGCGGGTCCCAACCGGCACCGGCGGCGAAGTCGAGGTTGTGGGCGGTGAAGGGCGGGTCGGTGTCGAGCAGGTTCTTGATGCCGCCGGTGAGCGTGAGGTTCTTGATGCCGGTGTAGGTGGCCGACAGGTCGTAGGTGACGTAGCTGCCCACCTTCGGGTCGAAGCCGGCCGGCACCACGCCGCTGGGCACTTCGTCCTTGTAGCCGGCGGTGTAGCTCTGGCCCACGGTGCCGCTCCAGTCGCCCCGCGTGTAGGTGAACGAGGCCTGGTGCTTCCAGCGCACGAAGAGGTCTCGCGAGCTCCACTGGCCCACCGCCTCGGTGTACTTCTGCGTGGCGAAGATGCGCGAGCGGTGGCTGTCGATGTAGGTGCCGTCCAGGTTGGCCACCCAGGTGGCGCCGGCCAGCCGGCCGTTGGCGCGCAGGTTCAGGTCGACGCCGCGGGTGATGTCGCCGTCGGCATTGACGAAGCCGGCACGGATGTAGCCGCCGGTGCTGTCGAGGCGGCCGTCGGCGCCGCGCACCAGGCTCTCCGGGAAGGTGGTGTAGTTGGCCACCACCTGCTGCGGCGTCAGTTCGTAGATCAGGTTGCTGCGGCGGATTTCCCACAGGTCGGCGCTGAGGCTGAACCAGTCGGTCGGCGAGGCGACGAAGCCGATGGTCCACTGCTTGGAGGTCTCGGGCCGCAGCGCCGGGTTGCCGCCCTGGCGCGACAGCGGGCGGATGGCGCACACCGACAGGTCGGCGCCGGCCACGTTGCCGTTGGGGCACAGCACCGGGTCGGCGATGTTGCCGGGCACCGGCGACTCGCCGGTGGCGCCGTACAACTGGAAGAAGCTCGGCGCACGGAAGCCGGTGTTGTACGAGCCGCGCACCAGCACGCGGTCGACCGGCGTCCACTTCAGCGAGACCTTCGGGTTGGTGGTGTCGCCGAAGTCGCTGTAGTGGTCGTTGCGCACCGCCAACGTGGCCTCCAGGCCCTTGACCACCGGCACGGCCACCTCGGCGAACACGGCGGTGATGTCGCGCTCGACCTTCGGGAACTCGGCGTCGAACGGTGCCTGGTAGACGGCCTGCGTGCTGCGCGAGCCATCGGCGAACTGGTACGACTCCTTGCGCACGTCGAAGCCGGCGGCCACCGACAGCGGGCCGGCGGGCAGCTTCATCAGCTCGCCCGAGATCGTGCCGTCGACCTGCAGCAGCTTGGCCTTGCCGTCGAACAGCCGCGTGCCCTTGGCGCTGGCGCCCTCGATCAGTGCCAGGGCTGCCGGCGTCTGGCTCTGCCCCGGCGGCACCCAGGGGTTGACCAGGCCGCTGCCCAGCGCCGCCACCATGGCGTTCTGGAACAGGTAGCCCGCGCCCAGGATCGACTCGGCCTGGCTGCCGGCCGTGGAGATGCCGAGCTTGTAGTCCCACTGGCCGAACACCAGGCCCTCGGCGCCCAGCAGCACGCGCGAGGCGTCGGTGGTGGTCTCGATGGTGCGACCGCCGCAGACGGTGCAACGCCAGCGGTAGGCGATCTTCTTGGTCTTGTCGAAGGTGGGGATGAAGGCCGACAGGTCCTGGTAGTACGGGCCGCCCACCGGGTACTGCGCGCCGGCGATGGCGCCGGTGGTGGTGATCTGGTAGGGCTCGAACTGCTTGGTGGCCACCGAGCGCGACGCGGTGATCTCGGCAAACACGAGGTGGTCGTTGTTGAGCTGGTAGGCGCCGCGGGCCACGAGGTTGGTGCGTTCGATCGGCTGGATCAGCACCGCGGAGCCGCCATAGTCGAAGGCGCAGCCCTTGCCGAAGCCCAGGTTGCCCCACAGCGCGGCCTGGTACTGCGACTGGCCGGGGATGCTGTCGCAGTTGCCCTGAAAGCTGAGCAGGTTGGCGCGGTTGTAGGTTTGCGTGCTGCCCGGCAGCGTGAAGGTGGCGCCCATCGCGGTGCCGGCCAGGCCGGTCTGCGTGGCGAACGGCGTGCCGGTGGTGTCGGGCGACAGGCCCCGCTCGGGCTGGAAGCCGTTGGAGAAACCGCGGTCGCCGCCATTGAGGATCTTTTGCTGGTCGTGCGTCAGGCTGGCCATCACGTTGTAGCGGTCGCTGGCCAGGCTGCCCAGGCCACCGACCACCGACGCGCGGTAGATGTTGCCGCCGCCCGCCTCGGTGGCGTCGACGAAGGCCGTGGCCTCGAGGCCGGTGAAATCGCGGCGCAGGATGAAGTTGATGACGCCGCCGATGGCGTCGGTGCCGTAGATGGCCGAGGCGCCGTCCTTCAGCACCTCGACGCGCTCGACCGCGGCCAGCGGAATGAAGCTCAGGTCGGCCGAGTTGCCCTTGGCGCCGTGGGCCACCACGCGGCGGCCATTGAGCAGCACCAGCGTGCTGCTCGAGCCCAGGCCGCGCAGGTTGGCGCTGGAGTTGCCGTTGTTGTTGCGGTCGGTGGTGCCGAGCTGAATGCCGACGTTGGACGACAGGTTGTCGGCGCCGGTGCCGTTGGCGCTGATGCGGGCCACCAGCTGTTCGGCACTGACGATGCCCGCGCGTTCGATCTCGGTGCGCGAGATGGTCTGCACCGGCAGGGCCCCCTCGGCCTGCACGCGCTTGATGCTCGAACCGGTGATCTCGACGCGCTGCGGCGATTGCGCCAGCAGCGCGGTGGATGCACCGAGCAGCGCCACGGCGCTGGCGAGGGTCGACAACTTCATGGACAAACTCCTCCGGCCGTTCGGCCTTGTGATTCTTGGGGTGGTGGGGTGAGGGCCCCGGCTCGGTCGACGAACCCGAGGAACCTCACCAGGCTCGAATCACTTTACCGTAGCGACACATCTCGGCCAGCGGGTTTTGCCCGGGCGTTGCGCGCAGCGCACGCCGTGGGTCGAAGTCGCCGCCGCTACAGTGCACGGGCACCGGGGCCGGTTGCGTCGCACGCTGTTGGCCCGCTGTCGGACCGCCCGGCCACCCACCACCGCCACGCCCGTCGTTCGCCCGACGCTCACCCCGTGACCTCATCCACCCCCTGGCGCTGGATCCCCACGCTGTACGTCGGCCAGGGCCTGCCCTACGTGGTCGTCATGACACTGTCGGTGGTGATGTACAAGAACCTCGGGCTGTCCAACACCGAGATCGCGCTGTACACCAGCTGGCTCTACCTGCCCTGGGTGATCAAGCCGCTGTGGAGTCCGCTGGTCGACCTGCTGGGCACCAAGCGGCGCTGGATCGTGGTGATGCAGTTCGTCATCGGCGCCTCGCTCGCCGGCGTGGCGCTCACGCTGCCCGGCTCGCAGGCGGTGCGGCTGTCGCTGGCGGTGTTCTGGCTGATGGCCTTTGCCTCGGCCACGCACGACATCGCGGCCGACGGCTTCTACCTGCTGGCGCTCGATCCGCGGCGCCAGGCGGCCTTCGTCGGCGTGCGCAGCACCTTCTACCGGCTGGCGATGATCGCCGGCCAGGGCGGCCTGGTGGTGCTGGCCGGCTGGCTGCAGGACCGCACCGGGCAGCCGGCGCTGGCCTGGTCCTTCGTCTTCGGCGGGCTGGCGCTGGCCTTCGTCATGGCCGCGGCCTGGCACGCCTGGGCACTGCCGCGGCCGGCACTCGACCGGCCGGTGCCGCGCGGCGGCAGCTTCTGGCGCGACGCCGGCGAGGTGTTCGCGGCCTTCTTCCGACAGCCCGGCATCGGCCGGATCCTGGCCTTCCTGCTGCTGTACCGCTTCGCCGAGGCGCAGGCGCTCAAGCTCGTCACGCCCTTCCTGCTGGACAGCCCGGCCGCCGGCGGCCTGGGGCTGAAGACGCAGGACGTGGGCATCGCCTACGGCACCGTGGGCGTCATCGCGCTGACGTTGGGCGGGCTGCTCGGCGGCTGGGTCATCTCGATCGGTGGCCTGAAGCGCCTGCTGTGGCCGCTGATGGTGGCCATGCACCTGCCCAACCTGGTGTTCGTGGCGCTGGCGGCCATGCAGCCGGGCTCGCTGGCCTGGGTGAGCGCGGCGCTGGCGCTGGAGCAGTTCGGCTACGGCTTCGGCTTCACGGCCTACATGGTGTTCATGCTGATGGTGGCCGGCCAGGGCGTGCACAAGACCGCCCACTACGCGCTGTGCACGGGCTTCATGGCGCTGGGGATGATGCTGCCGGGCATGGTGGCCGGCTGGCTGCAGGCGCGGCTGGGCTACCTGGGCTTCTTCACCTGGGTGTGCGTGGCCACGCTGCCGTCGTTCGCGGCCGCGGCGCTGGTGCGCATCGACCCGGGCTTCGGGCGGCGCGAGGACGACGGCGATGTGAGCCGAAGGTAGAGACAGGTAAAGTCGTCTTCACAAATGTGCAACTTGCACATTTGATCGTAGACTTCGTTCAGCGGTGCCGACCCCACAACGGCCGACACCGCCGAGCGACGCCGGCCCGCCCCTGCCCACGCAGGCGTGCCGGCCCACCCATCTCACCTTGCACCAGGAGCACCCATGTCCGGACATCACGGCCCACAGCACGGCGGCGGCAAAGGCCCCGGCCCCTTCGGCGGCAGCCAGGGCACCGTCGAATTCACCTTCAGCGACGACAACACCACGGTCGAGACGATGACCGTCAGCCGCGGCACCCGCACCCGCGACGTCGACATTGGCGACGACACCTTCGAAACCACCGTCGGCACCAATGCCCTGGGCGTCCAGGCTGTGGTCAGCGTGGAGCGCACGCAGGCGGCGGCGTCGGCCACCCGCACGCAGGTCTTCACCGACGCCGATGGCGACGGCGAGTACGCCGCGGCCTTCTCGATCGGCGTGCTCACCGCCGTCACCGATCGCGTCCAGACGCATGTCTACACCTTCGCCGCCGACGGCAGCGTGACCGCCGACGTCGAAACCCGCGGCGGCCGCACCCACAGCGAGACCCTCGACGACAGCGTGAGCTACCAGACGATCACGATCGACGGCGAGACCTACGTCGTCAAGACTGCGCAGTTGGGCAACGACGACGTGCGCTTCGACATCTCGCGCGACGACAACGGCGACGGCGTGTGGACCACGGTGGCCTGCGGCCAGGTCGACGCCGCCGCGGCGGCCACCTACGTGGACGCCGCCACCGGTGACCTGAAGCTGTCTGGCGTGGCCGACTACCTCGACGCCTCCGCGGCCGTCGTCGGCTGACCGGCCCACGACCCGATCGCGGCCCCCGCAGGTGCGTCGGCGACGGCGCCACGCTGCGGGGTGACACCGTCGCCGACCGGGCGGCGGTCGCGCCACCGGCCAGGCCCTCGCGCCCCGCCACGCGGGCCGCCGCGGGGCTGCACGGCGTTGGTGCATCCCGGTCGGCACCCGTGGCCGGGTGCCCCAGCGTGGCGCCGCCCGGCACCGTCCTGGCGGCCGCCCGCGGGCGTCGCGTCCCCCCTGGAGTGCACGCCCCGCGCCGCCTGCCTCGGCGGCAGCAGGTACAGTCCGTGCGAGCAAAAAAAGTCGGGGCCGCCATGGACCCGTGGGACGCGCCGGGGGCGCGAACAGGAGAACAGCGCGTGACGACGATCGGCTATGCCTTCGGTTTCATCGGGGCCGGACTGATGGTGGCCAGCTACATGATGAAGAGCATGATGCCGCTGCGCGTGGTGGCGCTGGCGGCCAATGTCTTCCTCGTGGCCTACGCCATGATGGGCGGCTCCTGGCCGACGATGGTGCTGTATGCGGTGATGATCCCGATCAACGTGAAGAAGGTCAGGGAGATCCGCAAGCTGGTCAAGGCCATCGAGTCGGCCAAGGCCGACACACCGGTGGCCGAATGGCTGCTGCCGCACATGCACCGGCGCGAGGCCAAGGCCGGGCAGCCGCTGTGGAACAAGGGCGACGTGGCCACCGAGATGATCTACGTGCAGGCGGGCACGCTGCGCCTGGTCGAGCGCGACGAGCGCATCGGCGCCGGTGCGCTGGTCGGCGAGATCGGCCTGTTCGCGCCCGACAACCGCCGCACAATGAGCATCGTGTGCGACACCGACTGCACGCTGTACAGCCTGTCGGCCGAGGGCATGGCGGCGCTGTACTACCAGAACCCGAAGCTCGGGTACCACGTGATGCGCCTGGTGGTGGAGCGGCTGATGCGCGACGCCGAGCAGGCCCGCGTGGCCGCGGCGGCGGCCCTGGCCCCGCCGGAGCCTCAGTCCGGCGCGGTGGCCTGACCGGTTCGCGGCAGGCCGGCCTTGTACAGGCCCTCGAAGAAATGCGTCGTCGAGCGGGCGCGGCTGGCCGCCTCGTCCGACGGCCGTGACGACAGGCCGTAGACCCGGCGGAACAGCCCCATCGAGAAATCGGGCCGCAGCGCCAGCAACTGGTCGAGTGCGGCCTTCGCCTCGGCCGGTCGGCCCAGGTGGCCCAGGATCGACACCAGCGACGAACAGGCCCAGAAGGTGGCGGCGGGATGGCGCACCGCCGCCTTGGCCACGCCTTCGGCCTGCTCGAGCTGGCCGCCGAAGGACAGCGCCGTCGCACGCGTGCTCTGGAAGGCCCACAGCGACGGGTCGTGCGGGCTCAGCCGCTCGGCCGTGGCACAGCAGTCGCAGGCTTCTTCCCAGCGGTCCAGCCTCAGCAGCGCGGCGCCCAGGCCATAGTGCGCCAGGGCAAAGCTCGGGCTCAGCCGCACGGCCTCCTGCAACTCGGCCACGCCGGCGTCCACCTGCCCGGTCATCGTGTACACGCGGCCCAGCACGAAGCGGGCGAGCGGCTCCTTGCCATCGACGGCCAGCGCGCGCATGGCCAGGTCGCGCGCGGTGTCGAACGAGGTCTCGGTCTCGTCGAGCCGGTTGACGAAGCTGGAGTAGTGGCTCAGCGCCAGGTAGGCGGTCGCGGGCGCGAACTGCGGGTCGCGGTCGGCCGCGGCCTTGAACAGGCGCCGCGCCTCGGCGTGGGCCTCCTTGTTGTAGCGCCAGAAGTGCCACAGCCCGCGCTGGAACAGCTCCCACACGTCCAGGCTGTCCACCGGCTTGCGGCGCACGCGCTCCTGTTCGGCCTTGCTCAGCTCGGGCTCCAGCGTGCCGGCAATGGTGACGCTGATCTCATCCTGCAGGTCGAAGGTCTGCGACAGCGCGCGGTCGTAACGCTCGGCCCACACCTGGTTGCCGTCGCTGGCGTCGACCAGGTGGCAGGAAATGCGCACCCGCTCGCCGCTCTTGCGCACGCTGCCCTCGAGCATGTAGCGCGCGCCCAGCGCCTTGCCCAGCTCGCGCACGTCGGTGGACTTGCCCTTGTACTGGAAGGTGGAGTTGCGGGCGATCACGCTCAGCCAGCGCAGCCGCGACAGCACGGTGATCAGGTCTTCGGCGATGCCGTCGGCGAAGTACTCCTGCTCGGGGTCGTTGCTGAGGTTGGCGAAGGGCATCACCGCCAAGGACGGGTGGCGCGTGGGCTTGGCCGAGTTGGGCACCGCGCCGAAGGGCGTGGCGTGCTCGGCCGTCACCCAGCGGAAGGCGTGCACTGGGTAGGGGATGTTCTTCACCACCTGCTCGCCCTGGTCGACGAAGTGCATGTCGACGTGGCCACGCACCGCCGCGGCCACCGCGGCCGACGCGGTGATGCCGCCGACCTCGGCCAGCGACTCGAGCCGGGCGGCGATGTTGACGCCGTCGCCATACACGGTGCCGTCGTCCTTGCCCAGCACCTCGCCCATGTGCAGGCCGATGCGAAAGCGCATGCGCTTGGGTTCGGGCACGTCGCGGAAGGTCTCGGCCAGTTCCTGCTGCACCGCCATGGCCGCGCGCACGGCGGCGCTGGCGCTGTCGAAGGTGGCCAGCACGGCGTCGCCGGCCATGTCGACGACGCGGCCGCGCAGCGCTTCGATGTGGCGGCGGAACACGCTGCGCGATCGGTCGAGCGCGGCGACCGTGGCCTGTGCGTCCGCCGACATGAGCCGCGAGTATCCCGAGACGTCCGCCGCCAGGATGGCGGCCAGTTGTTGTTTGAGCTCAGCGTCCATCGTTCGTGAATGATGCCCGCAGGCGGGCAGCGGTGTCGGCCGTCACCGTGCTGCTTTTCGCGGATGCAGCTTCAGTCGGCCCAGCAGGTGCGGGTAAACATCGCGCTGTGCATCGCGGCCGATGAACATGTCCATGTGCTCGTAGTCCGGGAAGACGAACCGGTCGTACAGGCCGATGCCATTGTGGGCCGCCAGCCAGTGGTAAGTGCGCGAAATGGTCTCCGGGTCGAAGATCTGGTTGCGCGCGCCGGTGACGAAGCTGATCGGCAGGGCCAGCCGCCGGGCCTTCTCGGCCGTCAGGTAGGTGTCGGCGCCCGAGGCATCGACGACCTGCTCTCGGGCCATGATCAGCGACAGCTGCTCGAAGGGCGACAACGCGATGGTGCCGAACATCCGGCCCATCGCGTCGTGCGTGGCCGCGTTGAGCTGCGCATGGGTGTACGACGGGCCGAAGATCGAGAACACCCTGTGGCACACCGGGTTCTTGCACTGCTGCCCCTCGGGCACCGGCACGTTCCAGGCGATGACGTCGATCTCGCGCTCGAAGTCGCCCTGGTCCGGCACGATGTGGAAGCCCTGGGCGAACTCGGTGCGGCCTTCGAGCAGCTGCACCGCCCCCAGGTCGACCTTCAGGTAGCTGAGCCAGTTGGTCACCGGGTGCAGCGTCAGCGCCGAGGCGATCACCGACCGAACGCCTTCCAGGCCTTCGAGCAGCGCCATCAGCAGGCTCATGGAGCCGACGCAATGGGCCAGCACCTGCACGTCGGGCGCGCCGGTCACCGCCTTCACCTTGGCCACGGCCGCCGGCCAGTCTTCGCGGGCGATGTCGTCGACCGAGAAGTGGGCCCCGATCGGGCTGCCCGAATCGGGGCTGGCGCGGTAGTCGAACAGCCACACGTCGTAGCCCGCCGCGGTGAGGTGCTCGGCCAGGTTCTGCTCGACGGTGTCGACCGCGAAGGACACGGCCCGCACGGTGAAGCCCGGCGCCAGGATCACCGGGCCCAGGTCGCCGCCCTGCAGCCGCGTGAGCCGGGCCTGGAAGCCGCCCGGCAGGGGCAGCACGTGCGTTTCGGGAACGCGGCCGTCGGGCAAGGCACAGCGGGGCTCGAGCACCGGCAAGGGCAGCGTCGCCGGAACGTTCTTCAGGTTCGACAGCAGGCCGCCGTAGGCCTGGAACATCGTGCCGCCGAAGAACCCGGCAAAGCGGGCCATGTACAGCATCTCGACCGCATCGCGCGCCGCCGGGAAGTGGTTCACCAGGTCGGCGATCATGCCGTGCGAGGGGTCGACCTTGATCGTCGAGCCCTGCCACATGAAGTCTTCCAGGTTGAGCCGCAGCGTGCCCTGGGCCAGCAGCGGGCCATCGCCGGCCTCGCCGTCGCGCACGGTGACGAACAGCGTGGTCACGTCGTTCCACCAACTGGAGCCGGTGGACTGGTGCAGCACCTTGAAGCCGTGGAAGCGCACCAGGCTGGCGCCGCGCTCGAGCACCATGTCGTAGGTCATGCGCCAGGTCTCGACATGCTCGGCATCCACCGGCAGCAGGTGGAAATCGCCGCGGCGCACCGGCATCGGCTGCTCGCTCAGCGCCGGGCAGGTGACCGTGCCGGTGAGCACCGCGGAGTGGGTGGGGTCGGTGGTGAGCTGGTGCAGGTCTTCGGTGCGCACGCGCAGGGCGAACGACATCGCATGCTGCGAGGCCTCGCCCCAGGCGGTGGCCAGTTCGTAGTCGGTGCTGATGCGCGCGTTGCGGCTGCCGGCCGGCCCGACGGCCTGCAGGCTGACGAAGCCGTGCATGGTCTCGTGGAATTCGAAGGCCGGGCTGAGCAGGTGCGGGAACTTGTCGATCACCTCGTGCAGCAGTTTCTTGGCGACTTCGATGGCGCCGTCCTCCAGCGCCTGCACGACCTTGGCAAACTCGCCGTGGATCTCCTGCAGCACCGCGTGCTCGGCCTTGTGCAGCCAGGCGCCCAGCCGGTGCATCACCGAATCGTCCTTCGGCACCGCGGGCTCGGGCACCGGCGCCGGCGGGGGGGCGGCAAAGGCCTTCTGCACGGCGGCCGCCGAGAGCAACTGGCGTTCGGGCAGACGATCGTCCAGCGTCCAGCCCTGGTCGGCGGCCAGCAGCGCGCAAGCCCGCTCGGCCACCGCGGCGATGGTCAGCAACGGGTTCACGCCCACCGCGCCAGGCAGCACCGCGCCGTCGCAGACGTACAGGCCCGGGTGCACGTCGGTGCCCTTGTCGGATGCGAACACCTGGCACTTGTGGTTGACCACGCCCGACTCGGCATCGTTGCCCATGCCGCAGCCACCCACGGGGTGCACGGTGACGAGCTTCCAGCCCTGCGGTTCGCACCAGATGGGGTTGGGGATGAAGTGGCCCTTGATGGCGTCGTTGGCCTGGCGCAGCCAGTCGTTGTCGCGGGCGATCACGGGCGACTTGCCCGCGCCCGGCCAGTCGATGCGCAGGCGGTCGTCTTTCAGCACCAGCTGGCCGGCGGCCTCGTCGACGCTCATCACCAGGTAGGTCTGCATGCGCGACGCCGCGCCGGTGTAGGCCAACGTGCTCAGGCTGCCGGGGTCCTTCTGCACCGCATCGCCCTCGGCCTGGGCCTGCTTCAGCCGCACGCCGGCCTGGGCCGGCCCGTACTGCAGGAAGTTGCCCAGCAGCGCGTCGGCGAAAAAGCCGGCCGGCGTCATCAGCGTGGCCAGTGCACCGGGGATCACCCCTTCCTCGATGACCAGCCCATCCTGCACCCGGGGCGCCAGCCGCAGGTCGATGATGCCGGTGATGCAGGGCCCGGGGCGCTGCGCATCGGTGATCGTGTTGCTGCCGCGGCCGATGCCGTACAGACTTTTGTAGGTGGGATCGGCCACCGGCGTGTCGGCAGTGACGTCGGTGGCCGGGTGCTCCTCCTGCCAGAGGTTGTTGTAGCCGAAGGCCAGCACGTCGCCGTTGCCCGAGAAGCGCTGGCCCAGGCGCTTGGACAGCGACAGGCCTCGCTCCTTCGAGCGCAGCAGGATCTCGGTGGAGCCCAGGCTGCCGGCGCCCAGCACGACGATGCGCGCACGCACGCTCATGGCCTGCTCTTCCGCGCCGGGCAGCGGCTGGCCCTGGTCGTCGGTGGGCAGGCCCATGAAGTCGACACGCCAGCCCGCGGCATCGCGTGCCACATGGCCCACCCGCGCGCGGGTGAAGATGTCCGCCCCGTGGTTGTGCGCGTCGGGCAGGTAGTTCATCAACGTGGTGTTCTTGGCACCATCGTTGCAGCCGCTGGTGCAGTCGCCGCACAGCGTGCAGCGCGGCTGCGGCACGCCAAAGGGGTTGATCTGGTCTTCGTAGTTGACGGCGATCGGCGGGCGGTAGAACGGCTTCTTCAGCGCCTTGGCCGAGCTCTCGAGCGCCTGCAGCTTGTTCAGCGGCGGGAAGTGCTCGTTCAACGGCGCGACGGTGTCGGGGTAGGGCCGCGCATCCAGCATCGCCCGCGCCCGCGCCGCGTAAGGCACCAGGGCGTCGGGGTCGGTGCGGAACTCGTCGGGCCAATGCAGCCCGTCGAGGTTGAACAGCCGCGGGTCGATCTCGAGCGCCACGTTGGCGTTGATCAGCGAGGTGCCGCCGAGCCCGCAGCCGACCAACGCATACATGTCGTCGTTGACGTGCACGTTGTACAGGCCGTAAGGGCTGCCGAGCTTGCCGCGCGAGGTGTCGGCCTGCATGTCCTGCTGCGCGGTGGCCAGGCTGTTGGGGTACTGGCCCGGCAGGATCTCGCGGCCGCGCTCGAGCACGCACACCGACTGGCCGGCCCGCGAGAGCCGCGATGCGGCCACGCCGGCGCCGTAGCCGGAGCCCACCACCACCACGTCGTACACCGGCTTGAGCTGCGACAGCGGCCGGGAAAGGGGTTTGATCATGATGGCGTCGCTTCCGAAGCACCCTGGGGATCGAAAAAGCGGTCGAGCAGGCACTCGGCGTGCCGCTCGCTGGCCCATCTCACCTGCTGGGAGAAGGTGGCCCAGGCCTCGGCCGTCGGGCCCAGCGCGTCGGTCATGCGTTTCAGGAGCGGGTTGGCCTCGTCCAGGAAGCCACCAACGCCGGCCACGTGAACCGCCGGTGCCTCGCCGTTGAGCGGGTCGTTGAAGAGCCGCAGCGAGGCCAGGTTGAGCGCGTCGTCGATGAACACTGCCGCCGCGCCCTGGGTGGGCGCCATCGTCGGCTGGTCCATCACCCAGCCGCCGGTGTTGTAGACCGCCACCGGGCGGATGAAGCCGGGCACCTTGAACTGGTCCTGGAAGGGCTTGTGGGTGTGGCCGAAGACGAAGCTCAGGTCGGTGTCCGACGCGGGCAGGCCCGCCTTCTCGAGCTGCCGGCGCACCGGGCCACCGACGAACCAGCGCAGGTCGGCCACGCCGGCATCGGACATCACGGTGAAGTAGCTGTCGCGCTCGGTCTCGGCGGTGCGCACCAGCGTCAGGTCGATCAGCGCCTTGACGAGGTTGCTCACCTTCAGGCCCATCACCACCTCGGTGTCGGCGCCGACGCCGAGCTTGCTGGCCAGCAGCGCCAGCACCCGCTCGCTCAGGCCCTGGGCGAACTGGTGCGACGCGCCAGCATCGCGCATGGTCTCGTACAGCGTGGTCGCGTCCTTGCCGACGGCGCCGCTGCTGCCGAGGTCGGACCAGAGGAAGTCGACCCAGGCGCCGTTCTGCGCCTCGAGCTTGCCCATCGACGCCGGCGGCGCATCCAGGCCTTCCATCGCCGCGTCGAGCGTGGACATCACCCGGTAGGTGCCGTCGACATAGTGGCCGTGGTGCAGCACCACGCAGCGCTCGCGGCCGCCTTCGCCCGGGACGCGCAGGCCGAGGTTCGGATAGGCCACCCGCACCGTCGCCTCCGCCAAGCCGGGCTGGCTGCGCATCACCTTGGTCATCAGGTCGCACTCGATCTCGAGCGGCGCGAACAACTTGGTGGTGTGGATCAGGTCCAGCGGCTTGGGCGACTCGTCGGCCTTGAGCACTCGCTCGAGGAACTCCTGGTCCTGCGCCGAGCGCCACAGGTGGTGGTCGTGGTTGCCCGGCACGCAGATGACCTGCGGCGAGAACACCGGCGGCTGGTCGGCCGGGAACATCACCTCGACGAAGCGCTGCCAGGCGCGGGCCACGTCGCCCATCGGCGACAGGCCCATGTCGAGCATGTCGCCCAGCAGGATCAGCGTGGGCGGTTCTGCACCGCTGAGCGAGGCCACGTAGGGCCGCAGCGCCGCCCCCAGCGCCTCGAGCGACCGGCTCGGCAGCCGCAGGCTGGTGTGGCCGTCCTCGTCCATGCGGGTGAACAGGCTGTAGTCGGCCCCCAGGTGCAGGTCGGACAGGCACACGTACTTCAAGGCGGTCATTCGCACCCTCCTGCCCGTCGGGCTGTCGCCGCGTCCGGGCTTGCCGCGTTCACGTTGGCGACTCTGTGGTCACCATCCGATACAACCCGTCCCTGGCCGTGCTTATATCGGAGATGCCCGGCATTGAGTAGCCGGGCTCACACCCGATGGGCAACGAGCATGGGGCGTGCCAACGCCCGGTAGGCGGCACCGGCGCCACCTCGCACTGCTCAGGTGCAGCCGCGCGCGACGAAGTGCGGGTTCTCGAAGCCCGGCTTGCCGTAACGCAGGGCGTGGCCGTCGAGCGTGCACACGCTGCCGCCCGCCGCGGCGAGCACCGCATGGCCGGCGGCGATGTCCCATTCCATCGTGCGGCCGAAGCGCGGGTAGGCATCGGCCTCGCCAGCCGCCAGCAGGCACAGCTTGAGCGAGGACCCCGCCGTGGCCACCGCCGCCACGCGCCGTCCGGCCAGCCAGGCCTCGAGCGCCGGCCCGTCGCCATGCGAGCGGCTGGCCAGCACGGTCAGCCCCTCGGGCGGCACGGGGCGCGCGCCGATGGCGCGGCGGCGGTCGCCGGCCACCTCCCAGGCGCCCTCGCCCACGATGCCGGCGAACAGCCGGTCGGGCACCGGCGCCAGCACCACGCCCAGCAAGGGCGCACCGCGCACGACGAGGGCGATGTTGACGGTGAACTCGCCGTTGCGGTCGACGAATTCGCGCGTGCCGTCGAGCGGGTCGACGAGCCAGAAGCGCTCGCCGATGGCAGGCACCCTGCCTGCGGCCGCGGCCTCTTCGGCCACCACCGGCACGCCGGGCGCCAACCGCGCCAGGCCGGCCAGGATGACCCGCTCGGCGCGCTCGTCGGCGGCCGTCACCGGCGACGCGTCGGCCTTGCCACGCACCGCGAAGTCGCTGGCGTAAACGGCCATCACCTCGCGGCCGGCGTCGCGGGCCAGCGCCTCCAGCCCGTCCATCAGTTCGGCGGCGGGCGGCAGGCCCTGCCAGGGCGACGCGTGGGGATGGGGCATGCGGCAATTCTGACCCAGCCCCGGCGGCGCACTGCCAAGGGGAGGCAGACCGGCGATGGCCAAGGCCGCCGCGCCGCGCCATACTGCCATCGCAGTCAGCGGGTCACTCCCGGAGGTTCCATGTTGAAGACCATTGGCCTCGTCATCGCCGCGGCGGTCGCCGCCCTGCTCGGTTTTGCCGCCACGCGGCCCGACAGCTTCGAGGTTCAGCGCCGCACCAGCATCCAGGCCCCGCCCGACAAGGTGTTCGCGCTGCTCGACGACTTCCACCGCTTCCCCGAATGGTCTCCCTGGGAAAAACTCGACCCGGGCATGACCCGCACCCATGGCGGCAGCCCACGCGGCGTGGGGGCCACCTACGAGTGGAGCGGCAACGATCAGGTTGGCGCGGGCCGGATGGAGATCACCGGGGTGCAGGCGCCGGCCCAGGTGACCGTCAAGCTCGACTTCCTGCGGCCCTTCGAGAGCCGGAACACTACCGTCTACACGCTGCGGCCCAAGGGCGGCGGCACCGAGGTGACCTGGTCGATGTCCGGCCCGATGCCCTTCGTCTCCAAGCTGATGAGCGTGTTCGTCAGCATGGACGCGATGATCGGCAAGGATTTCGAGGCGGGCCTGGCCAACCTGAAGGCGCTGGCCGAGAAGTAGGCCGGTGGGCCGGCCACCCGATTGACCTCACTCAATCGGCTGCCCGGGCGGATGCCCTGGAATCGGACCATGCGCCGGGCGCCTGCCCTGGCCGGTCGACATGCGCCGCCTTTCGTTCCGCCCACGATCCACCCCCGATCCCCACGATGGTCCGCCAGGCCCTGTTCCGGCGACGCAGGCGCAGCCCGATGGCGCTGTGGCGCCTGCCTGGGTGCTGCCCGTGGCCTTCGGCACCCTGCTCCTGATGCTGTGGACCGACCGGCAGTGGTCGGCGAGGCACCTGACGCTTCTGATGTGCTGCACGCCCATCGCGCTGCTGGCCTGGCACCGGCTGCTCACCGCCGCGGGGGTGGGTTCGGCGGTCGCGCTGGTGGCCCTGGTGCAGGCCTGCCTCGCGGCCGCACAGGACCCTGCCTGCCCATGGGTGGACCGGGGCATCGCCGCCACGGCGCTGTTTGTCGGCACGGTGCTGGTCGCCACGCGCGACCGATCGATGCGCGAGCAGCTGCGGCACGAGGTCCCGGCACTGCGGCGGCAGGCCTTCCACGACCGCCTGACCGGCCTGCCCAATCGCGTGCTGCTGCTCGACCACCTGGCCATGGCCATCGCCCAGGCCCGGCGCCACGGCCACCGGGTGGGCGTGCTGTTCATCGACCTGGACGGCTTCAAGGCGATCAACGACCAGTTCGGCCACGCCAGCGGCGACGAGGTGCTGCGGGCGGTCGCCGGCCGGCTGGTGGGTTGCGTGCGGGCCGGCGACACGGTGGCCCGGCTCGGCGGCGACGAGTTCGCCATCGTGCTGGCGCAGGTGGACCGGCTGCAGCACATGGCGCTGGTGGCCGACAAGGTGCTGCA
Organism: Ideonella sp. A 288; assembly: GCF_002198735.1. GTDB lineage: Bacteria > Pseudomonadota > Gammaproteobacteria > Burkholderiales > Burkholderiaceae_C > Pseudaquabacterium. The sequence continues at coordinate 17,661 of NZ_MWLO01000161.1, forward strand.
GGCCGTCGCCGCCCCGATCCCGGGCGCGGCATGCCGGGAGTACCGGGTCGGCGCCAGCATCGGCATCAGTGCCTTCCCCGAGCACGGCGCCGAGATCGACCGTCTGCTGGCCCATGCGGACACCGCCATGTACCGGAGCAAGCTGCGCGGCAAGCACACTGCCACCTTCTTCGAGGACGACGCTGCGGCAGCGGCCGAGTTGCCGTGGTTTGCGTTCGAGCCGTCGCACGAGGTGGGGGTGCCCGAGGTCGACCAGCAGCACCGCCAGCTGGTGCTGCTGGTCGAAGGCCTGAACCGGGCCGTCAAGGACGGTGACGGCGCCGAGGCCATCCGCACCCGCTTCGACGAGCTGGTGCTGTACACCCGCTTCCACTTCGCCACCGAAGAGCGGTTGATGGGCGCGGCGCACTACCCGGCGCTGGCACGGCACACGCAGGCCCACGCCCAGCTGCTGGCCGACGTGGTCCGCCACCGACAGCGCCTGAACCAGGGTGGCGAACTGGTGGCCCTGCAGACGATCAAGGATTGGCTGATGGACCACATCGTCGGCGAGGACCAGGCCATGGGCGCCTTCCTGCGGCCAGCGGACCCGGGCTGAGCGCTGCCGCACGCGTCGGCTCGACAGGTGCATTGGTTATGCTAGAGGGCTTTGGGGTCTCCAGGCCCCGGCCGAAACGCCGACCCCGCCCCCGCGTCCTTTTCCCTCACCCTCGCCCTCGGAGTGCCCCGACCATGACCCGCGTCTTCAACTTCAGCGCCGGCCCCGCCGCCCTACCCGAAAGCGTCCTGCGCAAGGCCGCCGACGAGATGCTCGACTGGCACGGCTCGGGCATGTCGGTGATGGAGATGAGCCACCGCGGCAAGGAGTTCATCTCGATCGCCAACGAGGCCGAGGCGCTGCTGCGCGAGCTGCTGGCCGTGCCGGCCAACTACAAGGTGCTGTTCATGCAGGGCGGCGCCATCGCCGAGAACGCCATCGTGCCGATGAACATGCTGCGCGGCAAGGCGAGTGCCGATTACATCGACACCGGCGAGTGGTCGAAGAAGTCGATCAAGGAAGCGCAGAAGTACGCCACCGTGAACGTGGCCGCCAGTGCCAAGGCCAGCAACTACACCACCATCCCGGCGCGCGCCGACTGGAAGCTCAACCCCGACGCGGCCTACGTGCACATCTGCTCCAACGAGACCATCGGCGGGGTGGAATACCACTTCACGCCCGACACCGGCAGCGTGCCGCTGGTGGCCGACATGTCCAGCGACATCCTCTCGCGCCCGGTCGACGTGTCGAAGTACGGCCTCATCTACGCCGGCGCACAGAAGAACATCGGCCCGTCGGGCCTGACGCTGGTGATCGTGCGCGACGACCTGATCGGCCAGGCCATCCCGGCCACGCCCAGCGCCTTCGACTACAAGACCGTGGCCGACAACGAGAGCATGTACAACACGCCGCCCACCTACGCGATCTACATCGCCGGGCTCGTGTTCCACTGGATCAAGGACCAGGGCGGCCTGGCCGCGATGGAAGCGCACAACAAGGCCAAGGCCGCGGTGCTGTACGACTTCCTCGACACCACCTCGTTCTACAGCTGCCCGGTGGCGCGCGACTGCCGCAGCCTGATGAACGTGCCGTTCCGCCTGAAGGACGAGGCGCTGGACGAGGCCTTCCTGAAGGGTGCGCAGGCGCGCAAGATGGTGCAGCTCAAGGGCCACCGCTCGGTGGGCGGCATGCGCGCTTCGATCTACAACGCGATGCCGATCGAAGGCGTGCAGGCGCTGGTGGCCTACATGAAGGAATTCGAGGCACAACATGGGTGATCGGCTCGGCATCCTGGTGCTCAACCAGATCTCGGCCGACGGCCTGTCGCGCCTGCCGGCCGAGCGCTACCAGGTCGGCAAGGACCTGGCCACGCCGGCCGCCGTGCTGGTGCGCTCGGCCGACATGCACGCCATGGCCATCCCGGCCAGCGTGCGCGCCATCGGCCGCGCCGGCGCAGGCACCAACAACATCCCCGTCAAGGCCATGAGCGCCCGCGGCGTGCCGGTGTTCAACGCGCCCGGCGCCAACGCCAACGCGGTGAAGGAACTGGTGCTGGCCGGCATGCTGATGGCCGCGCGCAACCTGGCGCCGGCGCTGAGCTTCGTCGCCAAGCTCGATCCGGCCGACGCCGAGCTCGACAAGCGGGTCGAAGACGGCAAGAAGGCCTTCGCCGGCTTCGAGATCGCCGGCCAGACGCTGGGCATCATCGGCCTGGGCAAGATCGGCTGCCTGGTGGCCGACGCAGCCATCAAGCTGGGCATGGACGTGCTGGGCTTCGACCCCGAGATCACGGTGGACGCGGCCTGGAGCCTGCCCTCGCAGGTCAAGCGCGCCGGCAGCGTCAACGAGGTGCTCAAGGGTTCGCAGTTCGTCACCCTGCACGTGCCGCTGCTCGAGGCCACTCGCCACCTGGTCAACGACGCCAACATCGGCCTGATGCGCGACGGCGCGGTGCTGATGAACTTCTCGCGCGAGGGCATCGTCGCCGACTCGGCCGTGATCGACGCGCTGGAGGCGCGTCGCCTGGGGCGTTATGTGTGCGACTTCCCGTCCGCCGCCATCCACGGCAACCCCGGTGTCATCGCATTGCCGCACCTGGGCGCCAGCACCCGCGAGGCCGAGGAAAACTGCGCCATCATGGTCGTCGACCAGCTGCGCGACTACCTCGAACACGGCAACGTGACCAATGCGGTGAACTTCCCGTCGGTGTCGATGTCGCGCGAGTCGAACTACCGCGTGGCCATCGCCAACGCCAACGTGCCCAACATGCTGGGCCAGATCTCCACCGCGATGGCCAAGGCCGGCCTGAACATCCACAACATGGTCAACAAGTCGCGCGGCGAGATGGCCTACACGCTGGTCGACATCGACAGCCCGGCCAGCGAATCGGCACTGGCCGACCTGGCGGCGATCGGCGGCGTGCTGAGCGTGCGCTACCTGCCTTTGAAATGACCGCCCCCACGCTTGTCTCTTCGCGCCGGCGCTGCCCCCCAAGGGGGCGCAGTCCGGCTTGGGGCGGCCCGGCGCCGGCCTGAGGCAAACGGCGATGCGCGTCGTCGTCATCGGCGGCGGCGCCATCGGTGCCGCGGTGGCGCTGTTCCTGCGGCGCGAGGCGGGCACCGCGGTCGAGGTGGTGGTGGTCGAGCCCGACCCGGGGCTCACCCAGGCCTCGTCGGGCCGCTCGGCCAGTTCGATCCGTCAACAATTCTCGCAGCCGCTGAACGTGCGCCTGTCGCAGTTCGGCCTGGATGTGGTGTCGCATGCCACCGAGTGGCTGGGCGTGGACGGCGAGGCCGTCGACCTGGGCCTGGTGGACGCAGGCTACCTGTTCGTGGCCACCGAGGCCGGCGCGCCGGCACTGCGCACCCAGCACACCGCCGCCACCGGCGCGGGCGCCGACGTGAGCCTGCTGTCGCCCGACGCGCTGGCGCAGCGCTGCCCCTGGCTGCGCACCGACGACCTGGCGCTGGCCACGCTGGGCGAATCGGGCGAGGGCTGGTTCGACGGCCCCGCGCTGGCCCGCGCGCTGGCGCGCAAGGCACGCGCCCTCGGCGCCTGCTGGCACCGCGGCCGCGTGACGGGCTTCGACCGCCGCGGCGACCGCCTCGTCGCCGCGCTCACCGACGATGGGGCGCGGCTCGAAGCCGACGCCTTCGTCTGCGCCGCCGGGCCCTGGTCGGGGGCGGTGGGCCGCCTGGCCGGCGTTGAGGTGCCGGTGCACGCGCGTCGCCGCACGGTGTTCGTGTTCGACTGCCCCACCGCGCTGCCCCCCACCCCGCTGGTGGTCGACCCGGCCGGCGTGTGGTTTCGCAGCGAGGGCCGCGGCTTCATCGGCGGCTGGTCGCCCGGCCCGGGCGACGACGACCCCGACGACCTGCCGATCGACGATCCCGACCTGGCGCAGTTCGAGGACCGGCTGTGGCCCGCGCTGGCGCACCGCGTGCCGGCCTTCGAGGCCCTGCGCCGCCGCAGCGCCTGGGCCGGGTACTACGAGGTGCACCCGCTGGACCACAACGCGCTGGTCGGACCGCACCCGGCGTTGCCCAACCTGGTCCTGGCCTGCGGTTTCTCGGGCCACGGCCTGCAGCACGCGCCGGCCACCGGCCGCGGCGTGGCCGAGTGGCTGTTGCACGGTGCTTACCGCAGCCTGGACCTGTCACCACTGGGGTGCGAACGCCTGCGCACCGGCCATGCGCTCGAGGAGCGGGCGATCATCTGACGCCAGTCCGCCCCCAGGCGGTACGGATCGGCGGGCGGCCACGGGCTCGTTGCGGTCGTTGTCACCGGCTGCTCTCGTCGCTTCTGCTCAAACCCCTTCGGTGCCGGCGCGAAGCCGAGGCCACCGGGTGGCCGGCTGACTCCGTGTCCCCCGCCCGCGGACGAACGCGTCCGCGGGCTCCTCCTTTACCTGCGTCATCCGGCCACCCGGCGCCCTCGGCTCGGATGCAGCGGCGCACATCGACGCGCCATCGTTCGCGTCGGCACCTTGGTGGTGATGGAGCGCCGTGACGGGTTGCCCTGTTCTGCGCAGGTAAAGGAGGAGNCGCGCTCCCGCGCCACTCATCGAACGACGGCTGTTCAGCAGTGCAGCAACGGCCGCAACGAGCCCTTACCCGAACGCCAGCCTCAGGCCGACGGGAGCCTCAGCGCGGCCCCAAGCTCATCGACCGAGCTGCCCTGCGCCGCCAGCAGCTTCTCCAGCGCCGGCAGCAGCGGGCCCAGGCGCTCGTCCAGCGCGTCGCGCACGGTGTCGACCACCACCTGGGTGCCGCGCTCGATCTCGAGGTTCAACGCGTCGCCGACGGCCTTGTCGCCGAAGGTGGTCATGCGCAGCGTCTCGGGGATCAGCCACACCTCGAACCAGCCGGCGCGGCGGTCGGCTTCGGCCACGGTGAGGCTGGCGCCGTTGACGGCGATGTAGCCCTTGGCGAACACGTAGCGGCGGTGCGACGGCGGCACCTCGATGCGCAGCACCTGGTTGTTCTCGGGCCGGCGGATGTCGATGACGCGGGCCAGGCAGTCGATGTGGCCCGACAGCGGGTGGCCGCCGATCTCGGCGCCGTCGCGCGCGGCGCGTTCGACGTTGAGGCGGCTGCCGACGGCCAGCGTGCCCAGCGTGGTCAGCGCCAGGCTCTGCTGCATCACGTCGAAGCAGGCGATGCCCGGCGACGGGCGCGCGGTGACGGTGAGGCACACGCCGTCGCAGGCGACGCTGGCGCCGATCTCGAGACCGCTGTCGAAGCCCTCGGGAAAGGCCAGCTCGAAGCTGCGCAGGCCGGGCCGGTCGACGATCGCGGCCACGCGGGCCATGCCTTGAACGATGCCGGTGAACATGGGCGGGATCCTGGTGTGAAAGGTCTGGGCGCAGCCGTCGACGTCGCCTGGGCGGCAGCTTATCAGCGCCCACCGCGCGCACACTGGCCCGTCACCAGGAGACGACCATGTCGCACGGACAAGACGCCGTTCGCTTCGAGGCCGATGGCCCGATCGCCACCCTCACGCTGCACCGCCCGCAGTGCCGCAACGCGGTCGACGGCCCCACCGCGGCCGCGCTGCGCGAGGCCTTCCAGCGCTTCGAGGCCGACGACGACCTGCTCGTCGCGGTGTTCACCGGCGGCGGCGGGCACTTCTGCGCCGGCGCCGACCTGGCCGCGCTGGGCGACCCCGGGCGGCGCAACGTGGTGGCCCCCGATGGCAGCGGACCCGGCCCGATGGGCCCCACCCGCATGCACTTTGCCAAGCCGGTGATCGCGGCGATCGAAGGCTACGCGGTGGCCGGCGGGCTGGAACTGGCGCTGATGTGCGACCTGCGCGTGGCCGGCCGCAGCGCCACCTTCGGCGTGTTCTGCCGGCGCTGGGGCGTGCCGCTGATCGATGGCGGCACCATCCGCCTGCCGCGCCTGGTGGGCATGGGCCGCGCGCTCGACCTGATCCTCACCGGCCGTCCGGTCGGCGCCGACGAGGCGCTGGCCATGGGCCTGGCCAACCGCGTCGTCGACGATGGCCAGGCGCTGGCCGCGGCGCAGGCGCTGGCGCGGCAGATCGCCGCCTTTCCGCAGGGGTGCCTGCGCGCCGACCGCGCATCGGCCTTCGCGCAGTGGGACCTGCCACTGGCCGAGGCGCTGCAGCGCGAGGGCGCCGGCGGCGTTGCCGTGGTGGCGGCCGAAGGCCTGTCGGGCGCCGCGCGCTTTGCCGGCGGCGCCGGTCGGCATGGGGCTTTCCGCGAGGGCGGCGAGGCCGACGGCGCGGCATGATCGGCGCATGACCCCGTCCGCCCCGTCACCCAGCGCCGCGCCGCCTGCCGCCCCGTTCACTGCGGAGGAGGCCGAGGCCATCGCCCGCGGCTTCACGCTGGCCAACGCGCCGCCCGGCTTCATCGACGACCCCTACCCCACCTTCGCGGTGCTGCGCGAGCGCGACCCGGTGCACGCGATCGCGGCCGACCAGTGGCTGCTGACGCGGCACGCCGACATCGAGGCGATGTACCGGCTGGCCACCGCCAGCTCCGACAAGCACCGCGAGTTCGCACCCAAGTTCGGCCTCGGCACGCCGCTGTACGAGCACCACACCACCAGCATCGTGTTCAGCGATCCGCCGCTGCACACGCGCGTGCGGCGCCTGCTGATGGGTGCGCTCAACCAGCGCGCCATCACGCGCATGGAGCCGGGCCTGGTGGCCCTGGTCGACGGCCTGCTCGACCGCCTGGCCGACGAACCCGCCCCCTGCCTGATCGAGCATTTTGCGGCGCAGATCCCGGTGGAGGTGATCGGCAACCTGCTCGACGTGCCGCACGACGAACGCGGCCCGCTGCGGGCGTGGTCGCTGGCCATCCTGTCGGCCCTCGAGCCGGCGCCGTCGGCCGAGCTGCTGGCGCGCGGCAACGCCGCGGTGAGCGAGTTCTCGCTGTACATGACCGACCTCATCGCACGGCGCCGCGCCCACCCCGGCGACCCCGAGGCCGACGTGCTGACCCGGCTGATCCAGGGCGAGGTTGCCGGCGAAAAGCTGGGGCAGACCGAGCTGATGCAGAACTGCATCTTCCTGCTCAATGCCGGCCACGAGACCACCACCAACCTGATCGGCAACGGCGTGCACGCGCTGCTGACCCACCGCGACCAGTGGGACCGCCTGCGGGCCGAGCCCGCGCTGATCAATCCGGCGGTGGAAGAACTGCTGCGCTTCGAAAGCCCGATCCAGCTGAACAACCGGCAGCTCACCGTCGACAGCGACGTGGGCGGCCGCCGCCTGCCGGCGGGCCACTACCTCACGCTGGCCGTCGGCGCGGCCAACCGCGACCCCGCGGTGTTCGCCGACCCCGACCGGCTCGACATCGCGCGCAAGCCCAACCCGCACCTGGCGTTCGGCCAGGGCGCGCACGCCTGCTCGGGCATGAACGTGGCGCGGCTCGAGGGCCGCATCGCCATCGGCGCGATGGCGCGGCGCTACCCGAAGCTGGATCTCGCCGCGCCGGCCACGCGCGACCGGCGCATGCGCTTCCGGGGCTTCCGCGCCGCGCCGCTGGCGCTCGGCTGAAGGAGGCAGGACCGACGGAACGCGCGCCGCCATCCGGGCCGCGCTCGCATCACGCTCACTGCAGCGAGATCCGCGACTGGATCGAGTTGAAGGTGCCCGGCTCGGCGTAGTACAGGTTGTATTCGGTGTAGCTCTTGCCGTTCTGGCCGGGCCGCGCCGCCGTCACCGGAAAACCAGAGGTCGATGTCGCGGTCGTGCCCGGATAGGTGAAGTTGATCGTGCGGAAGGCCGGGTTGAAGGCCCCGCCCGCATTGCCGACCTGGGCCCCTTGGTGGAACTCCCAACCCTGGAAGAGGTGCATCGAGCGTCCGGACGGCAGCAGGCCCGGCCGCGTCCAGGCGATCGACAGCGGCGTCGGTGAAGCGCTGGTGGCATTTGCCGCCAGTTGCGCGGTGCTCATGCCGCCGAGGTCGATGCGCGGGTACTTGTCGGCCATCTCGACAAAGGTGTAAGGCAGCCGGTCGAGCGTGGCGTGGTAGGTGCCGATCGGCGTCTTGCCGACATGCCCGTTCACCGTCTTCCAGCCGTCGTCGGCATAGACGTCGAAGCGATAGACGCCGCCGGCCACCCAGCCCTGGGCCGCGAAGGACTGGTCGGACGCCGCATTGGCATTGGCGGTGAAGCCGAAGCCCCAGGAGCTGTTCGTGGCCCCCTGCGCCACGCAGTCGACCACGGCCACCACCGGCAGGGCGCCGCTCGCCAACCGGCAATTGCGGAATCCGTCGGTGTCGAGCCAGTTGACGAAGTTGCCGGGCTTGCCCTGCAGCTCCGGCGCCGACATGAGCAACCGCGGCGACAGGAACTTCAACGAGAACGGGTGCACCGTGCCGTCGATCGTCGTCGTTGGCCCTGGTCCGGTGACGATCACGTAGTTCGCGTTGCCCATCGGGTCGACGATCTGGAATTGCACCTCGCGTCGGTACTGCACCGCGGGCGACAACGCGTTGCCGCTGGCCAGGCTGTAGCGCTCGTCGCGCAGGTTGTTGGCACGCACCGCCGTCTGCACCAGCTGCTGGTTGCCCAGCGCCCGCAACGCAGGGCTGTTCTGCGCCACGCCGCAGCCAGGCGTCCCGAACGAACTGCCGCTGATCAGAGTCTGCGTGTCGCGCTGCACCGTGCCGTCGCGGTAGAACAGGTCGTACTGAAGCTCGATCTCGCGACGCGTACTGCCGTCGGGGTTGACGCCATTGCGCAGCGCCAGCACCTGCAGGTTGCGCACGGTGCGGCCGATGGCGAAGGCATCGCGCTGCGCATAAGCAGCGATGTTGATGTCGTAGTCGGCGATGAAGTTGCCGCGCGTACGGCCATTGTTGCGCCAGCAGTTGTCGGTGAGCGCCATGCGGGCGACACCGGTCGGCGGTACCCCCGCGGCGAACTGCCTCTCGAGTTCGCGCGCGAACGCCTCCAATTCGGCGGTGACGCTCGCGGACAGTTCGGTCGCCGTCTGCAGCGTGAAGACATAGTTGCCGACATCCTTCAGCGTGACGTCGAGAAAGGTGGCGGCGCCGACCTTCACTGCCGGCAGCGTCAGCACGCGCGTGCCCACGTCGTAGCGGGCCATGCCTGGCGCTGCCGGCTTCTGCTCGGTCGCACCCAGCAACTCGAATACGAACTCACCGCGGTTGCGCAGGGTGACATTGGTGTACGAGGCAGTGCCCACGCTCACCGACGGAATCGTCACCACGTTGGTATCGGCGTCGTAGGTGGTCACCTGAGCCTGAGCCGTTGCCCCGACCAGGAGCGCAGCCATGAATGCCATCTGGTACATCACACATCCCCTTGCGATCGAATCGACTGACCGCTGATCCACGATAGCGCCCGGGGCTGTCGACAACAATGACCACACTCATTGGGATCGCTCCGGCGGTCCACAGATGTGCGGATGGCGCGGTCAGGCATTCCGACCTGGCATGGCAGCCGCGCCTGACGCGGGTCTGCCCCAGCACCGGGCGCCACCCTTCCTGCGCTACGCTGCACCCGGACCACAGCCATGCCTGCCCGCGTGGAAAGGATTCGCCCAATGAAACTCACGCCCGCACAGATCGACGCCTTCCACACCGACGGCTACCTGTTCTTCCCCGGCCTTTTCAGCCCTGAGGAGGTGGCCACGCTCACCGACGCCGTGCCGGCGCTGTATGCCCGCCGAGAGGCCTGGAACGTGCGCGAGAGAGGCTCCGACGCGGTGCGCACCAACTTTGCGGCCCACCTGTACAGCGAGCCCTTCGCCCGGCTGGCGCGTCACCCGCGCATGGTCGAGCCGGTGGAAGACCTGTTGGGCGAGAAGCTCTACATGCACCAGTTCAAGATCAACGGCAAGATGGCCTTCGAGGGCGATGTCTGGCAGTGGCACCAGGACTACGGCACCTGGAAGAACGACGACCTGATGCCCACCGAGCGGGCCATGAACGTGGCCATCTTCCTGGACGACGTGAACGAGTTCAACGGCCCGCTGATGTTCATCCCCGGCAGCCACCGCAAGGGCGTGGTCGACGCGAAGCACGACCTCACCACCACCAGCTACCCGCTGTGGACGGTGGACAACGACCTGATCCGCCAGCTGGTGCAGCGCGCCGGGGGCCCCGGCGGCTTCGACGACGCCGGTCGGTACGTCCCGGGCGGCATCGTCTCGCCCAAGGGCCCGGCGGGCTCGATGATCCTGTTCCACTCGTGCCTGGTGCACGCGTCCACCAGCAACCTCTCGCCTTGGAACCGCGTCAGCGTGTACCTGAGCTTGTGCGCGGTCAGCAACCACATCCGCCGCCACAAGCGGCCCGAGTACATCGCCCACCGCGACTTCACGCCGATCGAGTGCCTGCCCGACGACTGCCTGCGCACCCCCTACCCGGTCGACCTGCCCTGGAAGGACGGGCTGCCGGCCAGCGCACTGGTCACCTCGCTCGACGAACTGCCGCAAGCCGCCTGAGCGCCCCCACCACGGACGACACCACCGACGACACCTGCCATGCACAACCTCCACCGCAAACTGCAGCAGCGCGCCGCCGACGGCCGTCCCATCCGCATCGGCCTGATCGGCGCCGGCAAGTTCGGCTCGATGTACCTGGCCCAGGTGCCGCGCACGCCGGGCGTGCACCTGGTGGGCATCGCCGACCTGTCGCCCGAGGCCGCCTGCCGCAACCTGGCCCGCGTCGGCTGGGACCCGCAGCGCGTGCAGGCCGCCAGCCTGGACGCCGCGCTCCGCGACGGCACCACCCACGTCGGCGACGACTGGGAGGCGCTGGTGCGGCACCCGGCCATCGACATCATCGTCGAGTGCACCGGCGCACCCATCGCCGCGGTCGACCACTGCCTGGCCGCCTTTGCGCAGCGCAAGCACGTGGTCAACGTCACCGTCGAGGCCGACGCCTTCTGCGGCCCGCTGCTGGCGCGCCGCGCGGCCGAGGCCGGCGTGGTGTACTCGCTGGCCTTCGGCGACCAGCCGGCGCTGATCTGCGACCTGGTCGACTGGGCCCGCACCTGCGGCTTCCCGGTGGTGGCCGCCGGCCGCGGCCACAAGTGGCTGCCGCACTTCAGCCAGAGCACGCCCGAGACGGTGTGGGGCCACTACGGCCTGACGCCCGAGCAGGCGGTGCGCGGCGGCCTGAACCCGAAGATGTTCAACAGCTTCCTGGACGGCAGCAAGCCCTCGATCGAGAGCACCGCAGTGGCCAACGCCACCGGCCTGGACGTGCCCAGCGACGGACTGCTCTACCCGCCGGCCAGCGTCGAAGATATCCCGTACGTGACGCGTCCACGCAGCGAAGGCGGCGTGCTCGAGAAGAAGGGCATGGTCGAGGTGATCTCCTCGCTCGAGCCCGATGGCCGCAAGATCCCCTACGACATCCGAATGGGCGTGTGGGTGACGGTGGAGGCCGAGACCAACTACATCAAGCACTGCTTCGAGGAGTACAACGCCCACACCGACCCGAGCGGCCGCTACTTCACGCTGTACAAGCGCTGGCACCTGATCGGCCTGGAGGTGGGCTTCTCGGTGGCCAGCGTGGCGCTGCGCGGCGAGCCCACCGGCGTGGCCGAGGGCTGGCGCGCCGACGTGGTGGCCACCGCCAAGCGCGACCTGGCGCCGGGCGAGCGACTCGACGGCGAAGGCGGCTACACCGTGTGGGGCAAGCTGCTGCCGGCGGGCACGTCATTGGCCATGGGCGGCCTGCCGCTGGGCCTGGCCCACGACGTGGCGGTGGTGCGCCCGGTGCGCCAGGGCCAGAGCCTGTGCTGGGCCGACGTGGCCATCGACACCGGCACCCGCGCCTACCAGCTGCGCAAGGAGATGGAAACGAGCTTCGTGCCGCAGCGCGGCTGAGGGCGCGAGACGCGTGCGTGCCTCCGCGCGACCGGCCGCGGCCGCTCAGGCCATCTTCACCGCCGTGCCGCTGACGGCGACCATCATCATGCCGTTGGTCTCGCCGAGCACCTCATAGTCGAAGTCGATGCCGACCACGCCGTCGGCGCCCAGTTCCTTGGCCGCCTCGACGAGGCCTTCAAGTGCCGCCTCGCGGGCGCCGCTCAAGGCGCGCTCGTAGCCGCCGGCGCGGCCGCCGACCACGTCGCGCACCGACGAGAACAGGTCGCGGAAGATGTTGGCGCCGATGATGGCCTCGCCGTTGACCACGCCCAGGTACTGCGCCACGCGGGCGCCCTCGCCGTTGGGCACCACCGTGGCGAGAAAGAAGCCTTCGTCCTTCTTCGAGAACCAGCCCATGCCAATCTCCTTGCAGTGAATGTGAGCGACGACCTCAACGGTACACGCCGTCCCAAGGCCCCGGCTGCAGCGTGGCCGACTGGCGGTCGTCGCTGGCCACCGGGCGGTTCATCGTGAACACGCTCTCGGGCGACACCGCCGAGTAGTCCATGTAGCCCAGGCGCGCCAGCGGCCGCATCGCGCCGGTGTCCACCAGGCCGTCGCGGATGAAGGCATCGTCGATGTACACGCCCACCACCAAGCCGAAGATCACCGTGTTGCCTGTCTCGGCGCGGCCCTCGGGCGCGGGCATCTGCAGCGTCTGCCAGAGCCGGCACTCGAAGGCCGCCGGCGCGCCGGCCACCCGCGGCGGCGCTACGAAGCGCGACGGCGCAGGCACCAGCCCCGCCAGCACGAACTCGTCGACGCCCGGGGCCACCGAGGCGGAACTCATGTTCATCGCCTCGCGCTGGTCGAAGCAGGCCATCGAGCAGGTGAACTCGCCGGTGGCCTCGATGTTGCGCAGCGAATCCTTGCCGCCGCCGGACGAGAACATCACCATTGGCGGGCGCTCGTTCACCGCGTTGAAGAAGCTGTAGGGCGCCAGGTTGGCGCGCCCCTCGCGGTCGAGCGTGGCCACCCAGCCCACCGGGCGGGGCACCACCAGGGCCTTGAAGGGGTCGTGGCGCAGTTCGGGCGGGCGATGGCGGGGGTCGTAGTGCATGCGCCCGAGTATGCCGCCGGGCGCCACCGCCGGGTTCGGCGGGCCCCGGCGGCACGACGCGTCATGGCAGCGTGTACTTCTGGAAGAAGCCCCACAGCACCTCGGCCATCTTGAATGGGTGGCTGCCGGTCCGGCCCGTGGGGTAGCTGTGGAACAGTTCGCCGACGACCGCTACGTGCAGCACGTCGGTGGTGCGCAGGCCTGCGTCGGTGGTGGAGTAGGTGTGGATGCCCAGTGTGCTGGTGCGCTGGTCGTCGGGGTTCTCGTAGGTGTACGGTGTGAAGGTGTAGACCGATTCGTTCAGTTTCTTGGGGTCCGAGAAGGGTTTGACGAAGACCGCCTGGAAGGTCGGGTCCGCGCCGGAATCGGTGAGCGGCAGCCGAGGCACCTGCGGCGGCGTCACCGCGGGCAGGAGCGTGGTGGCGCGGTCGTCGCGCTCGCCGACCGAGAAAACGAACGGCACCGATCGCGGCGGCAGCGGCTGGCCGATGTCCTCGGTGCGGCCGGCCGAGGCCGCCAGCGCAGCGTAGGTGGTGGAGCGCTCCACGGCCAGCCGGCCAGTGAACTCGCCGCCGTTCGAGAAGCCGGAGGCATACACGCGCCGCCGATCGGCGCCGTAGTCCTGGATCAGCAACGCCACCATGCGGTCGAAGAAGGCCAGGTCGTCAGCCAGCTGAGGCTGACGCAGGAGCTGAGCGGCCAGCGCCGGGTCCTGCAGCGCCGCCACCTCGGCCGGCGTGCACAGCGGCCGCTGCGTGGGGTCGCCCAGCGCACCCCCCGCCCATTTGGTGGTGGTGTGCGGCTTCGTGGTGTTGGCGCCTGTCCAGACACCATCCCGGCCATCGGCGTCCTCCCAGAAGCAATGCACCAGGGCCTGCGGGAAGACGGCGACGAAGCCGTCGCGGTCGGCCAGTTCGCGCCAACCCGATCCGCCCGGCATGTCGTCGGGGCTGCCGCCGTAGAAGGTCTCAGCGTTCTGGCCCGTGCCATGCAGCATGAACACCACCGGCACCGTGCCTTCTGCCTTGTAGGCCTTCCAGGGCACGTAGACGATGAACTGCCGATCCTGTCCACTCACGTTGATCGTCTTCACCTGCTTGGTGCCGCAGAAGTGCGCGGTGGCCGGCCTGGCGCAGAACTCGTCCAGCCTGGCATAGGTGACGGGGTTGGTGAGGCTGTCCACCACCGGGCCCATCAGCACGATCTCGGTGTCGGTGAGCGCCAGGTAGTTGCCCGTGGTGGCGTCGTGGCGGTAGGTGTAGCGGCCAGCGGTCTGCGTCGGCCCCAGGTGGCCGAAGAACTGCGGGTAGGCCGCCGCCGCCTCGTCGAAGAAGGTCGGGTCCTGGATCTGGAACTGCAGCATCGCGGTGGCGCGCCGGCGCAGGTCGGGGACCGGCGCCGTGGTGGCGGTGGCCGTGGTGACGGAGGCCGTGGTGGCGCCCGCAGCGGCGCGGGCCGTCGGGGGTTCGTCACCGCCGCCGCAGGCGGCCAGCGCAAGCACCAGGGGCAGCGACGCCCAACCGGGCAGGCGTGCAGCAACAGAGTTGGGCATCGGGATCATTGGGGTGTCCTTTCGGGGGCTGGCTTCGGCATCGGGGTCGGCGTTCGACCCTGTGCTCGTCTGGACGCGGTGATCCCCGCGATCCGGCCATGCCCGCGTTGACCCCCCCGCGGATCGGGGGGTCAGGGCTTCGACGGCGCCGTGGGCTGCGGTGCCAGCTGGGCCAGGGCCGTGCGCACCTCGGCCTGCATCGGCGTGGGTTCCACCTCGAGCCGGCCGGCCTCGGCCAGCGCATCCGACCACGCCTGGGCGGCCGCCTCGGTCTGGCCCAGGGCCAGCCGGGCATGGCCCAGTTCGGCCAGCCCGCGCATGCGCTCGCAGCGCGCGCGGGGCGAACCCGGCGGGGCATCGACCAGCGGCTGCAGCAGGGCCACCGCGCCGGCCGCGTCGCCCGAGCGCCGCAGCACCATGGCCTGCGCCACCACGGCCTTGGCACGGATGTGCGGCGCCATCCTGGGCCCGGCGGCCCCTGCGGCCAGGCCGGGCAACGCGGCGCGGGCCGGGTCCAGCCGCCCCAGCAACACCAGCGCCTGCACGCGCAGGGCATCGGCATAGACGGTGAACTCGTGCGCCGGCCCGATCGCTGCCTTCAGGTGCCCGATGGCGGGCTCCAACATGGCCAGGGCCTCGGCGGCCTGTTGGCGCGCCAGCAGCGCCGCGCCCCGCGTCGCCACGGTGAAGGCGTGGCTGAACGCCTCGGGCGGGAGGTGGCGGCCCAGCACCTGCAGCGCTTCGGCCGAGCGGGCTTCGGCGGTGTCGAGCCGCCCCAGGTCGATGTAGTAGCCCACCATGTTCTGCAGGAACATGCCCACCGCCACGTGGTCGGCGCCCATCATGCGGCGGCCGTCGGCCGCGGCGGCCTCGATCTCGGCCACGCCGCCGGCCACGTCGCCCAGGTCGGCCAGCGCCCGCCCGTGCATGGCCAGCGCCTCCATGCGGCGCGGATGCGGCTGGTCGCCGTAGGTCAGCCGCACCTGGCGCAGCGCCTGCTCGGCGGCATCGCGCGCCTGCGCATGCCGGCCCAGCACGCGCAGCACCAGGGCCTCGAGCGTGTGCACGCCGATGCGCTCGGGGTGGGTCTCGGGCAGCCTGGTCATCGCGATGCCCTTGGCCTCGGTCACCGCGGCCAGGGCGCGCTCGAACTCGCCGCGGTCGTTGGCGTGCAGGGCCAGGTTGCCCAGGCCCAGCACCAAAGGCTCGGGATCGTCGGCCGCACGCCGCCGCAGGCGCGGCAGCAGGTCGTCGAGGTCGCGCGCCAGCGCGTCATGCCGTCCCTTGTTGCGGTGCATCTGCAACTGCACCAGGCGCGCCTGCAAGGTGTCGCGGTGGTCGTCACCGAGGCTGCTGCGGCTGTAGGCCACGGCCTTGTCGACCAGCGTGTCGGCGCCGGCGATGTCACCGAAGATCATCAGGGCCTCGCCGACGACGCTGTGCAGTTCGGCGGCCACGGCGGGCTGCATGGCCTTTGAATCGGCCAGCCGCTGGCTGGCCTGGTGCAGCAGGTCGACCGCGCTGACCTTGGACAGGTCGCCGCCGTGGTAGGGGTTGGCATCATGCAGCAGGCGGACGATGAAGCCCTTGACCTGGTCGGCGCGCTCGCGCTCCAGCCCGGCCACGTGGGCCTGCCACAGCGCCAGGCCCGCGCCGGCCAGCACCGCCACCAGCGCGGCGCCGGCGGCCCCGAACCCCAGCCGGTGCCGCGCCAGCAACTTGCGCAGCACGTAGCCCACGCTGTCGGGCCGTGCCAGCACCGGGCGGCCGTCGAGGTGGCGCTCGATGTCCTCGGCCAGGGCCTCGACCGTGGGGTAGCGCTCGGCGGGCGACTTCTTCAGCGCCTTCAGCACGATGGTGTCGAGGTCGCCGCGCAGCGCCCGGCCCACCGTGCGATCGGCCGCCGCCTCGCTGGGCCGCACGGGCTCGGTGTGCAGGATGGCCTCTTCCATCGCCGCCGCCGACGGTCGCACCCCGCGGTACAGCCGGGTGTCGCTGAGCAGTTCGTACAGCAGCACGCCGAGCGAATAGACGTCGGCCCGGGTGTCCACCTCCTGGCCCGCCACCTGCTCGGGTGCGGCGTAGTCGGGCGTCATCGGGCGCGCATGGTCGCGGGTGAGGGTGGAGTCGGTCGCCGCGCCGGAGTCCAGCAACTTGGCGATGCCGAAATCGAGCAGCTTGACCTGGCCTTCGCCATCGACCAGCAGGTTCGACGGCTTCAGGTCGCGGTGCACGATCAGCCGCGCATGGGCATGCGCCACCGCTCGTGCGGCCTGCAGGAACAGGCGCAGGCGCGCCGACACATCCAGCCCGCGCGAGGCACAGTGCGTGTCGATGCGCTCGCCGGCCACCAGTTCGAGGGCCAGCCAGGGCTGGCCGTCGGCCGCCAGGCCGGCATCGTGCAGGCGCGCGATGTTGGGGTGGGTCAACGAGGCCAGCAGGTCGCGCTCGCGCGCCATGCGCTCGGCCAGGCCGGGCCGCATGGCCGCGGCCCGCGGCAGCTTGAGCGCCACCGGACGCTGCAGCACGCCGTCGGCCCGCTGCGCCAGCCACACGCTGCCCATGCCGCCCTGCCCGAGCAGGCTGTCCAGGCGGTACGGTCCGACGGTGTCGCCGGTGTGCCAGGCGTCCTCGTCCCCGTCACCGAGTCCGGGCAGCGTCAACCCGGCGCGCGACACCGGGTGCAGCATGTCCTGCAGCACGCCGCGCAGGTCGGCGTGTTCGGCCGGCAGGGCCGCCAGCCAGGCGCTGCGCTCGGCCTCGGGCAAGGCCAGCGCCTGGTCGAGCAGCGCGCTCAGCCGGGGCCACTGCGCCGCATCGAAGCCGAGCACACCCATGGCTCAGCCCCGCAACGCCAGCGCGAGCACGTGGCGCGCCTTCTCCCAGTCGCGGCGCACGGTGCGTTCGGACACCGCCAGCGCGCAGCCGATCTCGGCGTCGCCCAGGCCCGCGAAGAAGCGCATCTCCACCACCTGCGCCAGGCGCGGGTCGATGGACTCGAGCTCGAGCAGCGCGTCGTGCACGCGCACGATCTGGTCGGCGCCGGCCGGTGCGCGCTGGTCGAGGCCGTCGGTCAGCGTGACGACGCAGGCATCGCCGCCGCGGCGCTCGGCCTGGCGGCGGCGAGCGGTGTCGACGATGACCGAGCGCATGGTCTTGCTGGCATAGGCCAGGAAGCGCCGCTGCTCGTCCACCGTGGCCTGCACGCCGCCCATGCGCAGGTAGGCCTCGTGGACCAGCACGGTGGTGTCGAGCAGCGTGTTACGGCCGCCGTCGCGCAGCCGGCTGCGGGCCAGCACCCGCAGACGCTGGTAGGCCGTGTCGGACAGGTCGGCGGCATCGGCGTCATCCATGGCGCCTGGAGATTAGCGCATGGGTCGCCCGCGTCGGCTCGGGACTGGCCCGAGGCCGACCCCTGCCTGTGTCAGAAGAAGGTGACCGTCTCGGACGACGCGGGCGATGCCGCCGCGGGGGCACTGGGGGCCACCCGTGCCGGCGCGCGGGCCGCCACAGGCACCGGGGCGGGGGCGGGCACGGCCGGCGGCGGCACGAGGGCATCGCCGTCGCCCAGCCTGAAGGCGCCGAGCACCTGCTCGAGCTGTGAACCCTGGTCGAGGAGGTGTTCGGCAATGCTTTGCGTGGTCTCGGCCATCGTCACGTTCTGGCGGGTCAGCTCGTCGAGTTCCATCACCGACCGCGTGACGGCGTCGATGCTGCCGGCATGCTCGCTGGTGTCGGCCGACAGGCTGGCGAAGACCTCGCCCACCTTCGACACCGAGTCGACCAGTTCCTTGATGCGCGCGTCGGCAACGCGGACCAGCTCGGTGCCGTCGCGCACGGTGGCCATGGAGGCGTTGATCAGCGTCTTCACCTCGCCGGCCGCCTGCGAGGCCCGAAGGGCCAGATTGCGCACTTCGGCCGCCACCACGGCAAAGCCGCGGCCCTGTTCGCCGGCCCGCGCCGCCTCCACCGCCGCGTTGAGCGCGAGGATGTTGGTCTGGAAGGCGATGCCGTCGATGACCCCGACGATGTCGGTGATCTTGCGCGAGGAGGCGTCGATGTCGTGCATGCGCTGCGACACCTGCGCGAACGATTCGGCACCGGCCTGCGCCTGGCTGGAGGCACTCTCGGCCATCACCCGCGCCTCCATCGCCGCGTGCGCGCTGGCCTGCACGATGGTGGTGATCTGCTCCAGCGTCATCGCGGCGTCGCGCAGGCCGGTGGCGCTGCGCTCGGTGCGCTCCTTGAGCTGCTCGCTGCCGGACTGCAGCACCCGCGAATCGGACTGCACGCCCGAGGCCGCCGTGCGCACCTGGCGCAGCACGCCGGCCATGCGCTCCTGCACCTGCTTGAGCCGCTGGCCCATCGCCGACTCGGCGCGCACCACGTCGAAATTCAAACGGATGGCCCCCTGTGCGCCCATCGCGCGCACCAGGAACTCGATGTCGAAGCGCTCGCGCATGCCCTGCTTGGCCGCCGCGGCGGTCTGCGCGAGCACGACGATCTGCACGCACAGCAAGCCCAGCATGCCGTAATCCACCGCGGCCAGCGGCGCGGCGGTCGGCGGCCAGCCCAGCAGTTGCGAGAGGAAGGGCTGCACCAGCAGCGCGGCGCCACCGGCCAGCACCGCCAACGGGCTGTGCAGTTGCGGCATCACGCTCATGGCCAGCATGGCGTCGATGACGCCCAGGCCGCGCACCGGGTTCAGTTGCATCGGCACGGCGGCCATCAGCACCAGTGCGGCCGCCGTGCCGGGCACGGCCAGGCCGCCGGCGCGGCGGCTGTGCTGGCAGTACAGGCCGAACAGCGCCGCCACCACCAGCGTCGCCGCAGCGACCGTGAAGTGCGGTGAGGACCAGCACAGCGCCAGGGCGATCGCGGCCTGCATCACCAGCGCCACGGGCAGCAGCGGCAGGCGCAGGCCGGGCGCACCGGCAGCGGGAGAGGGATCGGGGGAGTGAGCCATGGGAAAGGAATCTATCCGCGGCGCCGACCGCGAAAGCCGAGAGAAGCGGCGCATTGGCCCCGGTGTTCGGCCCGACACGGCCCGGGGTCCGGCCTAGAGTGACCCTCGTTCGTCGGTCCCGACGCCAGGCCCCACACCGGCCGGGCGTCCGCCGATCCCCGACCGTGACCGGCCGCCACCAGGCGACAGACCGCGGGCGGCTCGCAACCTCTGTCCCAACGCCACCATGAAGCAGATCCTCATCGTCGAAGACCAGGCCGACATCCGCGAGCTCATCCGCATGACGCTCGAGATGGGCGGATTCGAAGTGCACGAGGCGGCGGACGGCGACGCCGCGCTGCTGATGATCGACCGCATGACGCCCGACCTGATGCTGCTGGACGTGATGATGCCCGGCACGATCGACGGCCTGGGGGTGTGCCGCCGCGTCAAGGCCAGCGCCCGCCACCGGCGCACGAAGGTGGTGATGCTGTCGGCGCGCGACCAGCCCGGCGATCGCCAGGCCGGGCGCCAGGCCGGCGCCGACGAGTACCTGACCAAGCCCTTCAGCCCGCGCCAGCTGCTGCAGGTGGTGGAGCGCGCCATCTGAGCACGGCCTGGCCGTGGAAGTCATCGAGCACCACGCCGCCGGCAAGGCAAACGCCGAGCCGCCGGCCGAGCCCCAGAGCGGCCTGAGCCGACTGCTGCAGCGCCCGTCCGCGGCCGGCGCGATCCTGGCCTGCGCGATGTTGCTGAGCCTGGCCACCTGGTGGGTGGCGCAGGACTATGCGCGCCGCGAGGAGCGCCGCCACTTCGAGCACCAGGCCGACGAACTGCACGAGCGCATCGCCGACCGCATGGACACCTACGAGACGCTGCTGCGCGGCGGCGTGGCGCTGTTCGCCGGGTCGGGCGACGTCACGCGCGACGACTGGCGCAGCTTCGTCCAATCGCTGGGACCGCGGCAGCACTACCCCGGCATCCAGGGCATGGGCGTGGCCCGGCGCATGGACGATGCCATCCTTCCCGCCCAGGTGCAGCGCCTGCGCGAGCAGGGCCTGCACGACTACACGGTGCGCCCCCCAGGCCCTCGGGCCGTCTACGGGCCGATCATCTACCTGGAACCCCAGGACGCCCTCAACCAGCGGGCCCTGGGCTTCGACATGACCACCGAATCCAACCGGCGCGAGGCGATGGAACGGGCGCGCGACACCAGCCGCGCTGCGCTGTCGGGCCCCGTGCGGCTGGTGCAGGAGGTAGGCAGCGTGCCTCAGGTCGGCTTCCTGCTGTACCTGCCGCTGTACCGCGACATCGGCGGCCACTACCAGGACAGCGGCACGGCCGATTCGCTGTGGGGCTGGGTCTATGCCCCGTTCCGCGCCGGGGACCTGATGGAAGGCATCCTCGGCAAGAGCGACCCCGGCCTGGGCCTCACCATCGAAGACATGGGCCGTGGCCCCGGCACGGCGACCGTGCTGTTCCACCGCCCCCTGCCGGGAAATCCCGGCCGCGGTGCCCAGCGCACGCGAGCCCGCGAGCTGCAGTTTGCCGGCCGCGAGTGGCGGGTCACGTACCAGGGCGCGCACAACGGGCTGTTCTCCGCCGACATGGTGTCGGCGGCGGCGGCGGCGCTGGGCCTGGTCATCAACCTGGCGCTGTACCGAACGATCCAATGGCTGTCGCGACGCCGCCAGGACGCCGAGGACGCCGTCGCCGACGGCAAGGAACAGTTGCGCGCGCGTCACCGCTGGCTGGACGCCCTGAGCGGGCTGTCGCCCGACGGCGCGCTGGTGTTCGAACGCGACCGCGCGGGCGACTTCCGCCTGGTCTTCACCAACCCGGCATTCAGCCTGCTGTTCGGGCTGCGGCCCGACGACCTGCTGGGCCTGAGTGAGCCGGCCGTCGACGAATGGCTGCAGGGCCTGGCCGCCGAGGGCGGCGCGATGCCCACGCTGGACGGCCATGCCGCCCAGCTGAGGCTGGTCGGCCCGCCGCTGCGCGAACTGCAGCGCACCTGCCGCGAGGACGGCGTGCAGCGGGTGTACTACTTTCGCGACATGACGCGCGAATCAGAGGTCGACCGCCTGAAGAGCGAGTTCATCACCACCGCCGCTCACGAGCTGCGAACGCCGCTGGCCAGCGTCTACGGCTATGCCGAACTGCTGGCCACCGGCGCCCTGCCCCCGGCGCGGCGCGACAAGGCCGCCGAGGTGGTGTACCGCCAGGCCGGTGTGCTGAAGCACCTGGTGACCGAGCTGATGGACCTGGCCCGGCTGGATGCCCGCGGCGGCAACGATTTCGACCGTGCGCCGCACCGCCTCGGCGAGGTGCTGGAATCGGCGATCGAGTCGCTGGCCGACCCGCTGGGGCCGCCGCGCATCACGCTGGTGGCCCCGGCCGAGGACCTGTGGGCCGACATCGACGCGCCCAAGGTCCACCAGGTGGTGGTGAACCTGCTGTCCAACGCGTTCAAGTACTCGGCGGCCGGCACCCCGGTGACCGTGACGCTGCGCCGCGCGGCGTCCACCGAGCGGTCGATGGCCGAGGTCGAGGTGGCCGACCAGGGCATGGGCATGACGCCCGACCAGTGCGCTCACGCCTTCGAGCGCTTCTACCGCGCCGACCCCTCGGGCCACGTGCTGGGCGCCGGGCTCGGGCTGGCCATCGCCAAGGAGATCGTCGAACTGCACGGCGGCTGCATCGACCTGCGCAGCCAGCCCGGCGTGGGCACGACGGTGACGCTGAGCGTGCCGCTGGCGCCGGCGCCAACGACGGCCGCGGTGGTGGCGGCAGAGTCGGCGGACCTTGCCGTGCTGTGACGGCCGGCCGGGGCCTACCAGCTGACCTCGCGGTCGGGCGTGGCGCCGATCTTGTGGATCGACAGGTCGGCACCCTCGAACTCTTCTTCCGCCGACAGCCGCAGACCCATCGTGGCCTTGAGCACGCCGTAGACCGCGAAGCCACCGGCCAGCGCCCAGGCCACGCCGAGCAGCGTGCCGATGAACTGTGCCCCGAAGGTGACACCGCCCAGGCCGCCCAGCGCCTGGCTGCCGAAGATGCCGCAGGCCAGTCCACCCCAGGCGCCGCACAGGCCGTGCAAGGGCCACACGCCGAGCACGTCGTCGACCTTCCACTTGTTCTGCGTCAGCGTGAACATCGCGACGAAGATGGCACCGGCCACGCCGCCCACCACCAGGGCGCCGGCCGGGTGCATCACGTCCGAGCCCGCGCACACCGCCACCAGCCCGGCCAGCGGGCCGTTGTAGGCAAAGCCGGGGTCGTTCTTGCCCATCAGCACGGCCACCAGCGTGCCGCCCACCATCGCCATCAGCGAGTTCACCGCCACCAGGCCCGAGATCTTGTCGATGGTCTGCGCGCTCATCACGTTGAAGCCGAACCAGCCCACCGCCAGCACCCAGGCGCCCAGCGCCAGGAACGGGATCGACGACGGCGGGTGCGCGCTGATGCCGCCGTCCTTGCGGTAGCGGTTGGCGCGGGCGCCGAGCAGCAGCACGGCGGTCAACCCGATCCAGCCGCCCACGGCGTGCACGACCACGCTGCCGGCGAAATCGTGGAACTCGGCGCCGGTGGTGGCCTTGATCCAGGCCTGGATGCCGAACTTCTGGTTCCACACGATGCCCTCGAACACCGGGTAGATCAGGCCCACCAGCACCGCCGTGGCGATGAGCTGCGGCCCGAAGCGCGCCCGCTCGGCGATGCCGCCCGAGACGATGGCCGGGATGGCCGCCGCGAAGGTGAGCAGGAAGAAGAACTTGACCAGCTCGTAGCCGTTCTTGGCGGCCAGGGCTTCGGCGCCGGTGAAGAAGCTCACGCCATAGGCCACGCTGTAGCCGACGAAGAAGTAGGCAATGGTCGACACCGCGAAATCGACCAGGATCTTGACCAGCGCATTGACCTGGTTCTTCTTGCGCACCGTGCCCAGTTCGAGGAAGGCAAAGCCCGAGTGCATCGCCAGCACCATGATGGCGCCGAGCAAGATGAACAGGGCGTCGGTGCCCTGCTTGACCTGATCCATGGGAGTCTCCAACGGGTTGTTCGCGCCGCATCGGGGCATGAACGCACCAGAGCAGGCCAGAAACGCACCACTGGCAGCAAGTTGTGTGCCTTTGTTGGTGCAGTGGTTTTGCACCATGACAGATCAAAGATGTCGCCGGGTCGCATCACTATGGTGCGCGATGCACTGATTCGAGTGGCGGCGCCGTCCGGGAGCCGCGCGGATATCTCGGAGCTTCGGCGCCTGCAGGCGCCGAGAGCCTTCGCCAGGCACGAGCCAGCACGCAGGTGCTGTCTCGTGTCCGGGCCCGAGCTTCGGCGCTTGCAGGCGCCGAGAGCCTTCGCCAGGCACGAGCCAGCACGCAGGTGCTGTCTCGTGTCCGGGCTCAGCGCTCGGCGATGTAGTGCTGCATGGTCACTGGCACGCCCTCGACGACGTGGCGGCGCACCTCGGCCTCGAGCTCCTGGTCGGCCAGCGTGGCGCGGGCGCGCTGGTGCAGGTAGTCGGCCCAGCTGGTGACGATGAAGCGTTCGACGAAGCGCGTGGGATCGCCCAGGTCGCGGTAGACGCGCCAGAAGGTGGCCCCGTCGCGGCGCCGCGGCGCGCGCAGCTGCTCGATCGCCGACAGGAAGGCCGGCGCGTCCTCGGCGGCGATGCGGTAGTGCAGTTCCACCGCCACCGGGCCGTCCTCGTGCGCGGGCACGTGGGCGATCAGCAGGTCCTCGAACGGCACCGCCTGCGTCACCTCGGGCGCGCCGCCCATGCGCAACGGAAAGCGCCGGGCCAGCAGCATGCCGGCCAGCATCAGCGCCGCGGCCAGGCACAGTGCCATCGGCAGCCCGGCCACGCCGGCCACTGCGCCCCAGAAGGCCGAGCCGATGGCGAACGAGCCCAGCGCGCTGAGCACGTGCAGCGCCGTGGCGCGCGAGCGCACCCAGGGCGGCGCGCTGGTCTGGGTGGCGGTGTTGAAGGTGGACATCACCGCCATCCAGGCCGCGCCGCCGGCGGTCAGCGCCAGGTACACCGGCAGCGCCCAGCGCGACAGCGCGGCCACCAGCATCACCACCGCGAAGACCACGCAGCTGCCGGCCACCAGCGGCTCGAGCCCGACACGGTGGCGCAGCGGCCCGATCACCAGGCCGACGGCCACCGCCCCGGTGCCCAGGCAGCCCATCAGCAGGCCGAAGCCTTCAGCGCCCAGGCCGAGGCGCTGCTGGCCAATGGCGGGCAGCAGCGCCCACAGGGCCGAGCCGGCGCCGCTGTAGGCCGCCGTGCGCACCAGTTGCGCCAGGATGGTCTCGGAGTGCCAGGCGTAGCGCAGGCCGGCCAGGGTGCCGCCCCACAGCCGTTCGGCGGGCAGGCGGCTGGGCGGGTGCGGCCTGGGCGGCCAGCGGTGCACCGCGGCCATCATCACGCCGGTGCCGGCCACCGCCAGCGCGAAGACCCAGCCGCCGCCGACCCAGGCGTAGATGAAGCCGGCCAGCGCCGGGCCCAGCGCCCGGGCGGCGTTGTAGGCGATGCTCATGGCCACGATGGCCTGCGGCAGCTCCTCACGCGGCAGGATCTCGCCGACGGTGGAGTTCCAGGCCGGCGACAGCATCGCCGTGCAGCAGCCGGCGACGAAGGTCAGGAACAGGATCGTGCCGCCGCCGGCCACGCCGGTCAGCAGCAGCACGGCCAGCAGCGTCACCGCCACGGCCTGCGTGGCCAGCGAGGCCAGCAGCAGGTGGCGCCGGTCGGTGGTGTCGGCCAGCACGCCGGCCGGCAGCGACAGCAGGAACATCGGCAGGAACACCGCCGTCTGCACCAGCGCCGCCAGGAAGGTGGACCCGGTGCGCTCCACCATCAGCCACGCCGCCG
The DNA here is from genome assembly GCF_002198735.1 of Ideonella sp. A 288. Taxonomy (GTDB): domain Bacteria; phylum Pseudomonadota; class Gammaproteobacteria; order Burkholderiales; family Burkholderiaceae_C; genus Pseudaquabacterium. The sequence goes on from NZ_MWLO01000161.1 coordinate 43,020, forward strand.
CCATGGTCTGCATGGCGTTGCCGATGAAGTAGATGCCGCTGGCGCCCCAGAACCCGCGGAAGGTGTCGTGGCGCAGCGCCTTCCAGATCGAGGGCGAGGCGCTCATCGAGAGGGCGCGGTCGGGCGATGCAGTCGGGCGATGGTCATCGGGTTCTGGACCGCCGACAAGCCCGCGTCATGGCGCCGGTGCCGGGCCGAACTGCGCGTCCAGCTCGGCCATGAACGCGGCGAAGTCGAGCGGCTTGGTCCAGTAGGCGTCGAAGCCGGCCTCGAGTGCGCGCTGGATGTCGGCCGGCATGGCGTTGGCCGACAGCGCCACGCAGCGGATGCCGTCCATCACCCGCTCGGCGCGCAGGCGGCGCAGCACCTCGATGCCGTCGATGTCGGGCAGTTGCATGTCCACCAGCACCAGGTCGGGGCGGGTCTGCAGCGCCAGGGCCACGCCGCTGTGGCCGTCGGTGGCCCCATGGAAGGCCAGGTCGGCACGGCGGCCGATCAGTTCGCCGACGATCAGCATGTTGACCGCGTTGTCCTCGATGTACAGCACGCCTCGCGCGCGCGGCGACGGCGGCTGCGCCGGCGCGGCCGGCGGCAGCGCCGCGGCACCGCTGCCCGGCAGCGGTGCATCGGCCGCGGCCAGCCGCACCTCGAAGCACGACCCCACGCCGGGCTGGCTGGACACCTGCACCGTGCCGCCCATGTGCAGCACCGCGGCGCGCATGATGGCCAGCCCGATGCCGGTGCCCTCGATGCCTTCGCCGGCCACGCCCAGGCGGTTGAAAGGCTCAAACAAGTGGCGCAATTGTTCCTCCGTCATGCCACGGCCGGTGTCGCGCACGCGCAGCACCACCTGCGGCCCTTCGGCTCCGGATTCGACGCTGACGCGGCCACCGCGGCGGTTGTATTTGACGGCATTGCTCAGCAGGTTGATCAGCACCTGGCGAAGGCGCGTGGGATCGGCGTGCACGGTGTGGGCCAGCGCGTCGGTGCACAGCGTGACGCCATGCCGCACGGCCAGGTTCTCCACCAGCGGCAGCACCTCGGCCACGACCGCGTCCAGTGGCAGTGCACTGAGCTGCAGCGGCAGCTCGCCGGATTCGAGGCTGGACAGGTCGAGCACCTCGTTGATCAGCTCCAGCAGGTGCTCGCCGGCCGACTGGATGTGGCGCACACGCTGCCGCGCGGTGTCGGCGTCGATGCGCTCGCCATCGACCATCAGCAACTGTGCAAAGCCGAGCACGGCGTTCAGCGGCGTGCGCAGCTCATGGCTCATGCGCGCCAGGAACTGCGACTTGGCCTGGCTTTCGCGCCGGGCCAGCAGCTTCTCCTGGCGCTCGGCGGCGGCGGCGCGCACATCGGTCACGTCCCAATTGATGCCGATGCGGCGCAGCGGGCCACCGGGCTCGTCGCGCATCGCGGTGGAGCGCGACGCCAGCCAGCGCACCCGGCCGTCGGGCCAGACGACGCGGAACTCGTAGTTCGCCGTCTCGCCCTCGGCCAGCGGCAGGGCAATGGTGCGGTCGATGGGGTCGCGGTCGTCGGGGTGCAGGTGCCGCAACGAGTCTTCGCGGCGGATCGGCACCGGTGCGGGCTCGAGCCCGCGCAGTCGGAACATCTGTTCGTCCCACCAGACGAAGTCGTGCTCGAGCGACAGCTCCCAGGTGCCGATGCCGGCGCCCCGGGTGGCCAGGGCGATGCGTTCGTCGGCCTCGCGCAGCCGTGCCTCGGCGGCATGGCGCTCGGTGACATCGAGCATCACGCCGTGCAGCATCTGCCGACCATCGGTGGTTTCGACCGAGGTGCGCGAGGCCACGCGCCGCTCGGTGCCGTCGGTGCGGCGGATGCGGAAATCGAGGTCGAGCAGGCCGCTGCGCCGCCGGATCAGCATGTTCATGCCGTCGGCGACGGCCGAGCGGTCCTCGGGATGGACGTGCTGTGCCAGGTAGGTGGCCAGATCGGGCACCGGCTGGCCGGCGATGGCGCCATGCAGGCGGCGCATCTGGGCGTCCCAGTGCACTTCGGTGCCGGTGGTCTGGTGGCTCCAGATGGCCACGCCGGCGGCAGACGTGGCCATCTCGAGGCGGCGCGCCAGTTCGGACGTGCGCTGCGTCTGCTCGAAACGCTCGGACAGGTCGAGCGACACGCCCAGCAGGGCCGCGGTCTTGCCGTCCGGTCCGCGCTGGGCCACGGTGCGCGTCAGCACGTAGCGCCAGCGGCCGTCGCTGCGAAGGTAGCGGGCGCCGATGTCCACCGGCCCGCGCTGCACCGAGGCCTGGCGCGACAAGCGCAGCACCTCGCCCAGGTCGTCGGGGTGGATGCGCTCTCGCACCGCCTGTGACGTCAGGCCTTCGGGCCGTGCATCGAGCCCCAGCACCGCCCAGCCCTGGGCATTGACCTCGACCCAGTGCGTGGCCAGGTCGTGACGCCACACCGTGATGCCCGCCAGGTCGACCGCCAGGCGCAGCTGCGCCTGCACGTCCTCGACCTGCACCGACCGCGGCAGGGCCCCGTCGGGACGCTCCACCGGGTGCGGGGCGGGGGGCCAGACGACGGTCGGGGCGCTGGGCTGCAGCGTGAAGACCCGCGCATGGCCATCGTGGCAGCGCATGCCGATCGCCCCGCACAGCGGCCGGCCCCCGCGCGTGAGGCCTTCCAGGGCCATGCCCGAGAACGGCTCGGCCCGGCGGGCCAGTTGCACCCAGGCCTGGGCCATGGGGTCGCGAAGGCCCAGCACCTCGGTGAGCGGCAGGCCGACCGCGCCATCGGCCGACCAACCCGTGCACTGCAGGAAGGCCTGGTTGGCCACCAGCAACCGGCCCTGCGCATCGGTCACGGCCACGGCGACGTCCAGCCACTCGTAGGCGGAGGCGTCGGGTGCAGGTGCTGCCTTGGGCAAGGGCGCAGGAGGCATCGCATCGCTCGTCAGGGCCGCACCGGGCAGGATGGCCCGCCCGCGGCGGGGACTCGACCGCAACGGCCGCGCCGGCAGTCTAGCGGTTCACGCGGACGGGCTAGACTGCGCCGCCCTGTCATGAGCCGATTGTTCCGCACCTTGTCACGACCTGGACTGTCCGCCGGCGCCTCGGCTGCCGGTCCGTCGCTGCCCACCGATGCGCTGGTGCTGCTGGTCTGCGTCTGGTTCGCGGCCACCGGCAACGGCGCCTTCTGGCGCGGCTGGCTCGACGGCCGCGCCCTGGCCGAGCCCGGCACCTGGGGGACGGTGGCTGCCGTGGGCCTGGTGCTGGTGGCCCTGCAGTTCATGCTGATCGCGCCGTTCGCCAACCGCTGGACGGTGCGGCCATTGCTGGCGCTGCTGGTTCTGGTCGCTGCATTTGCTGGCTATTACATCGACCGCTTCGGCATCGTCATCGACACCAGCATGCTGCGCAACGTGCTGCGCACCGACGTGAAGGAGGCCCGCGAGCTGTTCGCCTGGGCCCTGTTGCCGCACCTGCTGCTGCATGCCGTGCCGCCGTTGTGGCTGCTGTGGCGGGTGCAGCCGAGGCGGCGGCCGCTGGCGGCCTCGTGGTGGCGCCGCGTGCTGGCCTGGCTGGCCGTGGCGGCCATCGGCACCGCCGCGCTGCTCAGCGTGTTCCAGGATGCCGCGGCCACCATGCGCAACCAGAAGGCGCTGCGCTTCCTGGTCACGCCGGCCAACGTGGCCTGGTCGCTGGCCGTGGTGCTGGGCCAGGACACGCGCACGGCCACCCGCCCGCGCGAGGCCATCGGACTGGATGCCAGCCGTGGCCCGCGCGCCTCGGCCCCGGGCCGCCGGCCGATGCGCGTGGTGCTGGTGCTCGGCGAGACGGCGCGCGCCGCCAACTGGGGACTCAACGGCTACGCGCGCCAGACCACGCCCCGGCTGGCGGCGCTGCCCGACGTGATCCCGTTCGCACAGGTCACCAGCTGCGGCACCAACACCGAGGTGTCGGTGCCCTGCCTCTTCTCACCCTGGGGCCGGCGCCAGTACGACGAGGCGCGCATCCGTGGCAGCCAGACGCTGCTGCATGTGCTGCACCGGGCCGGCGTGCAGGTGTTCTGGCGCGACAACCAGAGCGGCTGCAAGGGGGTGTGCGACGGCCTGCCCAACGAGACGGTGAGCGCGGCCACCGCGCCCGGCTTCTGCGACGGCGAACGCTGCTTCGACGAAGGGCTGCTGCAGGGGCTGGACGCGCGGCTGTCGAGCCTGCCCGCCGGCGACCAGTTCGTGGTGCTGCACCAGCTCGGCAACCATGGCCCGGCCTATGACCGCCGCTACCCCGACGCCTTCCGACGCTTCGTGCCGGTGTGCGACACCGCCGACCTGCGGCGCTGCAGCCGCGAGCAGATCGTCAACGCCTACGACAACGCGCTGCTCTACACCGACCACGTGCTGGCGCAGGCGATCGAGTGGCTGCGCCGGGCCAGCGCCAGCCACGACACCGTGCTGCTGTACGTGTCCGACCACGGTGAATCGCTCGGCGAGAACGGCCTTTACCTGCACGGACTGCCGTATGCGCTGGCGCCCGACGAGCAGACGCGGGTGCCGATGCTGGTGTGGTTCTCGGACGCGTTCGCCACGGGCCAGCACCTGGACCTGGCCTGCGTGCGCCAGCGCGCGGCGAAGCCGGCGTCGCACGACCACCTGTTCCACAGCGTGCTGGGCCTGCTCGACGTGAGCACGCGCCTGCACGACCCGGCGATGGACCTCTTCGGCGCTTGCCGGCGGTGAGGGGGGGCGCCTCGGCACAGCCACCACGCCGCCGCCAAAACGGATTCCCCGCGGCCCGGGGCCGCGATGCCGCAGGGCGGCGCGGGCTCAGGCTGCGGCGCTGCCCAGCAGGCGCTGCGCCAGCCGGTGCAAGACCGTCGACCGGGTGGCCAGCGCCAGCACGAGGCATTGCCGACCGTAGTCGGCGTCTCGTTGCAGGCGGGCGACGTCGATGCGGTGGCCTTCGCTGGCCATCAGCCACTTGAAGTCGACGAAATCGACCAGCTGCGGCACCTGAATCTCGGGGTGAAATGCAATCGTGTTCATATCGCTGACCAGACCTTAACGAGCCAGGACTTCGCGAGGCTGACACCGCTGACAGAAAATACTTTCCACGGGAATCGACCGAATTTCGACCAACTTGACCTGTCCATGACCCTGACTCCCCCCCTGACGGCCCTGGCCGTGCTCGATGACCGCCTGGAGGCGACCGGCAGCGCCGTGCTCGAGGCCGACGCCTTGTCCCGGCTGGCCGACGTGCCCCCCACCACCTGGGCCCGCTGGCTGCCGATGTGGGATGACCTGCCGCCCGACACCTGCCTGCGCGACGGCGGTCGTTATCGGCGCCGCCGCCATGGCTGCTTCGTCGTCTCGCCCGGGGCCGGGCCGGCCACCAGCCGCCTGGCCGCCGTCCCCCACAGGGCACACTGGCAGCCGGTTGAATACAACGCATTGCACGGTGGCATCGAACGTTGGTTCGAGCCCCTACCCCAGGCCCTGGCGCAAGACCCGGACTGGGCCCGACTGCTGGTCGCGCTGGCCGACCGCGCGGCGCGCCTGCGCCACGATCCGCAGGCGCGCTGGGCCGTCGAGGCGCATCCCTTCCGCATCGACACCACCGACGGCATCGGCCGCCCCACACCCGAAGGCGCCCACCGCGACGGGGTCGACCTGGTGGTGGTGATCCTGGTCTCGCGAGTGGGTATCAAGGGCGGCGAGACCCGTGTCTTCGATGCCCTGGGGCCGCAAGGCATGCGCTTCACCCTGGGCGAACCCTGGAGTGCCCTGTTGCTCGACGACGAGCGGGTGATCCACGAGACCACGCCGATCCAGCCGCTCGACGCCACCGGGGGCCACCGAGACACCCTGGTGCTGACCTTCCGCCGCCACGGCTTCCAGGGCCCGGCGGCCGGCATGTAAAGCCCCTGTAAAACCGGTCCGCCGCGGTCGGCCGGGCGGGCGCACCGGGGCGTTGAGTCGGCATCGCCACGTCCACGACGGAGGTCCGCATGCCCTCACCCACCCTGCACCGTCGCCGCGCCACCCTGGTGCTGGCCGGGGGCCTCGCGCTGGCCCTGGCCGGCTGCGTCGTCGCACCGGTCGGCGGCACCCCGTACGGCGGCGGCTACCCGGCCGCCGGCGAAGTGGTCGACACGCCGCCGCCCGCGCCGCAGTACGAGCTTGTCGGTGTCGCCCCGGTGGCCGGCCACCTGTGGCTGGGCGGCTACTGGGGCTGGCGCGGCGGCCGCTATCACTGGGTGCCAGGTCAATGGGCCGCGCCGCGGCACGGCCACGCCTGGGTGCCGCACGGCTGGGGCCGGGTCGGCAGGGGCTGGCGATTCAACCCGGGGTACTGGCGGCGGCACTGACCCCGGCCCGCTGCGCGGGCCTGTCCCGATGGCCATGCCCTCGAGCCGGTATGCTCTCGGCATGACCGAACTCGCGATCACTTTCGACGACGTGCTGTCGGCGGCAGAACGCCTGAAGGGCGTGGCCCACCGCACGCCGGTGCTCACCTCGCGCCACCTCGACGAGCGCACCGGCGCTCGGGTCTTCTTCAAGGCCGAACACCTGCAGCGCAGCGGCGCCTTCAAGTTCCGTGGCGCGTACAGCACGCTGTCGCGCCTGACACCCGAGCAGCGCCAGCGCGGCGTCGTCGGCTTCAGCTCGGGCAACCACGCGCAGGCGGTGGCATTGGCCGCGCAACTGCTGGACATGCCCTCGGTGCTGGTGATGCCGCGCGACGCGCCGGCGGCCAAGCTGGCCGCCACCCGCGGCTACCAGGGCCGGCGCCCCGGCAGCGAGGTGGTGCTCTACGACCGCCTCACCGAAGACCGCGCCGCGCTGTGCGCCCGCATCGCCGCCGAACGCGGCGCCACCGTCGTGCCGCCCTACGACCACCCGGACGTGATGGCCGGCCAGGGCACCGCCGCGCTCGAACTCATCGAGCAGGCCGGCCCGCTGGACGCGCTGCTGGTGTGCGTGGGCGGCGGCGGCCTGATCTCGGGCTGCGCCGTCGCGGCCACGCACCTGCTGCCCGGCATCGCCGTGCACGGCGTCGAACCCGAAGCCGGCAACGACACCCAGCAGAGCCTGGCCGCTGGCCGCCTGGTGTCGATCGCGGTGCCGCAGACCATCGCCGACGGTGCGCAGACCACCTCCAGCGGTGCGCTCACTTTCCCTGTCATCCAGCGCCTGGTGCGCAGCATCGTCACCGTCACCGACGCGCAGCTCGTGGCCACGATGCGCACCCTGGCCGGACGGATGAAGCAGGTGGTCGAGCCCACGGGGTGCCTGGCCGCTGCCGCGCTGCTCGAGGGCGTGCTCGACCTGCGCGGTGCCCGTGTCGGCGTCGTGCTCTCGGGCGGCAATGTCGACCTGGCGCGCCTGGCGCAGTTCTTCGCCGATTGACGTTTGTATCGTCGGCCACGCAGCCTGCTCTGTCGAACTCGCCCTTCACTGCCCACCCGGACCGCCCACCCGATGACCGACACCGTTCGACCTGCCTCCGCACCCGCGACCAAACCCGACGACGCTGCACGGCGACAGCGCGAGAAGGTCGAGGAATTGCTCACTCGCGCTCCGGTGCACAGCACCGGCTCGGTCCGTCTCGACGGTGGCCAGTCACTCGACTACGCGGTGCGAGCCGCGTTCGTGCCGGTGGCCAAGGCCGGCTTCGGCGCCGACCGCGGCGAGCCCCAGGCCGCCGTGTTCACCATCGCCTACACCGTGGCACCCACCGGGCCGGCACCGCGGCCGGTGTGCTTCGCCTTCAACGGCGGGCCCGGCTCGTCGTCGGTGTGGCTGCACCTGGGCGCCCTGGGGCCGAAGCGCGTGCCCATCCTCGACGACGGCTCGATGCCGCGCTCGCCCTACCAGCTGGTCGACAACCCGCTCACCTGGCTGGTGCACTTCGACCTGGTCTTCGTCGACCCGCCGCACACCGGCTATTCGATCACCGCCAGCGACGAGGCACGCAAGAGCATGCTGTCGGTGGACGGCGACGTCGACGCGCTGGCCGAGGTGATGCGCGCCTGGCTGGCCGCCAACGGCCGCTTCGGCGCGCCGCTGTACCTGGCCGGCGAAAGCTACGGCACCACCCGCGGCGCGGCGCTGGCCGACAAGCTGCTCGACATGGGCATGGCGCTGGATGGGCTCATCCTCGTGTCGTGCGCGATGGACCTGCAGTCGCTCGTCTTCGCGCCCCGCAACGACCTGCCCTTTGCGCTGTTCCTGCCCGGCTACGCCAACACGGCGCAGTACCACGGCCTGCTCAGCGGGCCGCTGGGCACCTCGTCGCAGGCCGCGCGTGAGGCGGCCGAGGCCTTCGTGGCCGAGGAGTACCTGGCGGCGCTGCACCTGGGCGCCCGACTCGACGGCGCGCGGCGCCAGCGCGTCGCCCGGCGCATGGCCGAGCTCACCGGGCTGCCGCTGCAACTGATCGAGGAGCAGAACCTGCGCATCAGCGACCAGTGCTTCTTCACCGAGGCACTGCGCTCGCGCGGGCGCCTCGTCGGGCGGCTCGAGTCGCGCTGCACCGGGCCGGCCGCTGCCAGCCGCAGCGGGCAATGGGAGTTCGACCCCGGCATCGACGCGCTGAATGCGCCCTACACCGCGTCGGCGCTGGCCTACTACGCCTCGCTGGGCATCCCCGCCGATGCGCGCTACGAGGTGATGAACATGGACGTCAACAAGGCCTGGACGTGGCTGCGTGGCGAAGGCAAGGGCATGGGCGAGGCCAACGGCTTCACCTGCACCAGCACCGACCTGTCGCGCGCGCTGCGGCGCCACCCGCACCTGCGCGTGTTCGCGGCCAGCGGGCGCTACGACCTGGGCACGCCCTACTCCGCCAGCGACTGGTCGCTGGCTCAGCTCGATGCACCGGCCGACGTGCTGTCGCGCGTCACGCACCGCTACTACGATGCCGGGCACATGTTCTACACCCGGGCCCAGGACTTGCGACAATTCTCCGACGACCTGTCGTCCTGGCTCACCCTCATCGATTGAGACCACCTCCCATGCACATCGGCATCCTCACCGGCGGCGGCGACTGCCCCGGCCTGAACGCGGTCATCCGGGCCGTGACGCTGGCGCTGATCAACGAATGCGGCGCCCGCGTCACCGGCATCGAACGCGGCTTCCTCGGCCTGATGACGCGGCAGGTGCGCCCGCTCGACGTCGACGCGGTGGCCGGCATCCTGGCCCAGGGCGGCACCATCCTGGGCACGCACAACAAGTGCGATCCGTTCCACTATTTCGGCGCCGGCGGCGCCGACAAATCGGGCGACGCGATGGACTGCGTGCGCGAGCTGGGGCTCGATGCGCTGGTGGCCATCGGCGGCGACGGCACCATGGCCATCGCGCACCGCTTCGAGGCGCTGGGGCTGCCGGTGGTGGGCGTGCCCAAGACCATCGACAACGACCTGTGCCACACCGACCGCAGTTTCGGCTTCGACAGCGCCGTGGCCGTGGTGGCCGAGGCGCTGGACCGGCTCGAGACCACCGCCCGCAGCCATGGCCGCGTGATGATCGCCGAGACCATGGGCCGCTACGCCGGCTGGATCGCGCTCGAGGGCGGCATGGCCGGTGCGGCCGACGTGATCCTGTTGCCAGAGCAGCCCTTCCAGCTCGAGGTGGTGGCCGAGCGCTGCCGGGCGCGCGAGAACCGCGAGGGCTACACGCTCATCTGCATCGCCGAGGGCGCCCGCGCCGAAGGCCAGGGCATGACGGTGGCCGCCACGCTGGCCGACAGCCCCGATCCGGTGCGCCTGGGCGGCGTCGGTGCCCTGCTGCAGCACCAGTTGCAGCCCTTGATCCGCAGCGAGGTGCGTGCCACCCTGCTCGGCCACGTGCAGCGCGGGGGATCGCCCACCCCCTTCGACCGCGTGCTGGCCACCCGGTTCGGCTACCACGCCGCCCAGCTGGTGCGGCGCGGCGAGTACGGCCGCATGGTCACCCTGACGGGCAGCGACATTGCCAGCGTGCCGCTGGTGGACGTGGCCGGGCGCACCCGTTCGGTGCCGGTCGACCACCCGCTGCTGGCGGCCGCCACCGGGCTGGGCGTGTCGCTCGGCGTGTCGTCGCCCGGCACCGCCGCGGCGTTGTGAGACCCTGTCCACGCCGAGCGCTTGGCCGAGGATTGTTCACGCCCCTGAAAGTTCCCCTGCATTTCTACCGATGCCAGGGCCGCAGCGTTGGCGTAAGGTCAAGTCGTCGTTGCGTTGGATGACGCTCACGCGAGATCCAGGCAGCGGCGCCAGCGATGAGGAGCATTGCCCCCCGCGCCCTGGTGGCACGGGGGGCTCTTTTTTTATGGATTGAGGCATCGCAAGGAAGCCTCTGCCCAATTGGCGTCTGATGGCGGGTGTCGACAACCCCCTGGAGTACCAGATGCACGCACTGCGCGACTTCTTCACCACCGACTACGGCCTGATGAGCGCTGCGGTCATCGCCTTCACGCTCGGCATGGGGGTGTTCTTCAGCCGCTACATCTCGCGGCATATCCGCGAAGACACCGAAGCCGCGATGCGGGCCCAGAAGGGCCGCTGAAGGCCGCTGCGGGCCGGAAGGCCCGGCGGCAGGTTCAGCTGGCGCGGTTGCGCGCCAGCACCCCGGCGCGGCGCTGTTCCACCGCGTCGGCCGACACGGCCCCGTTGAAGGCGGTGGCGCGCTCGCGCTCCAGCGCCAGGCCGGCGCCCAGCGCCAGGGCATGGCCGTCGTTGATGACGGCCTTGTAGCGCACCAGCATCTCGGGCAGGCAGGCCAGCATCTCGCGGGCCATCGCCTCAGCCTCGGCCAGCAGCGCCTCGGCCGGCACCACGCGGTTGACGAAGCCCCAGGCCGCGGCCTCGTCCGCCGAGACCCAGCGCCCGGTGAGCGACACCTCGCGCGCCCGGTACACCCCGATGGCGCGCGACAGGCGCTGCGACAGGCCCCAGCCCGGCGCCACGCCGATGCGCGCATGCGTGTCGGCAAAGCGCGCCTGCGGGCTGGCCAGCAGCACGTCGCAGGCCAGCGCCAGTTCGAAGCCGCCCGTCACCGCCACGCCGTTGACGGCGGCGATCACCGGCCCGCCGAAGCGGCCCAGGGCCTGCACCGGATCGCGTGCCGCAGCGCGGCCGCCCAGGCTGCCCTGGCCGGCGCCGATCTCCTTCAGGTCGAGGCCGGCGCAGAAGGCGCGGCCTGCGCCGGTGAGGATCAGCACCCGCACCGCCGGGTCGGCCACCGCCGCGTCGACGGCATCGGCCAGCGCCGTCATCAGCGCCACCGACAGGGCGTTCATCGCCTGCGGACGATTCAACGTGAGCACGGCGAAGCCGGCGGGGTCGATGCGGGTGGTCAGCACCGCAGGCACCCCGGCCTCGGCGGGTGAATCGGTGGTCATTGCAGGATCTCCACGCGGTTGCGGCCGTTGCGCTTGGCCTGGTAGAGCGCCGCGTCGGCGCTGTGCACCAGCGACGACACGCCGGCGCCGGCCATCGGCACGCTGGCGGCCACGCCGATGCTGACGCTGACGCTGTAGCCGCCGACCACGATGCTGCTGAAGTCTGCGCTGGCCACGGCCTGCCGGATGTGCTCGGCGATCTCCATCGCGCCGGCGACGGCCGTGCCGGGCAGCACGATGGCGAACTCCTCCCCGCCAAAGCGCGCGGCCATGTCGCCGGCCCGCCGCACGTTGTCGCGGATCACCGCGCCGACGCGGGCCAGGAACAGATCGCCCACCTGGTGGCCGAACAGGTCGTTCAGCGACTTGAAGTGGTCCACGTCGACCATCAGCAGCCCCAGCGGGGCGCCGTCGCGCAGGGCGCGGTACCACTCCTTCTGCAGCGTGGTGTCGAACTGGCGGCGGTTGGGCAGGCCGGTGAGTGCGTCGGTGGCGGCCAGCGCCGACAGTTCGGCGTTGACCTGGCCCAGCGCGTCTTCGGCGCGGCGCCGCTGTTCGGCGTCGCGCAGCGTGACCAGGTAGTCGCCCAGCCCGTTGCCCGGTGGCAGCGAGGCCACCCGGGCCTCCACCCACAGCGTGCTGCCGTCGCGCCGCTGCGCGCGGAACAGGTCGGGGCCGCGGCCCTGGCGGGCGGCGCGGGTGAAGTGGCGGGCGATGAACGCGGCACGCTCGTCGGTGACCAGCAGGTCGGCCACGGTCAGGCCGAGCAGGTCGCCCGGCTCCCAGCCCAGCATCGTGATCGCGGCCGGCGAGGCGTACTGGATGTTCAGGTCGAGGTCGGCCGCGATCAGCAGGTCGATCGAGTGCTCGGCCAGCAGCCGGAAGCGCGTGTCGGCATCGCCGGGGCCACGACGACCGGGGTCGACCGGCGCCCCGATGGTGAGCACGCTGCCGTCCACCAGCGTGGTCGACAGGCCGCGGTCGTCCGACCGGTGGTGCCGGTTGGCCAGTTGCAGCTGGCCCTGCGGGTCGCTGAGGGCGAAGCCCTGGCCCAGGCTCTCGAGCAGTTGCGACAGCGCCCGGGCGTCGTCGTCGGTCATCGCGATGCCCCTGGCGGCGTGGCGACGCTCTCGGCCACGAGCCGGTCGCGCGCAGCCAGCGCTGGAAACAGCCGAGTCCACACCCCCACGACGACCAAGGTACCGATCCCCCCCGAGACCACCGATCCTACCGCCCCCAGCCACGCCGCCATCGCGCCGGACTCGAACTCGCCGAGCTGATTGCTGGCCCCGATGAAGATCGAATTGACCGCGCTCACGCGGCCGCGCATGGCATCGGGCGTTTCCAGCTGCACCAGGGTCTGGCGGATCACGACGCTGACCATGTCGGCTGCCCCCGACAGCGACAGCGCCAGCATCGACAGCCACAGCTCGCGCGACAGGCCGAAGACAATGGTGGCCACGCCGAAGGCCGCCACCGAGCCCAGCAGCCAGCGGCCCGAGCGCCGCTGCACCGGCCAGCGCGCCAGCACCACCGACATGGCCAGCGCGCCCACCGCCGGCGACGAGCGCAGCAGCCCCAGCGCGGCCGGCCCGGCATGAAGGATGTCGCGCGCGAAGATCGGCAGCAGCGCGGTGGCCCCACCCAGCAGCACCGCGAACAGGTCGAGCGAGATCGCCCCCAGCACCACCGGCCGCTGGCGGATGAAGGCCAGCCCGGCCAGCAGCGTGCGCATCGACGCCGGCTCGCGCGAAGCCACCACCTCCCGGGGCCGCAGCCCGGCCGTCCAGGCCAGTGCCGCGACGAAACCCGCGGCCGACAGCGCATGCACCGCCTGGGGCCCGGCGGCATAGACCAGCCCGCCGATCGCCGGCCCGGTGATGATGGAGCCCTGGATGGCGCCGGACGACAGCGCCAGCGCACGCGGCAGCGCCGCCATCGGCACCAATTGCGGCAGCAGAGCCTGCGAGGCCGGCATCTGGAAGGCGCGCACCGCGCCCAGCACCATCGACAGCGCGAGCACGCCCTCGCGGCCCAGCACCTGCCGGTGCGAGGCCCAGGCCAGCACCAGTGCCACCGCGCACTGCATGGCCAGCGCCAGCAGCAGCACGCGGCGGCGGTCGTGGCGGTCCACCAGATGGCCGGCCGGCAGCGCCAGCAGCAGCGCCGGCACGAACTGCGCCAGGCCCACCAGGCCCAGGTCCCAGGCGCTGCCGGTCAGGTCGTACATCTGCCAGCCCAGGGCCACCATCATCATCTGGCCAGCGGTGGTGGACGCCCACCGTGACAGCCAGAAGCGGCGGAAGCCGCGGTCGCGCAGCAGCGGGGGGCCGCGGTCGGGTTCGGCGGCGGGGTCGACGCCGCCGCTCACTCGGCGGTCCCGGCTTCGAGCTGCTGCAGCGTCACCAGGCGCTGGTAGCGGCCGCCGTCCAGCGCCATCAGCTGGGCATGCGTGCCGCGCTCGACGATGCGGCCGTGGTGCAGCACGACGATCTCGTCGGCGTCGCGGATGGTCGACAGCCGGTGCGCCACCGCCAGCACGGTGACCTGCCCGCGCAGCGCCGACAGTGCGCGCTGCACCACCGCCTCGGTGCCGCTGTCGATGTGCGAGGTGGCCTCGTCGAGCAGCAGCAGGCGCGGCTGGCCGGCCAGCGCGCGGGCCAGCGCGACGAGTTGCTTCTCACCCACCGACAGCCGTGCGCCGCCTTCGCCCAGCGGCGTGTCGTAGCCGTGTTCCAGCCGCTCGATCACCCCGTGCACGCCGGCGGCGCGCGCCGCGGCCTCGACCTGTGCGCTGGTGATGAGTCGGCCCATCGCGATGTTCTCGCGGGCGCTGGCGGCCAGCAGGAAGGGGTCCTGCAGCACCAGGCCCACGGCCTGCCGGAAGTCCTCCTGGCCGATGGCGCCGGGCGCCTGGCCGTCGATCAGCAGCGTGCCGGGGGGCGCCTCGTAATAGCGCAGGATCAGCGCGAGCAAGGTGCTCTTGCCGCTGCCGGTGTGGCCGACCAGGCCGACGAAGCGGCCGGGCGGCACCTCGAGGTCGATGCCGTGCAGCACCGGGCGGCCCGGCTGGTAGGCGAAGTCCAGCCCGCGCACCGTCAGCCGGCCGGCGCTCACGCGGCCATCGGCCGTGGCCTGCGGTGCCTCGGCCTCGTCGAGCAGCGTGTTCACCCGCGCCGCCGACACCACCGCCTGCTGCACCTGCGAGAACTGCATGGTGATCTGGATGAGCGGCTCCACCACCCGTGCGATGTAGGCGACGAAGGCATACAGCACGCCCACCTCGGCCGCGCCCAGCGCGCCGCCCGCGCTGCGCAGCCCGAACACCGCGATCACCGCGGCGATCATCGCCACGTTGAGGAAATCGAGCGCCGGCCGCAGCAGCCAGGCGTTGGCGCGCATCTCGTCGAGCCGGGCCCGGTAGTGCGCCTCGTTGACGCTGGCGAAGCGCTCGCGGAAGGCGCCTTCGGCCACGCAGGCCTGCACCGTGGCCATGCCGGCGATCGACTCGGCCGCCTGGGCATTGATGTCGCTGCGCAACGACCGCGCCCGCGTCACCGCCGGCGCCGACAGCCGCTGGTACAGCCAGACGATGCCCACCACCGCAGGCACCAGCAGCGCGACGATGAGCATCAGCTGCGCATCGAGCCAAGCCATCGCGGCCATCATGCCGACCAGCATGATCACGCTGTCCAGGCCGACGAACAGCACCTGCACGTACAGCATCTTCACCGCCTCGGTGTCGTTGGTGACGCGGCTGACCAACTGGCCGGTGATGGCGCGGTCGAAGAAGGCCATGGGCAGCCGCAGCACATGGCCGTAGACCGCCTCGCGGATGCGCTGCACCGAGCGCATGGCCACGCCGGACAGTCGCAGCAACTGGCGGTAGCGCACCCAGGTGGCCGCGCAGCCGGTGAGCCAGGCCCCCAGCAGCAGGCCGGCGATGGCCCACAGGTCGGCGTCGCGCGGCAGCAGGTGGCGGTCGATGAAGGCCTTGCCCAGCACCGGGCCGGCGGCCTCCAGCGCCGCGGCCAGCATCAGCCAGGGCACGGCCCGGCGCAGCGCGCCGATCTCGGGCCGCGCGGCCCGCCACAGCAGCGCCCGGGCGGCGCGGCGCTGGGCCGCCGCCGTGGCCGCCGTGAGCGGCGTGGATGGTGCGCCCGGGGCGTCCGCCGCCGCCTCACCCGCCGCCGATTCACCCGCCTTCGATTCAGTCGGCATCGAGCGAGGCCTCCAGCTGCTGCACCCGCCACTGCGTTGCGTACCAGCCGCCCAGCGCCAGCAGCTCGGCGTGGGTGCCGCGCTCGGTGAGGCGGCCGTGGCGCAGCACGACGATCTCGTCGGCGTCCACCAGCGCCGACAACCGGTGGCTGACCACGACCACGCTGCGCCCGCGCCGCTGGCCGCGCAGCGCGGCCAGGATGCGCGCCTCGGTGTCGGTGTCCACCGCCGACAGCGCGTCGTCCAGCAGCAGCAGCGGCGCCTCGGCCAGCAGCGCGCGGGCGATGGCCACGCGCTGGCGCTGGCCGCCCGACAGCGTGATGCCACGCTCGCCCACCGGCGTGTCGTAGCCCTGCGGCAGGTGGGCGATGTCGTCGTGCACCGCGGCCAGGCGCGCCGCCGCCTCGATCTGCGCGCGCGTGGCGTCCGGACGCGCCAGCGCGATGTTCTCGGCCACGCTGGCCGAGAACAGGAAGGGCTCCTGCGCCACCCAGGCCACCTGGCGCCGCAGCGCCGTCACCGGCAGCTCGTGCAGCGGCACGCCGCCCCAGTGGAGGGCGCCCGTGGCCGGCGTCCACTGCCGCAGCAGCAGCTTCAGCAGCGTGCTCTTGCCCGAGCCGGTGGGGCCGACCACGCCGAGCGTGCGACCGGGCTCCAGCGTCACCGACACGCCGTCGAGCGCCGGCTCGGTCTGGCCGGGGTAGGTGAAGCCCACCTGCTGCCAGGCGATGGTGCCCGACGGTGCCGCGGCATGCACGCCGTCGTCGTCCACCGACAGCGGGGCTTCGAGCACCGGCGCCAGCCGCGCCCAGGCGGCGCGGCCGCGCTCGACCAGGCTCAGCACCCAGCCGGCGGCGAACATCGGCCAGATCAGCTGGCCCAGGTACATGCCGAAGCTGGTGAGCTGGCCCACCGTCATCTGCCCATGCCACACCAGCCAGCCGCCGAAACCCAGCGACAGCGCCACCGCGGTGCTCAGCGTCAGTCCCACCGCGGGCTCGTAGGCGGCCTCCCAGCGCTGCGCCGACAGGCTGGTGTCGGCGGCGCGGCCGGCCAGGCCGGCAAACTGCGTGGCGTTGCGTGATTCGAGGCCCAGCGAGCGCAACGTGCGCACGCCGGAGAACGATTCCTGCACCTGGTCGTTCAGCGCACCGAAGGCGGACAGCGCCTGGTGCGAGGCCTCGTGCATGTGGCCCGAGATCCACCAGAAGGCCAGCGCCATCGCCGGGAAGGGCATCAGCACCACCAGCGCCAGCCGCCAGTCGACGCCCAGCGTCATCGTGGCCACCACCAGCGCCAGCGTCAGCGTGCCGTCGAAGCCGGCCAGCAGGGCTTCGCCGGCCGCCATCTCGACCGTGTCGACGTCGTTGGTGGCCAGCGCCATCAGGTCGCCGGTGCGGCGCTGCTGGAAGAACTGCGGCCCCTGCCGCATCAGGCGGTCGTACAGGCGCACGCGCAGCTCGACGCCCAGGCGGTACGAGGTGGCGTAGAGCTGGATGCGCCAGGCCACGCGCAGGCCGTAGATCACCACGCCGGCGGCCAGCAGCCAGGCCACCTCGCGCCACAGCGCGGGGCCGACCAGGCGCTGCGCCACCAGCCCGTCGACCATCGCGCCCACCTGCCGCGGCAGCCACACCCCCAGCAGCGCGATGGCCGCCAGCATCGCCGCCGCCGAGGCATAGGCGGGCCAATGGCGGCGCACGAAGCCGCCGATCAGGCCGGACAGGGTCATGGGGGTCTGCAACGGCCGCCGGCGCAATGCTCAGGCCGCGTCGCGGATGTCGGCCACCGGCTCGTCGCCGAAGTCGGCACGCGCCAGGCGGGCCAGCAGCATCTGCGCACAGGCCTGCGGGCTGAGCAACAGGCCGTCGGCCTGCAGCTTGGCGAAGCGCTCGCGTTCGGGGAACAGCGCCGCATCGGCGCTGCGCAACTGCACCTGCATGTCGGTGTCGATGACGCCCGGCGCCATCGACACCACGCGCGCGCCGTGCGGCCGCGCCGCCTGCTCCAGCGCCACCGCGCGGGTGAAGTGGTCCATGCCGGCCTTGGCGGCGCAATAGGCCGCGCTGCCGGCCATCGCGCGGCGGCCCAGGCCGGACGAGACGTTGAGCACGCGGCGCGGCATGGTCCACCCGTCGGTGGCCTGCAGGAAGGCGGCGGTCAGCAGCAGCGCCGCCTCCAGCCCCACGCGCAGCGCGGTCGACAACTCGGCCAGCGGCGCCCGGCCCAGCGGCGCCGGGGTGCTGACGACGCCGGCGTTGTTGATCAGTGTGACGCTGGCCAGGCCGGCCGGGGCCTGGCCCGACAGCCAGGCGATCAGGCGCTCGGCCACCGGGCCGGGCTCGGCCAGGTCGACCTGCCACTGGGTGAGCGACGCGCCCGCGGCCTCGGCGCGCGCCTGCAGCGCGTCGTTGCGCTGGCGCGCCAGGCCCAGCACGGCGTGGCCGGGTTGCAGCAGTTCGGCCACCAGGGCGGCGCCGACGCCGCGCGACGAGCCGGTGACGATGGTGAGGTGGGTGTTCATGCCCGGCAGCATAAGGGCAACGCGACGCGCGTCCGCGACAATGGCCGCCATGAAACACCCCATCGTGATCGCGCTCGGCGCCGGCCTGGCCGTGCTGCTGGTCGCCTTCCTGTTCCCGCTGCTGCACATGGGCCGCGGGGCCCCGCCCGCACCCGCCGCGACGGAGCAGCAACTGCCCTGGCAGGCCGAGGCGCGGCCCGATGGCACGCTGGCCGTGTTCGGCCTGGCGCTGGGCCGCGACACGCTGGCCGATGCGCAGGCCCGCTTCGGCGACAACCTGCAGACGGCGCTGGTGGCGCGGCTGGGCGAGGCCGGCGTGCTGGAGGCGCTGGTCGACCCGTTCAGTGCCGGCTTCGTCAGCGGGCGGCTGGTGCTGTCGTTCGACGTGCCGGCGTCCACGCTGCTGCGCTGGCGCGAGCAGTCGTCGAAGTCCGAACCGATGGAAGGTGGTGTGCGCCGCTTCGGCCTGCCCGCCGACGCCCTGCCCGAGGCCCGCGCCGCGCGCATCGCCGGCCTGAGCTTCGTGCCCGCGGTGAAGCTGGGCGAGGCCGACGTGCGGCAGCGCTTCGGCGCGCCGGCCCAGACGGTGGAGCAGAGCGACGGCTCGCGCGTGCTGCTGTACCCCGAGCGCGGCCTGTCGGTGGCCGTGGCCGCGTCGGCCACCAGCCGCGGCGTGCTGCAGTACGTGGCGCCACGCGACTTCGAATCAAGGCTGCGGGCGCCGCTGGCGGCCTCGGCGGTGGCGCGTTAGCCTCGTCGGCTCATTTCGGGTCGATCACCCGCCCCAGCACCGCCTCGCCGGGCAGCAGGTAGGCCCCGCCGCTGGTGTGGTGCAGGGTGCGCAGCGCCGCATCGGCCCGGTCGAAGTGCCAGCGGCCGGCCGAGAACACGCGGTCGTCGGCCTGCGCCGCCACCACCTCGGCCAGGAACAGGTCGTGCGCGCGCTGCAGGTCGGGCCAGGCGATGACGCGGCATTCGAGCCAGGCCACGCAGCCGTCCACCAGCGGCGCATCGATGAGTTTGGCGTCGAAACAGCCGATGCCGTGCACCACGAACTTGTCGGTGCCGGCCTCGGCCAGCGGCCGGCCAGACGTGTTGCCGACGGTGGTGACCAGGTCGGCCTGCGCCGCGCAGGGCACCTGCAGCGCGAAGCTGCCGCTGGCCTCGATCAGCCCGCGGGTGAAGGTGCTCCTGTCGACCACCACCGCCACCTTGGGCGGATCGAAATCCAGCGGCATGGCCCAGGCCGCGGCCATCAGGTTGCGCTGGCCGCCGTGGGCGGCGCTGACGAGCACCGTAGGGCCGTGGTTCAGCAGTCGATAGGCCTGGGGCAGCGGAACGGGTTGGCGCATGGGTGACGGTCGGATGGGTGGCGGGCTCAGAACGGCGCCGGGCTGTCGAATCGGCAGCGCGTGCGCTGCACCGGGTGCTCGAGCGACAGGTGGCAGGCGTGCAGCAGCAGGCGGGGCGCCGCGGCGGCCACGTCCGGCGACGCATACAGCGCATCGCCGACGATCGCATGGCCGATGGCCGACAGGTGCACGCGCAACTGGTGCGTGCGCCCGGTGACCGGTTCCAGCGACAGCCGGGTGCGGCCGGCGGCGAGGTCGCGCCCCAGCACGCGCCAGCAGGTCAACGACGGCTTGCCGGCCAGGCGGTCCACCTGGCGCCGCGGGCGCTGCAGCCAGTCGGCACCGATGGGCAGGTCGATCTCGCCGGCGTCGTCCGCCAGCAGGCCGTCGACCACCGCCACGTAGACCTTGTCGATGCGCCGCTGGGCGAAGGCCATCGACAACTGGCGCTGCAGGTCGGCACCGCGGGCCATCAGCATCAGGCCCGAGGTGGCCATGTCGAGCCGGTGCACCACCTGCGCGTCGGCGTGCACCGCCTGCACCCGGGCCGCCAGGCAGTCGGCCTTGTCGGCACCGCGGCCGGGCACGGCCAGCAGGCCGGCGGGCTTGTCGGCCACGATGATCGCGTCGTCGAGGTGGATCAGCGGCGGCAGGGGCTTCACACACCGAGCATAGCGGCGACATGAAACGATACACGGCGATACCGCGGCGAAAGGACACCGGGGCCGCCAAGGCCGACCATGGCGACATGTTCAACCCGACCTCACGAAGGTTCACCATGACACCCTGGATCAAGCGCACCCTCATCGGCCTGTTCGGCGCCAGCGTGCTGTTCGGCGGCCTGGCCGCCTGCTCACACCGCCCGCACGGCCCCGGCGGCTGGAGCATGTCCGAAGCCGATTCGGCGCAGATGCGCGAGCGCATCATCGACAAGGCCACGCGCGAACTGTCGCTCGACGAGGCGCAGAAGGCCAAGCTGGGCACGCTGGCCGACGCGGTGAAGGCCCAGCGCGCCGCGCTGATGGCCGGCGGCACCGAGCCGCGGGCCGAGTTGCAGTCGCTGGTGGCCGGCGCGCAGTTCGACCGGGCCAAGGCCCAGTCGCTGATCGAGTCCAAGACCGCCGCGGTGCGCGACAAGTCGCCCGCCGTCGTCACGGCGATGGCCGACTTCTACGACAGCCTGAAGCCCGAGCAGCAGCAGAAGGTGCGCGACTTCATGGCCCGCGGCCGCGGCCACCGCGGCTGGCGCGGCTGATCCCGCCGGCAGGCGCCGGCACTTGAAACCAGGGCGCGTGTGCGAGCATGCGCCCTGCCCCCGCTTCAAGTCCCCCCAGCCATGCACCGACTGCTGCTGATCGACGACGACGAGCACCTCGCGCCACCGCTGGCCGCGTACCTGCGGCGCTTCGACTTCGAGCTGGTGTCCGCGCTGCGCCCCAGCGACGGCCTGGCGCGGCTGGCCGAAGGCGGCATCGACGCGGTGATCCTGGACGTGATGCTGCCGGAGATGGACGGCTTCGAGCTGTGCCGGCGCATCCGCCGCGACAGCGACATCCCGGTGCTGATGCTCACCGCCCGCGGCGACCTCACCGACCGCGTCGTCGGGCTGGAACTCGGCGCCGACGACTACCTGCCCAAGCCGTTCGAGCCGCGCGAACTGGCGGCGAGGCTGCAGACCATCCTGCGGCGCGCGCGGCCGACCGCGCCGGACGCGTTGTCGCAGGTACTGCGCTTCGACGGCCTGGACATCGACGTCGAGCGGCGCGAGGTGCGGCGCCGGGGTGAGGTGCTGGCCCTCACCGGCACCGAGTTCGAACTGCTGCTGATGCTGGCGCGCGAGCCGAACAAGGTGTGGAGCCGCGACGACATCCTCAACCGCCTGCGCGGCCGCGAGGCCGACCTGCACACCCGCGCGGTGGACATCCTGGTGAGCCGGCTGCGGCGCAAGCTGGAGCCGCTGCAGTGCATCAAGACGCTGCGCAACGCGGGCTATGCCTTTGCCGCGGGACGGGCGGGATGACGGCGGCACAGGCGCCCGCCGCGTCCTCCCAGCCGGGCCGCCGGCACGGCTGGCGCGCGCTGCGGCATTCGCTGCGCCATTCGCTGCGCCATTCGCTGCAGTGGCGGCTGGTCGCGCTGTTCCTGGCGCTGGCGCTGGGCACGACGCTGGTGTTCGTCGCCGGCACGCGCGAGGTCTTCTCCACCGGCTGGCGCGAACTGGTGCGGCCGCTGGTGGCCGACTACATCGACCGGCTGGCCGCCGAGGTGGGCGACCCGCCCGACCTGGCCCGCGCCCAGGCGCTGGCGCAGCGGCTGCCGGTGTCGGTGGCCGTCCAGGGCCCGCGGCTGCAGTGGGCCTCGCGCCCGTCGCGGCGCGACGGCCCGCACGACCCCGCCTGGCGCGCCCTGCTCACCCGCCACACCGCCGACGGCCACGAGCTGCGTTTCGGGCTGGACGCCTGGCGCTGGGCCGACGAGCGGCCGCGCTGGTTCGGCGGCCTGACGCTGGCCGCGCTGCTGGCGCTGACCGGCGCGGCCTACCTCACCGTGCACCGGCTGTTCCGGCCGCTGAACGACATCCGCGCCGGCGCCCGGCGCTACGAGGCCGGCGACTTCAGCCAGCCGATCCCGAAGCGCCGCCGCGACGAGCTGGGCGAACTGGCCGACCAGGTCAACGCGATGGCCGGCGGCCTGCAGCGCATGCTCGAAGGCCAGCGCGGCCTGCTGCTGGCCATCAGCCACGAACTGCGCTCGCCGCTGACCCGCGCCCGCCTCAACACCGAACTGCTGGACGACAGCCCCGAACGCCAGGCGCTGCTGCGAGATCTGGCTCAGATGCGCGACCTGATCGCCGGCCTGCTGGAAGGCGAGCGGCTCACCGGCGGCCGGGCCACGCTGCACTGCGAGCCCACCGACCTGAACCGCCTGGTGCGCGAGCTGGTGGACGCTCAGTTTGCCGGCCAGGCCGTGACGCTGGACCTGGACCCTGCCGTGCCGGCCCTGATGCTCGACCCGGCCCGGGTGCAGTTGCTGGTGCGCAACCTGCTGGACAACGCATTGCGGCATGGCGCCGACGCGGCACGGCCGCCGGTGCTGAGCACACGCGTCGATGCCGACGCGCTGACGCTGACCGTGCGCGACCACGGCCCCGGCGTCGAGGCCGCGCAACTGGCGCGCCTGGCCGAGCCGTTCTACCGGCCCGACGCCGCGCGCACGCGCGACCGTGGCGGCGTCGGCCTGGGGCTGTACCTGTGCCGCCTGGTGGCCCGGTCGCACGGCGGCCGGCTGGACCTGCGCCGGGCCGAGCCCGGGCTGGCGGCGAGCGCGGTCCTGCCGCTGGCCGCAGTGGCCGTGGCGACACGGCCGGATTGAACGCGACAGCGCTCAGGCGGCGGTCAGCGTGATGTCGCCGTAGAAGGCCTCGAGGTCGAGCTTGAGCGCTTCGCTGTCGGTGAGCACGCCGACGCTGTCGATGCGGCCCGGCGCCTCGCCGAAGACCTTGGCGTAGTCGGCCACCACGTCGCGCTGATGGTGGCGCCAGGGGCCGGTGCGCGCGTCGCCGCTCTCGACCGTGAGGTAGCGGATGCGGCTGGTGCGGTGGTTGACGATCACCGTGCCCGGGGGCACCTGGCTGTCCCACACGTACATCAGCGTCGCATAGGGCAGGCGGTGGCCGGTGAACAGTTCCACCTGCTCGTAGAACAGCCGCTCGCGCACCGACAGGCGGGCGATGTCGCCGTCGAAGGCCAGGATCACACGGGCCGGGCTGTCATCGAGGTGCGGGTCGGCCACCGTCGCGCCCACCGGCGCGCGCGGCACGCGCCAGCTGAAGCGCAGCACGCCCTGGCGCTGCGGGTCGATGTCGACGGGGCAGCGCAGGCCACTGGTGGACGATGAGGCATGGGCCCGCAGCACCGGCGACCGACCTTCGTCGACCAGCGCATAGTGGGTGGTGCTGCGATCGCGGCGCATCACATAGGGCTGCCAGCCGGGTGGCAGGCCACCCGCCGAACCGGCAGAAAACGGCGCCACGGCATCGGCCGGCGGCGGCGCGGGACCATCGACCGGAAGGGCCGGCAAGGCCGCCGTCCGCGGCGTGGCGCAGCCGCTCAGTCCCGCCGAACCGGCCAGGCCCGCCACACCGGCCAGCCCCCAGCGCAGCAGGGAGCGTCGGGCCAGGCGGGGCTGTTCGATCGTCGGGGCTTGTGCGTGAACCATCTCTGGGTATCGGCGGCGGCAGGACGGCTTTGAGCCTCCCGTCGCGACATTGCTGAGGCATGACGCACACATTCTGCCGCCGTTCGCCCGCCATGCGAGCCCTGGCGAACCCGGCACGACCAGGTGGCCAACCCGCGAGAGCGATCAGGGGCCGGACGACGTCGGCAGGGCCGCGGCGTCTGGGACGCCGCGGGAGGCAGGCCGCCCCCTGGGTGCGGCCAGCCCCGGAGGGCTCAGTGGCCGCTCTGGCTGTTCGACCGCTGCACCGCGCCACGCAGGTCGGCGGCGAAACTGGGGTCCGACGCCTCGATGCGGCTGGCCCAGGCCAGCACTTCCTCGGGCGTCTGCGGCTCGTTCTGGCGGTGCGCGAGCTGCCAGCGGTCGATGCGGCGGATGCCGTTGATCAGGGCGGCCGCCATGTTGGCGAACCAGAGCGACCCGCGCGGAATCGTGATCCGAGTGGGGCGACCGAAGCTCATCGAAGCGGAGGACATGGTGTTTTCCAATCTGCTGCGCGACCCGAAGCGGGTCTTGCTGCGGTGCAGTATAGGGTTTTTACTTATCCCGGTTGCACCGAACAGGTATAGGAAATGCCGTCAATCGAGATCCTTCACACGGTGGACGCCACGGGCTCCCGGCGCTTGACGGCGGTGTGGCGCCCGCCGCACACTTCCAGTCCTCTCGACACCGACCCCAGGAGGCTGCCATGACGCCGATTGCCCAAGCCCCCCTGTCGGGCCGCCCGCGCTGACGCCTTAGCGCCTGCTGGCCGGTCGCCGGTTCCGCCGGTTCCCGTTCTCACGCGCCGCCCCTCGGCGCGCGTCCGTCCCGACCTTCCCCCTGCCTTGGCCACCGCGTGAGTTCACGCGGGGCTGCCTGGTGCCGCGTGCCGGCACCGCCTTCGCATGGATGGTTCGACCGACATGAACGGTTTCCTCGATCTCACCGCGCTCGGCCGCCTCGGCTGGACAGGCGCGCTCTCCCCCACCGATCTCGACCGGGCCGGCGCCGATGGCCTGCGGCCGATGCGCGTCGTCGAAGTGCAACGCGATCACCTGCTGCTGCACGATGGCCACGACACGCACCGGGCCGGGCTGAGCCGACCGCTGGCCGAGGCCACCGCGGCGCAGCACGATGCCCTGGCTGTGGGCGACTGGGTGCTGGCCCGGCCGCACGGCAGCCCGGGCTGGCTGGCCAGCGAGCTGCTGCCCCGACACAGCGTCGTTGCCCGGCGCACCCACGACGGCCGCGGCGGCGTGCAGCGCCAGGTGCTGGTGGCCAACGTCGACACGGCGGTGCTCGTGATGGGCCTGGACCACGACTTCAACCTGCGCCGGCTCGAGCGCTACCTGGCGCTGGCGCAGTTGTCCGGTGTGGCCGCGGTGCTGATGCTGACCAAGGCCGACAGCCTGGGCGACGGCGCCGTGCACGATCGGCTGGCCGACGCCCGCGGCGTGCTGCCGGCGCAGGTGCCGGCATTTGCCGCGGACGGGCGAGACGCCCACGCGGCGCAGGTGCTGTCGCCCTGGCTCGGGTCGGGCCGCACCGTGGTGCTGCTGGGCTCCAGCGGCGCCGGCAAGAGCACGCTCACCAACACCCTGCTGGCCGATCAACGCCAGGACACCGGCCCGGTGCGCGAGGACGACAGCCGGGGCCGCCACACCACCACGGTGCGCACGCTGCAGCTGGCGGCGCAGGGCGGCTGCATCATCGACACACCGGGCCTGCGCGCCCTGCGCCTGGACGTGACCGACGAGGACGACCTGGCCGCCACCTTCGGCGACATCGCCCAGTGGGCCGAGCGCTGCCGCTTCCGCGACTGCCGCCACACGACCGAGCCCGGTTGCGCCGTGCGCGAGGCCGTTTCGCCGGAGCGCCTGCGCAACTACCACAAGCTGCTGCGCGAATCGATGCGCGACTCGCGCAGCGCGCTGGAACGGGCGGCCGAGGTGGCGCAGTGGAAAGTGCGCCACAAGGCGGCGACCCGGCGTGCCCACGCGAAGCGTGGGGATTGAGGCCTCAGGCCATCGGCCGTTACCATGGCCGTTCACTCCCATGACCCTGCACGTCCCCACCCTGATCCTGGCCCTGCTGCTGGGCTTCCTGCTGCTCACGCTCGAGCTGGCGGTGTCGCTGCCACGTCTGCGCAACCGTCCCGAGTTGCGCATCTGGACGATCGGCTGCTGGGCCCTGCTGGCCGGGTTCTGCGCGCTGGCGCTGCGGCCGGTGATCCCGATGTGGCTCTCGGTGGTGGCCGGCAACAGCCTGATCTGCATCGGGATGCTGCACTACAACAGCGCCTTGCATCGGCTGCTGGGCCGCCCGGTCAACCGCCTGTGGATGACGGCCGGCATGGTCATCGCGCCGCTGGGCATCGTGGCGATGCTGGGGTGGCCGTTGAACCAGCGCACGTCGGTGCTGTCGCTGGTGTTCGCGGCGATCCTGGTGCCGTGCGTCGTGCTGATCGTGCAGTACGGCTGGCGCGCCGAACGCTCCTTGCGCACCGTGGCCGTCACCATGGCCCTGGCGGTGGCCGCGCTGCTGGTGCGTGCAGCGCACAGCTGGACGCACCCGCTCGAGTACACCGACCTCATGCAGGCCAGCCTGGGCCAGGGCCTGACCTTCCTGATGGCCTTCATGTGCATGATGGGCGCCGGCGTCGGCTTCGTGCTGGCGGTGTTCGAGCGCGTCGCCAGCCAGCTCGAGGCGCTGGCCACCACCGACGGCCTGACCGGCTGCGTCAACCGCGCCACCACCGACGCGATGCTGGTGCACGAACTCCAGCGCGGTCGCCGCATCGGCGCGCCGGTGACCTTCGTGCTGCTCGACCTCGACCACTTCAAGAAGATCAACGACCGCCACGGCCACCGCACCGGCGACACCACGCTGCGCATGACGGCACGCACGATCCGCGACTGCCTGCGCCAGTCCGACGTGCTGGGGCGCACCGGCGGCGAGGAGTTCGGCCTGGTGCTGCCCGGCACCGACCTGCCCGGCGCCATGCGCCTGACCGAGAAGATCCGCGCCGCCGTCGAGGCCATGCCCATCATCGATGACCGGGCTCAACCCGTGCGTGTCACGCTGTCGGCCGGCATTGCGGTGGCCACGCCCGATGACACCGTGAGCCCCGACCACCTGTATGGCCGCGCCGACAAGGCGCTGTACGCCGCCAAGCGGGCCGGCCGCAACCGCGTGCAGACCTACGGCGGCAAGGACGTGTCCACCTTCGCGCCGCTGGGCCCCTGACGGGCCGGGGGCCTTGGCAGCCCCGGGCGGCGAACTGCTCCGTCAGTAGTTGAGGCCCATCGCCTCGCGCACGTCCTTCATCGTCTGCCGGGCCACGGTTCGCGCGCGCTCGGTGCCCATCTCGACGATCCAGTGCACCTGCTTGGGGTTGGTCAGGTAGGCCTCGGCGCGCTCGCGCCAGGGCTGCTGCTCCTTCAGGATGGCGTCGATCACGGGCTGCTTGCAGTCGAGGCAGCCGATGCCGGCGGTGCGGCAGCCATGGGCGGCCCATTCGCGGGTGGGCTCGTCCGAGTAGACCTGGTGGAACTTCCACACCGGGCAGCGGTCGGGGTCGCCGATGTCGGTGCGGCGCACGCGCTGCGGGTCGGTGGGCATGCGGCGCACCTTCTGCGTGACCATCGCCGGCTCTTCGCGCATGTCAATGGCGTTGCCGCGGCTCTTGCTCATCTTGTCGCCGTCCAGGCCCGGCAGCTTGCTGGTCTCGGTGAGCAGCACGCCGGGTTCGGTGAGCACGCTCTTGCCGGCGCCCTTCAGGTGGCCCAGCAGCAGCTCGGCGGTGTCGCTGTCGATGGCGCCGGCGGCCTGCGCCTTGCGCACCACCGATTCGCCCCGGGCCAGCACCTCGGGGGCGCCGTCCTGGCCGTAGGCCTTGCGCTGCTTCTCCACATAGCGGGCGTCGTCCTTGCCCAGGCGCACCAGGGCGTCGGCCACCTGCTGGTCGTGGTCGAAGGCGCGGCCGTAGAGGTGGTTGAAGCGGCGCGCCACCTCGCGGGTGATCTCGACGTGCGGCGCCTGGTCTTCGCCCACCGGCACGAAGGCCGCCTTGTAGATCAGGATGTCGGCGGCCTGCAGCAGCGGGTAGCCCAGGAAGCCGTAGGTGGCCAGGTCCTTGTCCTTGAGCTTCTCGATCTGGTCCTTGTAGGTGGGCATGCGCTCCAGCCAGGACAGCGGCGTGCCCATGGCCAGCAGCGTGAACAGTTCGGCGTGCTCGGGCAGGCGGCTCTGGATGAAGATGGTGGCGCGCTCGGGGTCCACCCCCGCGGCGATCCAGTCGATGACCATGTCGTAGACGGTCTTCTCGATGATCGAGCGGTCTTCGTAGTGCGTGGTCAGCGCGTGCCAGTCGGCGACGAAATAGAAGCAGTCGTAGTCCTGCTGCAGCTTCACCCAGTTCTTCAGGGCGCCGTGGTAGTGGCCGAGGTGCAGCGCGCCGGTGGGGCGCATGCCAGAGAGAACGCGTTGTCGCATGGTGGGTCGCTTCGGTGAAGGCCCGGATTCTCGCAGACGTAAACTGACCACTGCGCCGCCCTCCCGCCCGTCCGCCGGCGCGCTCGTCAGCCCGCTCGCCCGCCGTTCCGACCCCCCTGTCCCGCCATGAAGCGCATCGTCCTCCTCGTCTCCGGCCGCGGCAGCAACATGCAGGCCATCGTGCAGCGCTGCGCCGCCGAGGGCTGGCCGGCCGAGGTGGCCGCGGTCATCGCCAACCGCCCCGGCGCTGCGGGCCTGGACTTCGCGGCCTCGCAGGGCATCGCCACCGCGGTGGTCGACCACCGCGCCCACCCCTCGCGCGAGGCCTTCGACGAAGCCTTGGCCGCCGAGATCGACCGCCACCGCCCCGACCTGCTGGTGCTGGCGGGCTTCATGCGCATCCTGGGCGATGCCTTCGTGCAGCGCTACGCGGGCCGCCTGCTCAACATCCACCCGTCGCTGCTGCCGGCCTTCCCGGGGCTGCACACGCACCGGCGGGCGCTGGAGGCCGGCTGCAAGGCGGTGGGCGCCACGGTGCACTTCGTGACGCCTCAGCTCGACCACGGGCCGATCGTGATGCAGTCGGTGGTGCCGGTGCAGCCCGGCGACGACGAGCACTCGCTGGCCGACCGGGTGCTGGCCACCGAGCACGTGATCTACCCGCTGGCCGTGCGCTGGTTCGTCGAAGGCCGGCTGCAGGTGGACGCCGCCGGCATCGTGCACCAGACCGACGGTGCCTCTCAGCTGCTGCTGGGCTGACCGGCCCTAGCCGACGCGCGTGAAGCGCGGCTGCGCCACGCCGTCGATCACCACCGTCTCGAAGAACATCGCGTGCGGCCGCACCCACCAGCCACCGTCGGCCTGGTACAGCGGCCGGTAGACCACCAGCGGCTCCAGCGTCTCGCTGTGGCGGGCCACGCCGATGAGCTCGTAGTCCAGGCCCTTGTAGTGGCGATAGCGGCCCAGGGGGGTGGCGGGCAGCGGCGGCAGGTCGTCGGTCATGTCGATGCGGGGCCTGGGCGGGATAATCGGGCCGATGCATCCTACCGCCCTGCTCGACCTGGCCACTGAACTGCTGCGCTCGTTGCAGAAGCTGGACGCTCCCGCCGACAGCATGGTCTCTGCCTTCTTCCGCCGCCACCGCGCACTGGGCCCGCGCGAGCGCCACGCGCTGGCCGAGACCGCCTACGCCGTGCTGCGGCGCCGCCCGCTGATGCTGCACCTGGCGCAAAGCGGCACCGGCGCGCTCGAGCGCCGCCTGGCCATCCTGGCCTGGGCGGGCACCGACAGCCTGCTGCGCGGCGCGCTCGGCCCGAAGGAGATCCAGTGGAAAGCCCAGGTGCTGGCCCTCGACCGTGCGGGCTTTTCCGACAAGCTGCGCCACAACCTGCCCGACTGGTTCGCCGGCCAGTTGCGCAAGGAACTCGGCGACGAGACCTTCTGGAAGCTGGTCGACGCCATGGACGCCCAGGCCCCGCTCGACCTGCGCGTCAACATCCTCAAGGCCAAGCGCGAACAGGTGCAGGCCGACCTGGCCGCGGCCGGCATCGAGGCCGAGATCACCCCGTTCTCGCCCTGGGGCCTGCGCATCCACGGCAAGCCCTCGCTGAACAAGCTCGAGCTGTTCAACCGCGGCGACGTCGAGGTGCAGGACGAAGGCAGCCAGTTGCTGGCGCTGATGGTCGACGCCAAGCGCGGCGAGATGGTGGTCGACTTCTGCGCCGGTGCCGGCGGCAAGACGCTGGCCCTGGGCGCATCGATGCGCAACACCGGCCGGCTGTACGCCTTCGACGTGTCGGGCCACCGGCTCGAGTCGCTGAAGCCGCGGCTGGCGCGCAGTGGCCTGTCGAACGTGCACCCGGCGCAGATCGCCCACGAGCGCGACGACCGCATCAAGCGCCTGGCCGGCAAGATCGACCGCGTGCTGGTCGATGCCCCCTGCTCGGGCCTGGGCACGCTGCGCCGCAACCCCGACCTGAAGTGGCGGCAGTCCCCGCAGGCCGTGGTCGAGTTGCAGGCCAAGCAGACGGCCATCCTCGACAGCGCGGCGCGGCTGCTCAAGCCGGGCGGCCGCCTGGTCTACGCCACCTGCAGCCTGCTGCGGGCCGAGAACGAGGACGTCGCCACCGCCTTCACCGAAGCGCACCCCGACTTCGTGCCCTTGCCGCTGGACAAGGCCCTGGCCGCTGCCCACATCGGCCGACCGGCCGAGCTGATCGAGGGTGGTTATCTGCGCATGTGGCCCCATGTGCATGGAACGGACGGCTTCTTCGCCGCCGGATGGCTGAAGCGCTGAGCCGTCGATCGCTGGGCCAGGCGCCCTGCACGACCGGGTGTGGGCGTGGATTTCCCCCGATCGACGCGGGGTGGTCGACGCCTACAATTGAAACATCGCCCGCTCCTTGGGCGGCAAGGCACTGCACATGATCGATTTCTCGGTGGTCCACAACGCATTGGTCAACTGGCTGGCCGATGGCCTGTGGTCGACCGCCACCTGGTGGCAGGTGCTGCTGGCGGCACTGGCGATGACGCATGCCACGATCCTGGGCGTCACGATCTTCCTGCACCGGGCGCAGGCGCACCGGGCGCTCGAACTGCACGCCTTGCCGGCGCACTTCTTCCGCTTCTGGCTGTGGCTGACCACCGGCATGGTCACCAAGGAGTTCGTCGCGGTGCACCGCAAGCACCACGCCAAATGCGAGACGGTGGACGACCCGCACAGCCCGCAGACCCGCGGCCTGAAGGCCCTGCTGCTCACCGGCGTGGAGCTGTACCGCGCCGAGGCCAAGATCCCCGAGACCATCGCCAAGTACGGCCACAACACGCCGGACGACTGGATCGAGCGCAACCTCTACACCCGCTTCAGCTGGCAGGGCGTGGGCGTGATGCTGATCCTGGACGTCGCCATCTTCGGCGCCATCGGCCTGACCATCTGGGCGGTGCAGATGGCCTGGATCCCGATCATGGCCACCGGCATCATCAATGGCCTGGGCCACTGGTGGGGCTACCGCAACTTCGAGAGCGCCGACGCATCGACCAACGTGTCGCCCTGGGGCATCGTCATCGGCGGCGAAGAGCTGCACAACAACCACCACACCTACCCCACGTCGGCCAAGTTCTCGGTCAAGCCCTTCGAGTTCGACATCGGATGGGGCTACATCCGCCTGATGGAACTGGTGGGCCTGGCCAAGGTGCGCAAGACCATCCCGCAACTGCAGACCGGCCCACTGAAGCCGGTGGCCGACTCCAAGACGCTGGAAGCGCTCATCGCCAACCGTTACGAGGTGATGGCCAAGTACGCCAAGGAACTGCGCGCCGCCTGTGCCACCGAACTCGAGCGGCTGCAGGCGCAGGGCAAGGGCAGCCGCGTGGCCGCCGATCTGCAGATCGCCAAGCGCTGGCTGCACCGCGACGACGCCAAGATCCCGGACGAGGTGAAGCCGCAACTGGCCAGCGCGATGGACGCCAGCCCGCAGCTCGCCAAGCTGGTCGCCATGCGCGAGGAACTGCGCCTGATCTGGACGCGCACCAACGTCTCGGCCGAGCAACTGGTGCTCGACCTGCAGGCCTGGTGCAAGAAGGCCGAGGCCAGCGGCATCGTTGCGCTGGAAGAGTTCTCGCTGCGTCTGCGGGCCGCACGGGCCTGAACCGCCCGCCCAGCAGCGCGCAGGCCGGACTGCGGCCTGGCCTTCGCGACCTATGGCGCAGCGTCGTTCCGGGTCGATCGCCCGGCCATGACACTGGACGTCTGCGATGACCGCACCGATCGACCTGCGCTCCGACACCGTCACCCGGCCAACCGACGCCATGCGTGCGGCCATGGCCAGCGCACCGGTCGGTGACGACCAGTACGGCGAAGACCCCAGCACCAACCGCCTGCAGGCCCGCATGGCCGAACTGCTGGGCAAGGAAGCCGCCGTGTGGCTGCCCACCGGCACCATGGCCAACCAGGTGGCCCTGCGCACACTGACACGGCCGGGCGACGAGGTGGTGGCCTGCCGCGAATCGCATGCCGCATGGCACGAGCTGGGCGGTGCGGCGGCCAATGCCGGCGTGCAGATCCACGAAATCGGCCAGGGTGGCCTGTTCACCGCCGAAGACCTGCGCGCCGCCACGAAGCCCCGCAACTTCGCGATCTTCCCGACCACCACGCTGGTGCAGATCGAAAACACGCACAACCGGGCCGGCGGCGTGGTGGTGCCCCAGCCCGAGGTGCTGCGCATCTGTGCCGTCGCGCAAGAGCTGGGCCTGTCCACCTTCCTGGACGGTGCCCGCCTGTGGAATGCCAGTGCCGCCAGCGGCCTGGCGCTCGACGCCCTGGCCGCACCCTTCGACCTGGTGGCCGTGGCCTTCAGCAAGGGATTGGGTGCCCCCGGCGGGTCGCTGCTGGCAGGCTCGAAGTCGTTGATCGCCGCGGCCGACCGGCACCGTCGGCGCATGGGCGGCGCGATGCGGCAAAACGGCATCTTCAGCGCCGCGGCGCTGCATGCGCTGGACCACCACCTGGCGCGCCTGCCCGAGGACCATGCCAACGCGCGGGCCTTCGCCGAGCGCCTGGTGGCCGGTGCCCCGGTGCAGCTGGACCTGTCCACGGTGCAGACGAACATCGTGGTCTTCCACCTGCCGGCGTCTCTGGCGCTCGACGCGCCAACCCTCAGCGCCCGCGCCCGCGAGCACGGCGTGCTCGTCAACGCCTTCGGCGCACGCACCGTGCGTGCCGTGACGCACCTGGACGTGACACGCGCGCAGTGCGAGTCTGCGGCCGACGTGCTGGTGGCCTTGCTGACCCGCTGAGGCGGCCATGGCCGGTGCGGGCAGGCCTGCGCTAGAACTTCCCGTCCACCAGGTACATCGCGATCCAGGGCTGCCAGATCACCATGGCCAGGCACAACATCATCAGCAGGATGAACGGCACGGCGGCCTTCACCAGCAGGCCGAAGGGCTGCTTGAAGGCGGACATGGCCACGATCAGGTTCAGCCCCACCGGCGGCGTGAGGAAGCCGATCTCGAGGTTCAGGATCATGATGATGCCGAACACCACCTTGTTGAAGCCGTAGGCCTCGGCCACCGGCGCCAGCAGCGGCGCCAGGATCAGAATGGCCTCGCCGGTGGTCATCAGGCAGCCCACGCCCAGCAGCAGCAGGTTGACCAGCAGCATGAACATCAGCGGGCTGGAGATGAAGCTCTGCATGAAGGCCACCATCTGGCCCGGCACCCGGTGCTCGATGAGCACGATGTTCAGGCTCAGCGCCACCGCCAGCACCGGGAACAGCGAGCCGCCGAGCTTCGACTGCTCGAGCACCACGTTGTAGAAGTCGCGCGGCTTCAACTCGCGGTGGATGAACATCTCGACGAACATCGCATACACCAGCGCCACGGCCGCGGCCTCGGTGGCGGTGAAATAGCCGCTGTAGATGCCGCCCAGCAGGATCACAGGCATGGCCATGGCCCACACGCCCTCGCGCAGCGCGGTGGTCAGCTCGCCCCATTCGAACGACTGCGTGGGCATGTGGCGGCACATCACCATCGCGTAGACCGACATGACGGCCAGGATGAGCAGGCCCGGGCCCACGCCGGCCAGGAACAGGTCGGTGATCGACGCCTCGGTGACCAGGCCGTAGATGATCATCGGGATCGACGGCGGGATCACGATGCCCAGGGTGCCGCCCGACATGATCGTGCCCAGCGAGAACTTGTTGTCGTAGCCGGCGGCGCGCATCGCCGGGTACATCACCGAGCCAATGGCCAGCATGGTGACGATCGACGAGCCCGAGATCGCCGCGAACACGCCGCAGCTCAGGATGGCGGCCACGGCCAGGCCGCCGGGCAGCGGCCGCGTGATGGCGGCCACCACGCGGATCAGCCGCTTCGCGGTGCTGCCCTGCGTCATCACGTTGCCGCACAGGATGAACAGCGGGATCGACAGGATCAGCTCCTTGTCGAGCGCCACCCACATGTCCTCGAGGATGTAGTCGAGCTGGCCCTTGCCCCAGGCGATCTGGACGAAGGCGGCGATGGCCAGCAGCAGCACCACCAGCGGCTGCCGCAGCAGCAGCAGCACGGCCACCAGGGCCAACAAGGCGACGATCGTCATTCCTGGAACTCGGGCGGCAGCGGCCGCAGCGCCGGCCAGGCGGCGAAGAAGAAGTAGCGCAGGCCGGCCGACAGGAAGCCCAGCGGGATGGCCAGCTGGATCGGCCAGATCGGGATGTCGAAGGCCTGGGCGCGCAGGTCGGCCGCCATCGTCGAGCGCACGTAGACCCAGCCGTACCAGGCCACGCCGAGCATGAACACACCGGTGACGACGTCGGCCAGCCGGTTCATCGTCGGCCCCCAGGCCGCCGGCACCCAGCCGAAGCCGATGCGCGGCAGCAGGTGGCTGCCGGTGGCGGTGGCGATGCCGATGCCCACGAAGCTGCCCACCACCAGCGCGTAGACGCTCATCTTCTGCGAGGCGAACACGCCGGCCTGGCCCTTGATGTCGAAGGCGCGGAAGATCGGGCCGATGAGTTCGCGCCCCACCACGTCGGCAATCAGCACCACGGCGATGAAACCGAAGGCGCACACGGCGATCAGGCACTCGGTGCGGTGCCACAGCCCGACCACGCGCCGGGCCAGCGCAGGTGCGGCGGGGTCGGCGCTCACGAGACCACCCTCCGCGCGGCGCGCGCCGGGGTTCGCGCCTGGCGGCCCGGCGCGCTCACGGCCGCCGCGTCACTTGGCGCAGGCCTTGCGACCGGCTTCCATCGTGGCGAAGAAGGCCTCGGACGTGCCGCCGGTCTCCTTCACGATCTTCGGGTACACCGGCTCGAGCTGCTTGCGCCAGGCGTCGCGCTGCTCCTGTGTGGCCACCACGATCTGGCCGCCGGCCTTCTCGTGCATGCCGTAGAGCACGCCTTCGAAGCCGCGCACCTCGGCGCGGTACTGCGACGACGGCGTGCGCTCGCCCGCCTTCACCAGCGCGTCTTGCAGGTGCTTGGGCAGCTTGTCGAAGGTGGCCTTGTTCATCAGCGTCAGCGCCGGCGAGTCGTACACGCCCAGGCGCGTGGCCACCGGCGCCACCTTGGTCAGGCCGGAGGGCAGCGCGAAAGTGATTGGCGTCATCACCACGTCGGCCATGCCGGTCTGGAACGCCGGGATCCACTCGGGCAGGCCCAGCGGCGTGGGCGACGCACCCAGCGACGAGAAGAACAGCGATTGCGTCTTGTTGGCGTAGATCGCGGCCTTGGCGCCGTTGAGGTCCTTAGGCGCCAGGAAGGGCTTCTTGCCGAACAGCTCGATCGAGCCGACCTCGGTCCAGCCGAGGAACTTGACGCCCTTCTTATCGTAGAGCTCGGCCACCGGCTTGGTCATGTGGTTGTCGAGCACGCAGTCGAACTCGGCCACGTTGCGGAAGT
The DNA here is from genome assembly GCF_002198735.1 of Ideonella sp. A 288. GTDB lineage: Bacteria > Pseudomonadota > Gammaproteobacteria > Burkholderiales > Burkholderiaceae_C > Pseudaquabacterium. The sequence continues at coordinate 78,580 of NZ_MWLO01000161.1, forward strand.
AGAAGGGCATCACCAGCAGCGCCACCTCGGGCACCACCAGCGCCGCGGCGCCCGAGGCATAGCCGCCCATGTCGATGCGGCCGCGGGCCACCTGCTGCACCGTGTCCTGCTCGCTGCCGAGGGCCGAGTTGAGGAAGGGCTGGATCTTCAGCTCGCCCTTGCTCTCTTCCTCGACATGCTTGGCGAAGCGCTCGATCTGCGTCACCCAGGGGTTGCCCTTGGGCGGGGCGCCCGAGCTGTAGCGCAGCTCGATCGGCTTCTTGTCCTGCGCTGCCACGCCGGTCGACATCGACAGCATCGCACACCCCACGGCGGCCATCAAGGCGGCCGCCGGCACGTGGGTTTGCATCATGGGCTGGTCTCCTGGGGTTCTTCTGGCACGGGGCGTCCGATGGTCGCCCGCTTTCGGCCGATGTTGCGAGGCCGGCCCAGGGGCCGCCATCCAGATCGGCCCTAGGGCCTCGGGCAATCCCCGAGATCCCGGGCCCGCTGGCGCCATGCTCAGCGCGGCGCCATGCGGATGGCGCCGTCCAGCCGCACGCACTCACCATTGAAGTAGCCATTGGTCAGCATGAACTCGGCCAGCGCGGCGTACTCGTCGGGGTCGCCCAGGCGCTTCGGGAAGGGCACCGACGCGGCCAGCGCCGACTTGATGTTGTCCGGCAAGCCCTGCAGCAGCGGCGTGGCGAAGATGCCCGGCAGGATGGTGTTGACGCGGATGCCCTCGGACATCAGGTCGCGCGCGATGGGCAGCGTCATGCCGACGATGCCGGCCTTGCTGGCCGAGTAGGCGGCCTGGCCGATCTGCCCGTCCTGCGCCGCCACCGAGGCGGTGTTGACGATGGCGCCGCGCTCGCCGTCGGCCAGCGGCGGCAGCGTCATCATGCCGGCGGCGGCACGGGCGATGCACCGGAAGGTGCCGACCAGGTTGATCTGCAGGATGCGGTCGAAGTTCAGCGTCGGGAAGGTCTTGATCTCGCCGGTGGCCTTGTCGCGGCTGGCCGTCTTGATGCCGTTGCCGGTGCCGGCGCAGTTGACGAGCACGCGCTCTTGGCCGATGGCCGCCCGGGCCTTGGCGAAGGCGGCGTCGACCTCGGCGTCGGAGGTGACGTCGACGCGGCAGAACACGCCGCCGAGTTCGCGTGCCAGCGCTTCGCCGGCCTCGGCGTTCAGGTCGAACAGTGCGACGCGCACGCCGCGACTGGCCAGCCGGCGGGCCGTGGCCGCACCCAGGCCGGAAGCGCCGCCGGTGACGACGGCGGAAACGGAAGCATCGAGTTGCATGGTGGCGTGTGGCGGGTGCAGTGGATCAACTGCCACGCTACCCCGTCCACCGCCGGCTGCCCATCGTCGAAAGCCCGCAGGCCGGCGCGACGGCCGCCCGTGGGTGCGGGCTCAGCCGGCGCGGCGCAACGTGCCCGCCCAGCC